>DAIOUV010000139.1:0-1571 GCA_036759345.1 Acidobacteriota bacterium | reverse complement strand
TTCCAGCCCCCGGTCAAGAAGTGCCGGGTCACCGGCTTCACGTACGTCTACACGCGGACGTTCTGAGGCTGTATGATGGCGCTCTGGATGGCTATCTGGAGGTCACATGCCGAAAAGCCTGTCCATCGCCGACGCGCGAAATCGCCTCGCAAGGGTCGTTCATGACGTCGAAACCGGGCCGCCCGTGGAGCTGACGCGACGGGGAAGGCCCGTCGCCGTGATCGTTTCGGTTCGCGAGTTCGAGACGCTCGCGGGAGCCCGGGGTTCCTTCGCTTCCGCCCTTCGCCGGTTTCGAAAGGCAAACGACCTCAAGAGCGGCGGAATCGACCGGTCCTTCTTCGGAAGGCTCCGTGACAAGTCGCCCGGGCGCCCGGTGAACATCTGAGCTCCCGCTACCTGCTCGACACCGACATTCTCTCGGAGCCGCTTCGGCCCATACCCGAGCCTTCGATCCTCAGCCGCCTCGAAAAGCATCAGGGCGAGATCGCGACCTCGAGCGTCACGTGGCATGAAATGCTGTTCGGCGCGGGGATCTCGAAAAGCGCCCGGAAGCGCGGGCTGATCGAAACGTATCTACGGGAGGTCGTCGGACCGACCCTCCCGGTCTTTTCGTACGACACTCCTGCTGCCGAGGTTCACGCGATCGAGCGCGCCCGGCTTTCCCGCCTCGGGAAAACGCCTCCGTTCGCCGATGGTCAAATCGCGGCGATCGCCCGCGTCAACGGACTCATCCTCGTGACGCGCAACGTCGCCGACTTTCGGGCGTTCGAGGCGCTGGCCGTCGAAAACTGGGGGCGCTGAGGCTACCTCACGCTCGTTTCCGGGCTGGCGCGGCCTCCTTTACTTGACCACTATGAAGTCTTTGATCTTCGCGAATGTCCCTTCCTTGATGCCCTTGACCTTCTCGATGTCCTCCGCCGACTTGAAGGGGCCGTTCGCCTTTCGGTACTCGACGATCGCCTGCGCCTTCACAGGCCCGATCTCCGGCAGCTTGTCGAGCTCTTCGGCCGAGGCGGTATTGATGTTGATCTTCGTCCCGGGCGCGAGCTTCTCGGAAGAAGAAGAGGAGGATTTCTTAGAAGGTGAAGAGGATGCGGACGTCGCCTCGTCCTTCGTGGCGATGCCTTCGGTCAGCTTGAGAACCTTCTTGAGGGAGTCGAGCTTCTTGCCCGAGCCGACGCCCTTGACCTTCGAGACCTCTTCCCACGTCTTGTAAGGGCGGTTCTTGACGAGCTCCTTCGCGAGCTTGTCCCCGACGCCCTTGGCGCCGGCGATCGCCTTTTCGTCGGCCGTGTTCAGGTTCACCTTCTCGGTCTTTGCGGCCTTGTCGGCCGCCGTGGAGGCGCTCGACGCCTCGGCAGCCGACGTCGGCGTCTTTTTTTTGGCGGCAAGGACGTCGGGAGACGCCATCAGAACCACGATTGCGACACACGCCGCGAGGCCGTTCCAGAGTGCTCTTCTCATTCGCAGAATCTCCTTCCCTCGTTCCTCGGGATTTCGCGAGACTCTATCGCGGACGCGCGTCCGCCGCCAAACGCCGCCGGTGCGCATCCCGTAAACTCCGCGACCGA
>DAIOUV010000138.1:0-1944 GCA_036759345.1 Acidobacteriota bacterium | reverse complement strand
CTCACCAGCGCATCCCGCGCCCTGAGGACAGCCAGGTCCTGCGCGACGCTCTCGGCCCGGTGTTCCACAGGGTAGAGAAGCTTCGGGTCCAGCCGCGCGATCCTCGCCAGCGCCTCGGCATCCACCGGGTCCTGCTTCCCACGGCTCTGGTAGATCAGCCGGGTCTTCCTGGGGTTGGCAACCAGCACCTCGTGTCCGAGCTCCTTCAGAAACCGACTGACCCACGGCGAGTGCGTCCCTACCTCGAGCGCGATCCGCATTCGCCTCCGCTCCTCGAACCGCTTCCTCAAGCCTTCCCGAGTCGTCTGGACCTTGCCCCGCTCGACAACCGTCCCTCCTTCGTCGAGCACACAGATGTGGCTCGTCCGATCTCCCAGATCCATTCCCACCGTCCACGCCCCCATCCCCTCGGTCCCGTTCCCGGTGCTACGCTTCTTCACGGCCGGTCTCCCTTCTGGGCCTCGAGCCCGCAACATCTTTGCAGCGGATTTTCCGACTGCGTTGGGGAGACCGGCCTTCTCATCCCATCTCGCTACGCTCGCCGCTGAACTCGATATCGTTAGGCGGCACAGCCAATGAGCACCGTCGGCACCGTACGTGATGGAATTCGCGACAACCCATTGCGCATCGTTGTCTTGGTTCGCTCCTCGCTCGTCGTACTTATCGGGCTCCCACTCGCTCTTGACTTCTTACCGCGGGCCCTGTCGCGCCCTCAAGAAGTCTTGCACCTTGGGCTCGGACTGTTTGCGGCCGCACTCGTGCTTGGACTGGTCGCCGAATTCGTGTCCTATCCCCTCGCTCGCGTAATCAACCCCGCTGCTTACGCCGGATACGTCGTCCTGCTCGCGTTCACACCTCTCGAGCATCCGATTCTGGTCGCATGGTGGGGAGCAATGGCGTTACTCGCAGTCCTTCTTTCCGTCCTCTATTACTTCACGACGCCCGCTCGCTTGGCCGCAGCGGATGCCGGCTAACAACGCGCTGCAGCGGACTTCCATGAGAAGGCCGGTCGTAGTCAAGAGAGGGCTGAGATCTCCGGTGGGAGTCCCCGGGTTCGAGTTGGTCGCCGAGCTTCCATTCGCACTCGTGTAGGCCATGTCTTGCTGGCCCGGTGCATGAGGGGGTCCAATCCGAAAGGGCACTGCAATCTCGTTACCGGTTTTCCGCCGCGGGCCGAAGCTCGTGGGGACCGGAGTCCGCTGCGCAGTTGTCCTGACGGGGCGTTGACTCGAATCGGGATGGCCACGGTTGATCGGGTCCTCTCGCTGTTTTCTTTCGCTGGTTTCTTACGCCGCTACGGCCGCGTCCCGGGAAGCTCCGGTCTTGCGAAGCGGCTCGTAGACCTCTGCGCTCTTCCACAGCCGATGCAGGAGCACGGCCAGCTTTCGTGCGACGGCGATGACGGCCCGTTTCTTCGCGTTGCGTTGCCCTCGGGCCGACAGCGCCCGGCCGAAACGTCTGAGGTCACAGTCCCCTCCGAACGGCCCGAGGATGTACTGCGCCGACTGGACCAGAAGCCGGCGCAGGAAGGCGTCTCCTTCTTTCGTGATGCGCAGTTGCGGATCGGAATCCCCACTCTGGCTTCGCGCCGGCACGAGTCCGAGGTAGGGCCCGACGGCACGGCTCTTCCGGAAGCGACCCGGATGCTCCAGCGTCAGCACGTAGGCCAGCGCCACGATCGGGCCCACTCCTCCTACCTGCCGCAGCAACGCGGTCTCGGGGTACTTCGTTTTCCCGAGCTCCCTGATTCGCCCGTCCAGCGCCAGGATCTGTCTCGACACGACTTCGATCGTCTTCACGACGCTCGACAACGCTTCGCGCACCTCCTCGGGAATCTCGCCCACCGCCTGGCCCGTGAACGTCCGCGTCGAGCATTTCTTCACCCGGTGTCCCGTCGCCTTGACCGCTCCGCGGACGTGATTGACGAGGAGCGTCCGTGTCCTC
>DAIOUV010000137.1:0-2046 GCA_036759345.1 Acidobacteriota bacterium | reverse complement strand
CGAGCACCAAAAAGATACCGGTGATCTTTCTCACCTCTTTGGTCTCGGAGGATGAGGTGGAGGCTGGAAAAGGAAAGATCGGCGGGCGTGAATACATGTCGAAGTCCACCCTAATGCCAAAATTCGTTGCCACCGTAAAAGAGGCCCTGTCCCGCATGCTGTAGGGCGCAATGGGAATTGCGGGAGCTGTGGCGCGTAGAGACCAGAGTCAAGCCCTCGGTTTCTTTCTCAATCCCGGCCCGTAGACGGGCATTCTGTACGGACGGGGGCCCTAGATGCCCGACCGTCCGCCTCGCGGGGTCGCGGTCCAGAGCTCGTGGAGGAAATGCGGATGATCCGAAAGCTCAAGGACGGCCGGTATCGGCTGTACTCGCGAAAGAAGAATCCGAAAACCGGCAAACGGCGCAACCTTGGCACATTCAAGACGCGCCAGGCGGCAGAAAAGCACGAGCGCGACGTTCAGTACTTCAAGAGACACTGACCTTAGGGCGTCTTCACCAGCGGCAGCTCGATGAAGCTCGCCTGACCGGCGGCGTGGAAAGACGCCGCCTGCTCATGGCTGAACGCGTCGTCGAGCGCTACGACCCCTCAACCGAGGCCGTGACCAGTCGCCCCTGAGCTGCGGAACCAGGAGGGTGTCAGGGACGCTAGTGTTCTGTCCGCGAGATGCGTGCAAGCATACGGCGATGGTCGCGAAGAATCGTTCGGGAGGACTTTGTCTGCCTCTTTATCCATGAGGGTTTGCTCCGCGTCGAACCCGGGAAGACGTATCGAGCCTGTCCTGACTTTCGTGTAAGTGGAAGAAGAGGAAGATGGGTCCTGCCTGAAAGGACGGGGCACCATGGCGATTCGGGACGAGGTTCTGAAGGAGCTTTTGGAGGGGTACAAGAAGCCGGAGGATCTGCTGGGGCCTGAAGGGCTCTTGAAGCAGCTGACGGCGGCGCTGGTAGGGAAAGCGCTGTCTGCCGAGATGACCGAGCACCTGGGGTACGAGAAGCACGAGCCCGCCGGGCGAGGCTCGGGCAACTCGCGAAACGGCACGAGCGACAAAACGCTCAAGACCGAGTCGGGCGAGATGCCGATCGAAGTGCCCCGAGACCGCAACGGCAGCTTCGAGCCGCAGCTCGTCAAGAAACACCAGACCCACTTCGACGGCTTCGACGAAAAGATCATCTCGATGTACGCGCGTGGGATGACGGTCAGGGAGATCCAGGGGCATCTTCAGGAGCTCTACGGCGTCGATGTTTCGCCCGATCTGATCTCGCGGGTGACCTCGGCCGTGATCGAAGAGGTCAAGGCCTGGCAGAGCCGGCCGCTCGAGGCCGTCTATCCCATCGTCTACCTCGACGCGCTCGTCATTAAAGTGCGCGACCAGGGCACCGTCACGAACAAGTCGGCGTATCTGGCCATCGGAGTCAACATGGGCGGGACCAAGGAGGTCCTGGGCCTGTGGCTCGAGGGCACGGAAGGGGCGAAGTTCTGGCTGAAGATCCTGACCGAGCTCAAGAACCGCGGCGTCCTGGACATCCTGATCCTGTGCTGCGACGGCCTCAAAGGCTTTCCGGAGGCCATCGAAGCCGTGTTCCCGAGAACGACGGTCCAGACCTGCATCGTCCACATGCTCAGAAACGCGCTGCGCTTCGTGACGTGGAAAGACCGCAAGGCCGTGGCCCTTTCCCTCAAGCCGATCTACTCGGCCCAGACCGACGTCCTGGCCGAGGCGGCGCTCTCGGCCTTCGAAGCCTCGGCTTTCGGCGTGAGGTATCCCATGATCGGAAAAAGCTGGAGGGCGAACTGGCAGAGGGTGATCCCGTTTCTGGCCTTCCCGAGGGAGATCCGCAAGGTGATTTACACGACCAACGCGATCGAATCGCTGAACTATTCGCTTCACAAGATCATCAAGACCCGAGGCCATTTCCCGAGCGAGGAGGCCGCCACGAAACTCCTGTACCTGGCCCTCATCAGAGCCGAGCAGCGCTGGACGATGCCGATCTGGAGATGGAAGGACGCCCTGAATCAGTTTGCCGTGCACTTCGACGGGCGCCT
>DAIOUV010000136.1:0-2067 GCA_036759345.1 Acidobacteriota bacterium | reverse complement strand
CCTCTCGGAGCCCGGCGTCAAGATCCGAAGTGGAGTCCGGCAAGTCCGTCACGACCTCATCTTATTCGAGAGAAGTTCACTCTTGCCCGATCCCGTCAAGCCACAGTCCAGTTCTCCACCCTCAGGCCGGGAATCCTCTCGAATTCTCGTATGTTGTTCGTGACGAGCGTGGCACGCGCGGAGAGGGCGTGGGCGCCGATCAGGGTATCGAGGGCCCCGATCGGAGTTCCGAGCTTCTCGAGATGGCTGCGGACCTTTCCGTAGACTCGGGCCGCGCCTTCGTCGAAGGGAAGGACCCTAAGAAGATCGGCGATCCTCTCGACCGCCCGTCGCGCCCTCACGGGATGTTGGCTCTTCTCGGCACCGTACATCAATTCGGCGATCGAGACGGCCGAGATGGCTACCTCTTCTGGAGAGCACCTTTCGAAGTGCGCCGCGACATCCGGAGGCCGGCGCTTCAGGATGTAAATGACGGTGTCGGTATCGAGAAGATGGAGCATCAGAGCCGCGGGGGTAATTCGGCCGGAACGTCGCCGATCGTGTCGGGAAAGTCCTCCGGCAAGTGAATTGCCGTCAGCGCCCGATAGAGATCGCCGGCGGTGCGCGGTCTTTTTCGAAGTACGATTTCGCCCCTTCGGCGAAGAATTTCTACCTCTCGGACGTTGAACTGCAGGTCTTTAGGCAAGCGGACGGCCTGCGAGTTGCCGCTCTTGAAGATCCTCGTGGTGCGCATGCCGAACCTCCTTCTGTCTACACGACGAGTATATACGCGCTGGAAGCGGAGGCCGGCCCGGCGTCCTCGATGATTTCGTAATGTGCCCGCCCCATTGGGATGTCCCGGTTCGTGTTGAAAGTGGGAAGAAGGACGGCTCCCTTCAAGCAGCGAGGATGGAGGTCAGGTCACGTCCGGCCTACCGTGTCCAGCCGCGAAGCCGGTAGTAGACGAGCCCGCCGCGCTCCCAGTGGGCCGCCTGAAACTGGGTCATCGAGCCCGGCGAGGGAAACCATGACGGGGTGGTGGCGGTAGGAGGGGCGGAGCTCCGTCTTAGGCGCCGCCGCCGAACCCACTCGAGTCCTGGCAACTGGAGAAACGTCGCCTGCGCGGTCAAGACAGTTAGAATCGGACCATGAAGGAAAGGAAGGCGACGCCGATTCAATGGAATTCGACATCATCGGTCCCATCTGGGAAATCGAGACGATCGCGGTCGGTTCGCGCATCCGGGAGCTCAGCCGCCTCCGGCGAGCATACGGGCGTGGGCGCTGGCGGAAACGAAAAGGCGTCGCGATCGTCCGCCTCAACAGCACCGGCGAGATTTTCCGGGCGGAAGTCCACTGGTACGAAGCGACGGGTGTCGGCCGAAAGGACCTCAAGATCAAGCGGCGCATCACGTAAAAGGGTCAAGGGTTTTTTGCTGTGCGTGGCGAATCCTGGTTACGCGGCCTCGTTGGAGGTTCGCAAGCTTTACGAGTACCTTCAGCCCTTGACCAGCGACCCGAAGTCACTGATCAGGATTGTGGACGAGTCAGGCGAAGACTACCTTTACCCCATCGAATACTTCCGCCCAGTCGTGCTTCCGCTACCCGCCAAGCGAGCTCTGGCGCATAGAGGTACTGCCGCCTAACGAATAACGCGATCCTCGGGCTGTCCGGCACGCCCGCGAGGAACGTCACGGTGGCGTCCGGATTCGCGGTGGGCACCTCGGACCTCGTGATCGACGTGACGGGGTGGTGGCGGTAGGGGGATGGGGCGCGCGGTCACCGAAACGGCGCAGGCGTATCAGCCACTCGGGAACATGGAGTCGAGGGGGAGCCGAAGACTTTCGAACGGCGGCGCGGAGACGTGGTCGGAAGCGCCAAAGGCCGGTCCCGCTATCATTTTGCTTCTCACGCTCGCGAAGGTCTCGACCGTCCGCGTGTCGGGATCGAGAAGCCAGAGCCAGCCGACACCCATCAGGCCGTAAGCGTCTTTCTTGGGGCCACCGGGCGGCCCGCCTTTCCAATCACGATCTCCTCCCCTGGCTCAACCGGACGAGAAGCTTCGAGAAATGGGTCTTGGCTTCGTGGACG
>DAIOUV010000135.1:0-2184 GCA_036759345.1 Acidobacteriota bacterium | reverse complement strand
CTCGAAGATGCGCGGGGCGCGCCTCGTCGTCCTCGACGGCGCCGGACATGACGGGCCGCTCGAGGTCCCCGCCGCGTTCCACGCCGCCCTTCTCGCCGCACTCGAGCCGTGAGCGACCTCTCGCTTTCGCCACGCGCCTTCCGTGCCGTTCTTCTCGTTCTCGGCCTTCTCGGGCCTCTTCCGTTCCTCGCCGACGTGGCGCGGCATCCTCTCGAACTCGTGCCCTGCGGACCGCCGCCGGGAGGCTGCCAGCTCGGGGATGCCGCCATCGCGACGTCCGTGCTCGGGAGGGCGTGGAGCCGGTTCGAGCGCGGCGAGGCGTGGAACCGCGACGACCGTGTCTTCGCGCCCTATCCGGACTCGTGGGGGCTCTCCGAGGGTTACCTCGCCGAAGCGATCGTCGGGTACCCGTGGGCGCGACTCTCGGGCTCGCCCGCCGCCGGGTACAACGTGGCGTACGCCCTCGCCTGCGTCTTCGCATTCTGGTCCGCGGGCGCGCTCTTTCTCCGCCTCGCCGGTCCTGGCTGGCCCGCTCTCGTGGGAGCTCTCCTCTTCACCTGGTCGCAGGGGCGCCTGAACAGCGTCGGCGTTCTGAGCGTCCTGTGGGCCGGACTCGTGCCGCTTGCGATCGCCTTCGGACTGGACGTCCTGCGCCGCGGCCGGTGGCGCGATGCGCTGCTCTTCGGCGCGACGTGGCTCGCCATCGGGATGGGAAGTCTCTCTGGCCTTCTCATGGGAGCGATCACCGCCGGCCTCGTCCTCGCCGCATGCGGCCTCGTCCAGCCCGCGAGGCGCCGCCGCCTGCCCCTTCTTCTCGTAGCGGGCGCCGTGGCGGCGTTTCCGCTCGTCCTCGTGCACCGTCCGCTCTTCAGGCTCGCCCGCGATTTCGACGTGAAGGTCTCAATGCGCACGTTCGAGGGTCAGTCCGCGGATCTTGCGTCGCTCCTTCACCATTCCGGGTTCTCGGTGCCTCTCAAGGCCGTTTTCGACGGGCTCCTTCCCGGCTTTCCGCCCGGCTCACCCGGCTTCTTTCCGGGGCTGTTCGCTCTCACCGTGGGGGGGCTCTGGCTTCTCCTGCCTCGCGTCCACCGCCCCGTCTCTTTGCGACTCGATCCCGCTTGCCCCGAAACCGACATCCGCCTGTGGGGAGCTCTCGCCACCGCGACGTTCCTTTTCGCCCTCGGCCCGACGATCCATCTTCTCGGCCGGCCGCTTCTTCCCGGCCCCTGGCGGCTTTTCACACACGTTCCCGTCTTCTCCTCGATGCGGGGCCTCTTCCGCTGGGATCAATGGTTCTCCCTCGCGGTCACCGCCTGCGTCGTTCTCTCGCTCGCAGCCACCGCGCGTCATTTCCGTTCGTCCCCGCCTGCGCGCGTCGTCGTCTGCGCCCTCATCGCGCTCCTCGCCGTAGACGTCTGGCCGCGGCCGATCGTCGCGTCGGCCCTTCCCGGGCCTTCGCCGTTCCAGGACGTCCTTCAGGCGCTCGATCGAGATGCGATCGTCGCCGTCTATCCGTTCGAGAGGGCCACATCCGAGCGCGCGTGGGTCGAGCAGCTCTTTCACGGGCGCCGCGTTCTCAACGGATTCCAGTCTTTCCCGACTCCCGTTCACTTCTGGCTCGACGCCGTCAGCCATACGCGACCCCCGAGCGAGACGCTCGCGATCTACCGCGAGCTCGGCGCTTCCGCAATCGACGTCGATCTGGCGTCCGTGCCCGCCCTTCGCCGCCGGGAAACCCGCGACGCCTGCGAAACGCTCCTCTCGGCCGGAGAGGTTCGGCACGTCGCGCGCGGCGATCGCATCCTGCTCCTCCTGCCTCCCCTCACCCCTCTTCTCGTCGATCCTCTCGCGTTCAAGCACCTCTCCTTCGACGGGAAAGTGGCTCGGCTCGAGGGTGTCCCGGGGCGCCTGATGTTCCGCCTGAGGTCGGGCGCCCTTCCGGTTCGCATCGAGAGTGGCTCGTCGTCGTTCGCCAGCCTTCTTCGCATCCCGTTGGTGGGGGCGGGAAGTCTGACGCTCCGGCTCGACAACGTACCGCCGCCCGGCGCGCGCATCTTAGACGCCTCACGCGACGTCGAGATCGGTGTGGTGGTCAAGGGCCACCCGACGCCCGAGACCCCTCCCTCTACTGCGGTCCCGCCGCCTCGAACGTCGACACGATCGGCACGCTCGCCGACTCCGTGA
>DAIOUV010000134.1:0-2256 GCA_036759345.1 Acidobacteriota bacterium | reverse complement strand
CAAAGTTTCCTTTTCCAGTTCGATCCAGACACCTGTGCCGCGTTAATGCACACGATGGAGAGGACGCCCGGTACTTCCGGACCGGCGGCGCCCGCCTCATGTGAGGCAGGGCTGCCGCTGCGCGATTGCGCGAAGCGGACTCCATAGGCTGAATTCACGTCGAACAAGATTGACCGGGAGTCTTTCAGACTCCCGGTCGATGTCAAGCCGAAATACTGGCTCCACGTCAATGCAGATGCATTACTCGAAAACGAAAGATTCCTGTTGACGCGGAATCCACCTCATGACTATCGTTTCGGCATAAATGCGTTCCAATCGTGCCGCTCGTAGGCGTGCTGACGTGAAGGAGGAAGGTGTGCGTTCAAGGATGAGTCTGAACCGTTTCGCCCTCGTTTCCGTTGCCCTGCTCATCGCGTTTCTGCCGGGAATCGCGAATGCCCAGGCCATCATCAAGGTGAACGACACCGTCAACTTCAAGCTCGGCATCCTGCTGCAGGGCTGGGCCGACTGGAACGGCCAGTCCAACGCCGTGGGGGAAACGGCCGGGTTCCAGCAGAACCTGTTTCTGCGCCGAGCCAGGTTCTTCGTCGGCGGGCAGGTCGCGAAGGACGTCACGTTCTTCTTCATGACCGACAACCCGAATCTCGGAAAGTCCACGCAGACCCTGACGAGCGGCACGACCGGCGTGAAGGCGCCGGGCACGGGCTTCATCGTTCAGGACGCGTTCGTCGAGTGGAAGATAGCGAACGAGTTCGCGATCCAGGGCGGCCTCATCCTCATTCCGCTCTGCCGCAACTGCAACTCGAGCGCCGCGAGCCTCGTCTCGATGGACTACGGAACCTTTTCCTTCCAGGAAAGCGCCCCAACGCAGTCGTCGGTCGGACGCGATACGGGCTTCCAGGCGAAGGGCTACTTCGCGGACGACCACCTCGAGTACCGCGCGGGCGTCTATTCCGGCTTCCGCGCTCCCGGCGTGAAGAACTCGTTCCGGTTCACGGGGCGCGTGCAGTACGACGTGTTCGACGTCGAGAAGGGCCAGTTTTACGCGGGCACGTACTTCGGCAAGAAGAAGATCCTCGCGATCGGCGCGGGTTACGACGCGCAGAGCGATTACAGCGCGTATGCCGGCGACGTCTTCTTCGACTTTCCCGTCGGCGGAGGCAACGGCATCACGGCGCAGGCCGACTACATCCATTACGACGGCGGAAACACGTTCGGCTTCACGGCTCCGACGGCCACGAAGAGCCCGGCGCTCTACAAGCAGGACGACCTCTTCGTTGAAGCCGGATTCTTCCTGGGCGGGCCGAAGATCATGCCGTTTGTTCGCTACGAGCAACAGAAATACTCGGACGACGTGAATAAGACACTCAATAGGACCAAATACCAGGGGGGCCTCGGCTTTTATCCCTACGGGGCGAACTTCAACATCAAAGCCGGGTTCGGGCGCACGGACGCCCCGGACAACCCGAACGTGGCCTCGACAAACCAGTACACGATCCAGGTTCAGGTCTTCTACTTCTGACACCTCTCCGCGTGGCTCCGCGGGGCGCTCGGCGCCCCGCGTGAGCCCGGAGCGCTCGTTCAAGCCGGCTTCAGGCTTCCGTCCTCGACCCAGCGCGCGAGCAGCCTTCGGATCCGGAACGAGTCGGCGAAGACGGCCGCTTCGATCGCGCATGCGCTCAGCCCCGACACGGCTTTCGCCCAGACCCCCTGCTGAAATGAGGTGTCGGGCTCTTCAGGCTCGGGCGTGGGCTTCGAACCGGTCTGCTTGAGAACGATTTCGTCGGGAACGAGCGCGGAAAACCGCTGGAATTCGTCGTAACGGCGCATGCCTTCGAGCAGGATCGAGACGACCTCGCGGGTGGGCGGTTCGCCCTCGGCCCGGGGCGGCAGGTTCGTCTGCTTCACGAACGCGAACGTTCCTCCGCCGGGGCGCTCGAAGAGCTGGTAGGCCGCATCGTCTCCGCGCAGGGCACCGCTCTCGGCGGATCGAATCCGCCCGGATTCGATCAGGAGGCGTCCGGTGACCGCACCGGGTGCGTTTCTCATGGTCAGCGTCCCCGTGACCTCCGAGGCCGCGAGGCTCTGGAGGAGTGACGGCAGCTCGAAAGTGGCGAGATCACCCGAAAGGCTCGCGACCGCGCCCTCGTCGGCCTTGGGCGCGTCGAACGCCGCCAGCGTTCGCGCCGCGGCCTTCGCATAGTCGGTTCCAGGATGGCGCTCGACGACCTCTTCGAAGGCCTTCCGGACCTGGGG
>DAIOUV010000133.1:0-2257 GCA_036759345.1 Acidobacteriota bacterium | reverse complement strand
CCTTGCGAAGAACCCGCGGCTTGAGGCGAAGAAGGTCATCACGGATCTGAGTGAGGGCCCTGACGTCCGTCAGATCCACCATCCAGACGTGATTCGGGCGCTTTGCCCTCACGGCCCGCGGAACCGTCGAGGCCGGCTCCGGCACCCGGGGTGCCGGCCAGCGCTCCTTGCGGATCCGTCCTACCGTCCGCGCCGACAGCTTCCAGCCCGCGCGGGCCAGCGTCCGAGCGATCAGATCATTCCCGCCGAAGCCGGCGAGCTCCATCGTCTTTACGAGTGCCCTCACAACGTCAGCGAAGCGCCGGACAGGAGGGGCAGGTGCAACGAGGGGACGTGGACCCTCCCCGCCGGGACTCATCGCCTCCATCTCCCATCGTGCGACCGTCTCGGCCGACACTCGGAACATCGCCGCTGTCTCGCGTTGCGAGAGGCCGAGGAAGCTCCGGATGCGCAGGATCCGGAAGCGCTGCTCGGGCGGGTAATGCGGGCGCTGGCGTTCGGGCACCTTGTCCCAGCGCGCCCCGAGGATTTCGGCAGCCTCGCGCATCATTCTGAGAAGCAGGACCTGCTCCTCGGCCTTTTCGAACATCCTCGCAGCCGTCACACGTGACTCGCGCAGCTTTCCGAGCGCCGAGCCGAGGGCGAGGCCGAGAAGGTGCGCAGCGCGCAGGAGGGCGGGAAGAGCCAGGGCGGGCGCATCGCCGCCGACAGTCTGGCCAGAAATGCCGTCTCGCGGCGGTCGGGAAGAGTGCATGAAGGGCCCCCGCCGGGCCAGAATGCCCGTCTACGGGGCGGGGTCAAAATGCCTCGGCCGCACCGAGAAAGAGACAGAATGGCTCCGGTTTCACGCGCCACAGGCCCCCGGCAATTCCCATTGCACCCCTACAGCCCCCGCGTTCAAATGCGCATTGCGCTGATTCGGTAAATGATTATCCCGACGGGGCTTCCCCTGGGTCGTGCCTTTCATGCGGGCGAGGCCTCGTCGACCCTCCTGAGGGAGCGCTTGGGGGCCTTCCAGACGGCGTTTCAGACTGATCCTAGACCGGGTCTCGTCTTCGAGTGCGAGCGTCTCGTCTTCGCCGAGCCGGACCAGCAGCCGCGGTCGGCGATCTTGAAGGCCCGCCTGGCGCCCTTGATGGTGTCGGCGATCTTGAAGGCCCGCCTGGCGCCCTTGATGGTGTCGGCGATGTTCAACGGGAGAAGTCTCGCAGATTCCCTCGACGCTGGAGCGAATCCGGCGGTGGCTTCTGCGACGAGTGCTACCGTCGCCCGATGACACCGCCTCTGGCCGCACTGGCCGTGAAGCGATCGTGAGCCTCAGTCCCGCCCGCGAGTCCTTCGCCCCGATCGGCTCCAGCCTTCCCGGCTACGACAACTACTTCTGCCGCGACTGCTGGCGCATGGTCCATGTGCGGAAGGGATCACCCGGTTCTCGCGCGTGCTCGACTCCGGGATGTTCACGGCCGACAGGGTTCGGAGCGTATACGACCGTGGCGAGGCGAAGAACCGAGGATCACCCTCGAGTAAGCCCTGACAGCCCGTACCCTTCGAACGTAAGCCCGCCGACGTCGTCGTATCCTTCGGGGCTCAGGATCAGCACTTGATAGCCGCTAGCGGTGCTGCAAAAAGAAACAGGAGGAGCCGGCTGGCGAGAGTATCCGTGGGACGAGCTTGGCCGCGGTTGGGTGCGAGATAATGAGGACGAAGACGCCTGTGAAAGAGCCGCGAGAAGGTCCCGAGGGCGGAGCGGATACCGAGCCTGACGAACTGGACGTGTCGGGCGAGCCGGACGCTTCAGCGTGCGTTCTGCCGTCGGCGGGCAAGGAAGCGGGCGGCGAGAGGCAGGGGGGTTCGGCCTTGACGTCTCGGCGCTGGAACTGGGCGGCGATCGACGCCCTCGTCAGACAGCGATTCTTGCGTATCGCAATCGGCGACTACCGCTTCACGGGTGAAGAAGCAGAGGACATCCTGCAAAGCGTCTACGAGCGAATCCTCTCGCGCGACACGAGGGTCGCGGACCCGGTTGCGTATCTGAGGACCGCGTTTCTCAACGCCTGCATCAACGCCTCCGTGGCGCGCGGGGCGGCCCGAAAACGCGTCGTTTCGAAGGGCGTTCTTCCCGAGCCCCGAGAGATCGAAAGGCAGGACGAGAAGCTCATCTCTCGGCTTTATGCCGTGCAGGCCGTCAGCGCGGCGCTCAGGGTAGCTGGAGAGAAGTGCAAGAGGATCATCCAGCTTTATTACGGGCGTGAGCTGA
>DAIOUV010000132.1:0-2346 GCA_036759345.1 Acidobacteriota bacterium | reverse complement strand
CCGATTCCCGTGCATCCTTCATGCCTCAACCAATCAGGACTTTTTCCACGGGCTGTTACCGCTATGATGAGAGAAAGCGCACGAGGATGAAGACCGTAGAGCTTGTCGTCGAGGAGGTGCCGTGGATTCCCGGCTCCGCGCGGCACGTTTTCGTCGACGTGAAATATGGAGAGACCCGGCTCAGGGCGGCGATGCGGAGCGCGGGCGGCAGGTGGTCGCCGGAGAGGAAATTGTGGGAGATCCGCTACGACCGCGCCGTCAAACTCGGACTCTCCCGACGGATCCGAATTGGCGCGTCGATCCTCGAAACGACCGCCAGAAAGCTCCCATCTGCGGAAACCAAGAAGCACCCACCTGCGGAAACCTTCCCTCGGTTTCCGCCATGAAGCTTCCGCATGTACAAACCTGCCCTGCAGCCGAATACTAGTTAGGCGGCCATCGCCACAATCGAACCGTACTCTGGAGGAGGCCATCCATGCATCGCTGTTTCATCCGTTTCTCTCTAAATGGAGACGACGGCACACTGACAACCTACCTCTCAAACCTACTGACGAAGGCCGGCTTCGCGAAGGTCGGTACAGGGGAATATCAAGCTCATAGCCTCACCGCATCGGCGCTAGGCGCTGTTTTCGGTGAGTTCTGGGCGGCGGTCGGCAATCCGGTGGGCGCCTTTCCGGGCGCAAGCATTCCGGCGGGCGCACACGTCGACCACATCTGGACATACTCGGGTACGGTTTCGTAGCTCGCGCGATGGCGCCTCTCGCCTCCCTCCGTCCAGCCGGGCTAACACTCCCCGGAGCAGGGCATCCCACTTTGGCGTGGCTCTGTGCGCCACCCGAGACCTTAAGGTCGCAAGGCTCTCATTTTGAGCCGCCTAACCCCTCGTATCTGGACTCCTCCTGTGGATCAAGTGCGGGCGGTCTCTAGTTTTCTCCTTCTAGGAAACACGAGCTTTCGGTCGTCGAGGTTCTTGCCGCTTTGGAACGGTCTCGATGGTGATGAGCGGAGGGGGTCGCGACGGCACACGTATCTACGGCCTCTTTCGTTGGAGCCAACGTGGGCTCCGGGCCAGGATGAAATCCGCACACGGGGAGCCAATCGTTGTGCAACGGCTTCTGTGAGCCAGCGGAGTTATCGGCTTTTCCCCGTGTCGGTCGGACCGAGCTCATCTGTCGCATCTTTCGCGTTCGTCGGCGGGAAGGCCCTGACGGGTTTGCGGTCTCTCGTTCGTTTCAGGCAGGAACGCTTGTCGGAGTGTTCTGAATGTCGAACTGCGGCTTGAACGGCACGCCTCGCGTTGAGATGGCCCAGATGATGCGCGCCAGCTTGTTCGCGACTGCCACGGCGGCGCGGTTGCGCCCGCGCCTCTTCTCGACCTCCAGTGCCCATGCCTGAAGGCGATGCGGTCTTTTCGTGCGATGGGCGGCCAGGATCATCGACCGTGCCCCGCCGATCAGGAGCGTCCTGAGGTACGGGTCTCCGGCCTTGCTGATCGACCCCAGCCAGCGCCTCTTTCCGCTGGAGCTCTCCTTCGGCGTCAGCCCGAGCGAGCTCGCGAACTTTCGTCCCGACTTGAAGCGCGGGAAGTTTCCCACCATGGCCGAGAACGCCGTGGCGTTCAGAAGACCGATCCCCGGAATTGTCTCGAGACCTTCGACGAGCGGGACCGTCCTGGAAAGAGCCTTCAGCTGCTTCTCGACTTGCCCGCTCCTTTCGTCGAGTTCTCCGGCCTCGGCCATCATCGAAAAAAGCGCCGCGTGGAGAGGCTCGGGCACGGGCGAGGGGGACTCTGAAAGCGCTTCACGGACGGCCGGCAGGACTCTCTCGGCTCCCTCGGCGATCGTCACCCCGAATTCCCTCAGGAGACCTCTCACCGTGTTCAGCCGGGCGGTCCTGGTTTTCATCAGGGCCGCGCGCACGCGGTGAAGGGCGCAGATCGTCTGCTGCTCGACGGTCTTCACCGGCACAGGCACGATCGACTCGCGGTGGCGGGCGCTCAGGATGGCCTCGGCGTCTCGCCGGTCGGTCTTCTGGCCGATGCGGTAAGGCTTGACGTGCTGCGCCGGAAGCAGCTTGACGGTGTGGCCCATTGCCTGGAGCACGCGGCCCCAGTAGTGCGACGAGCCGCACGTTTCCATCAGGACCGTCGCGCCCTCGCACTGCGAGAAGAACTCGATCATCTGGCGCCGGTTCAGGCGCTTCCGCTCGCAGATTCGCCCCTCGCGCTCGACTGCGATCTCGAAGACGTTCTTGGACAGGTCGACGGCGATCGTCGTAGGATTCTCCATGGACTCCTCCTTTTCGGTTCTGCTCCGACTCGATGACGTTGGCACAACGATGCCGTTT
>DAIOUV010000131.1:0-2724 GCA_036759345.1 Acidobacteriota bacterium | reverse complement strand
AGATCACGACAATACTTAGGATCGCGTGCTGCCGGTACGGATCTTGCTCATACTTCTTCCTAAGGAAGTCGGAGTTTCCTTACCTTTTTTCTAAGGAGGTCGAAAATGGACGACAAAGACAGAAATCCCAAGGGCATTGGTTCCCATCCCGTAGGCACAGGCCTCGGAGCCGGCGGTGGCGCCGTCGCAGGCGCGGTGGTCGGCGGAGCGGTGGGTGGTCCGGTTGGAGCGGTGGTCGGGGGAACCGTCGGTGCAGTGGCCGGAGGAGCCGCCGGACGTGCGGCTGGCGAGGCGCTCGATCCCAAAGTCGAGAACGCTTACTGGCGCGAGAACTACCGCAACCGCCCCTACTACCGGGCGGGCAAGGAGTACTCGGTGTACGAGCCCGCGTACCGTTACGGCTGGGAGAGCGCGAACCACACGGACTATCGCGGCCGGAAGTTCCATGAGGTCGAGAACGACCTTGAGCGCGGCTGGGAGAAGGCCAAGGGACAGGCGAAGGAGACCTGGGGCGACATCAAGGACGCAACGCGTGACGCCTGGAACCGAGTCCGCGGCGAGCGCTACTGATTCGAGACTCGTTTCGACGAAGGGTGTAGGGCCGCAATGGGAATTGCGGCCCGTCCTGGCCGCTCGGAGACCAGCGTTTCGCCTCTGCTTTTCCACTCCGCGCACAGACGTCGGCCTACTCCAGCGCTCTTGGCCGATCTTCGTGATTGCCCTTCAGGCTGCTAATCGAACCAGCACTGGCGACATCCGCTCCGGACGGCAAGATAGGGTTGGGCCGCGAGAAGCGACTTGTCCCGCGACGGTTAGCACGAGGCGGTTCGCCCGCCGTCTCCCGATCTCGAGCACCCGGTAGTCCCGGACCACCGCGCTCTGAGACATCAGCCCCGGGGAGCAGGTCATCTGGTCTCTACGTGCCACAGCCCCCGGCAATTCCCATTGCACCCCTACACCGACCGTCACTTCGGGATGCCCACCGTCTGCGCCAGGAGAATCCGCTGGTCGGGTCTCAGGCCCAGAGCCTTCGCCAGGGCGGGGCGATCGACGGAGCCGCGAACGACCGTCGAAAGCCCCGTCGCGGCGCACCAAAGGTAGACGTTCTGGCTGACGAAGGCCGCGTCGGCGGCGGCGTAAAAGTCGCGGTCGCCGGGCGAGGCGCCCGACATCCGCGAGAGGTCCGCCACGTAGACGAGGTTCAGCGGCGCGGCTGCGACGAAATCCTGCACCCCGGTCGCCGCGCGGAGGTCCCCCGCCACGACGCCCCGGAGGGCGTGCGCCTTCGCGTCGTAGAGGTACGTTCCGTCGCGGAGTACGGCGTAGACGTCGATCTCCTGCCAGTTCTTCGCTGAGGGCGCCGTCCGCCTGCCGTCTTCGCGGTTCACGCCGTCGGCCGCCCAGAGGAGGTCCGACAGCGCCTGCAAGGGGAGCGGCGCGGGAGAGAACTCCCGCGCCGACTTCCGCGCTTTCAGCGCAGAGACGAGTGTGGCGGCCGAATCGAGCTTCGGCCTCGGGAGCTTGAGAGCCGGGGCGAGGTCGGCCGCGAGCGAGACGGCGGCCACGAGCGGCGGGAGGAAAAGTACGGCTCCGAGGAGCCTGCGGGCGTGGGGGACCTTTATGGGCGCTCCTTTTGGCCGTCGCCGAGGCGGCGAGCTCGGTGAAGAAGATATACCTTGACGTCGCAACCGTCCCGTCGACGAACGTTGTCGGTCGAGACCGCGGCGCAGCCGATCGCCTGCGGAGCCAGGCTGATCTGTCAGAGCGTCGGGAGGCATGTATTCCCGGAGCCTCCGCCTTTGGCGCCGCCTCTCGGTGCTCCCGATTCCCGCCGGCTGAGCGCGGAGATCGGCAGCAATCCTCATGGAAGGGCGCATAGAGTAAGAGAGAAAGGACTGGAGGCACAATGTTTCGAAAACTCATTTCCACAGAGAATGATGCCGCAACGGCGATCCTGCGATTGGCGCTGGGCGTCGTATTTTTCGCGCATGGCGCGCAGAAGATGTTGGGTTGGTTTGGCGGTGATGGTTTCAACGCCACCATGGGCTTTTTCACGAAAACCATGCATATTCCCGCGTTATTCGCAATCCTTGCGATTGCCGCAGAGTTTTTCGGTGGCCTGGGCTTGATCGTGGGTCTGCTCTCGCGTGTTGCAGCTCTGGGCATTGCCTTAAACATGCTTGTGGCGATCGCGATGGTTCATTATCAGTTCGGTTTCTTCATGAACTGGTTCGGAACCCAGAAGGGTGAAGGCTATGAGTATCACGTGCTCGCAGTGGGCATGGCTGTGCTGGTGACCGTGAGAGGCGCCGGCGCCGCCTCCCTCGACAGGGCATTGACGGCGGCCCGGATTCGATAGGTGCTCCCGGGGACGAGCCGCACCCGTTGCCTGTGCAATCGCGAGGCCAAGAAGAGAGGCGGCGGGAGTCACCGCTGAACGACCCGTGGGTGTATTCGGTTCCTTCCGAACTGCTCCTGCCCGTCGGCCGGGATTAGCGTGGACGATGGCGCTCAGGCACCCTGTCCCAGCGCGCTCCGAGGATCCCAGCAGCCGGGGGAGAGCGAACGGCCTCCGACAGCATGGCCAGGAGTGCCACCTCGCGGCGGTCGAGAAGAGCGCATGAAAAACTCCCGTCCGGACAGAATGCCCGCCTTCGGGACGGCGGAAAAGTGCCTCGGCTACGCGCCACAGGCCCCCGGCAATTCCCATTGCGCCCCTACACC
>DAIOUV010000130.1:0-2757 GCA_036759345.1 Acidobacteriota bacterium | reverse complement strand
GCAACCTGGGGAAGGGCGCGGCGGTCTGGGCCGGCATGCGCGCCTCGACGGGCGACCTCGTCGTGGTCCAGGACGCCGATCTCGAGTACGACCCCGAAGAATACCCGGTTCTCCTCGGGCCCATCCTCTCGGGCAAGGCCGAGGTCGTGTACGGATCCCGTTTTCTCGGCAGTCCGCACGGGCACCGCGTCCTCTACTTCTGGCACACGGTGGGCAACCGCCTGCTCACGCTCATGTCGAACGTGTTCACGGACCTGAACCTGTCCGACATGGAGACCTGTTACAAGGTCATGACGCGCGGCGTCGTGGACCGGCTGGACCTCAGGTCCCAGCGCTTCGGCGTCGAGCCCGAGATCACGTGCAAGGTGGCGCGCATGCGCGTCCGGATCTACGAGGTTCCCATCTCGTACAACGGGCGGACCTATGAGGAAGGGAAGAAGATCGGCCTCAAGGACGCGTTTCAGGCGGTCTGGACGATCCTCAAGTACTTCCGCTGGGAGGCGCCCGAGAGCGACGTCGGGGCCATCACGCTGCGCCGGATGGGCGAGCTGTCGGTCTACAACCGCTGGCTTCACGACCGATTCGAGGCCTGGCTCGGGTCGCGCGTTCTCGAGGTTGGATCGGGTGTGGGAAACCAGACCCGCTTTTTCGCGGACCGCGAACGCGTCGTCGCGTCGGACATCGAGCCGCACTACGTGCGGGAGCTCCTCAACCGATTCGAGAAACAGGGCAACGTGCGCGTCGCCTCGTTCCGGTTTCCGCTCACCGAGGAGGATCGCGCCGACCTCGAGCGCGAGCGCATCGACACGATCGTCTGCCTGAACGTGCTCGAGCACATCGAGGACGACGCCGGCACGCTCACCGACTTCCTGCGTGTTCTCCAGCCCGGAGGGCATCTCGCCCTGCTCGTGCCCGCCCTGCCGGCGCTCTACGGCACGCTCGACGAGAATCTCCGCCACTACCGCCGCTATGAAAAGGGGGCCCTCGCGACGCTCGTCGCGCGCGCGGGCTTCGCGGTGGAATCGGTCCGGTACCTGAATCGGCCCGGCGTTCTGGGCTGGTGGCTCAATTCGCGCCTTCTGAGACGCCGCGTGCTGCCGAGGAGGCAGCTCGGCGCCTTCAAATGGGTCATGCCCCTCCTCCGGGCGGAGGAAAACACGGAGCCGTCGTTCGGGATGTCGCTCCTGGTGCTCGCGCGGAAGCCCTGAGTGACGTGACGCGCGCACCGGAGGAGCCCCCTCGCCCCCGCGCGAGTTCCTTCGCATGGGCCCTCGCCGCCGTCTTCGCGGCCGCCGCGATCCGCTTCGCTCCGTTCCTGACCGGCGGCACGCTGTATCGGCGCGACGCGGGCTTCTTCTTCGTCCCGTGGAGGCTCGTCCTGGCGCGGCTCTTCGGGTCGGGCGAAATGCCCGTCTGGAACGAGTGGATGTCGGCGGGACGGCCCTTCGCGGCCGACCCGAACGCGGCCGTGTTCTGGCCGCTCTCGCCACTCCTCCTCGTGCTTTCGCCGACGGCTCTCGCTTTCGTGAGCATCTTCCTCATCCTCGCCGTCTTCTTCCTTTCCCTGCGGCGTCTCGGGCTCTCGCCCCAAGCGTGCGCCGCGGGGACACTCGTGCTGCTCTTTTCGGGCGTGTTCCAGTCGCTTCCCGTCTACGCGACGATGTGCGCGGCCGTCCTGCCGCTCGCCTTCGCGCTCGCCGAGGCGCCGCGTCTCGCCTCTTCCGACGCAGCCTCCCGCGGTCGCGCGCGCGCCTTCGCGGCGCTCGCCTTCGGCCTCTCGGCGCTCGGCGGCGAACCGGCCGTCACGCTGATGGGCGCGGCGGCGTTCTTCGCGGTCGCGGCCTTCGGCGCGGGGCAGGCGCGAGGGCGCGCGATGGCCGCCGCGCTTCTCGCCCTCGGCCTCGGCGCGGGCCTCGCGGCGGTCCAGATCTGTCCGGCGGTCCTCGAGCTTTCCCGGTCCGTGCGGGGCATCGAGATGCGGCCCGAGCACGGGGCCCTCTTCCGGTCCGTGCGGCCGTCGCGCGTCCTCACGCTCCTCGAACCGCGGCTCACCGGCGACCCGGAAGGCGACACGGTGTACTACTGGGGCGCGGGCACGTTCGATGCGGGGAGTCCCTACTTCGAGGATCTCGCGCTCGGGCTGATCCCCCTCCTCTTCGCGGTGTCTGCCTGGCGGGACCGGCGCGGGCGAGCCGCGGTGCTTCTCGCGCTCGGCGGCGCGGTGCTCTCGTTCGGGCGGTTTCTGCCGGGCGCCTCGTTCGTGGCATCGGCCCTTCCGGTCTTGCGGTATCCGGAGAAGTGGTGGCTCCTCGTGACATTCGCGCTTGCGACGGCGGCAGCGGTCGGCGTGGACTGCGTCTTCTTTGGCGAAACCGAGGCGCGGGCGCGGGCGCGAAGGCTTCTGCTGAAGACCGCGATGGTCATGGCGGTGCTTTGCGGCGCGCTTCTCGTTCTGGCTCTCGGCGCTGAAGATTTTCTTAGAAAGGGTCTATGGGCTCTCGGACTGGGCGCCGGACCCACTTCTGCTGCGGCCGTGGCTTCGGCTCTCCGCCCCCTCCTCCTTCTAGGAAGTCTTACTGTTGCTCTCGTTGCCGCACTCGCGTGGCTCGTCGCGCGCAACCGGCTGCCCGCGCCTTTCTTCGCAGCAATTCTTTCTCTTCTCTTTCTCGCCGACGCGGCGCGGCGGGTCGCCGGGACGTGCCCAGCCGGGCCGCCGGACCTCTACCGCCGCGAGACGCCCGAGGTTGCGCTCGTGCG
>DAIOUV010000129.1:0-2864 GCA_036759345.1 Acidobacteriota bacterium | reverse complement strand
TATCCATGAAGTTGATGCCGCGGTCTACGGCGGTGCGAATGATGCGGATGCTCAACTGCTCATCCACCCCGTTCAAACCAATATGCCAGCCCCCGATCCCGATCGCCGAGACGTTCTCTCCCGTGCTGCCGAGCGTTCGGTAGAGCATCCCTTGCATAGCTGTGGTGTTTGACATGGTTTCCAATGCCAAAAGCTTCTTCCCTGACACTCACCCCCAGTTCATGGGGATCTCCTGAAAGCTAAAGCCCGAGCTGTTTCATGGTCTCGCGCATGAACGCGGGGAGATCGGCCGGTTGCCGGGACGTGACCAGATTGGCGTCAACAACCACCTCCCGGTCCTCATAGAGCGCGCCGGCCTCTTTCAGTTCATCAGCCACCGACCTATAGCAGGTGGCGCGTCGCCCCTGCAAAAGACCGGCGCTGATCAAGATCTGTGGCCCATGGCAGATAGCGGCAACCGGTTTGCTGCGAGCAAAGAAGCTCCGGGCGATCTCCAGCGCCTTCGGCTCTTTTCTCACCACGGCCGGCGCTGCGCCCCCAGGCAGGATCAGGATTCCATAGTCGTCAGGGTTGGCCTCGTCTAGGGTCTTGTCCACGGCCACTGTGTAACCGCGCGTGCCCACGATGGCCCCGCGGCGCAGGGAGGCCACGGCCACTTCGACGCCCGCCTCCTTCAGCCGGTAGTAGGGGACCAGCAGCTCAGAGTCCTCAAAATTGTCCGCACTGATAATCAAGGCTTTCATGTTTCCTCCGAAAGGAACGCAGGGGGCGCTCCGCGCTCCGTAATTCAGTCTCCTTACAGGCTGAGGAGAAAGGCCACCAGGTCTTTCTTCTCCTGTGCCGCCAGATGAAGCTGCTGGATCAGGTTGAAGTACTCCACGGTGTCCTCGAGGGTCAGGCATCGCCCGTCGTGTAGATAGGGCGGCGAGTCCTTGATACCGCGAAGCGGAAAAGTCTTGATGCGACCGTCGTGCGCCATCATCATGCCGTCCACCAAGGTCTGCTTGTAGAACCGCTCGGCCTTGAGGTCGTGCATGGTGTTGTCGGTGTAATAGGGGGCGGGATGGCACGCGGAGCAGCGGGCCTTCCCGTTGAAGAGCGACTGCCCCCTCATCTCGGAGGGAGTGGCCTTGGTCGCGTCCAGCTCTCCGTAAATGTTCAGCTTCGGCGCGGGAGGGAAGTCGAGGATGGCCATGAACTCGGACATGAAGTGGACCTGCGAGCCGCGCTCCAGGACATTGACTCCCTTCTTGGCCGCCATGGTGTGGTCGCCATCGAAGTAGGCCGCGCGCTGCTCGAACTCGGTGAAGTCCTCCACTGTCTTCATGGCGCGCTGCGACCCGAAGAGGCGCTGGACATTCACGCCGCGCAGCGTCGGGGTATTGATCCGGTGCCGGAACTCCTGGGGCCGGATGTCACCGACCAGGTGCGTGGCCCTGTTGGTGTGCCCGTTCACGTGGCAGTCGAAGCAGGTCACCCCGATCATCCCGTCGGCACGATCCGTCCGCCTGTCCTCCGTCGCGTTGAACTGCTGCTGGGGGAACTGCGTGACCAGGAGGCGCAAACCTTCGAGCTGCTTCGGGTTCAGGATGCCGTTGAAGGTCTCGTAGTAGTTCTCGAGCGTGATCACCTTTCCCTTCGAGACGTCGCCAAGATCCGGGCGCGTCGTCAGGAAGATCGGGGGAGCCTTGTCGGGCAGGACGTGCTCCGGGAGGTCGAAATCCACGTCGAAACGCGTGAGACGCGGCAGCACGTCGATCGTCATCTTGGGAAAGAGCATGCCCCCCTCAGCGTGATCCGGGAAGGGGAGGGGCAGATAGGGAAAGAGGTCCTTCTCCTTGATCTGCTCGGGAGTCATCGTGGCGAGTTGCTCCCAGGTGGCGCCGCCCAGACGCGCCGTCGGACCGATCGGAACCGGCTTTCCCCCGGACATCAAGGCGTTTCCCGTCGCTGGCTTGAGGTCGTATCTCGACGCCAGGAGCGCGGCGTGGATCCTGGCGCGCTCAGCCTTGACGGCCAGGCGGGCCGCCTTGATCTGATCGAACGTCATGTCCTGGTTGTTGGGTCCGTAGCTGGAGATGACCTTCGTCGACTGCGCGTGGACGGCGAAGGCGCCTCCCCCTACCAGGGTTGCGGCACTCACGAGTGCAAGGAACACAGCTCTCTTTTTCTGCATCAGTCTCTCCTGTTCTTCGCTCCGGTCCCGTCCCACGGGCCGTAACACCGATCGACACCTGCGGGGCGGCGTCCCGCATCGGTCGTTCAGGTTGCCAATGACAACGCTTCTTCTTCCCATTCCCAGTACGGGGAGTACCCATAGTGTTTATAGATGCTGGCTCCCCAGGTCGAATCAGCCATGTTCGGCCAGTTGTCCTTGTCGAAACCCGGAGCATTCTCCAGCTGTTTCTTGTCAACGTTCAGGACGGCGTGATTTTCCGACACATTGAAGTGGAACGCGTTCCACGGAATGGCAAAATACTTATCGCCCATCCCAAGAACGCCTCCAAAGGATAGAACCGCGTAAGCGATCCGGCCGGCTCCGGCGTCGAGTACGAGTTCTTCGATTCTTCCAAGGTTCTCCTTTTGTGCGTTGACGACTTTACTGCCTATCACGGTCTTCTTCGCGCACACGATGTCTGTGTAGCTCCTTGCTCTCGGCTGTGCCATGTGTCTACTCTCCTCATCGTCAGAGGAAGCTGATTGACTCGCCTTCCTTCCCCGCAGTCAGCATCATCAAGGAAGACGCAAATGAATATCTGTCCACTTCGGAACATGGGCAGGAGAACCCTGAATGTCCGCGCGTCGGGGGGGATGCCAGGTGTTACGCCTGATTCGCCATGTAATTCTGCAGCCCCATCTGGGCC
>DAIOUV010000128.1:0-2994 GCA_036759345.1 Acidobacteriota bacterium | reverse complement strand
CTCTTCACGAAGATCGCGAAGAACGAAAGGATCCCGTCCGCGGTCCTGACGTGCCGCAAGGCGGGCAAGGAGCAGTTCGAATACTTCAAGGTGACGCTCTCCGAGGTCCTCGTCGTGAAGGTTCAGGCCGGCGACCTCGATGCCGGTGGAAGTGACGTGATCCCGCAGTGCGAATTCGACCTTGCGTACGGGAGGCTCGAGATGAGCGCCAAGGAGCAGACGACCCAGGGTCCGACGTCGGGTCCTGTCATGTTCATGTTCAACCTGATGTCGAACTCGTGAGAGACGTTCGTGAGGAGCCTCGACATGATGATCGCCGTCACGCGTCTGTCGGGATGAGCTTGAATTCCGTCGTGCACGGCCTATGTTTGCAAGCGAGATCGAGCGACGAGAGAACGTCATCAACGGAGAAGGGCGAGAAACCACTACCATTACGAACATCCACCTAGCCGGGTGAAAGGAGCAGTTTATGGCAGTAGACTATTTTCTAAAGATCGACGGGATCAAAGGCGAGAGCATGGACTCCACGCACAAGGACGAAATCGACCTCCAGTCCTGGTCGTGGGGCGAGACGCAGACGGGCTCGCACGCGTTTGGAGGAGGCGGCGGCTCCGGGAAGGTCAGCATGCAGGACTTCCACTTCGTCATGAATGCCAACCTTGCCTCGCCGAAGCTGTTGCTCGCCTGTGCCAGCGGCGAGCACATCAAGGCGGCGTCGTTGGTCTGCCGCAAGGCGGGCAAGGAGCAGCAGGAGTACCTGAAGATCAAGTTCACCGACCTCCTCGTGTCCAGCTTCCAGACGGGTGGCTCGTCGGGGGGCGAAGTCCCAATGGATCAGATCTCGTTGAACTACGCGAAGATTGAGTATTCGTACGCGAAGCAGAAACCAGATGGCACTCTTGACGGCCCCGTGACGGCGGGCTACGACATCAAGATAAATAAGGCTATCTGAGTCGCTCGACCTACTCCTGGCCCACTCTCGAAGGCCCTCACCGCCCGGTGAGGGCCTTCACTTTCCCGCGTTCATGCCACGGCGGCGGGAGATGACGGCCGGAACTCGAGCTGGCGGGCCTCGAAGAGCGCCACGTCGCCTTCGTCCACCTGAAATGTCTTGAGCCCGGCCCCACGAGACAGGTCGTCGGCCAGCGGGACCCAGGCCGTCATCCTCCCGAGCCGGAGCTGGTCGTCCGCGTTCCGGCATGTTCCCTCGTATAGAGCCGGCACGTACACGTCGCCGACCGTGCCGTCCAGGGCCTCGACCTTCGCGCGGGCCCAGACGAGGTCCCGGAGCTTGGACGGGGGGCTGATCTCCACGCGGCGGATCTGCTCGAACGGAAGCCACGTGTACTTGTCCTTCACGATCAGCTCCAGGACGGGCCCGATCACGTCGTCGCAATCGCGGAAGTCGGCGAAGGGCCGTCCGTTCAGCGTCCCCTGCAGCGCGGGACGCTCTTCTTCTGCCCGGTCGAGGACGATCCTGGCCTCGGCGAAGCTCCCCTCGCGGATCCGGTTGATGGCTTCCAGGTGCCGGTCAACATACGGGGGTGGCTCGTTCAGGAAGTGGGGATGGAGGCCCTCCGAGAAGAGGCGTTCCCGCGCGCGCTCGGCCTGGATGTTCGCCAGGTACACCTGAACCGCGAGGGCCTCGTTCGGGCCCGCTTGCCCGAGAACCTCGATCTGCTTCTCCGCGCGGTCCCATTCGCCGGCGAACGACAGGAGCTCGAACAGGAAGATGCGCTTTGGGCCGTCGGCCGGGTTCGCCCTGACCTCGGCCGTGAGGGCCTGGATTGCCGCCTGGAGTTGACCGGCCTGATAAAGTTCGCGTGGTGTCGGCATGGTCTCTCCTCGCTTCCGCACTAGTTCTTGACCGGAGTACGCGCCGTCGCTATCCTTTCCACATTCTAACTGTTGACGCTTGGATGGCATAAGCATCTCTCGCTAGCCGGAGGAAATCGTCGCGATGCCGTCAGCTCCCGTTTTCAACTTGGACGCCCTGCTCGCGCCGATCGCGGGGGAAAACCCGAGTGGAGAGAACCTTCAGTACTCGGGGCTCCACGACGAGATCCGCGAGGCGCGTCGCGCCGACGACGACGTTCCCCAGGGGGACTGGGTTCGCGAGCTGAAGGTCGCGGACTGGGAGAAAGTGGCCGAGCTTGCCGGTGAGAGCCTGAGCGGCAAGACGAAGGACCTCCAGATCGTCGCCTGGCTTTCCGAAGCCGCCGTGAACATGAACGGATTCCCCGGCCTGAGGGACTCGCTGAAGCTCGCGGAAGGCCTTCTCGAGAACTTCTGGGACACGTTGTATCCCGAGATCGACGAGGGAAACGATCTCGAAGCGCGGGCCAACGCGCTCGCGTGGATGGACCGCCAGGCCGCGGATGCCGCCCGGAAGATCCTGCTGACGAAACGCTCCGGCGCGAACTACAACTTCTTCCAGTGGGAAGAGGCCCTGCAGTACGACTTTCCAGCCGACACGTCGAAGCTCTCCGGCGACGCGCTTCAGCAGCTCGAAGAGAAGCGCGCACGCGCCCAGATGGACGGGAAGATCACGGGCGAGGAGGTCCGGAAAGCGAAGAGCGAGACGCGCCGCGCCTTCTACGAGGAGCTCTCCGCGAACGTCGCCGAGAGCTGGGCGGCTCTGAAGGCCCTCGACAAGCAGATGGACGTCCGCTTTTCGCGCCAGACCCCGGGACTCGGCAGCCTCACGAAGACTCTCGAGGCAATCCGGAACCTGCTCGAGAGGATCGTCAAGGAAAAGAGGATCGAGGAGCCGGACCCGTCCGACATGGCGGAAGGGGCGGAGGGCGAAACATCGGGAAGCGGCGCGGGCGGGCCAGGCGGGTCCATCCGGGCGCGGGACCAGGCGCTCGCGCAGCTCGCGCAGGTCGCCGATTACTTCCGGCGGACCGAGCCGCACAGCCCGGTCTCGTACCTCGTTCAGCGCGCCATCGCGTGGGGGCAGATGCCGCTCGAAGCCTGGCTCGTCGATGTGAT
>DAIOUV010000127.1:0-3022 GCA_036759345.1 Acidobacteriota bacterium | reverse complement strand
ACCCGTTCCTGAACAACCTCGGCGACGTCCAGAAGGTCCTCGGCAACGACCTCACTCCCGCGGGTCAGTTGCTCGTCGCGAACACCGCGGTCGTCCAGGGCGCCAACGACAAGGGAGCCCGGGTGGCACAGAGCATCGACGTCGCGCTCGCGGCGCTCTCGAACGTCTCGGGTCAGCTCTCTCCTCGGGCGCGATGAAGTAGCGCTCCGCCGCACGAAGGCCGGGGCCTGCGCGTCCGGCCCCCAGCGCTTCGCCAGAACGGGCCGTGCTCGGTCGACTCTCTGGTGGCGCGAACTTCCAGGGTCGTGAGCCGCTCGCGTGGCCGCCGGCGCTAGGCGGCTTCGGCTCGATCTCAACAGTCCCGAGTTTCTGGGCGTCTTCTTCAGCCTCGAGTCGGCGGAGTTGAAGCAGGTCGTCGCATCCCTGCGCCGCCTGCGCGATCTGGACTGGAGTGCGATCTATCGGCACACGGGCTTCCAGTGGGAGGCGATCAAACATCTCGAGGCACCCAACGGTGCCGGCGTCTATTCGCTCCGTCTGAGCCAGAAGGTGCGCGCGCTCGCTTTCCGGGAAGGCGATGTTCTCCGCTTCGTTTCCCTGCATCCCGATCACGACTCCGCGTATCGGCGCTGATTCGGGGACGCGCGCGCCCGAACACTGATTCCGGCTCACCGTTCGACGGCCTCGTAGAGCGTGAGCGCGTAACCGACGGGCCCGTCTTCGAAGCGGCGCCTGGCGGTGAACCCCTCCGCCTCCACGCGCGCGCGGAGCTCTCCGGAATCGTACTTGTAGGACGCCTCCGTGAAGATCGACTCCCCTTTCCGGAAGGGCACGTCAAGGCGCGCCCCGGGAATGCGCACGCGCTGGGCACGTCGGCTCACGAGGTGCATTTCGACGCGCCCTTCCCGCGCATTCCACACGGCGCGATGGGCGAAGGACGAGAGGTCGAAGTTCGCTCCCAGCTCCCGGTTCATGCGCGCGAGCAGGTTGCGGTTGAACGCCGCCGTCACGCCGAGCGGGTCGTCGTAGGCGAGGAGGAGGTCCTTCTCCGGCTTCACGAGGTCGGCCCCGAGGAGGAAACCATCCCCCGGCCGCAGGGCCGACCGCACGTCCCTCAGAAATCGCGACGCGCGCGCCGGCTCGAAATTCCCCACGTTGGACCCGAGGAAGAGGACGAGAGCGGCGCCGCGCCTCGGCCGCTCGCCCGCGATCCGCACCAGGCCCTTCTCGTAGGAACCCCGGAGCGCGGCGACGTCCGCGAAGCCCGCCTTCGCGAGGCGCGCTGTCGCCGTGGAGAGGGCTTCCGGCGAGATGTCCGCGAGCAGGACGCAGGGAGAGCCGCCCAGGCCGGCGAGGAGCAGCGCGAGCTTCTCGCCGTTTCCGGGTCCCAACTCGGCGACGAGCGCGAATCGCGCCGTGTCGCGGGACATCGCGCGCGCGGCCCGAACGAGGAGGCGCCGCTCCACGCGCGTGATGCGGTACCACGGCAGGAGACAAATCGCGTCGAAGAGGCGCGACCCCAGCTCGTCGTAGAACCAGTGGGGTGGCAGCCGGCGGGGCCTCTCGCCGAGACCCCGGCGAACGTCCGAGGCGAAGCTCACCGGCCGACCGTGCGGAACTTCGCGAAGACGTAGGGATACCGCGTTCGAAACCAGTTGCGATAGCTGCGCCTCACGAGACGCAGCGCCGTCACCGGAGAGGCCCCCTTCAGGACGGCGTGGTCGCCGTCGAAGAAATCGGTGGAATAGACGGGATAGGACGCCATGGGGCGAAATCCAGGGAAGGGCAGGAAAGCGGACTCGGTCCATTCCCAGCCGTTTCCGACGAGATCCTGCACGCCGAACGCGCTCGCGCCCGACGGGAAGGAGTTCACGGGCAGCGGGTCGAAGCGCGCGACTCCGAAGTTTCCGCGGCTCGGGTCTGGGGCGCCATCGCCCCAGGGCAGCTCGTTCTCGCCCCCGTCGGGTCGCCCGAACGCGGCGCGGTGCCACTCGGCTTCCGTCGGAAGGCTCCGGTTGCGGTAACGCGCGTACGCGGAGGCTTCCGCCTGCGTGATCCAGACGGGCCAGGCCGGGGGCAGCGGGACATCTTCGAATTGCGCACGACACCACCACCGGCCCTGCCGGCGCGTCCACGCGTGCGGATGCGCGATCGCCTCGCCGCGGACCCAGGCGAAATCCTGCCCGCGCCAGAATGAGGGCTCGCGATAGCCACCCGCGTTCACGAACTCCAGAAAGTCCGCGTTCGTGACGGGGAAAACGTCGATCGAAAAGGCGGGAACGTCGCGCACCGTTCGCGGGAATTCGTTGTCCCATCCGAATGCGGCCGCCTCGCGGTCCGCACCGAGGGTCGCCCGCCCGGCGGGGATCGCGACCGAGCGGGGAAGCGGAGGCGCTCCGCCGATCTCGGGCGGCCCGAAACCGCTCGGCCGGCGCTTCCGCTCCGCGGGCAGCTCGCGCAGCATGTAGAGAAGCGTCTCGTGATGCATGAGCTCGTGCTCGAGGACCGTGAAGACAGCCTCGTTGCGTTCGAGGAGAGGGCTGTCCGGCGCGTCGTGGGCAACGGTGGTGAGGAAGGTGAGCGCCGCCTCGAGGGCCGCGTCCGCGGCGCGCACGTAAGCAGCCACGCACTCCCGCGCGGGCCAGCCGGGCGCGCTCTTCTCCCCTGCGTTTTCCGGGTCGATTCCGCGCTCGAAGAGCCGCTCGAGGACTGGGTCCACTCCGGAGCGGCCGAGCGCATTTTTCACCAGCGTGTTCACGCCGAACGCCGCGAGATGACCCTCGTAGAAGGCGAAAGGATGACGAACCGGGATGGGCCTCTCGAGCCACGCATCCTCGGGAATCAGGCGGTCGAACAGCAGGCGCGTGAAGGCGCGTCCGTCGCGCCACGATCGGAGCCAGGGGTCTGTCGCCCTCACCACACCCGCACGCGGTCCTTCGGCGCGAGAGAGAGCGCCTGCCCTGGCCTGACGGAGAACGCGTCGTACCAGGCATCGAGGTTGCGGACGGTGTCGGCGCGGTAC
>DAIOUV010000126.1:0-3119 GCA_036759345.1 Acidobacteriota bacterium | reverse complement strand
GCATGACGAAGCCGAGGTGCGCGACCGAGGAGTACGCGACGAGCTTCTTCATGTCTTTCTGGACCATCGCGACCATCGAGCCGTAGATGATGCCGACGATCGAGAGGGCGGCGACCCAGCCGACCGACGTGAGCCCGAGGAAACGCGCGTCCGAGGCGAGGGCGTCGGGGCAGAGCGGAAGCGAGAACCTCAGGAACCCGTACGTCCCCATTTTGAGGAGGACGCCCGCGAGGATGACCGAGCCCGCCGTGGGCGCTTCGACGTGCGCGTCGGGCAGCCATGTGTGGAACGGGAACATCGGCACCTTGATCGCGAAGCCGATGAAGAACGCCCAAAAGAGCCAGAGCTGGAGGTCCGGCGGAATCGAGGAGGCGATCGCCTGGAAGTGGACGATGTCGAACGTCCCGGGATTCCCGAGGCCCTTCCACCACAGGAAACCCGAGGTGTTGAAGAAGTAGAGCGCGATGATCGCGAGCAGCATGACGACCGAGCCCGCGAGCGTGTAGAGGAAGAACTTGATCGCGGCGTAGAGCTTGCGGGGGCCGCCCCAGATGCCGATCAGGAAATACATCGGGACGAGCATGACTTCCCAAAACACGTAGAAGAGGAAGAAGTCGAGCGCGCAGAAGACTCCCACCATCCCGGTCTCGAGGAGGAGAAGAAATACGTAGTACTCCTTCTCCCGCTTCGTGATCGCCGAGAACGACGAGTAGACCGAGATGAAGGAGAGGAGCGTCGTCAGGAGGATCAGAAGCGCGGAGATGCCATCCACGCCGAGGGAGTACTTCGCGCCGAGGGACGGGATCCAGTCGTGTGTCTCGCGGAAGAAAAAGTCGCCGGACTTGCGGAAGCCTGCGAACGTCCAGAGGGGAAGCGACGCCAGGAACTCGGCGCCCGCGAAGAGCGTCGTGACCCACCGGACCACGGAGGCCTTCTCGCGCGGCACGAAGAGCACGACGAGCGTGCCGACGACCGGCAGGAAAATCAGGAGCGACAGGAGTCCGTTCATTCGCCGTCCTTCACTTCAGGAGGAGATAGAGACACACGAAACCGAAAATGCCGACGGCCATCGTCAGCGCGTAGTTCTGGGCTCGGCCGGTCTGGACGCGGTGCATCCCGCGAAACGCGGCCTGGAACACGTTCCCGACGCCGTTCACCGCGCCGTCCACGAACGTGCGGTCGAACCACGAGGACACGTTGGAGAGACCGAGCGCGAGGGCGGCGGCCCCGTTCGGAATGAGGTCGACGACGCGGGCGTCGATCTCCCACAGGAATCGACCGCCTTTCTTGATGAGACCGTTCACGAAAACGGCCTCGTAGAGCTCGTCCACGCGGTACTTGTCGCGCACGAGGCGATAGATGCCGCCGAGCGAAGAGGCGATCCGCGACGGGATCGAGAAGGGGAACGCCCCCGAGTACAGACTCCAGCCGAGCGCGATTCCGAACACGGCGACGAGCACGGACGTCCCCAAGAGCATCCACTCCGTGGAATGCGGCAGCTCGTGCGGCTCGAGAACGAAGGCGGCCGGCAGCTTCGCGAAAATCGGCTCGAGGAACTTCTCGACCGCGTTCTCGCTGCCGAGAATGAACTTCGGAATTCCCAGAAAGCCCGTGAACGCGGCGCCCGCCGCGAGAACGTAGAGCGGCACCGTCATCGAAGCGGGCGACTCGTGGACGTGCTTGAGCTGCTCGGGCGTCCCGCGAAACGTGCCGAAGAACGTCATCCGCATGAGGCGGAACATGTAGAAGGCCGTGAGACCCGCCGTCAGGATCGCGAAACCCCAGAGGACCTTGTACCCCGCCGCGTACGTCTCGCCGAGGATCGCGTCCTTCGAGAAGAAGCCCGCGAAGGGCGGAACGCCCGCGATCGCGATCGTCGCCACGAACATCGTGAGAAACGTGTGGGGGATGAGCTTCCGGAGCCCTCCCATCTTCGTCATGTCCTGCTCGCCGGAGAGCGCGTGGATCACGGAGCCCGCGCCGAGAAAGAGGCAGGCCTTGAACCACGAGTGCGTGAAGACGTGGAACATGCCCGCCGAGAACGCGAGGGCGCCGCACCCGAGGAACATGTAGCCGAGCTGCGAGACCGTGGAGTACGCGAGGACCTTCTTGATGTCGTTCTGGGTGAGGCCCATCGTGGCCGCGAAAAACGCCGTCGCGCCCCCGATCACGGCGACGACGAAGGATGCGTCGTGCGTGAGGAGCCAGCCTGTCGTCGGGTGGCCATTCGCGCTCTCCACCGCCCACACGTGCGAGATGCGGAAAAAGATGTTGCAGCGCGCCACCATGTAGACGCCGGCCGTCACCATCGTGGCCGCATGGATGAGGGCCGAAACGGGAGTCGGGCCGGCCATCGCGTCCGGAAGCCAGACGTAGAGAGGGATCTGCGCGCTCTTGCCGCAGGCGCCGATGAAGAGCGCGAGGCAGACCGCCGTCAGGAGCCCGCCGGCGGCGTAGCGGCCCGGATCGGCGGCGGCGAGCGCGAACATCCGGTCGAAGTCCGTCGTGCCGAAGAGCGCGAAGCACCCGAAGATGCCGAGGACGAAACCGAAGTCTCCGATGCGGTTGACGACGAACGCCTTCTTGCCGGCGTCCGCAACCCACGTCTTCGTCCAGTAGAAGCCGATGAGGAGGTACGAGCACAGCCCGACGCCCTCCCAGCCCACGAACAGAACCGGCAGGTTCGCGCCGAGGACGAGCGTGAGCATCGCGAACATGAAGAGGTTCAGGTACGAGAAATACCGGCCGTACCCCGGGTCGTGCCCCATGTATCCGACCGAGTAGACGTGGATGAGCGTGCCGATCAGCGTGACGAAAAAGAGCATGAGCGCCGAGAGCGCGTCGATGCGGAACGCGGCGTCGACGGCGATCGCCTTCGCGCCGAACCACGTCGCGTTCTCCCCGATCGGCATCCAGGTCCAGAGCGTCGCGACGATGCTCTCGTGGCCGTGCGTCTCGCCCCACCACGCGGCGATGGCGAGGAGCGATGCCAGGAACGACAGGGCGCAAGCGGCGGGTCCGATGACGGAATGGACGCCCGCGAACGGAATTTCTTCGTGGTCGCCGTGGGCGTGGGCGTTATCGTCCCCGTGCCCGTGCGGGCCCTTCGGGGCGTCCTT
>DAIOUV010000125.1:0-3518 GCA_036759345.1 Acidobacteriota bacterium | reverse complement strand
CACGAGGCGGTGCTGGAGCAGAACGACGCAGTCGGCCAGGTACTGGAGGAACCCGTAACGCGACGACCTCCTGGGGTCGACCTGCCCGGCCTTCGCGGTGATGATTCCCGACAGACCGCTCTCGTAAAGCCACTGGTGCAGCCGCAGGAGCTCGAGGCGTTCCGCCGCGGGATCGTCGAGGTGCGCGAGGAGCTTGTCGATGCCGTCGAACACGATGCGGCGCGCGCCCATCTGCCGCGCCTTGGCCGAAAGACCCGCGAGGAGGCCCGCGAGGTCGAACGCGCCTCCGTGAACGGTCGAGCTGTCGAGATGGGCGTCGAGGAAGAAGAGCCGGTCCTTCTGGAGCCTGGGAAGATCCCAGCCGAACGCGCCAGCGTCTTTGACGATCTCGCGCGCCCGCTCTTCGAAGGCGACGAAGATGCCGGGCTCATGCGCCCGCCGCGCCCCCCCGACGAGAACCTGAAGCGCCAGGATCGTCTTCCCGCAGCCGGGTCCTCCGACGATGAGTGTCGTGCGCCCGCGGGGCAGCCCGCCGTCGGTCAGCGCGTCGAGACCCGGCACGAACGTCTGAAGGCGGTCCGGAACTTTCTTTACCCCCACGCTATGCGGATTCTCGCGGAGATCCCCGGCAACTCTCGATGGTTCATCCGCATCAGAGGCGGCCTCCCCGGCGTCGGGTAATTTCCACGCTGGAGGAGACTCCAATGCCCACGAAGAAGAAGTCCGCGAAGAAGACCGCCCCGAAGTCGCCCGTGAAGAGCGGGTTCGTGTATTCGAAGCCCTTCCAGACGGGCAAGGACGACACGAAGTACCGGCTCGTCGCGGGCGCGAAGGGCTTCGTAAAGAAGGCGAAGTTCGCCGGCAAGCCCGTCCTCGTCGTGGACCCGAAGGCGCTCACGGTCCTCGCGCACGAGGCGATGCGCGACGTGTCGTTCCTCCTCCGGCCCAAGCACCAGCAACAGGTCGCGTCCATCCTGAAGGACCCCAAGGCCTCGCCGAACGACCGCTTCATGGCAACGGCTCTCCTCCGTAACGCCGTCGTCTCTGCTCGGTTCGAGCTGCCTTTCTGTCAGGACACGGGCACCGCGACGATCGTCGCGTGGAAGGGCCAGCAGGTGTGGACCGGCGCCGACGACGCCGAAAAGATCTCGAAGGGGATCTGGCAGACGTACACCGAAGAGAACCTCCGTTACTCGCAGACCGCCGCGCTCAATATGTACGACGAGGTCAACACGGGGAACAACCTCCCCGCGCAGATCGACATCTACGCGACGAAGGGGGCCGAGTACAAGTTCCTCTTCGTGGCCAAAGGGGGCGGCTCGGCGAACAAGAGTTATCTCTTCCAGGAGACGAAGGCGCTCCTGAACCCCGCGAGCCTCGAGGCGTTTCTCGTCGAGAAGATGAAGAGTCTCGGCACGGCCGCCTGCCCGCCGTACCACATCGCGTTCGTCGTCGGCGGCACGTCCGCCGAGGCGTGCCTGAAGACCGTCAAGCTCGCCTCGACGGGCTATTACGACTCGCTCCCGACGTCGGGCGACAAGACCGGCCGCGCGTTCCGCGATCCGGTGCTCGAGAAGAAGCTCCTCGCGCGTGCGCAGGCCCTCGGCTTCGGTGCGCAGTTCGGCGGCAAGTACTTCGCGCACGACGTGCGCGTGATCCGTCTTCCGCGCCACGGCGCGTCCTGCCCGGTCGGAATGGGCGTCTCGTGCTCGGCCGACCGCAACGTCCTCGCGAAGATCGACGCGAAGGGCCTGTGGCTCGAGGAGCTCGAGCGCCACCCCGAGGCGCTGCTCCCCGTCCACACGGGCGCGAAGGAACACGTGGGAATCGTGAAGATCGACCTCGACAAGCCGATGAAGGAGATCCTCGCCGACCTGTCGAAGCACCCGGTCTCGACGCCGCTCGCGCTCACGGGCCGCCTCGTCGTCGCGCGCGACATCGCGCACGCGAAGCTCAAGGAGCGCCTCGACGCCGGCCAGGACCTCCCGCAGTACTTCAAGGACCATCCCGTCTACTACGCGGGCCCCGCGAAGACGCCGAAAGGAAAGCCGTCCGGTTCGTTCGGGCCGACGACGGCGGGGCGCATGGACTCGTACGTCGACCTCTTCCAGTCGAAGGGCGGCTCGATGGTCATGATCGCGAAGGGCAACCGCAGCCAGAAGGTGACCGAGGCGTGCCGGGAGCACGGCGGCTTCTACCTCGGCTCGCCGGGCGGCCCTGCCGCGCTCCTCGCCGAGGAGAACATCAGGAAGGTGGAAGTCGTGGAGTTCCCGGAGCTCGGCATGGAGGCCGTCTTCGCAATCGACGTCGTCGACTTCCCCGCCTTCATCCTCGTCGACGACAAGGGGAACGACTTCTTCCAGAAGACGTGCGCTTGACTCGCGCACCCCGAGCCGCTATGGTCCCCCTCCCTGACGCGGGGTGGAGCAGCCTGGTAGCTCGTTGGGCTCATAACCCAAAGGTCGCAAGTTCAAATCTTGCCCCCGCAACCAATACTAAACCTTGTCGAATCAGACAGTTGCGACGACCCGGCGGCAACGCCGGGTTCTTCGTTTTCGGGCTCCACCTGGGTTTAGTGTAGGGCGCGTAGCACGATTCGCCCCTCGGCGGGATAGCTGGCATCCGTCCTGCGTCGCATTCGTACGCATGGACCGCGTCCGAGATACTCACTGACCGGCCCGATTAATTTCACAATTGGAGGTCTCTATGGTTCGCGCTCATCGTTATCTGGTGGCTATTTTCGCCGTCATCTGCTTGATCGCGATGGTCGGTTCCGCTGATGCACAAGGAAAGGGAAAGGGAAAGGGAAAGGAAAAGCAAAAGGAAAAGCAAAAGGAAAAAGGAAAACATCACCACGCCTCCGGTCAGCAACTGCTCGGAGACAAGATCAAGACCAACGGTCACCACGTCATTCAGAAGAACGGCAAGCACACCGTTTCGGTCAATGTCAAAGACGGCAAGATCGCAGGCGTCAGCGTGAAGCACAGCGAGAAGGGAGACCTGCCGGTCAAGAAATACAAGACCACGAAGAAGATGGCTTCGAGGACGGGCGGGTCGAATGGGATCAGCTTCGCGTCCCACCGCAGCATGCTGCCGCAGATCCAGGATCTGGGCATGACGTACATCGGCTACGCCTACATCGACGACTATGGCGACGAGTACATCTACTGGTTCCCGTACGAGATGATTTACGACGGAGATACGGGCGCCGTCGACTATCTTCCGCTCTACTAGGTAGGAGACGCGGATCCGTCGGGCGCACGCGCTCAGCCGAGGTGGCCCATGCGCCCGTGGCGATAGTCCTCGATCGCCTGCCGGATCTCGCGCTCGGTGTTCATCACGAACGGCCCGTACCCGACGACGGGCTCGTCGATCGGCGTACCCGAAAGAAGCAGGACGGTGGAGTCGGTTTCGGCCTCGATCGAGAGCGTCTCGCCGTCGCGATCCAGGACCGCGAGCTCCCCCTCGTCGACGGACTTCGACCCGTTGACGCGACCGCCGCCGCGAAGGAAGAGCAG
>DAIOUV010000124.1:0-3582 GCA_036759345.1 Acidobacteriota bacterium | reverse complement strand
ATCGTACGCCAGCGTGAGGCTCGCGCTCGGTCTGGCGCCTCGTGGCATGAGGCTTGCGCTGTGTGACGTGTGGAAGAACTGCGCTCCCCCGTGAAGAGGAGAGCTCCTGCGCTGCGTCTGGCGAAGCGAGTGTTCGTCGCTTGGGTCGCGTTGACGTTGCTCGTGGTCGTGGCCTCGTTCTTCGTGGACGAGCCGTTGCGGCGGAGCATCGAGCGCCGGATGAACGATCGCCTCGAGGGATACGAGGTCCGGCTGCCGAAGCTGCATTTCCGGCTCTTCTCGCTCTCGATGGCTCTCGACGGGCTCGTCGTCGGACAGAAAGCACATCCGGACCCTCCCGTCCTCCACGTCGAGCGGTTGACGACGAGCGTGCACTGGCGCGCGCTGCTTTCGGGGCACCTCGTGGGCGACGTCCTCATGGAGCGGCCGCAGGTAGACCTCAACCTCCGGCAGCTGCGCGAGGAAGTGAAGGAGGGCGTGCCCGTGAATGAGCGAGGCTGGCAGGAGGCACTGCAGGAGATCACGCCTCTCAAGATCGACCTGTTCCGGCTCGAGGACGGGACGGTCACGTACGTCGATGCGGACCCCGCGCACCCGATCCGGATGACGGCGCTCCGAATCGTCGCAAACGACATTCGGAACGTCCAATCAAAGCCCCAGATGTATCCCTCGCCCATCCACGCCGAAGCGACGCTCCTCGGCTCCGGCCGGGGCGTTCTCGACGGGCATGCCGACTTTCTCGCCGAGCCCTACCCGGGCTTCCACGCTCTCTTTCGTCTCGACGCCGTCCCTCTCGATGCTCTCTCCCTTCCCGTTCTGGCGCACACGGCCTTCGTCCTCAAGGGCGGTGTCTTGGCTGCCGGCGGGGAGCTGGAAACGTCGCCGTCGGTGCGCAACGCGCGGCTCTCGGAACTCACGCTTTCGGGCGTGAAACTGGACTACGTTCAGGCGAAGAACTTTCCTTCGGCTCCGGCGGCTCAGTCTCCCGCCAAACCGAAGGCGAAAGTGAAAGAGAAGCAGGCGCCTGGACCGGATCCGGCATGGACACTCCGAATGGACAAGGCCGTTATCTCGGCGAGTGAGCTGGGATTCGTGAATCGGTCGAAGGATCCGGCGTACCGCGTGTATCTTTCGCAGCTCGGCGGTTCGATCTCGGACCTCGGAAATCACGCGTCCGGCGCCCGCGCGCGCTTCGACCTGCGCGGGCGGTTCGTCGGGAGCGGAGATACCCGGCTCACGGGCTCGTTTCGGGAGGGCACCGCCAGCCCCGATTTCGACCTCGATCTGAAGATCGAAAACACCGACATGACGCGCATGAACGACCTGCTTCGCGCGTATGGAAAGTTCGACGTCGTAGCCGGCTCCTTCTCGTTCTACTCCGAATTGAAGGCCCGCGACGGCAATCTCGACGGCTACGTCAAGCCGCTGTTTAAGGGAATGAAGGTCTACGACAAAAGGCAGGACCGGGACAAGACGCTGTTCAGGAAGCTCTACGAGATGCTCGTCGGCGGGGTCGCGGGACTTCTCAAGAATCACGAGCGGAAAGAGGTCGCGACGGTCGCGAACGTCTCGGGGCGCATCGACGGTCCCCGCACGAGCGGCTGGCAGATCGCGCTCAGGCTCATCGAGAACGCGTTCTTCCGCTCGATCCTGCCGGGCTTCGACCGGGAGCTGGGCCACCGCACCGCTCCCGCCGGAAAGCGCCGCGACCATTTCCTCGCGACAGCTCGTTGACAGTGGGCGTCGAGCGCCGCCCGCCGAGGCTCGCCGACAAGACGCGCTGATACACCGACTGCAAGGTGAAGTCTCGACATATGGTCCCGTCCGGCAGGCGCTCGAGACGATTCGAACCGAATACGGCCTCTTTTCGCGCCGCGCAATCTCGCCGTCCGTCGGAACGGGGATGCTCTTTCGGTCTCGTTCGTCCTGCCGATGCCGCCGGCGATGTCGATAGCGGAAGCGCACGCAATCGGAGAGCAAGTGGAGAAGGCCTTGCGGACGAGGCTCGCCGCGCTCGAACGCGTCGTAATCCGCGTGGGAAAATCCGCCCTCGTCGGATCGAAGCCGCCGCGGATGTCGGAGCCGGTCGGGGCGAACTTGATCAGAAGTGACTGAAAAGCCCGACCAGAATGATGATCGGAATCGGAATGCCGAGAAGCAAGAGAAGAATCGAACGCATATCGTGCCTCCTTAAGGGTTCAGATCGATAGAGAGAACATCCGGGACGAACTCACACCCAGCCAAGATCCCGCCTCCGTCCGCCGACGATTGCGGCGCAACTCGCGGAGAACGCTCCGATGAGGAGCGCGACGACCAACCAGTAGAGAGAGTGAGCGACAGCTTTTCGAGTCGCGTCTATGGCCTGCCGCTCCGCAGCTACGGCCTGATCCACTCTGGCTGCTCCGTCCGCCTGATTGATTCCGGTGCGAGCCGAGACAAGGTTGCCGAGATAGGCCTTGTCCGGAGACTCCATTGTCGGCTGCCGCAATGCCGCGGCCAGAATGAGTCTCGCCTCGGCGCGCGTCGCCTGGTCGGGGCGCTCGGCGATGGGACGGTCGGAACGGAAGAGCTGATCAACAAAATAGTCAGCGGGGTTTGCCAGGTCCTCACCCGACATACTGGACAGGTCCTTGGCGAGGGAGGCGCCCAGCGATGAGAGAAAGACTACGGTCATGACGAGGCCGACACACCAGACGAGCAGTCCGTGAGCGGTGTCGCGGAAATGGACCTCGTGCCTGTGAACAGAGATCCACTTCGTCCGGAGGCGTCCAGCCAGAAAACCACCGAATGCACAGGCCAGGGCCTGAACGAGAATGATCCAGACGATTGCAATCGGTGCAACGCGCTGGGCCGAGAATCCCGCTCGAGGCCAGATCGAAATCGATGAAAGGCCAGCCCCAGCTCCCAGCGCCATGAGCGTAAAACCCAGTGCAGCACTGGCGAACGCCCCGGCAATGACCGCGGACCACGAGACTCCCGACGATGTCGCTTCAGGCGCCTCGACAGTCTTGGGCTGACCCAACCCCGGACGAACTACTGGATCCATGCTCTTCCCCCTCTTTTCGAAATGGTACTTGACGAAGAACGAGTCCCGCGGTGCACTGGCGGCGCGCCAGATCGAAAGAAGCGGCCGGCCTATCCGGCCGGTTCCGCGATCGCCCGCGTCTTGCTTCTCCTTTACCCTGGAAAACTTTGGAGCCGGCAGTGCTGCCCGTTTTGATTACGCCTGTAGCGTTCTTCGTCTGCATCATAAGTCACTGTCGTCTTTCGATCGTGTGCTCGTCGCGATTATTACTAGCTCAGGATGGGAGCGGCAAGAGCTTCGTTTTCTCCATGTGCGGCCCATATCTGCAAGGATGCGGCAACAAGTTGAGAGTCCTTGTAGGGGCGCAGTGGGAATTGCCGGCGGCTGTGGCGCGTAGACACCAGCGGCACGTCTTCGGTTTCTTCCCGATCCCGGTCCGCACACGGGCATTCTGCCGAGACGGCGGTTTAGGTTCGCAGAATCGACCTTCTTCTTGAAGGATCCCCGCGTGGGGCTCAGAGCGCAGTGGTCCAGGACTTACCGGGCCCTGGAGATCG
>DAIOUV010000123.1:0-3651 GCA_036759345.1 Acidobacteriota bacterium | reverse complement strand
GGTCGACCATTCCGGCGACGTTCGTCACGCGCACGATCTCCTCCGTCGCATCCACGCCCGAGAGATCGGTGCTTTCCAGGATGACGTCGTCGAGCGGACGTTCCGTTTTCACGGCCGACGTGATGATCGTCAGGGGGAGTTCTCCGAACTCCGGCATCGTCTCGGTCTTCGCGGGAAAATGCAGCGCCTGAAGAAGGTCGCGCAGGCCGGGCTTGCGCTCCAGGACGACGTGCAGGAGGAGGTGGTGCGTCAGAACACGCTGAAGCTCGTCGCGCGAGCGGTTCGGGTCACCGAGGAGGGCGCGGAGGCGACCGAGCGAAAACCCCGCGTACGTCACGATCCACGTCAGCGGGGCCGTGACCATCACGCGCTTGTTCTGCCGCTCCGAGCGCGCGACGAACGGATAGTCAAGGGGGAGGATCTCGAGCGCCGACGTGTTGATGGGGAGAGGGGGCGTCAGGCCGAGGCCAAGGTCGTAGGGCTTCTTCTTCGCCACCGTGTCGTAAAGGCTCTCGAGGTCGTGGAAGGCGCGATCGGCCCCCTTGACGGCCTCCTTCAGCGAGATGTTCGCTTTCGCGTACTTCCGGGCGTCCTGCAGCTCCTTCGCCGTCGGGGGTGCCGCCGCATCCCTCTTGACGGACAGTTCCGATCCGCGGCCCCACCTGTCGGGACCGAGCTGACCGCGCGGGCCCGCTTCGGCCTCCGGCTTCGTCGACAACACGCTCTTCTGGACGTAGTCGCCGAAGACGGTCTCGGCGTGGAAAAGCGGAGTCAATGTCTCGAGAATCGTCTCGAGCTGGGTGCGCAGATGAACAGACACGGACCGCGTCAGCTTCCGGTAGTGGCGCAGGCGAGCGAGGGTGACGGGCGGCTCGACAGGGAGCTGCAGGACGGCGGTTTTCGGCTCCGCCGGAGCCTTGCGGTCCGCTTTAGGGGCCGACCCGGTTTCACGTTTCCGAGCCAGGTGCCTTCTCCTTCCAGACCTCCGGTTCGCCAGGGGCGGCACGGCCGGAGTGTTCAAATCATCTAGATCCGTCGAATTGTAATCCATGAGGTCCGTCCGCCCGGTGGGAAGGCTCTCAAACGCCCTTCCGGCCCGCTAACTCGTCGAAAACGCCCCGGAACACTTCCTCGACGAGGCGGGGCTCGGACGCGTCGGGATGTGCCGACGCCCAGTCCGGCGCGAGGACGAGAGGGACCCACGGGATGAAGCGCGCAGGCGGGCCGGCCGAGCCCGCTCGCGCCAGCGCCGTCCAGACCTTCGTCGGCAGCTCCACCTGATCGATGGTCCCCGGCTTCGGGTCGGCGCAGTTCGCGGCCGGCGACGTGACGAGGTACTCGCGGCAGCTGATCGGCCGGCCGGCGTGAATGGAGCAGCTCTCCTCCTCGAGAAACGGACACGGGATGCCGAGGTGGAAGTAAGCGAGGCCGAACGGGGCGATCTCGCCTTCCACGAAGCCCTCCCGGTTCTCGAGCTTCGAGAGAAGGCCCGCCTCGGCCAGGCGCTCGCGGGCCCGCTCGAAGCGGGCGCGGACTTCCGTGCGCTGCGGCTCGGGAAGTTCTTCCACGAGCCGGCCGATGCGCCGCGCCTCGATCTCGGAGATCGGGACGATCTGGCGGCAGCACGCGCCGCACCCCTTCCTGCACGAGACGACCCGTCCCTCCGCGCCGGCACGTTCCGCGGCGAGGCCGACGAGGCCGTCCGCGACCCGCTGAAAAACCGGCAGGAACGACTCCAGCCGCGCCGGTGCCGAGGGGAGGGTCAGCTTCATCTCGACCTCGTAGTCCCAGACCTTCATTCCGACGCGGACGTTCACCTGATCCATGGAGTGCCGGCCTCTCCGTCCGAACGTGTAGCGCCGGCTTCAACGGGAAGCAACAAAAATCTCCCAGGCCGGGCCGCCCGCCGATCCGGCCTAAGATTCCGGGAACGATGCCCTCCTGGATTCCGGGATACCGACTGCTCGAAGGACCCGAGCAGACGGGGCTCCCCCTTCGCTACCGCGCGGTTCGCGAGACGGACGGCGTTGCCGCGTGGATCCGGGTCGATGGCTTCGACGCCTCGTCTAGCCGGGCAGCGCAGGCGGTGAGCACGATTTACGCCGCCACGGCAGGCTTCGACCATCCTCTGCTTCCACGCGTACTCGATTACGGGTCGACAGAAGTGGCCGGGCGCACGTTCATCGCGTACCAGATCTCCGAGCCGGTGGCGGGCGGCGGGCACCGCACGCGGCGCGGCACGATGACGGCCCTCGCCGAGCTGCAGATCGCGGCTCTCGAGTGCGGCTTTGCCGGCGTTCACCTCCCCCTTCACGAGCTGAAACGTCTGCGCGAGGGGGCGCGTCTCGAGGCGCGACACCTGCCCGTGAACGAGTTCCTCTGCGAGCCGCACCGCGGCGACGGCGCGAGCGGTCTCGCCGGACTCGAGGCCGAGAAAGAGGGGGCGCCTTTCATCCCCCCGGAGACCCGCTCCGGGTCGCACGGCAGTTCGCACCGCGCGGCGCTCGCCTACCGGCTAGCGGCGCAGATCCATGTGCTTCTCGAGGGCCACGTCGCCGGAGGCTCCACGTTCGAAGACGCCGATAAGACCGTCGCCCTGTCGGCCCTCCCGTTCCCGCCTCGACCGCTTGCCGAGACCGACGTGCCGAGGGAGCTGGTTCGGCTCGGTTTGTCGCTGCGCCCTGAAGACCGCCCGGACCCGGAGCACTTCCTGACCTTCCGGCTACCGTCCCGGAAACCGGCGTGAGACGATCTCGAGGCACACAAAGAGGAAAGACGATGCGAAATGGCCGCAACCTCAGGAAGCGGGTTTTCTTCGCAACGGTCGTCGCCGCCATCCTGATGGCGACCGAGGCCGGCGCGCAGACACCGATACCCACGCTTCCTCCTTTACCGCCGCTGCCTGCGGCGAGCGAAACATCCACGCCTGCGGCCGCTGCAACGCAGCTGCCCGCGGCGCCTCTGCCCACGCCTGCGGCCGCCGTAACGCAGCCGCCGACAGCGCCTCTGCCCACGGCGGCCCCCGCACGCCTCCCGGCGGAGCGACCGGCGGCCCCCGAAGCGCCGGGCGGCCTGCCGTCGAGCGTCGTGATCCTGCTCGGCATCGGCGTCCTCGTGCTCATCGCGACGCTCGTCGTCGTGCTCACGGTGCTGCTGAAAAAGCCCGTCGTCATCAACGTCCCCTCGCGTTCCGCGGCCCCGCCGCCGATCCCCGAGGGACCCGCGCCCGCTGGATGGACCGACAGCGGCGTCGTCCACGCCGGGCAGCCTCCGGCCGGCGCGCTGGACGTCCTGCCGGGGCGGTTCCTCGTCGACGAAGGCGACCGGCAGACCGAGCTCCGGATTTTCCGCACCTCCCCTGCCGAGCGCGTCGAGACGACGATCGGCCGCGACCCCGGCCCGCCGTACCGCCACATCCAACTCCTCCCGGAATCCGTCTCCGGCAAGCACGCGAAGCTCGTCTTCGACAAGCGGAGCTACTCCCTCATCAATTACGCCCGGACCAACCCGACCCGCGTCAACGGCGAGGAGATCGAGGAAAACGCCTCGCGGCGCCTCATGGACAACGACCGCATCGAGATCGGCGGAGTCGTCATGACGTACCGCGAGGACTGAGGGATAACGGTGGGCGCCGAAGCGGGCACTCCCCCG
>DAIOUV010000122.1:0-3683 GCA_036759345.1 Acidobacteriota bacterium | reverse complement strand
ATGCCTCGGCCGCACCGAGAAAGAGACAGAATGGCTCCGGTTTCACGCTCCACAGGCCCCCGGCAATTCCCATTGCGCCCCTACAATCCGTGTCATGCCTTCCTCGCAGCGACCGTCCTTAGCAAGGAGGCCGTCAGCCGCTGACGCGTCGAGGCATACCCCTCCCACGGGTCGCGACTCGCCTCCGTGAGCCTCTCCCGCAGGTTCTGGACGGTCCAGGAGCCGCGCCTCGGATCGGCGCCCGGGACCTCGTCCCACGAGATCGGAACCGAGACTGGCGCACCCGCGCGCGCCCGGGTCGAGTACGCGGCCACGGACGTTGCCCCCCGTGCGTTGCGCAGGTAGTCGAGGAACACTCTCCCCGTCCTCTTCTCCTTCGACATCGTGGTGATGTAGGCATGGGGTTCGTCGGCTTCCATCAGCTGTACGACCCGGCGAGACACAGTGAGGCACGTTTCCCAGTCAGGACCCCGCACGATGGGCGTCACGACGTGGAGGCCCTTCCCTCCGGTCGTCTTCACGAAGCTCGCGAGGCCGAGAGCCGACAGGCGCTTTCGCATGGCGAGCGCCGCCGCCACCACCCGGTCCCACGGGAGGGACGGGTCCGGATCGAGGTCGAAGACGAGGCGGTCGGGCTGCTCGAGACGGTCCGCCCGCGCATTCGACGTGTGCAGCTCCAGGAAGCCGAGCTGCACCAGGACGATCAGCGAGGGAAGCGAGTCGACGACCACGTACTCGCCCACCTTGGATTTCTCCTTGATCTTCACGCGGGTCACCGTGGCGGGTAGGCCGGTCCCGACATGCTTCTGGTAGAAGCATCTCCTCCCGATTCCCTTTGCGATCCCCTCGGGGCACCTCACGAGCGTCGTGGGCCGGCCCGCGAGATGCGGGAGGATCCAGGGGGCCACTCGCTCGTAGTAGAGCGCGACATCGCGCTTGGTCAACCCCTCCTCCGGGTAGAGCACGCGATCGGGGTGCGTGAGCGTCACCCCCGCGATCTCGCTCCGGGACGTCGCGGACACGCTGACGACGGGCTTGGGCATTTCGGGCTCCTCCCGCACGACCTCGACGGCCGGCTTGTCCTCACGCAGCCCCGAGAACGTCGGATGGCGGAGCTTCCCATCCGGCGTCCACTCCGCGAAGGCCACCTCCGCCACGAGTTCCGGCTTCACCCACCGGGCGCCCATCGAGCGCGGCGCGCCGGAAGCGCCTGCCGTCTTCGTCTCGAGGCCCTCGAGCCGCGCCCGGAGCGTCCGGGCGAGGCCGTGCGTGAAGCCCGTGCCCACGTTGCCCACGTACCGTAGCTCCCCTCCGTCGTGGACGCCGAGGAGCAGGGCCCCGATCCCGACCCGTGAGGCTTCCGGCTCCGTGAAGCCGACGATCACGAACTCCTGCTCGTGGTGGCACTTCACCTTCAGCCAGGTCTTTGTCCGTCCCCCCTTGTAGGGCGCATCGCGGCGCTTCGAGACGATCCCTTCGAGGCGGAGGTTACATGCCTCCTGGAAGACCGCGAGCCCCTCCCCGTTGACGTGGTCGCTGTACCTCACGGCGCTCTTCTTCACCTTCCCGAGGAGATCGCGCAGAAGGCGCTTCCTCTCTTCGAGCGGTCTCTTCGTCAGGTCGCGTCCATCGAGGTGGAGGAGGTCGAACACGAAGTAGACGAGGTCGTTTCGGTTCTTCCGGGACTGGATGTTCTGCAGCCCGTTGAAGCTCGTCCTGCCGTCGGGCGACAGCACCACCACCTCCCCGTCGAGGAGAACCTCCCGGGCGGAGAGGCCCTCCACGGCGGCCCCGATGGGCTCGAGTCTGTCGGTCCAGTCCTTCCCGTTCCGGGTGAAGAGGCGTGCCTTTCCGCCTCCGAGCGAGGCGAGGATCCTGTAGCCGTCCAGCTTGATCTCGTGCAGCCAGCCATCCCCGAGAGGCGGCTCCGCCGCAAGCGTCGCGAGCTGGGGCGGCACGAATCTCGGCGTCCCGGCTTCGCGGACCCGGGAGTGCGGCTTCCAGAATCCGGTGCGGGAGTCCCAGATCCCCTCCGGCTTGCTGGCGATCTCCGCCAGGTCGCGCCCGCTCACGACGCTCTCAGGCCGCTCCGCGATCACGTCGAAGCGCGACGACGGCCGCGCCGCGTCGTCCTTCTCCTTGATCAGGAGCCAGCTCCGCCCATCCTCCTTGCCTCTGCTCCTGCCCTTTCCTCCACGAAGCCTCACCAGGGACCAGCCTCCCTCGAGCTTCTCCCCGTGAAGCTGGAACTTCAGCTTCCCCGCTCGGTATCCGGCCCGGGGGTCCTCGAGCGGTGTCCACGTGCCGCGGTCCCAGAGGAGCACGGTCCCGCCGCCATACTGGCCCTGCGGGATGATTCCCTCGAAGCTGCCGTAGGCGACGGGATGATCCTCCGTCTCCATCGCGAGTCGCTTCTCGGCGGGATCGACGCTCGGCCCCTTGGGGACCGCCCAGCTCTTTAGGACGCCATCGAGCTCGAGCCGGAAGTCGTAGTGGAGATGGGACGCAGAGTGCTTCTGGATCACGAACGAATACCCGGCGCTCGCGGGCGACTTCTTGCCCTCCGGCTCCGGCGTGCTGGAGAAGCTGCGCTTTTTCCGGTACTCCTCGAGTCCCATGCGGATCTTTCGCGCAACCGGCGTGCCAGGACGCGTGCAGCGGCTCATTCCCCGGCGCTGACGCTCACGCGGCGCGCACTCGGCGGGCGTGAGCCTTGCGCTTCGGCTGAGCCGAGGCGCGGGCGACGCTCTTCTTGAGCGCCGCCATCAGGTCGATCACGTTGTCCTCTTCGCCCTCTCCGGCTGCGTGGGTCGCCCCGACAGTGCGCTTGCCCGCTAGCAGCTTCTTCAGCGCCCGCTTGTACTCGTCGGGATGCGCGGTCGGGTCCCACCCCTCGGTCGACATCTGGTCGATCAGGAGCCTAGCCATCTTCACCTCGCCGGTTCTCTTCTGCATCGCCGGGATCGACAGGCCGGCCGGGTCCCTCAGCTCCTCGAACGGACGCAGCACCTCCATCGACAGCACCCTCCTGTCAGGGATGAGAGCCGCGAGCGTGGGACGCGTCCGGAGAGTCACGCGGGCGATGCCGACGCGCCGGGCGTCCAGCAGCGCGTCGCGGAGGACACCGTACGCCTTCTCGCCTCCCTTCATCGGGGCGAGGTAGTACGGCATGTCGAACGAGAGGGGGTTCATCGACGAGAAGTCGACGAACTGGAGGACGTCGATGCTCCGGTCGGACCCGCCGAGCTCTTCCGCCACGTCCTCGAGCTCCTTCTTCTCCATCGTGACGAGGCCCTTCTTCTCGACCTCGAAGCCCTTCACGATCTCGTCGCCGCTCACCTCGACATCCTCCTTGCTGCAGAACTTCTTGTACCGGATCGGCGCCATGTCTTTTCGGTGGAACAGGTGGAAGCCGACCCGCTCGGAGGCCTCGAGGGCCGAATGGAGGCTGACCGGAATCGAGATCAGGCCGAAGGTGATGTGTCCGCTCCAGAGGCTTGGCATAGGATCACTCCCCCCAAGGGGGCCGCAAACCCGGTGCCAGCCACGTCCCGACTCCGCCTCGAAGAGGACTCCGACGAACTCGGCTCGGAAGGGCGACAGGCTGCGAGATGGACGGATCGACGCCCGGCCGCCTGCTCGAGGACTCGCCCGAGGCCGCCGCGATGCGCCGCTTTCACGAG
>DAIOUV010000121.1:0-3707 GCA_036759345.1 Acidobacteriota bacterium | reverse complement strand
CGGGTGCCGTCTTCGCGGGCTGCTGCACAGGCCCAGTCTTTACAGGCGGCACGGCAGGTTTTACCGGCGGAACGGCTGGTTCTTGTCGGGATTCGTGGGATTCGGCATGAGATGCCTCCGCTTAGAAAAGGGCAGCAACCACCGTGCCGGGTGAAGGAGTCGATGGTCGCGGGCGTGTGGGAAGCCCGACGGATTCACGGCTTCGCATCGAGTATCTCGATGCAGAGCGGCTGCTACCCGTGCTGTTCGAAAAGGAGCCTGAAAGGGCGGTCCCGAAGATCCGCGCAAGGCGCTGAAATGGGCCGACGTGCGCGCGCGAACCTACGAGGCGAGTCTTGACACGCTGGACTGAGCGCGCCAGCTCGCGCACCGGCTCTTCAACGTCTGGATCGACGAGCACGACCGCGGCGCGCTCGCCGGCTGCCCGCTCGTCCTCGTGATGGACCTCTTCGAGCACGCCTATCTCACGGATTACGGGACGAAGCGCGCCGACTACATCGACGCCTTCCTCGCGGCGGCCGACTGGGAGGAGGCGGGGCGGCGCTTCGAGGCCGCGCAGGCGCCCGTGCCGGACGTCGTCCGGGCCTGACGCTGGCACGGCCGCTGCATCAGACACTTCAGGAGGACCAGATGAATCGCAGCATGTTCGCCGCCGCTGTTTCGGTCCTGCTCCTGGGCGGCGCAGCCGCCACGGCGCAGGACAACCCCATCGAGAAGACTGCCGAGAACACGGTCACGACGACGGGGACGACCACGTCGAAGGCGCGTGCCTCATGAGCCGCAAGACCAGGTCCGCCGATGCCTCGAAGCGCGCCGCGGCACCAGGCACCTTCCTGAGCGATGTCACGGAGCTCCGGCGGCGCGCCCGGCGCGAGATCGAAGATGGGGCCGTCACCCTTGGTTACCGCGGTGACCGGGACACCGTCGTCAAACTGCTCAATGTCTCGCTCGCGACGGAGATCGTGTGCGTGCTGCGCTACAAGCGGCACTACTATATGGCCGACGGCATCCACGCCGACCCCGTTAAGGCCGAGTTCCTCGAGCACGCGAACGAGGAGCAAGCGCACGCGGACCGGCTCTCGGAGCGGATTCGCCAGCTGGGCGGCGAGCCAGACCTCGACCCCTCCCACCTCCTCTCGAAGAGCCACACCGAGTACCGCGAGGGCACGACCCTCGTGGACATGATCAAGGAAGACCTCATCGCCGAACGCATCGCGATCGAGTCGTACACGGAGATGATCGCGTTCGTGGGCGAGACGGATCCCACGACCCGCCGTCTCTTCGAATGGATCCTCGGGCAGGAGGAGGAGCATGCGGACGATCTCGCGGACCTGCTGAGGTCGTTCGATGGGGAGAAGACGCGCACGTAGAACGGGTGCGCCCCGGTCACCGTCGGCGTCAACTTAGATCGGGCGGGACTTCCCGCCCGACACTCGCGCCTCGCTGGGCCGTGTAAACCTGTGGGCTGCAATGGGAATTGCGGCGCGTAGAGATCAGGGTTGTAGGGGTGCAATGGGAATTGCCGGGGGGCCGTGGCGCGTGGAAACCAGGGTCGCGTCCTCGATTTCCTTCTCAATCCCCTCCCGCAGACGGGCATTCTGGACGGACGGGGGCACTTCATGCGCTCTTCTCGGCCGCCGCGAGCTGGCAGTCCTGGCCATTCTGCCAGAGGCGGTTTGCCCGCCCTGATGGCGCTTCCCGCGCTCCTGCGCGCCTCGCACCTTCTCGGCCTCGCTCTCGGGTCGGCCCTCGGTCGGCTGCGCGACTCGGGTGTAACGCTGGCGAGGATGTTCGAAAGGGCCGAAGAGAGCGCCCTGCTCCTCAGGATGACGCGCGAGCGCCCTACAGATCTCGTGGATGCAAGGACTCAGGCTACCGTTTTGCCGATTTCTTCGGATGCTTGGGAGTCTTCACGGCAACAGGCGTTTTGGAACCGGGCGCCATGTCTTGCGGATGATCGTACTTCTTCGAGCGCGTGGGACTGTTCTTCTTTGGCATTAGATCCTTTCTCGGTACCTCAAAATGAAGTATAGGCGCCCGCGGTGTTAGTGCTCGGGCGTAAACCGACGACGGAATCAGTGGTCTGTGCGCGCCAACGCTCGCAGCAATTCCCATTGCACCCCTACACGGTCGGGCATCTTACGACCTCCGCTGAATCGCCCGGAGGTCCTCGGGTATGAGCCCTCCGCCCCGAGGACCTCTACTCGATCGCCCCGCGGTTCCAGCATCAAGCCTTGCAGAGAGGATGGCCGCAGCGGCAGGGCTGCTGCTCGTGGCCCGTGGTCTGCTGATCGGCGCAGGATCGGCTGCAGTACTGCTTACCGTCTCTTTGGTAGATCACCTCGCGGCACGCGCACGATTGATAAGCGCAGGATCCTTCGGCCCCCTCGGGTGTCGTCACGGTTCGCCTCGTTTCATTTTCGCGCGGCTCACGCGTGCGCGAAGAACGCGCGATGCCGCCTGACGACCCGGGCCGGCGTTGCCGGGTCACCGGGACCGAAGGGCAGGACCCAGAAGGCGCGATAGAGAAACCGTTTCGCACCGGCGGGAATCGGGAGCACCGAGAGGCGGCGCCAGAGGCGGAGGCTCGACGAACGAAGCGGTAGGAACCGAGCGACGGGACGCACGCCGCGACCGAGGAGAAATGGCGTAGCGAGGGGGCCCCGCAGGAATTCCTTCCAGACGAATCGGGAGAAGCGAGGGGCGATCTTCATGAGCCGTATCTTATTCGCCTTCACCTTCCGACTGACCTGACCGCGGCCAAGCACTTCACCACTTTCGCCTCGTTCTCTGCTCAGGGTCCGAAACGTGTCTAGTGTCAAAACGACGGGTTCTAGTCAGGCCGCATCGACGCAACCCTCAAAGGGATAGGAGCCGGTCGCAGAAGCCGGATCTCGAGCCAGATTATGGGGTCGGGCGCAGGTCGGATTTCGACCCGATCGGCCGGACCGCTCAAGCACGTCTCTGCCTCAACGCGTTTGCCGGAGACGAACGCGCCGCCAAACTTCGTGATCTCCCGCGTGGACATCGAGTACGTCTCGAAGGCCGTCCTCCGCCGGTGGGAGAATGCGAAGTAGGGCACAATTTGAACCAGACTCGCTGGGCTCGCTGCTGAGCCTGATCTCGTTAGGCGCGGGAACAGTGACACGTGCCCAACCTTGTAGCCGCAATCGCTCAAGCCCGCGACGCTGTATGCGCGGTAATGCGCGTCCGACTCTCGCGGCCGAGTAGAGTAAAGAAAGGGCAGCTGAAGCCCCCCCCAGTTCCAAGTTGCATTCGTCGGCACAGCCTTCGGAATCGTTCCTGATCGCTACCTGTTGACCGCACATCACGTCTTCAACGACGGCGAGCCTCGAAATACCAACGACTGTAGGGGCGCAATGGGAATTGCCCGGGGGCTGTGGCGCGTAGAGACCAGAGTCACGCCCTCGAGTTTTCCGTCAAACCCGACCCGTGGACGCGAAGCGGCTGCTGCCCGTGCTGGTTCGAAAAGCAGCCTGCAGCGGGGTCAGGACAGATCGGCGAAGATTCCGAGGCGGTCGACAGGTGCGCACCGAAACGGAAAGCACCAGCGAATCTCCGGTCGCTTCGCGCCGGCGCGTGCCACGATTCCCATTGCACCCCTACAGTCTTCGACCTCCCTGTCCGGGTCATGGGACGACGTGGGTGCCCGCCTTGCCGGCGAGGGCGAGGCCGACGTGGGCAGG
>DAIOUV010000120.1:0-4133 GCA_036759345.1 Acidobacteriota bacterium | reverse complement strand
GAACCCGATTTCGGCTGACGATGCAGCGCGGCTGCTGCCCGCGGTCGCCGCGGAGGTCATGCCGGCCCTTGGCGGGTGGACGGGTCCAGCGCCGGACGAAGAGACGGCCGACGCAGTTCACTGGGCGACCAGGCCGGTCATCGGCGGCGGTCGCACCACACGTCAAAGTGCCCTGACGCGGGACGAGCAGACCGACACCCTCACCGTGCACGTGACCAGCTCGAACCGCGACCTTCCCGGCCGCCTCCCGTTCGGCAATCCCGAGGGGGACTTCCAGCTCGAGGGGCCCGGGGTTTTCACCGCGATCCGAAGCCTCGTGAAGCCGACCGCGAGCCTCCGGCCGCCGCTCCGGCGCGGGGCGCACTGGAGGCTCATCTCGCACCTCGCCCTGAACGTCCTTTCGCTCGTCGAGCGCGAGGGAGAGAAGGGCCCGGAGGCGTTGCGGGAAATCCTGCGGCTCTACGACATCTCCGATTCGTCGGTCACCCGGCAGCAGATCGACGGGATCTCGAAGCTCTCCGCGCGCCGGGTCGTCCGGCCGCTCCGCGACACACATCCGGGGTTCGTGAGGGGACTCGAGGTTTCGATCGACTTCGACGAGCAGAACTTCGTCGGCTCGGGCGTCTACCTCTTCGCGTCCGTGCTCGAGCGCTTTCTCTCGCTCTACGCCTCCGTGAACTCCTTCAGCCAGCTCGTTGCGTCGACGAAGCAGCGCGAGGGGGTCATGCGCCGCTGGCCGCCGCGCACCGGCGACCAGATCGTGCTTTGAGCGAGCGACTGCGGACGTGCCCCGAGCACTTTGGGTTCTTTCAGGCTGTCCGGCTGCTGGCGCGGCTCTCGCCGTCGCGTGCCCCGGTCGGCCACGACGGACCGCCCGCGCGCGAGACCGCGCGATTCAGGACCCGCGCCACCCTGGAGTTTCCGCCGAGCGAGATTTACGACCTCACCATCGATCCCGACGATCCCGATCGTCCCCCAGAGCTCACCGTCGCGATCGGCGGGACGACCGGGCCGCTCGGCGTTCTCCCCATCCCGTACACCGAGCTCCTCATCGAGCGGATCCGCTACAAGGACTACGCGCTCTGGGAGTTCCTCGACCTCTTCAACCACCGCTTCCTGTCGCTGTTCCACCGCGCCTGGCAGAAGTACCGCTTTCCCGTGGTGTACGAGAGCGGCGGCGACGATCCCTTCACCGCAGGCCTCTTCGCGCTGATCGGCCTCGGCACGGGCGGGCTCCGCGAGCGGCAGAGCGTCTCCGACGACTCGCTCCTTCTTTACGCCGGTCTCGTCGCGCAGCGCCCGCACTCGGCGAGCGCGATCGAGGGAATCCTCCGCGATTACTTCGGGGTCCCGACCGCGACACGGCAGTTCGTCGGGCAGTGGCTCGACCTCGAGCCGGAAGATCGGTCTCGTCTGGGGTCCCGCAACAGCCGCCTCGGCGTCGACCTCGTCTGCGGCGACCAGGTCTGGAACAACCAGTCCCGCTTCCGGATCCGGCTCGGCCCGCTGGGCTTCACCTCCTTCCAGGTCTTTCTGCCGCGCGGAAGCGGCTGGACGCCGCTGAACGATCTCGTCCGATTCCTCGTCGGCGTCGAGTACGACTTCGACGTGCAGCTCGTCCTGAAGAAAGAGGAGATCCCCGAGTGCCACCTGAGGTCCGGCGCCGCCGCCCCGCCGATGCTCGGCTGGACGACGTGGCTCAAGAGCGCCCCCTCGCCCGACGATGCCTCGGACCTGATTCTCGAGTCCATGAACTAGGATAAGAGCCCGTCCAAAAGCGCGAGAAGAGGAAGGAAGCGTCCATGAGCGCGAATCTGAAATCCCTTATCGGCCGACTGAACGATACCTGCCGGAATGCCCTCGAGGGGGCTGCCGGACTCTGCCTGTCGCGGACGAACTACGACGTCGACGTCGAGCACCTGCTGGTCAAGCTGGGCGAAACGCCGGACACGGACTTTCACCGGATCCTGCGCCGGTTCGAGATCGACGAGTCCCGGCTCGCGAAGGACCTCGTGCGATCGCTCGACCGGCTCAAGACCGGGAACAGCCGCACGCCGGCTCTCTCCCCCCGACTTCCGAAGCTCGTCGAAGAAGCCTGGCTCGTCGGCTCGATCGATTTTGGCGCCTCCCGAGTCCGCTCCGCGCACATTCTCCTCGCTCTCCTCGAGAAGGACGAATTCGCCCGTCTCGCGCGCGAGATCTCCAAGGAGTTCGCGGCGATCTCCGTCGAGACGCTCCGAAAAGAGCTCGACAAGATCGTCTCCGGCTCGGTCGAAGACCGCGACGCCTCTTCGCTCGGCGAGGCGCCGGCCGACGACGCGGCGGGCGGTGCGACGGGCGTCCCCGGCCGGACGAAGGCGCTGGATCAGTACACCGTCGACCTGACGGCTCGCGCGAAGGCCGGCCACATCGACCCGATCCTCGGGCGAGACTTCGAGATCCGGCAGATCATCGACATCCTCATGCGCCGCCGCCAGAACAACCCCATCCTCACCGGAGAGGCCGGCGTCGGGAAGACGGCCGTCGTCGAGGGGTTCGCGCTCCGCATCGCCCAGGGAGACGTTCCCGGCCCGCTGAAGAACGTCGCCGTGAGAACCCTCGACCTCGGGCTCCTTCAGGCGGGAGCCGGAATCAAGGGGGAGTTCGAGAACCGCTTGAAGACGGTCATCGAGGAGGTGAAGGCCTCGCCCCAGCCGATCGTCGTCTTCATCGACGAAGCGCACACGATGATCGGCGCGGGCGGACAGGCGGGCCAGAATGACGCCGCGAACCTCCTCAAGCCCGCCCTCGCGCGCGGCGAGCTGCGGACGATCGCCGCGACGACCTGGGCCGAGTACAAGAAATACTTCGAGAAGGACGCCGCTCTCGCGCGGCGTTTCCAGGTCGTCAAGGTCGAGGAGCCGACCGAGGCGGTCGGCATCATCATGATGCGAGGCCTCACGGAGCCTCTCGAGAACCACCACAAGGTCCGGATCCTCGACGAGGCGGTGGAGGACTCCGTTCGGCTGTCGCACCGCTACATCTCGGGTCGCCAGCTTCCGGACAAGTCCGTTTCCGTTCTGGACACGGCCTGCGCCCGCGTGGCGATCGGCCAAGCGGCGACGCCCCCCGCGGTCGAGGACGCGCAGCGGGCAATCGACCACGGCGCCGCCGAGATCGAGGCCCTCGCGCGCGAGGAGGCGACCGGCGTCGACCACAAGGAGCGCCTCGGCGAGCTCGCGGCAAAGAAGGCGGCCGAAGAGGAGAAGCTCGCCGGCCTGAAGGCGCAGTGGGACAAGGAGCGGGACCTGATCGGGAAGATCCGCGAGGTGAGGTCGAAGCTGGAGGATCTGGCCGCCCCGAAAAAGAAGGGGGCCGGGTCAACGGGCGCAAAGTCCGCGGGACCTGAGGCAAAGTCCGCGGCGGCCGACGCGGCACCCGCCCCGCCCGTGGCGCCGCCCCCGGACCCCGCGGCGCTCCGGGCCGAGCTCGAGACCCTCAACAGGGAGCTCGAGAAGGTGCAGGGCGAAACGCCCCTCATGCAGGCTTGCGTCAACTCGCAGACCATCGCCGAGGTCATCTCCGGGTGGACCGGGATCCCGGTCGGGAAGATGCTGACGGACGAGATCCACACGGTCCTCACGCTGAAGGACCGGCTCGAGCAGCGCGTCATCGGCCAGTCGCACGCCCTCGAGGCGATCGCGAGTCGGATCCGGACTGCCCGCGCGAACCTCACGGATCCGCGCCGGCCCATCGGCGTCTTTCTGCTCGTCGGGCCGAGCGGCGTCGGCAAGACCGAAACCGCCATCACGCTGGCCGAGGCGCTCTACGGCGGGGAGCGGAACCTCATCACGATCAACATGAGCGAGTACCAGGAGGCGCACACGGTCTCGTCGCTCAAGGGCTCGCCTCCGGGCTATGTCGGCTACGGCGAGGGGGGCGTCCTGACCGAGGCGGTTCGACGCCGCCCGTACTCCGTCGTCCTCCTCGACGAGGTCGAGAAGGCGCACCCCGACGTCATCCAGATTCTCCTGCAGATCCTCGAGGATGGCCGGCTCACCGATTCGCTCGGCCGCGTCGTGGATTTCCGCAACACGATCATCATCATGACGAGCAACGTTGGCGCCGCGCTCCTGCAGCGCCAGACTTCGATG
>DAIOUV010000119.1:0-4277 GCA_036759345.1 Acidobacteriota bacterium | reverse complement strand
GAAGAAGGCGCATCAGGAAGGCCTCACGTTGAAGGAGGCCGCGCTGAGGTCCGGCGACGTCACGTCCGAGCAGTTCGACGCGTGGATCGACCCCTCGAAGATGGTCGGGCCTGGCGGCGCGGGCTAGGCATGGCCGCACGGCTCTGCCTCGTGTTGCTCGCGATCGGCTTCCTCGAGACCGGCTGCCAGAAGACCGTCAAGACGCCTGCTGCGAGGGCCTCCAAGGCGCCTTCCTCCAGCGTGACCCTCACCGACGAAGCGATCCGAGCCGCAGGAATTCAAGTCGAGACCGTGTCGCATTCGCGCCTTCGACCTCTCCTCACTCTCTCCGGCACACTCGCGGCGGTTCCCTGGACCCCCGACGAGCAGGCCGCCCTGAGCGAGGCGGAGGGTGCCGATGCGAAGCGTCGCCTGGCTGAAGCGAACTTCAACCGAATGTCGAAGCTCCACGCGGAGGGAATCACCACGGGACAGGATCTGGATACCGCTCGAGCCGAGCTCGAGCAGGCGCGCGCAACCGCCGCCCAGGCCGACGCGAAGCGGGCGAACCTCGGACTGACCCATGCGGCCGACTCGTTTCCGTCCTCGAGCGGGAGCTGGGGCCTGGCGAACGTTCCCGAGGCGGACCTCCGGTACGTGACGGTCGGGGCGAGCGTCGTGATCCGGACCGAATCGCTGCCTGGGCTCACGTTCGCTGGAACGATCGTCGCCCTCTCGCGCTCGGCCAGCCGGGACACACGGGACTTCACCGCCCGGATTGCCGCGATCGATCCCTCGAAGCGGCTTCGACCACAGACGCTCGCCACGTTCGAGATCTCTCTGCCAGCCACACTTTCTTTGACGGTTCCTTCCTCGGCGATCCTGCTCGAGCCGGAGGGTTCCGTCGTCTTCGTCGCCGACGGGAAGAACGAATTCAGTCGGCGGCTTGTCAAGACGGGCGTCTCGGCCTCGGACCGGGTCGGCGTCGCCTCAGGGCTTGCCGCGGGCGAGCGGGTCGTCGTTCAGGGAGCGCAGCTTCTGGAATCGGAAAGGCTGAAGGCGGCCTTCGAACCCGCGGTCGTCGACTGAGATGCTCAGCCGACTCGTTGGATTCTCTCTGCGCAACCGGGCGCTGGTCCTCTTCCTCGCGTGCGTTCTGCTGGTCTACGGCTTCCTGACCGCCTCGCGGTCTCCCATGGACGTCTTTCCGGAGTTCGCTCCGCCGCAGGTCTCCGTGGAGACGGAAGCTCCTGGTCTCTCGGCGGAGGAGGTCGAAGCCCTCGTCACCGTGCAGCTCGAGCGCGCGATCAGCGGATCTCCCGGTTTGAAGACCCTTCGATCGATCTCGATGCCGGGCGTGTCCAGCCTGACCGCGATCTTCGAGGACGATACCGACGTCTACCGGGATCGCCAGCTCGTCACGGAACGGATCGCGACCGCCGCGCGGGACCTGCCCGCGGGCGTCGTCCCTCCGGAGATCGTTCCGCTGACGTCGGCCTCCAGCACGATCGAGGTCATCGGCATCACGTCGGACGGCGACTTCGACCCCCTCGCGGCGCGGACCTTCGCCGACTGGACGCTGAAACCCCGGCTCCTGGCCGTCCCCGGCGTCTCGAAGGTCGTCGTCTACGGAGGGCGCGTCGCGGAGAACCAGGTCATCGTCTCGCCGCAGGCGATGCGCGACCGCGACCTGTCGCTGCATGACATCGAGGAGGCGGCGCGAAACGCTACGGCGGTGGGGCCCGCCGGGTTTCTCGATTCACGCGGGCAGCGACTGACGATCCGCACAGAGGCGCAAGCGCGAGAGATTTCGGATATCGGGAGCGCGGTCGTGGCCTTTCGCGGGGGCGCGGCGCTTCGTCTCTCCGACGTCGCGGAGGTCCGTCTGGGGCCGGGCGTGCCGATCGGAGACGCCAGCCTGAACGGCCACCCCGCCGTCGTGCTCCTCATTTCCCGTCAGCCTGGCGTGAACACGCTGCGCGTGACGGCCGACGTCGATGCGGCGCTGGAAGATCTCGCTCGCCATTTCCCGGCCGGTCTGAGGCTGAACCGGGGTCTCTTCCGTCAGGCGTCGTTCATCCAGGGCGCGCTGAAGAACCTGCGCCAGGCGCTGGGGCTCGGGGCCATCCTCGTGACGATCGTCCTCGTCCTCTTTCTCTTCGACTTCAGGACGGCGTTGATCAGTCTGACGTCTATACCGCTGGCGCTCCTGGCGGCGGTTGTGGTCCTGCGAGCCATGGGCGCCACGATCAACACGATGACGCTCGGGGGGCTCGCCATCGCCCTCGGAGAAGTGGTGGACGACGCCATCATCGACGTCGAGAATATCCACCGCCGGTTGAACGAGAACCGGCGGCTCGATGCGCCGCGTCCGGCTCACGACGTGATCTTCGACGCCTCGCTGGAGGTGCGGAGCTCGGTCGTCTACGCCACGTTCCTCGTCGCGCTCGTCTTCGCTCCCGTCTTCTTCCTCTCGGGAGTCGCCGGCCGCATCTTCTCGCCGCTCGCGCAGGCCTACGTCCTCTCGACGCTGGCTTCGCTCGGCGTCGCCCTGCTCGTCGTCCCGGCTGCCTGTTCGCTCCTCCTGTCCGGAGCGTCCGCCGAGCGGCCCGAAGCGTGGCTGGCCCGCACGCTGAAGAGATCGTACGGGAGGATGCTTCCCGCCTCGCTACGGCATCCCGCGATTCTGGCTGGAGTCGCGCTCGTTCTCGCCCTCGCGTCCATTGCGGCTCTCCCCTTCCTCGCCGGCGAGTTTCTGCCGGCCTTTCAGGAAGACGACTTCACAGTCCACATGATCGGGCTCCCCGGCACGTCGCTCGAGCAGTCGATGGCGGTGGGGAGAACGGTCGAAGAGCGCCTCCTGCGCGTGCCAGGCGTCGTCTCGGTCGCCCAGCGCGCCGGACGAGCGGAGCTTGCCGACGAGGTCTCCGGACCCGAGTCGAGCGAGTTCGACGTCGCGCTCGAACCTGGTGCGGACGTCGCGGGCGCGGTCTCACGGATCCGTAAGAGCCTTGATGGCGTCCCTGGCTTCGCTTTCGGCGTCAGCCAGTTCTTTCGTGAGCGGCTGGAAGAGGTGACGGGGGGAGAGCCGGCGCCGGTGGCGGTCTCGATCTCGGGACCCGACCTCGATCGCCTGCACGACCTTGGGGGCGCGGTGGAGCGTGTCATGTCGTCGATCCCGGGCGCGCGGGACGTCCGGGCCGACAATCAGGTGGACGCGCCTCAGGTGCTCATCACGTTCGACCGGCAGAAAGCGGTGAGCCTCGGCGCGACTCTGGGCGAGTTGCAGGCTGCTGTGACGACGGCCTTCGGCGGCTTGAAGGTCGCGGACGTGTTCGAAGGAGAGCGGATCGTGCCCGTCGTGGTGAGGTTTCCCGATCAGAGCCGGGGTGATCTCGAGAGCATCCGCAGCCTGCCGATCAGGACGGCATCCGGAGTCGTGCCGCTCAGGACCGTCGCCGACGTGTCGATCCGGGCGGCGCCCAACCTGATCAACAGACAAGGGGGGAGCCGGCGCGCCGTCGTGACGTGCGACACGTCGGGGAGCGTCAGCCAGTTCTCCCGCGAGCTGGGTCGGCGTTTGCGATCGCTCCCGCTTCCCACCGGCTATGCCGTTTCACTGTCGGGCGACTACGAAGCCTCGCAGCAGAGCCTTCGCGAGCTGGTCTTCGTCGGGGCGCTCGCGCTGGCCGGAGTCTTCCTCCTGCTGTTTTCCGACTTCCGGTCGCTCCGTCCGGCGCTCCTCGTCTTCGTCAACCTTCCGTTCGCCCTCGTGGGGGGCGTGGCAGCCGCGGCCCTCTCACGGACCTCGCTTTCCCTCGGCGCGCTCGTCGGATTCGTGACGCTCTTCGGCATCTCGGCGCGGAACGCGATCATGCTTCTCTCGCACTACCGGCAGCTCGAAGAGGTGGAACGGGTTCCGTTCGGCCCTGATCTCGTGGTGCGCGGCGCCGTCGACCGGCTCGTCCCCATCCTGATGACCGCTCTCGTCACGGGGTTCGCGCTCGTCCCGCTGGTCCTCGGCGGGAACAAGGCGGGTCAGGAGGTCGAGCACCCGATGGCGCTCGTCATCGCGGGCGGCCTCTTCTCCTCGACGGCGCTGACGCTTCTCCTCCTCCCTGCCTTCTATCTCCGATGGGGCTCGTCGTCGCCGTCATCGAGCAGACGGGAGAGCATCATGCGGGTCGAGAGCCCGGAGACGCCCGGGCGCGCGCGCGAAGTAAACGGCGGCCGGCCTTCGAGGATCCCCTAGAATCCCGCCTCCATGCCCGACGTCAGGAACGAGGAGGCCGGGCCCG
>DAIOUV010000118.1:0-4337 GCA_036759345.1 Acidobacteriota bacterium | reverse complement strand
ATCCTCGGCCTCCTCGCCCGTCGCGAACCCTTGCCGGGGTCGCTCGGACCCCCGCCCCCTTGGGGCCGCGATCGCGCGTCATTCTGAGAAGAAGGGCCTGCTCCTCGGCCCTTTCGAACATCCTCGCAGCCGCCGCCCCCGATTCCCGCAGCCGACCGAGGGCCGACCCGAGGGCGAGGCCGAGAAGGTGAGTGGCGTGCAGGAGCGCGGGAAGCGGCACCGGAGGACTGCCGCCTTGCGGCGGCCGAAAAGAGCGCATGAAGGGCTCCGATCCCGAAAGAATGCCCGTCTACCCCCCGGGACTGAGAAGGAAACTGGGGGCGTGACTCTGGTCTCTATGCGCCACAGCGCCCCGCAATTCCCATTGCACCCCTACGCATCGCTCTAAAATGGGTGTCCTGTGATCCCTAAGCCACCCTACGCGTGGGACCTGACTCTCGAACGCGAGATCGCCGAATTCGAGAAGCTCCAACCCCGGCTCGCTGAAGTCTGGGACGCGATCGCACTGCGCGATGAAGAGCCCCACACGTCGGTCGTCGTTCCTTCGCTCACCCTGGATCAGGGCGAGCTCCGCAAGCTCGAGGGCGCGAGCTTTTACGAGGAACGCCTCCTCTTCCTGCTGATCCGGCTCCGCAACCCGCGGGCCCGCGTTGTTTTCGTGACCTCGCAGCCCGTCCATCCACTCATCCTGGAGTACTACCTCGAGCTCCTCGTCGGGATTCCGGCCAGCCATGCCCGCACCCGCCTGACGCTCCTGTGCGCCCACGATGCATCGCCGCGGTCGCTCACCGAGAAGATTCTGGAGCGCCCGCGGCTCATCGAGAGGATCGGGGCCGGCATCAGCGACCGCTCCCGAGCCTACCTCACCGTCTTCAGCTCCACGCCGCTCGAGCGAAAGCTGGCCGTCCTCCTGGGAATCCCGTTGAACGGGGTCGACCCGAGCCTGAACCACCTCGGCACGAAGTCGGGCTCCCGGAAGGTCTTCCGCGAGGCGGGAGTCGAGCTCCCCACGGGGATGGAAGACCTCCGCTCGGAAGAGGAGGTCGTGGGGGCTCTGGTCGAGCTTCGTAAGCTCCGGCCCGGGTTGAGGAAGGCCGTCATCAAGCTCAACGATAGCTTCTCGGGCGAGGGCAACGCCATCTTCCGCTACCCGGAGGAGCCGAGCAGGGCAGCGGTCCACAACGCCCTCTCCTTCCTGGAGTTCGCCGTCGCCACCGAAGAGGAAGAGCGGGAGCAGTACTTCGACAAGCTCCACCGAATGGGCGGCATCGTCGAGGAGTTCCTCGAGGGGGACGTGAAGGCGTCGCCGAGCGTCCAGCTCCGGGTCGATCCCCACAAGACCGTCGTCCCGATCTCGACCCACGACCAGATCCTCGGCGGCATGAGCGGGCAGGTCTTCCTCGGCTGCACCTTCCCCGCCAACGACGAGTACCGGATGAAGATTCAGGCCGCCGCCATGAAGATCGGGGCGGTCCTCGCCGACAAGGGGGTCGTCGGTCGGTTCGGGGTGGACTTCCTCGTCACCCGTCCGGCCGGCGCCAGCGGCTGGAGGGTCCACGGGCTGGAGATCAACCTCCGGATGGGTGGCACGACACACCCTTATCTCGCATTACAGTTCATCACGGGCGGCCAGACCGACCCTTCGACTGGGCTCTTCCTCTCCGCCCGGGGCCAGTCCAAATTCTACCGCGCCACGGACAACCTGCGGTCGGCGGCGTACCGCGGCCTCCTCCCGGAAGACCTGATCGAGATCCTGACGATCAACCGCCTCCACTACAGCTTCAACAAGGAGTCGGGCGTTCTCTTCCACCTGATCGGCGCGCTGTCGGAGTTCGGTAAGCTCGGCATGTCGGCGATCGGGAACAGCCGCGAGGAGGTGGAGGAGATCTACGCCCGAACCCTCCACATCCTGGACTGGGAGACGCGTTACGCCCGTAACGCCCATCCCCCGACCCCCTGACGACGCTCCTTATCTGAGCTACCGGACGGCCGAGGCGCTGCGAACGTATTGGGTAGACTCCCCCGAAACGACCGTCGTCGTCGTTGGCCCGGCAAGCCGTCCGAGCGAAGCGCTCCCGAAGGCGGACGATGGAGAACACGATGATGCTGAAAGGATCGCCGCTCTCGCCGGGAATCGCACGCGGCACCGCGGTTCTCTTCGTCGAGGCCCAGCCGGCTCCCGCGCCGACTCGGCAGCTCGCGGAAGCTCCCGGTGCCAATCGAGCCGTGGAGTCGCAGTGGCTGAGGCGCGCGGTGCAAGAAGCTCAGAGCGCGTTGCGGTCCCTACAGGGTGTGCTCAGAGCTCGGAGCGGGCGCGCCAGGACGGCAATGCCGGACCTACTCGAGGGCCAGATCCTCATGCTGGAGGATCCCGCTCTGATCGGGCTGGCGCTGCGCCTCATCGAGCAGGACGGCGTCACCGCAGAGCAGGCCGTCCGTGACGCGACGTCTCAGTACGCTCAACGATTCGCAGAGATCCCGGATACCTTCTTCCACGAGCGGGCCTCCGAGGTACGAGACGTCGGGCACCGACTCTTGACAATCCTCAACCTTGGGCAGAACGACCCGCTGGGAGGGATTCCCACCGACGGGATACTCGTCGCTCGCGAGATCCTACCGTCGATCACCGCCATGGAGCACGTCCGAGGGCTCGTGGCCGAAGAGACGAGCGCCATGAGCCACGCGGCGCTCCTCGCGCGCTCGGTCGGAGTTCCGGGAGTCACCGGGCTGGCCGGTGTGGCCTCCCGCATTCGGAACGGTGATCGGGTTATCGTCGACGGCCACGCGGGGCTGGTGTTCATCAACCCGGACGTCCGCGTGGAGGCCGAGTACGAGCAGCTCGAGAGTCAGCTTCGCGAGCGCGAGCAGCTCGCCGAGTCGCAGGCCGAGCTTCCTTCGCGGACGGAGGACGGCGCCGATGTCCGGGTCTATGCCAACATCGGAAAGACCGCCGACGCCGAGGCCGCAGTGGCTTACGGCGCAGACGGAGTCGGTCTCTTCCGGACGGAGTTCGCCTTTGCGATCCGCGACCGCTTCCCTTCCGAGGACGAACAGCTCTCGATCGCCTCGAGCGTCGCCGGCCGGCTCGCTCCGCGGCCGGTCGTGATTCGGCTTCTCGACATCGGCGGCGAGAAGGGCCTCCCGTACTTCCCGCTCGCGGCTTCTCCCAACCCGGCGCTTGCGCCCCGGGGGTTGCGGCTGCTCCTCCAGCACCGCGACGTGCTGGAGACTCAGCTCCGGGCGCTGCTCCGGGCGGCCGCGAGCCATCCGGTCAGGATCCTCCTGCCGATGGTTACGAGCCTCGACGAGGTGCGGGAGGTGAAGCGGACGGTGGCGCGGTTGGCCTCGGACCTCGGACGCGAGGGGCACGCCGCGAACGCTCGCGCTCCGCTCGGAGCCCTGATCGAGACGCCGGCCGCCGTGTGGCTCGCCCGCGACCTGGCAGCCGAGCTGGACTTCCTGAGCCTCGGGACGAACGACCTGATCCAGCACGTCCTCGTGGTCGACCGGCAGGATCTGGCGGCGGCCCCGTATTTCCAGCCGCTCCAGCCGGCTCTCCTCAGGGCCATCGATGCGGTCTGCCGGGCGGCGGCGGGCCGGAGCCGCGAGCTCACTGTCTGCGGTGAACTCGCAGCGGACCCGGCGGGGATCGAGATCCTCTTGGGTCTCGGCGTGCGCAGTCTCAGTGTCGCACCGGCCCGGATCCCGGCGGTGCGGCGGGTCGTCCGCTCCTGTCGGATCGACACGGCGGAACGGCGGGCCCACCGAGCGCTCGTGGGTCGCGAGGCGCGGGTCTCTCGGGGGAGCAAACAGCAGGGAGGTACGGCCTAGGGGTATTGCCGGAGACTGTAGGGGTGCAATGGGAATTGCGGCGGGCGCTGGCGTTCGCAGACCAGCGCCACGGCCACCGCAATGCCTCCGCGCGCGCACGTCGACCGCCGTTCCTCCGGGTGACCGCCCTTCAGGCTTCTTTTCGAACCAGAAGTGGCAGCAGCCGCCCGACTTCTCTCGACACTGTGCTCTGGACCGTGCACTGGGGTCTCCTAGGCTGCTCTCGAACACTTCCGAAGGATGTAGACGGTGCGGTTCGAGCGCCGTTTCTGGATGGTCAGCGAGGACTGATCCCAGAGTCTCGCGCGCTGAGCCATTACTCCGGGGAGCCTTCATGGAAAAGGGCCGATTACTCGAACCTAGATCGCCATCCGAGCGGGCGTGACTCTGGATCTCTGCGCGCTGCAGCCCCCGGCAATTCCCATTGCATCCCTACACCTTCTCGGTGCGACGGGGCCGCACGCTTACGTCGTGCGTGCGGCAGGAATCGTGCGTAAGCCCGGGTT
>DAIOUV010000117.1:0-4466 GCA_036759345.1 Acidobacteriota bacterium | reverse complement strand
GGACGCGGCGCGTTCTCTGCGGCACGAGCAGGCGGTCCTGGCGCATCAGACGAAGGACCCGGCCCCTGCCCACGATGGTTCCACGCCTGTTGAGCCGGTGGTGGACCTTGCGGTGGCCTTCCCCGACGAACGGGCAGGTTTCGATCTCGCTGCGAATCAACTTCAGAAGCTTTTCGTCAGAAACCTTCGGCCGCGGGCCCGGCTTCACACTCACTGCGTAGCTCGCCCGCCCGCGGTCGCGTAACCGCTCGAGCGGGCCAGGCGAAAAAGCTTGCAGACCATCGTGAAGGGATACCGGCGTCCCGTAGCCGGGCTGACCTCGTCCTTCATCGCCCGAGCTTCTTCAGGTCGTCCCCGAAGCCCCTTTTTTTCAGGAGCCCCTCAGCCAGCTCCAGTTCCATCATCAGCTCGCCCACTTTGGCGCGGGCGCGCGTCAGCTCGCGTTCCTGGTCCGGCTCGCCTCGGCTCCTGAGATGCCCCTTGCCGCCCTCCACGAAAACGCGCCGCCACTCCTCGAGCTGGTGCGCCGGCACCCCGATCTCCCGTGACACCGTCGCTACATCCTCGCCTCGCAGCAGCCGCAATACCACATCGGCCTTCCGCCCCGACGTCCACCTCTCCGGCCCCTCGCCGGCCTCAGTGGCCGCGACCTCGCCTCCGGCTTCGGTCGCGTCCACCGAGGCCCCCTTGAATCGCCTCCGCATACGAACCTCCTTGGACACCAGATGTCTTATCACCTGTCCAAGAAAACCCGATGCGGTCTATCGCTGGCCGTCGAAAAGTGGCGCTCGAACCGACCCGTCTACATCCTCCGGAAGGGCGTTCGAGCCGCTTGAACGGTCAGCCCCGGTTTCCCGGTTGGTGGTCCGGGACTACTGAGCGCTGGAGATCGGCGGCTCGTAGACAAGCATTCTGTCCCGACAGCGGTTTAGGTTCGAGTAATCGACCGTTTCCCTGAAGGATCCGGAGTCGGTCGGCTGCGCGAACCAGGTTCTCAGGCCGAACAGAGAACATTCAACCCGTTCTCAGCCCGGAACCGCGTCTGAATGAACCGGTTACCTCGGGGCTCGAGTCACGCCCCTGAAACTGCCACCCCACTCGCCGGTGCCATCTCTCGGAACTCTAGGGCTCGGAGGATAGGCGGTCGGTGAGGCAGTCCCCACGGATAGAATCCCGTTTCCTTCATGACAATCAGCGTCGGCACTCGTCTCGGCCCCTACGAGATCCTCGCGCCCATCGGCGCGGGCGGGATGGGAGAGGTTTACCGGGCGCGCGACACGCGGCTCGAACGCGACGTCGCGGTCAAGGTCCTGCCCGAAGGTCTTGCCGCAAGCCCCGAGGCACTCGCCCGGTTCGCGAGCGAGGCACGGGCCGTCGCCGCGCTCTCACATCCCAACATCCTCGCGCTCTTCGACGTCGGCGAGGCGGACGGCGTCCACTACGCCGTCAGCGAGCTGCTGGAGGGCGAGACGCTTCGCTTGGCAATGGCCCACGGCCCGATCCCGCCGCGCCGGGCCCTCGACATCGCCCGCGAGGTGGCGGACGGGCTCGCCGCGACCCACGAGAAGGGGATCGTCCACCGCGACGTCAAGCCAGAGAACGTCTTCCTGACGAAGGACGGCCGGGCCAAGGTCCTCGACTTCGGCCTCGCCCGCCACGACGTCTCGCGCCGCGATCCAGGCGACACGCGCTCCCCGACGCTCGCGGCGATGAGCGGACCGGGTGTCGTTCTCGGAACGGTCGCCTATATGTCGCCCGAGCAGGCGCGCGGAACCACAGTGGACTTCCGGAGCGACCAGTTCTCGCTCGGCATCGTTCTCTACGAGATGCTCTCGGGCGGAAAGCCGTTCGACGCCGCGTCCGTGCCGGAGACGCTGACCGCCATCATCCGCGACGAGCCGGAGCCGCTCGAAAAGAGGGCCCCTCACGTCCCGGCGCCGGTCCGCTGGCTCGTCGAGAGGCTGCTCTCCAAGGAACCTTCTGAGCGCTACGACGCGACACGGGACATCGTGCGCGAATTGAAAGGGCTGCGCGACCGCCTGTCGACGTGGACGCAGGCGTCGCCGGCGGCGGGGCCGGCCGGGAAGGCCGCGTTTCGCTGGATCCCAATGGCGGCCGGAGGGGCGCTTCTCGTCGTCCTTGGTGCGGTCGCCGGCCGGCGCACGGCGCCGCCCTCACTCCCCCCACCACGTCTGACCTACATCACGTCGTCCGGGCAGGACGGCGCCCCGGCAATCTCGCCGGACGGGCGGCTCTGCGCCTTTGCGTCGAGCCGCGACGGCGTCTCGAGGATCTGGCTCAAACAGCTGGTCGACGGATCGGAGATCGCCCTCACCGAGGGACCGGACCGGGCGCCGCGTTTCACTCCGGATTCGACCGGCATCTTCTTCGTTCGCGGCGTGGTGCTGTCGTCCGGAGGCGTCCTCCCGGGAGCGCCCGCGCCTGCCGTCTACCGGGTCTCTGCTCTCGGTGGGGCTCCGCAGAAGGTCGTAGGCGACGCCACGGAGGTCGACGTGTCGGCCGACGGCTCGCGCATCGCGTTTTTGCGAACGCGCATCCAGGAGAGCGTCCGAACGCAGGAGCTCTGGGTGGCGGGAAACGACGGAAGCGGGGAACGCCTCGTCGACTCCGGCGACGCGTACAATTTCCGCTCTCCGCGATGGTCACCCGATGGAGCCTGGATTGCAACGACCCGGGGGCAGATCAACATCGGCTCCGGGTGGACGATCGTCCTCGTCAACCCGGACACGCGTGCGAGCCGGACGCTTCCCGTTCCGCACGGACAAGGCGAGCTTTCGGACGTCGCGTGGACCCGCGACGGCCGCGCCGTCGTTTATGGCAGGAGGGACCAGGCCATCGTGCCCGCCAGCCCGGGTGCGTACTACCTGCAGAACGTGCGCTCCGGAGCCCTCACGACGATCGCTTACTCCCTCGGCGTCGGGACGGGCCTCGACATCGCGGGGCCCGGACGGCTGGTCGTGGAGTCGCTGTCGGTCCCGACGAACCTTCTCGAAGTCCCGCTCACGAACGCGGCAGGGCCGCGGAAGTGGCTGACGCGGGGATCGCAGGTCAACTTCCAGCCCGTCGTCTCGGGGGACGGCGAAATCGTCGTCTTCACGTCGAACCGGGAAGGGAACAGCGACGTCTGGGAGTCGAACCGCCGCTCGAGCGCGGTGCGCCGGCTCACGAGCCACCCCGCGAGCGATGCGGACGTCTTCCTGAGCCGGGACGGAAAGACGCTGCTGTGGTCCTCGGCGCGCACCGGGCACTACGAGATCTGGGGAGCCGGGGGAGACGGGAGCGCGCCGCGCCGCATTTCCGACGACGGCGCCGACGCGGAGAACCCGTCGCTCTCCCCCGACGGCTCCACGATCGTCTACGTCTCGTTCAACGACGCGAAGAAGGGCATCTGGAAGACCCGGGCGGACGGCACGGACGCGAAGATCATCGCTCCGGGACGCAACATCCTTCCCGAGATCTCTCCCGACGGGGCATGGGTCTCCTTCGTGAGCCAGATCCCCGTGCCGACGATCGAGGTCGTCCGCCTCGCGGACGGGGCGCCGGTCTTCCGGATCCCGAACATCCCGGCCGGGCGCGGTTTCATCCAAGGCCGCCACCGCTGGCTGCCGGACGGCCACGGCATCGCGTTCCTGGGTGGGGACGGGCGCGGCACGGCGCTCTTCGTCCAGGACGTCGTTCCGGGCCGGGACCCGGCCGCCACGCGGCGGAAGGTCGCCGTCTTCGAGCCGGATGTCGAGCTCCACTCGTTCGGCCTCGCCCCCGATATGAGCTTCGTCGTCGTCGCGGCGCGGCAACCCACCTCGAACCTGATGGAGATCGACGGCCTCCCGGACGACGTCGCACCGACGAGGCCCGGACAGCACTGACAATAGATCCCTTCTGACTCCATGCCCTTTAGACGCGAAACCCCGCGACGTGAAGCGCGGGGAGCGTGTTAACCGCGAACCCAACTGAAGTTCGCGGGGGAGAAGAGTGGCTCCGCACTCCGGTGGCTATACGAACTGTTCTCTGGTCAGAAACTGAGAACTTCAAATGTTCTCAGGACACGATCCTCTTCGGATGGAAGCGGTTGCGTGGCACATGTCCGCTTACGCTGAAGAGTGCCACCCCACTTTCCTGTTCGGCCTCCAAGGCGGAGCGGCTGCCGCCAGTTCTGGTTCGAAAAGCAGCACCGCAGGAGCGAGGACGAAAACGCTGGCCCCTGCGCGACAACGCCCGCCGCAATTCCCATTGCGCCGCTACAACACCCGCCAGCGGAACGACGACCAGCTAACACGCCACGAGCGAATCGCGAGGAAGCACGACTGCCGAACGACAGGACCAAGAGACCACGCGCATCCAGCGCCCCCGAAACGCTCAAAGAGCATGACGCGCTGGGTTGTCCCCGGGACCAGGCCGACGCGATCGGACAGCTCATCACGTCCGTCCTGTTCACGGCGTTCTCG
>DAIOUV010000116.1:3391-4655 GCA_036759345.1 Acidobacteriota bacterium | reverse complement strand
CTGCGCGACGAGCGTTTCAACGTCTACACGCACCCCGGGCGCATCACGCGATAGATCGCCTCACTTCTTTCTTCACTTCCCGGAGGATTCCTTCTTCGGCCTGTTCCGGTAGCGCTCCCAGAGCCGCTTGTGACGGTCCGAGAGGTCGAGGGGGACGCCCTTGTCGTAAAGCGCGACGACGTTCGATTCCGTGAGCAGCGGGTCGCCGGTGAACACGGTGAGGGATGCGTCCTTGCCCTTTTCCAGCGACCCGATCCGGGCGTCGACGCCGTAGATTCTCGCCGGATTGAGCGTGATTGCGCGGAGAGCCTCGAGGCGGTCGAGGCCGAACGCCGCTGCCATCGCCGCGTGGTTCGGGAGGTCGCGCGTCGTCGCGGCGGCCATCGCGGCCTGGCCGTTCCCGATCGCCACGACGACGCCGGCCTTCGCGAGCTCGGCCGCCTTCGTGAAAGGTGCGTCGTATGGGTCGTCCTCGCGCAGCGGCAGCTCCAGCACCGTGTCGAGGATGACGGGAATCTTCCGCGCGGCGAGAGCCGCGGCGACCTTCGGCGCGTCGGTGCCGCCAAGAATGACCGGGCGCACCTTCTCCCCTTTCAGCTCCTCGTCGAGGAAGCGCAGCGCCGCGTCGATCTGCGTCTTCCTCTCCGCCCTAATGACGAGGGGAATCGAGCCGTCGAGGACGCCAAGCATCGCCGACAGCGCGGCGACGTCGTCGTGACCGGGCACTCCGGCCCTGCCCTCGGCCGCCTTCGCGGTCCGATAGGCCGCGGCCTCTCGAAACGTCTTCCGAATGAGCTCCAGCGCTTCTTCGCGCCGGCGTTCCTGAACGCGCGCCGCGGGACGTGCCTCCGGACGCCGGTCGACCGCCATGTTCGGCCACTCGAGGAGTACGGCCGCCGGGCACTTCACGCACGCGTCCTCCCGCGTCCAGCCATTCAGGGTCACGACCGAGGCCGCGCCCGGGAACGTGGAGCCGCGCGGCGCGAGGGCGGCGAACAGCACGCCGCCGCTGCGCGTGACGGGCAGCGTCTCGGAGTCGAAGTTCATCGCGGCGTCGGGCCGGGCCTCGGGATTGATCTCGCCGACTTCGGCGACGTCGTTCGTCGCGCGAACCGCCTGGATCTCGACGAGCCCGATGAGGGACGCGGGCGCGAAGAAAGCAGGCGCGATGTGTTTGCCCGCCACGTCCACGACCTCGGCCCCGGCCGGGACGGGCGTCTCCGCCCCTCCGACCGCCAGGATCTTCCCCTCCGCGATCACGACG
>DAIOUV010000116.1:1900-3381 GCA_036759345.1 Acidobacteriota bacterium | reverse complement strand
CGACGCCGTTCGGAATCGCGGGGCCGATCGCCGTATGCACCGTCGCGCCCTTGAGGACGAGGACTGAAGCCAGAAGGAGCGCGCTCATCGCGTCACCTCCGCCTCGGCCGCTTCGGAGTCGTGGCTCTCCTCGTCACAGGAGTGGGTGGGGGGCCGCCGCGCCGGCTCGGCGGGCGTCGTCGACGAGCCGCGCGCCGCCGCGAGTCGCGTCTTCGAAACGAGATCGGCCTTCTCGGCTATGAGCCCGGCTCGGCCCGCGAGATCCGCCGCGCGGTCGAAATACCGGCGCCCCTCGATCCAGGTCTCGTCGCAGTGGCTCGTCGGGTCGAGCGGGTCGCCGGACCAGATCGCGAAGTCGCCGTCCTTGCCCGTCTCGAGCGAGCCGATGCGCTTGTCGAGCTTCAACTGCTTCGCGGGATTCAGCGTCACGAACTTCAGGGCTTCCTCACGGGGCACGCCTCCGTACTTCACGGCTTTCGCCGCCTCCACGTTCATCCGGCGGGCGAGCTCGTCCGAGTCCGAATTGAACGACACGAGGACGCCGCGTTCCCGCATGAGGGCGCCGTTGTACGGGATCGCGTCATAGACCTCGAACTTGTAGGCCCACCAGTCGCTGAACGTGGAGGCCCCGGCGCCGTGCGCGGCGATCTCGTCGGCCACCTTGTACCCCTCGAGAATGTGCTGCAGCGTCCCAACCTTCACTCCGAATTCCTCGCAGGTTCTGAGGAGGTCGAGCACCTCCTGCTTCACGTAGCTGTGCGCGTGAATGATTCGCCTGCCTTCGAGGACCTCCGCGATCGCCTCCAGCTGCAGATCGGGCCGCGGCGGGATCGGATTCTCGCCGCGTTTTTTCGCGGCCTCGACGTCCTTCTGCCGGCGCCGGTAGTCCCGCGCCGCGGCAAAGCGCTCGCGGATGAGGGCTGAGACTCCCATGCGCGTCTGCGGGTAGCGGACCGCGGCGCCCGTCCGATTCGACCCCTTCGGGTTCTCGCCGAGCGCGAACTTGATGCCGAGGGGCGCGTCCTTGAGCTTGAGCCCATCGGGGCCCTCGCCCCGGCGCAGCTTGAGGATCTCCACCTGCCCGCCGATCGCATTCGCTGAGCCGTGGAGGACGTGCGCCGTCGTGAGGCCGCCCGCGAGCTCGCGATAGATCGAGGGGGCAAAGGGGTCGATCACGTCGCCGATACGCACCTCCGCCGAGACGTTGCGCGTGCCCTCGTTGACGCCGCCGTCGATCGCCGTGTGGCTGTGGCAGTCGATGAGCCCCGGGGTGACCGCGCGGCCCTGTGCGTCGATCTCGACCACTCCGCTCGCGAGCGCCGCCGGAGCGGTGACGCCCTTCCCCACGGCGGCCACCTTTCCGTCCACGATCAGGAGGTTCGCGTTCGGGAGCGTTCCCTCGGGACCGGACGTCCAGACCGTCGCGTTCTTCACGAGAACCGCCCTCGGCGCGAGGAGAGGCCGCGCGAAGCGCTCCGGCA
>DAIOUV010000116.1:0-1890 GCA_036759345.1 Acidobacteriota bacterium | reverse complement strand
GGCAGGGGGCGCACGTCGGAATCGGGCGCATCGTGCTTCTCGGCCGCGGCCGCCTCCGCCGCCTCCTGGGCGCGCTCCCCGCCGGGACCGGCACCAGATCCGCCCGGCCCTCCAGCGCTCCCGCCTCGAGCCGCGCGATCGCGCTCGGCCAGCTTCAGGGCGGCGGGACCACCGGACGCGGGGACGAGGTCGAGCTTCAGGATGTCGCCGTCCACGGTCGCGGCGACTCTCTGCGGCCCCGAAACGCCGAACGGGGCGCCATCGATGTCGAACTCCAGCCGCTGCCCGTGGCGCGCGACCTGAGTGGCCGGCACGGGGCGGCCGCCGCCCGCCGCGCTCGCGCTGACCGTGAGGAGGCCCGTGCGCGGGTCGTTACGAATGTCGACATGGGCTCCGTCGATGCGGAACACGCCGGTCACCGCGCCCTTCTTCGTCTTGACCTCGTAGGGAACGCCGTCCACCCACGTCGCCTGGACGATCGTCTTGTCCGCGAAGAGAGGGCCCGTGGACACGACGAGGTTCGCGGGGGCGCCGGCCACGATCTCTCCCGCGCGCCCTTCGAGGCCCAGCATCTTCGCCGGCACGGTCGTGAAGCCCGCGAGGAGATCGTCCACGGAAAGCCCCCGGGCCCGCGCCTTCTTCGCGCGATCCGTGAGATCGGCGATTTCCGTGAGGCCGTGGGTCGTGAGCGCGAACGTCAGGCCGAGATCGCGCATCCACTTTGGATTGGAGGGCGCGCGGTCCCACGCGCGCAGGCGCTGGAGCGAGACGTCGCCCCAGTCGTCGTCGTCCTCGACGGACGTCGGGACGGGGAACGCGAGGGTGAGCACGAGCTGCGGCTTCGCGGCTTTCACCTCGTCGGCGAGGAGGTACGCGTCCGCCGCGCCGACGTACCGGGCCTTGAGGGCGAACTCGGCGGCGATCTTCGAGGCGCGGAGGAGAGAGAGCACGTCCGGCGTCTCGAAGACGACGGCTTCCTTTCCGGAGGCCGCGTCCGCCAGGGCGACCCACGCGTCGAAACGTTCGGGGCGCGCGCGGCCGGCGGGCTTCGCGGCAAACGCCACCTCGGCGGCTGCGAGCCACCGCGCATCGGAGAAGGTCTGGCGGATCGCCGCGACCGCGCCCATCTTCGAGCCCGGATACTCGCCGCCCCCGAATTCAGGGGTGTTCGTATCGCGCGCGACGTGCTGCGCGGACCTCGCGACGACGATCGACTTCCCGAGCGAGGCGTCGCCCAGCGAAACGACGGCGCTCTCCCCGCGGAAGATCCCTTTGTCGGGAACAGCGGCGACCATCGTGAAGCCGAGATCCCGGAAGGCCTCCCTCACGTCTGCCGCGATCCGGAGGTCGGTGAGGACGTTCCGCTCGGGATGCACGCGCGCAATGGGGTGCGCGTTGCCCACCGGCTCCGGAGCCGGCGTCGGCGTCGACGCCGGGACAGCCGGGGCGCTCCCCGCGCGGCGACCGCGGGCGTCGTCATCAGCGGTGGCCGGCCGCGCGCCCGAGAGCCGCGATTGCGTCACGTATGGGTCGATGAGCCCCGGCGACACCGTCTTGCCCAAGAGGTCGATCACCTGCGCGTCGGCCGGCACGGCGACGGCGCTGGAGGCACCGACGGCCTCGACGAGCCCGCCCCGGACGACGACCGTGGCCTTCTCGAGCACCTTGCCGGGCGCCGTGACGACGCGTGCGTTCACGAGCGCGTAGACGTTCGGCAGCTCGGACGCGCTCGAGAGACGTCCGAAGAGCAAGAGAAAGAGAGAGATTTTGCTTAGAAAGGAAGAGAGAGCTCCCCCATCGCCGGTGCCGCTCTTGACGCGCATCGCAAATTCCCCTTTCTAAGAAATCTTCTACTTGAGCAAATGGTCCTCGACGAACTTCAGCGTCGCG
>DAIOUV010000115.1:173-4673 GCA_036759345.1 Acidobacteriota bacterium | reverse complement strand
GGAGACTCCCGGTAGCGCGTCAGCACCCAGACCACGAGGATGGCCACGCCCGCGCCGATGAAGAACGTTCGTGCAGGCGAGCCGAGGCCGGCGCGGAGCAAACGCGGCATTGCGAGCACGAGGACGACTCCGACGACGAGCTCGACCACCCCATGGATCGAGAAGGGGATCACCTTGACGATGCCGAGCGGAAAGCGCGTGAAAAGTGTCATCAGGAGATGGATGACCGCGAGCCCCCAAGCGACGGCCGCCACGTAGCCACCGAGCCCGAAGAAAAATGGCGCGAGAAGGAATACGACTACGGTGACGAGATCGAGAAACCCATGGAGACGCGCGTCCAGAAGATTCATGAGCTCATTATCGCGCGCCCGGGGCGGCGGCGTCAGCGCGAACGCTCGACTTACTGGGCACGTTCAATCCCTCGCTTGCGTTCGCCATTGAACACCAGCCGTCAGCGCCGATGAGCGCTGCGAGCCCGGTCGCACCGCCGATCGCCGCCTCCGTCCGAACCCTGAGACGTCCGTGTCCGGGTATTGCTCTTGCATCGGCGCAGGAACCAGAGAGGAGGCGTCGCCTTGAAACGACGCTCCGTGGTTGTTTCCGCCGCAGTCGTCCCCGCCGCTCCGGTCCCAGGCTCTGAATCGGCAGGTAACGGGAGGCTTCGCGCCAATCCTCGCGACACCCGTTGCGACGTAACGTTCGCGCGTCGGCTCCGCCTCGCACTTCTCGCGGTGGCCATGCTCCTGGCGGCTGGACCGGGGCTCGCCCAGACGACGGATTCCCCTCTTGTCGCCGAGTTGAAGCGGTATCTGAACGACGGCGCGGCCATCGCAACCGCCCCCTTCCGCTTTGACGTCCGGGACTGGGCCGAGGTGGCCGCGATTTCCGGCAGCGTCGTCTTCGTCGGCACGCGCGACGACCGCATCGACGCGTGGGTTCAGAACCACCGCTCGAAACAGAGCGACAACTTCGCCCGCGTCGTGACGCCGTTCGGAAGCTGGGCGGCGATCGGCGTCTCGGCCGTCGCGCTCGGGGGCGGCCTCATCTCGCACAACAAGCGCCTCCTCGACACCGGCCGCGATGCGGTCGAGGCCGAGATTCTCGCGGCCGGCATCACGACACCGCTTCTGAAGTACGCCGTCGGACGCGTCCGTCCCAGCGACGGAGCCGACGCGGATGAATTCAAGCCCTTCTCCGGCAACTCCTCGTCTCCCTCGGGCCACGCCACGGAGGCGTTCGCGGTCGCGTCCGTGCTGTCGGCGCGGGCCGACGGCTGGGTCGTGCCCGTCGTTTCCTACACGCTCGCGAGCTGCGTCGGGTACGCCCGGGTGCATGACCGGGCGCACTGGGCCTCGGACGTGATCGCGGGAGGGCTCGTTGGAACCCTTATCGGGCGCACGATCGTGAGGCGCCACGAGCGAGACGAGGCGCAGCCTGAAGTGCCACCTGCCGCGTATAGCTTTCGCATCGCGCCCGTCATATCGGCCGGCGCCTTGGGGTTCACCGCAAGCGCCTCGTTCTAGAGTGGCGTCTCCGACCTCACACGCTGCGCGTAATTGCTGTGGCGCTTGAAGCGGGTCGACCAGCCATCGGGCCCGATGAGCACAGCGAGCCCGTTCGCGGCGCCCGTCGTCGCTTCGGTCCGAATCCTGACACGTTCGGTCAGGGTATTGGTCTTGCATTAACGCGCGAATCAGAGAGGAGACGCCGCCTTGAAACGACTCTCCGTCGTCGGTCTTGTCGCGGCAGTCTTCGCCGCTCCGGCCCGGAGAGTTGAACCGGCGCCTGCCGTGAAGCTCCGGCTGATGAACGAGACTCCGTTCTCGCTCGAGTCGCTTAAGGGGAGCGTCGTGGTCCTCCTGGTCTTCAGTCTCACGCTCGAGACCTGTGCCACCGCTCGTCGGAGCACAGCGCTTTCGCTCCGGGACCGCGACGCCTAAGCGCCATGTCAGCGTTCACTCCGCTCACGGCAACTCAAAGGCTTGGCCGAAAGCTAAGAGTAAACGTCATGTCAGAGAGTTCGCGCTTTGGGATGACGGCGCAAGGAGAACACACCGCGTTTCTCGATTGCATTGACCTGATGGCGACGCACCCAGATCTCGAGATCCACGTCAATGACCGCGAGACCTGTGACTTGCTTCATTCGCACAGTTGGGGTCCCTTCTATTTATTAAGGGGTGCGTCCTACAAACGCCGGCGCGTGTTCACGGTCCATGCACTTCCTGAGACGGCGGAAGGGGCACTACCGCTCATGAATTCTGCAACGCGACCTATTGTACGTGCCTACTTGACAGCGATCTACAACTTCTCCGATGTCGTAATCGCCGTGGGTCCGGCGACGGCCGAGTCTCTGCGAAAACTTCGCGTCCGCTCTCGGATTGAAGTGATCCCGAACGCGCTACGAAAAGACCGCTTCTTCCCGTCCGCAGAACTCCGCAAAAGAGGGCGCGTGCGCGTGGGAGTTGCTGACAATCGACCGCTGATCCTCGGCGTCGGCCAGCTGCAACCGAGGAAAGGAATCGCCGACTTTGCGGAAGTCGCGCGGCGCCTGCCGGAGGCACAGTTCATCTGGGTGGGCGGAAGGCCGTTCGGGGCTTTCAGCGCGGGCATTTCAGAGATCAATCGGCTCATAGCTCATCCTCCCACGAACCTTCGATTTGCGGGTACTTTTGAACTGACCCAAATGCCGATGATCTACAACGCTGCTGACTGTATGCTCTTTCCGTCGTTTCAGGAGAACTGTCCCTATGCGCCGATGGAAGCGGCAAGTTGTGGCCTTCCGGTCATCTTTAGGGACCTCCCTGAGTACAGGCTACTTTATAGGTCTGAGTACCTCGCCGCTTCTGACGTCGCGGGATTTACCAGGCTACTTCGAGAGATTCTGGAACGCCCTTTGCTCCGAAAGCTCTACAGTCAGGCGTCCTTACGACTTGCTGCCTACTTTTCACCGGCGCAATTCATTGAGTCGCTCGCCCAAGTCTACGATCAGCTTGCGTGTGGAGCGGCTGGGTCATCGTAATCAGCGGCACATGTAGGGCCGCAATGGGAATTGCGGCCCGTCCTGGCGCGCAGAGACCAGCGTTTCGCCCTTGCTCTTCCGCTCGGCGCACGCAGGTCGGCCCGCTCCAACGCCCTTCGCTGATCTTCGAGACCGCCCTTCAGGCAGCTTTTCGAACCAACACGGGCAGCATCCGCTGCGCGTCGAGATACTCGATTCGAAACGGCGGGTCCATCGGGCCTTCTCCCGGCCTGCCGCGAGGAGGCGGGATCGCGGACAAGTGCGACGGCGTGCGGCCGAGATCTCTTCGCGCCACGGCGCCCCGCAATTCCCATTGCACCCCTACAGATGTAGTCCTTTCAACGGGGTCGGAAAGGGCTGCAACCGGGGAGGGCCGATGGGCGCTACTCAACGGCGCCCGGCGCACCCGGAGGCCGGCTGCGCCGAAGCGACCCGGTGGCAGGAGAATTGCTGCCCTGCTCCCGGAGGCTGGGGGAGGACCGCGTGGAAGGGACCTCCTCGGCGAGCGGCGCGGCGGGACCGCACCCCGGGGCAACGCCCGGCGGCTCGAGCTGAAGGAGAACGACCATGAAGAGAACCGTGGTGGCAACAATCCTCTTGGGAGCGCTCGGGATGGTCATCCCCGCGCCGCAGGCACGGGCGCAGGTGAGCGTCAGCGTGAGTATCGGAGCCTTCTACGACGAGCTGTCCCCATACGGAGAGTGGGTCGACTGCACGTACGGGGAATGCTGGGTTCCTCGCGGCGTCGGCGCGGGCTGGCAGCCGTATACGAACGGTCAATGGATCTACACGAGGTACGGGTGGACCTGGGTCTCGAGCGACCCGTGGGGAGCCAACCCTTATCACTACGGCACGTGGGCCTTCATCGGCAGGCACGGCTGGGTATGGGTGCCCGGAACCGTCTGGGCCCCGGCCTGGGTGACCTGGTCTTACAGCGACAGCTACGTGGGGTGGGCGCCCATGCCGCCGACGGTGGCCTTCGGCAGCGCCGGCTACTCCGGAAGACCCGTCGTCGTGAACGAGGCGCAGTATGTCTTCGTGCCGACGAACCGGTTCGTGGGCACGAACGTCACGTCGGTGCGAGTGGAGCCCCGGCGGAACGCTGAGATCTTTCGCCAGGCGAAGCCCGTGACCCGATTCGAAGTGTCCGGCGGCGTCGTCAGGAACGTGGCCGTTCCCCTGGCGACCGTCCAGCGGGCAATGGGCAGCAAGATCGAGACGCGCGAGATCAGCACCGCCAACACCACGCCTCGGAAGGTCTCCTCCGGTGGTGTCGCCCGGAGCGGGCGGGTGGCCATCGTTGCGCCGGCGCGTGACGTGAAGGCCGCACGAGCCAGCCGGCAGACGGCGGCACCCGCGACGCCGCAGCAACATCAGCAGCAGGCGAAGCAGCAGCAGCCAAAGGTGCAGCAGCAGCAGCAGGTGAAGCAGCAGCAGGTGAAGCAGCAGCAGGTGAAGCAGCAGCAGGTGAAGCAGCAGCA
>DAIOUV010000115.1:0-73 GCA_036759345.1 Acidobacteriota bacterium | reverse complement strand
GGCGAAGCAGCAGCAGGCGAAGCAGCAGCAGGCGAAGCCACAACGCCAGGCGCCGCCGCAGCAACAGCAGCAG
>DAIOUV010000114.1:3104-4677 GCA_036759345.1 Acidobacteriota bacterium | reverse complement strand
GGCTTCTGTCCCGTCATCAGCCGAATCTCCCCGTAATGTAGTCCTCTGTCGTCTTCTGGCGCGGTTTCGTGAAAATCATCTCGGTCTTGTCGAACTCGATGAGCTTGCCGAGCATGAAGAACGCGGTCTCGTCGGAGACGCGGGCGGCCTGTTGCATGTTGTGCGTCACGACCACGATCGTGAAGCGCTCCTTCAGCTCGAAGATGAGCTCCTCGACCTTGCTCGTGGCGATGGGATCGAGGGCCGAGCAGGGTTCGTCCATCAGCAGGATCTCGGGCTCGACCGCGAGCGCGCGCGCGATGCAGATGCGCTGCATCTGACCTCCCGAAAGGCCGAGAGCGGAGTCCTGCAGGCGATCCTTCACTTCGTCCCACAGGGCGGCGTTCCGGAGGGATTTCTCGCACGCCTCGTCGAGGACGCTCTTGCTCTTGATGCCCTGGATGCGGAGACCGTACACGACGTTCTCGTAGACCGACTTCGGAAAGGGATTCGACTTCTGGAAGACCATCCCGAAGCGCTTGCGGATCTGCGTCACGTCCACGCCGCGCTCGTAGATCGACTTGCCGTGGATCAGGATCGTGCCGTCGATCCTCACGCCATCGATGAGGTCGTTCATCCGGTTGAGGCAGCGGAGGAGCGTCGACTTGCCGCAGCCTGACGGCCCGATGAACGCGGTGACCGCGTTCTGCTTGCAGCGGAGCGAAATGTCGAACAGCGCCTGCTTCTGCCCGTAGAAAAGGCTCACACCGTCGCATTCGATGATGTCGGGCTTCGGTTCGCCCGAAGAGGCGGCCGCACGCGCCACGAAGGGCGCCTGCGTCTCGATGCCGGTCCGGCCTTCTGTCATTGTCGTGTCCATTGTCTCGCTTCCGTCTCTCTTCCCGACCTCAGAACGTGGAGGTCTGCAGCTTTTTGCGCAGGACGTTGCGGATGACGATCGCCGAGAGGTTCAGCGCGACGACGATGACGAGGAGAAGGATCGTGGTCGTGTAGACCATCGGGATGGCCGCTTCGACGTTCGGGCTCTGGAAGCCCACGTCGTAGAGATGGAATCCGAGATGCATGATCTTCCGCTCGAGGTGCAGGAACGGAAAGATGGCGTCGACCGGCAGCGTGGGCGCGAGCTTGACGACGCCCACGATCATGAGCGGCGCGACTTCTCCCGTGCCGCGCGCCATCGCGAGGATCAGTCCCGTCAGGATACCGGGCGCGGCCGCGGGCAGCACGACGCGCCACGTGGTCTGCCACTTCGTGGCGCCAAGCGCGAGCGAAGCGTGGCGCATGCCCGGGGGGACCGCGGCGAGGGCTTCCTCCGTGGCCACGACGACGACGGGCACGGTGAGGATGGCGAGCGTCAGGGCGCACCAGATGATGCCGCCGGTGCCGAACGTGGGCGTCGGTAAGGCCTCGGGGAAGAAGATCTGGTCGATGTGCGCGCCGATGCCGTAGACGAAGAAGCCGAGCCCGAAGATGCCGAACACGATCGACGGGACGCCGGCGAGGTTGTTCACGGCGATCCGCACGAGCCCGACGATCCGGCCCTGCTTCGCGTATTCGCGGAGGTAGAGCGCGG
>DAIOUV010000114.1:0-3094 GCA_036759345.1 Acidobacteriota bacterium | reverse complement strand
GGCGACGACGCCGAACGGCACGGCGACGATGCTCATGAGCACGACCATCAGAATCGTCCCGAAGATGGCCGGGAAGACGCCGCCCTCGGTGTTCGACTCCCGGGGCTCGTCGAACACGAACTCGCGGATGCGCGAGAGGTAAACGCCGATCTTCTGCGCAACCGATTCGGCGTTCGGCTGGACGATCCGCACCATGCCGAAGACCGGAACCGTCTTGCTCTTTCCTTCGGCGTCGACGAGCGTGGCGCTCACCGCGGCGTTCTCCTTGCGGCGGGCCTCGAGGCGCTCGCGGATCTCCTCGTACCGGCGCTTGAGCTCGGCCTGATGGGCTTCGTTCGCGACGCGGTGCCGTGCGAGACCGGGTTCCTTCTTGAGCTCGGCGCGCCGGAGCGCGAGCCGGTCGCGCTCGAGGGCGGCGTTGATCGCCCCGACCTCCTTCTTTTCGGTCTCACGCAGCTCCTCGAAGGCCGGCCGGATCTTTCTCTGCAGCTCCTTCAGGCGCGCGAGCCCGGCGGCGTCGGCGCCGCCGAGCACCTCGTCTCCACGCCTGATGTCCTTCAGGAATCCATGAAAATTGCCGTACTCCTGGCGCTCGACGACGAGCGCGTTCGCGGGCGCGTCCGTCCGGACGATGTCTTTCTCCTCGATCCAGCGAAAGTCGAGTCCGTTCAGGTCCCGATTCGCGATCTTCACGCGGATGCGCATCGGCGGCGTCTTCTCCTTCGCGTCCGGCATGGGTTCGCGCGAAAGGATCTCGCCGAGCACTTTCCTGCCGTCCTTCGTCTCGATCTGGACGAGGGCGTGCGGCCAGAAGAAGCCGAGGCCCCGCACGGCGACGAGCGCGAGCAGCCCGAAGATGAGCAGCAACGAGATCGACAGGCCCGCGCCGGCGAGCCAGATCATCGGCTCGCCCTTCCGGAAGAGGAACTCGGCGAGCGTCGTGCGGCGCGGCGCGGCCGTCGCCGGGACCGCTTCGGGGTGAGCGGCTCTGGACATCAAATGACCGTGTATTTCTTGCGGAGCCGCTGGCGCAGCGCCTCCGCGAGCGTGTTGACGAGAAAGGTGACGACGAAGAGCAGGAGAGCCGCGAGAAAGAGCACGCGGTACAGCGTGCCGCCCTGGGGGGCCTCGGGGATTTCGACGGCGATGTTCGCCGCGAGAGTCCGCATGCCGTTGAAGATGTTCCAGTCGAGGATGGGCGTGTTTCCCGTCGCCATCAGGACGATCATCGTCTCGCCGACGGCGCGTCCGAAGCCGACCATCAGGGCCGAGAAGATTCCCGCGGAAGCCGTGGGCAGGATCACGCGGATCGCCGTCTGCCACGGCGAGGCCCCGAGCGCGAGGGAGGCGGCCTTCAGGTGCTCGGGGACGCTCGAGAGGGCGTCCTCGGAGATCGTGAAGATGATCGGGATGACGGCGAAGCCCATCGCGAACGCGATGACGAGGCTGTTGCGGGCGTCGTACTTCAGGCCCGACGACGTCAGAAGCCAGGCCTTGAAGTCGCCTCCGAAGAGGACGTGCTCGAGGAAGGGGCCGGCAAACCAGGCGAAGAGCGCCCCGAGGAGGGCGAGCGGGAGGACGAGGAACAGCTCGTGTCCGGGACGCACGTGCTGGCGCGTTTCGAACGGCAGGAGCTGGAACAGGAAGACGCCGGCGAGCACGAACAGCGGGACGGACGGCACGAGCAGCAGCGTCGAGACCGTCGCCTTCTGGATGAGCGGCGCGAGCCACAGGCCGGCGAGGAACCCGAGGACGACGGAGGGGAGCGCCGCCATGATCTCGACGATGGGCTTGACGAAGCGCTTCACTTTCGGCGTCGCGAAGACGGACGTGTAGAGCGCCGCGGCGAGCCCGATCGGGACCGCGAACAGCATCGCGTAGAACGTGCCCTTGAGCGTTCCGAAGATGAGGGGGACGAGCGAGAGCTTCGACTCGAAGTCGTCCGTGGCGCCGCTCGACTGCCAGACGTACTCCGGCGAGTCGTAACCCTCATAGAGCTGCTTGCCGAAGAGCGCGGCGAACGAGATCTCCGGATGCGGGGCGTCGAGCGTGAAGTCCGTGAGCCCCTTCGTCGTCATCGCGAGAAAGCTGTTCGCCTTCGGCGAGACGTCGAGCGCCGAAACGGACCCGTCCACGGAGGCGCGCGCAAGCGTGCGGGCGTTCGTTCCGAAATGGACGACGAGGTTGCCCTTTTCGTCGGCGCTGACGAATGTCTTGCCGCGCCCCGACGCTCCGACCGCGGTGATGGCCGCGGAGTGGCCGTCGAAGGTCTTCACCGGGAGCAGCTTTCGGGCTTCGGCTTCGGCGTTGTCGCGGACACGGAGGAGGCCCGTGACGCGGCCTCGTGCGTCGCCCGCGACGAGCGTCTGCCCGCCGACGAGCGTCTCGAGGACGGTGATGGGCGTCCCGTCTGTGTTCACGGCCGTCGTCTCGGTCGCGCCGGGCACCCTCGAATCCTCGACGGGAATGCTCAGGATCTTCCCGGAGGCCGTGCCCACGCACAGCGAGTTTCCGTTGTCGAGAAACGCGAGCGCCGTGACGGTCTCCTTGCCGAGAACCGCGGAGAGGTCCTTCGTGAGGATGTCTCCCGGCTCGGAAGACGCGATGCCGAAGAAAAGCGCGTCCGGAGCGGGAGAGGCCACCACCGCCGAGGCGCCGGACTCCTTCTCCGCGAACGCGATGCGCGTGAGCGCGCGCCCCGCCGGATCGAGCGCGAGGCGTGGGAGCGCCTTCACGTCGAAGTCGACCTTGCGCACGCCGTTCTCGAAAGAAGACTGCCACTTCGGCAACGCGACGATCGCGCTGCCGTCCGACAGGCCGAGGGCCATGTCGCCCTTGACGGAACGAACCGCGGCGGTGACGGTGCGGCCCTCGATACCAGGCACGGCGAGATCCTTCACGGTCTTGCCGTCCGCGAGGGCGACGACCCGGAGCAGTCCGTCGGGCATGAGGAAGCTGACGTCGTCGCGATATTCGTCGGCGCTCGCGACGAGCGCTTTCGGAGGCGTCGCGAGCTTTCCGTGCGCGGCCGTTTTCGGCGCGATGAACAGCGGAATCGCTTCCGAGACGATGAGCAGGAAAATGAGCACCAGGC
>DAIOUV010000113.1:0-4895 GCA_036759345.1 Acidobacteriota bacterium | reverse complement strand
TATAAGCACCATGAGGGTCATCAGGCCCCACCCGGAAAGCGTGGGGATGCCCGCGGCGGCCGCGGCGATCGTCACCGTGTAGTCCTGCACGCCCGCGCAGCCGTTGGCGTCGGTGGCGGTGATAGTGAAAATCGACGTGCCGGGCGTGGTCAGCGTCCCGGAAAGGAGGCCGGTGTTGAGGTCGAGCGTGAAGCCAGGAGGCAGCGAGCCGGCCGTCACCGCAAACGTGTTCGGCGCAGTGCCGTTGGAGGAAATCGTCTGAGAGTAGGGAACGCCCAGTATGGGACTGGGGAGTGTGGCGGGAGAAACCGTGATCGGCGGGCAGAAGGCCCGATTGCTCCGGATCGTGTAAGCCTCGCTCACCTGACAGCCATTCGCGTCTGTGGCCGTAATCGTGAAGCTGAAGTTACCGGCGGTGGTGGGAGTGCCCGACAGGTTGACCGTCTTGGTAGCGGTTAGCGGGGTGAGCGCGAGGCCGAGAGGCAGCGAGCCGCCGGTCACGGTATAGACGTACGTGTCTGGGGTACCGCCGCTTGCGGTGATCGGCTGGCTGTAGGGAGAGCCCATCGCTGCGTTGGGGAGCGTCGCGGGAAGGATAGTCAGTGCCGCACAGTTGATCGTGATCGTGTAGACCCTGAATCCCGTGCAGCCGTTGGCGTCGGTGGCGGTGATCGTGAAAATCGACGTGCCGGACGTGGTCGGCGTCCCGGAAAGGAGAGCGCTGGAGGGGCCGCTGGAGGTGAGCGTGAGACCAGGAGGCAGCGAGCCGGCCGTCACCGTAAACCCGTGCGGCGCGGTGCCGCCGATCGCGGAAATCGTCTGGCTGTAGAGCGAACCCACCGCTCCGGTGGGCAGCGTGGGCGGGTTCACCGTAATGAGAGGGCAGACCGCGTTGCAGACGCTGACGGTGTTGCCGTCCAGCGTCACGGCACCAGTCCGCGCCAGGGCTTGCCCGGACACGTGTGCGCCGGTAGTCAAGGTGATGCTCGTGAGCGCGAGAATGCTTCCTGCGAGCGTCGTGCCCGTACCGAGAGTCGCCGAGCTGCCAACCTGCCAGAACACGTTGCAGTCCGAACCTCCTCCGGTATTGATGACTTCAACAACCGAGCTGCTCGCGGTCGTGAGCGTGCTCCCTATCTTGAAGACGAAAACCGCACTCGCGCTGCCCTGAGCGTCGAGAGTGAGCGGCCCCGTCAGTTGAGCCGACGACGAGAAGCAATAGACCCCTGGCGTGAGCGTCTTTCCACCGAGATCCTGGCCCGTCAAGTTGAAATCGCACGCCTGGCCCGCGAGGGCGTTGTATGCGGTGACGAGATCGCTCTGAGCCTGTAACGCGACCGCATCACCGGCGTGTGTCGTTCCGGTCACGGTCCCTGGAGGAAAGCCAGTGATCGCGAGACCCGGCGAGACCCCCAGATCTCCGGTGAGGACGCTCGAACCGGTATTCGTCACCGTCGAGGCACCCAGGACCGCAAAGGACTTCGCCGTAAGAAGGTCTGGTGCGACCGCCACGGCCAACGCCGGAAAGGCCCCGTAAAGAAGTGCGGCGAATCCCATGCCTGCCAAGGGACTCGAGCTCATCATTCGGTTAAGGACATTTTTTATATGAAACATCTTTGCCTTCGCCTCTTCATTTTCGGTTTCTCTCCCGAAAGTGTGATTCACATGTAACCGTTTGAAAGAGAAGCGCATCGGCCGATCCCCTTCCTGACATGGGTCAAGGATAGGCCCCTGAGAGAGGCTGTCAAGGTCCCTGTTTCTCGCGGCACCCTCGCGCCGCTCGGAGGCGAGCGGAGGTGTCGTCCCTTCTCCTCGCACACGTCGCGCCTTCTCAAGGGCCAGGCTCGTTCGCGCTTCTCGATCTCGGGCTTCGCCGCCTTCATGTGGGAGACGACGGTGGGAAAGCTCTCGGAGGGCTCCGCCGCGAAGAGGGTGAGGCCGGCGGGAGCTGCGGCACCAGCGGCGAGCAGGGCGAGGAGCGGGACTCTCCTCGAATTCTTCGCATCGCCGGGCGAAAAAAGAGAGCTCACGGCTGCCCGTCCGCGCAACGGCCGATCAGATGCGCGGGTTTGACTTCAGTTTTAAGCTTCTCTCCTCTTTCTCCTCAGATTCTCGTCAGACGATGAATCGACGCAACCCCTACAAGCCCTATAAGCACTATGAGGGTCATCAGGCCCCACCCGGAAAGCGTGGGGATGCCCGCGGCGGCGCCCGGCGGGATCACAGGGCCGGAGACGATCACGGTCTCGGTGGTATCGCCGCAGGCAGTTGCCGTCGGCGCATTGTTTGCGTCGCCGCTGTAGGTGGCGATCCAGTGGAAGGTACCGGGCACCGTAGGCGTGAAAGGCGGCGAGGTAAAGGAACCGTTGCCGGTGACTGTCACCGCCGACGACGTGAATACCAAATTCGTGCAAAGCGCGTCACTGAACAAGGTGAAGATGATCGTCCCTGTTGGAGCGGCGCTGCCGAGGCCGCCGCTCAACGTCTTGGTGTCGGTCATCGGCGTTCCGACTGTCCCGTTGGGTAAAGGCCCCGTTCTGCTTAGCGTTGTCACAGCCAGGAATGGCGTTACCTGTTGCCCGAGGACGCTGCACCCCCCGACGGTGCCGCCATTCATCGTCACATCACCAGTAGCATTGGCCAACGCTCGACCGAGCAGGCTTGAGCCGGCGGTAACCAGGTGGACGCCCATCGCCGCGACGATGTTTCCTGGGAACGTGGTTCCATTGAGAGCCGCTATGGTGTTGACCTGCCAGAACACCATGCAAGGGTCAACGCCGACCAGGTTAACACTCGAACCGACGTCGGTGGTGATCGAGTTTACCTGGAAAATGTACTGCCCTGCGCCGCTGAGAGTGAGGGGTGTCCCACTCGTCAAGGTGACGTCCCCCGAAGAATAGATGCCTGGCACGAGGGTCTGTCCATTCAGTCCGGGAAGAATGGGGGTAGCCCCCCCCATGCCTGCCAAGGAACCGTACAGAGTGAGGGTAGCGGCCCGAGCCGCAATCGCGACCGCGTTATTGCCCTGGTTAACGAATGGTGGAGTCACGGTCGCATTCGCCGGAATGCCGGTGATAAAGCTGCCTGCCGCTGGCGCGATACCCACATCTCCGTTGATGTGGCCCCCGGATCCGTTCGCGCCCACGGCCGTGCCGCCCAGGACCGCGAAGCTCTGCGCCGCACCGAGCGTCTGCGCCGATGCCGGAGAGGCCCCGTAAAGGAACACGGCGAATCCCATGCTTGCCAAGAGACTCAGTCTCATCATTCGGTTAAGGATATTTTTTATATGAAACATCTCTGACCTCTCATTTCGTTTTCGGTTCCTCTCGCAAAAGTGTGATTCACATGTAGGCGGTCGAAAGAAAGAGAAACCCATGCTAAACGCCATCTAACCTGTATCGAGGATAGTCCCATGAGGGGCGCTGTCAAGGCCCCTGGAGGGTTCCGGGGCAGGAATCTGAGGCGATTGCATCATGTCCGGAGGCCCGCCGCCCTCTTCCAGTTCCGCCTCTCCCCCTCCGGCGCGTATGCCCTCCCGTTCGCCTCGCCCGACTTCGTCGCGCGCTACGGGATCGAGCAGGGGGAGCCGGAGGAGACGGCCGCCCGTTTCTTCTCCCGAGTCCATCCAGACGATCTGGATCCGATGCACGATGCGATCGCGCGTTCCGCTAAGTCCCTCGAGACGTTCGAGATGGACTTCCGGTTCCGCGACGCCGCGGGCGCCGAGGTCTGGGTCGAGGCCCGGTCGAAACCCGAACGGACGGCCGACGGCGGCGTCATGTGGAACGGGATCGGGACCGACATAACGGCGCGCAGGACCGCGTGATGGCCGAGATCCGCGAGAAGGGCTTCGTCCGGGACCGCAGCGGACTGGGCCGGCGCAAGGACGGCAGCACGCTCTGGGTCTTGCTCAACGCGCAGCCGTGGTTCGACGAGCAGGGCCGCCCCGCGGGTATGGAAGGCGTCGCGCGCGACATCACGGCTCGAATGGACGCAGAGGCGGCGCTCCGCGAGAGCGAGGAGCGGTTCCTCGCTATGTTCGACCTCGCGCCGGTGGGTATCGCGCAGGCGGATCCCGCGACGGGGCGCTTGCTGGTCGTGAATCCGAAGCTGTGCCTCATCACGGGCTACCCGGCGGACGAACTGCTCACGATGCGCGTCTCCGAGATCACGCACCCCGAGGACCGGGAGCGGGACTGGGAGCTGTTCCAGAGCGTCGTGAAGGGCGAGGCGCCGGAGTACTGGATGGAGAAGCGCTTTGTCCGCAAGGACAACTCGGTCGCGTGGGTGAACGTGAACATGATCGTCCTCCGGGACGACGCGGGCGCGCCCGTGCGCACGGTCGGCATCATCGAAGACATCACCGAGCGCAAGCGAGCAGAGGAGGCTTCGGCGCGCTTCCTTGCAGGCAGTCCGGCGGTCATCTACGCGCTCCGCCTCGCTCCCGGCGGGTTCCGCGCCTCGTGGTTCTCCGAGAACATCCATTCCCTGACCGGATACACGTACGCGGAGGTCCGGGCGGGCAATCCTCAGCGCTGGTGGGAACAGGGCATCCATGCCGACAACTTGCAGCGCGTCGTCGCGGCGAACCAGGCCGTCCTCGACGAGGGTCATGCAATGGTCGAATTCCGCTTCCGCCGGCTCATCGGCGAGGACAGGGAGCTCCTGACCGACCTTGCGGCCGACCCCAGCTGGGTGAAGGTTGACCCGGGCCAGCTCGAGCAGGTCGTCATGAACCTCGCCATGAACGCGCGCGACGCGATGCCGCGCGGAGGCCGGCTCACGATCCGTACGCGGACCCTCGACCCGGGAGAGCCCGTCGACCTCGAGGAGACCGCGTCGCGGCGACGCGGCGGCTCCGGCGCGTCGCTCCGCGCGGTGCCGCGCGGAACCGA
>DAIOUV010000112.1:0-5186 GCA_036759345.1 Acidobacteriota bacterium | reverse complement strand
AACTACAGCGAATCCTTCACGATCCTCAGGATTCGCGCCCCGTATTTCTCGAGGCGGGACGGGCCGATTCCGCCGACCTCGAGCAATTCCACGCCGTCGCGCGGCTTCTTCGCCGCGACGTCGAGCAGCGTGAGATTGCTCAGGATCCGGAAGGCCGGCACCTGCTGGCGGCGAGCCTCCTCGAGCCGCCAGCCGCGGAGCGCCTCGACGAGTGCGGTCGAGACCGACTTGGCGAGCGACGCGGCCTTCGAGCCCTTTGCGAGTTTCGGCAGCGCCTTCTTCCCGCGCTTTCTCTTGCTGACGGAAAGCGGCGCCACGGGGATGCGCGCCTCGATCACCGCGTCGGGCGGGCGCCCCGTCCCTGTGAGGTACGCGCGGCGGAAGCGGATCGTCTGGCCGTCCTTCTCGAACTGGTCGTCGTCGATCCTGACCAGGCCTCCGCGCGCCAGCCCGCCGAGGAGCTCCTCGAAGTTTCGCCGCTCCATGGCGGGGAACTGCTCGACCACCTCACGGTGCAGCTGCCCGGTGGCCTGCCCGTCCCGCCTGCGGAGCAGCTCGAGTACGCGCCTGAGCGCGGCCTCCTCCATCGCGCTCGGCGCGCGCAGCGTCGTGGCGACACCGCTCGAGGGGGCGCACGAATCGCAGAGGCCGCATCGCGCGCCCGAGTCCTCCTGGTCGCCGAAGTGCCTCACGAGCTGGAGCATCCGGCACGCCGAGCCCTCCGCGAAGCGGCGCATCAGATCGAGCTGGGTCTTGCGATGCTCGCGCTGCTCCTCGTAGGGTCGCTTCCAGCCCTCGATTCCGCGCGATGCCTCGCCGTCGGGCGTGACGATGGCTCCGCCGAAGCTCCAGAGCTTCTCGAGCGCCTTCTCGAACAGCTCGGGGACGAGAGACACGGCGTTGCGCAGATCGTCCGACGCGATCGGCTCCGGCTTCAGCGCGCGAAACACCTTCTCGAGCACCTGAGTCTCCGGATAGTCGCGCGCCAGGAAGAACTCGTGCGTCCGTATGTCGCCATACGAGTGGAGGAGGATCGCCCGCGACGGGAGGCCGTCCCGTCCCGCGCGCCCGATCTCCTGGTAGTACCCCTCGACGCTGGCGGGAAGCCCGGTGTGGATGACGGTCCTCACGTTTGCCTTGTCGATCCCCATGCCGAACGCGATCGTCGCCACGATGACCTCGGCGCGCCCTTCCAGGAAGCGCCGCTGGACGTCGTCCCGCTGTCGCGCCGTCATTCCCGCGTGGTATGCCACCGCCTTCAGCTTGCTCTGGAGCTCCTCGGCCAGCGACGTCGCCTCGCGCCGGCTCGGCGTGTAGACGATGGCGGGGCGGTGCGCCGGGTCGGCGAGCACGTCACGCACCAGCTCGGCGCGCCGGCTCGGGGGCGCTTCGGTCACCTCCACCGCGATGTTCGTCCGCCGGAAGCCGTGGATGAAGCGGCCGCCTCCTGTCATCCCCAGCTGCTGGGCGATGTCGTCCTGCACGCGGGGCGTGGCGGTGGCCGTGAGGGCGATGACCGGCGCGGGGCGTAGCAAAGGGAGTCGTCCGCCCAGCAGCCGGTAGTCGGGTCTGAAATCGTGCCCCCAGTGGGAGATGCAATGCGCCTCGTCCACCGCCACGAGCGCCGGCGTCCGCTTGGCGAGCATCTCGGAAAAGCCGGGTACCGAGAGCCGCTCGGGCGCGATGAAGAGGAAGTCGAGCTTGCCGTCGAGGTAGTCGCGGCAGACCTGGCGCGAGGCGAGACGGTCGATGCCGGAGTGGATCCGCTCGGCGACGAGCCCGAGCGCGCGGAGCTTGGCGACCTGGTCCTCCATCAAGGCGATCAGCGGCGAGATGACGAGCGTGGTGCCGGCCCGGGCCAGCCCGGGGAGCTGATAGCAGAGCGACTTGCCCGCGCCCGTCGGCATCACGAGGAGAGCGTCGCGCCCCTCCGTTACGGCCCGGCAGACGGCCTCCTGGAAGGGGCGGAATGCGTCGTGCCCGAAGACGTGCTTCAGGAGCGGGCCGAGCTGGGAGCTGGCGACCGCCTGGCGGGTGGGACGCGCGAGGACGATCGCATCGGCCTGGGGCCGCGTTGGTGCATTGCCATTCCGAAGAGGGACATTCGGTGCCCCTCGCATCGTTTCCCCGACGATCTCCCGCACGTAGTTTTCGATCCCGATCATGAACGCGTCCAGCTGTCCCTCGCCCCGCTGGATGCGCGCCAGCTCGGCCTCCCAGCGCCCCGTCAGCGCCGGGCTCTTCACCGAGGGGTGAACGAGCGCGATCAGCCGGATTCCCCTCTCGGTGGCCACGAGGACCTTGCCATCCCTCTCGAGGTAGGTCCGCGACAGCAGGTTCTCGAGGATGTCGGCCCTCGTCGCCGGGGTACCGAGGCCGTTCTCCTTCATCGCCTCGGCGAGGTCCTTCTCGTCGAGCGTCTTGCCGGCCGTCTCCATGGCGGTCAAAAGCGTGGCATCGGTGAAGCGCTTCGGCGGCCGCGTCTTCCGCTCGACCGACTCGGCGGCAACCACGCGCTGCGGCTGCCCGGCGGCCAGGCCAGGCGGCAGCGTGGGCTCGGCGTCGTCCTCCTCGCCCGCCTTCCGGCGCCGCGGCGGATCAGGCTCCACCGCCTTCCACCCGATCTGCTGCACCATCGTGCCGCTCGAGCGATACCGGTCGAGGAAGCCGGGAGAGGTGATCGAGGTGATGACGGTGGTCGTCGCCGCCACGTGCTCCGGGTGCCAGGCCGAGATCAGGCGCCGGGCGATCAGGTCGTAGAGCGCCTGCTCGTCGCGGTCCAGGTCTTTCGGAGAGGTCGGAGTCGGGATGATCGCGTGGTGATCGCTCACCTTCGCGTCGTCCACGAAGCGGCTCCCGAGCGGCCTCTCGAGAGCGTCCTGTGCAAAGTGCGATCCGTACGCAGGCGCGAGGGCGCGCAGCAGGCGGGGGAGGGTCTGGGCGACGTCCCGCGACAGGTGACGGCTGTCGGTGCGAGGGTATGTGATGGCCTTCTTCGCCTCGTATAGCCGCTGGGCGACGTCGAGCGTCTTCTTCGCGCTGAAGCTGAACAGCCGGTTCGCCTGCCGCTGCAGCTCCGTGAGGTCGAAGAGGAGCGGGGGCGGGATGCGTCGCGATTGCGAAGTTGCCGACTCGATGGCGGCGGTGCCGGCCTGGGCGCGTGCGACCACACGCCGGGCCTCGTCGCCGTCCTTCGGGAGCCGCTTGCCGCCGTCGTCTCGGGTCTCTTTCGCGGCCGGATCGAAGAAGGTGCCGCGATAGCGTCCCGTCTCTCCCTCGAACGTGGCGACGACCTCGAAATACTCCTCGGGCACGAACGCCCGGATCAGGAGCTCCCGCTCGACCACCATGGCCAGGGTGGGGGTCTGGACGCGCCCCACGGTCACCATCTCGTTGCTCACGAGCGTGAAGGCGCGCGAGAAGTTCATCCCGACCAGCCAGTCGGCCCGGCTCCGGCCGCGGGCCGCGTCCGCGAGACGGTCGTACTCGTGCGCGGGGCGGAGGCGCGCGAGGCCGTCCCGGATCGCGTCGGGGGTCAGGGACGAGATCCAGAGGCGCTTCACCGGCTTCGTGCAGCCCGCCGCCTCGTAGAGTTGCCGGAAGATCAGCTCCCCCTCGCGTCCCGCGTCGGTCGCGCAGACGACCTCGGTCACGCGCGGGTCGGTGATGACCGTGCGTACGGCCTCGAACTGCTCCCTCACCCGTTCGGTGACGACCAGGGGCCAGGCGCTCGGCAGCATCGGGAGTTGCTCGCGCCGCCAGCTCTTCCACTCGGGCCGGATCTCGTGAGGCTGAGGCAGCGCCACGAGGTGGCCGATGGCCCAGGTCACGACGTGCCCCTCTCCAACGAGGCAACCGGCCCCCTTGCGCGTGGCGCCGAGCACCGCCGCGAGGTCGCGGGCAACCGAGGGCTTTTCGGCGACGACGGCGACGAGGCCGGCGGAATCGGGTTTCTTGGGCATCGGGAGGTACGGAGTATCAGCCCGGAGTGCGGCGTTCAGGGTTCGTCTGCATCCCTCAACCCCTGATACAGTTTGCCAGCGCAATGGAAAAGACCGACCAGCAGAAGCCGACGAATGCCCTTTTCGCGACGGAATCGTGACGCGCCCTTTCTTCCGCTACTGGCTTCCCCTGATCGCGTGGACGGCCATGATCTTCATGGCTTCGACGGACGCTTTCTCTGCGCAACATACGGGATCGGTGATCCAAACGATCATCGCCGCGATCATCGGCCATCCGCTTCCGCCGGAAAAGTTCGACCTGCTGCACTTCGTGATCCGGAAGCTCGCCCACCTGACGGAATACGCCATTCTCGGGGCGCTGGCATTTCGCGCCGTGCGTGCGGAGGAGCGCGGATGGTCGGCTCGATGGGCAACGATCGCGATCGTGATCGCGTTCCTGATTGCGGCGAGCGACGAGTTCCACCAGAGCTTTGTCCCGTCGCGAACGCCTTCGCCGGTGGACGTGGCGATCGACACAGTGGGCGCGGCAATCGCGCAGGGGATCATCAGGTGGCGTGTTCATAGAAGGCGACAGCCGGATTCGGCGCGCGATTGACCGTGTGCAGCGCGCGGTCGAGCGCGCATCCCGGTGGCCGAGAAGCTCGCGCGCGAAGCGGCTGAGGTGACCGCACCACAAGAAAGCTCGGTTCCCGCTGATCGCGGCCGATCACTTCGCCACCATGGGCAGGTGATGTCACTTCATCGCCGCCGGCCGCTTCTATACTGCGCCCAGCTTTCATGACTCTCACCGCGGGCACGCGCCTCGGAACGTACGAAATCCTTTCGCCGCTCGGTGCGGGAGGGATGGGCGAGGTCTACCGCGCCCGCGACACCAAGCTCGACCGCGACGTGGCCGTCAAGGTCCTCCCCGCCGATCTGGCCAACGATCCCGAGGCGCTCTCCCGCCTCGAGCGCGAGGCGCGCGCGGTCGCGCAGCTCTCGCACCCGAACATCCTCGCCATCTACGACTTCGGGCGGCACGGTGAAACGGCATACGCCGTCACGGAGCTCCTCGAAGGCGAGACGCTGCGCCAACGCCTCGCGCAAGGTGCGCTTCCCGCCCGCAAGGCCGTCGATCTCGCCGTGCAGATGGCCGAGGGGCTGGCCGCAGCCCACGAGAAAGGGATCGTTCACCGCGATCTGAAGCCCGAGAACGTCTTCGTGACAGGCGAGGGACGGGTGAAG
>DAIOUV010000111.1:0-5316 GCA_036759345.1 Acidobacteriota bacterium | reverse complement strand
GACCAGAGTACTGTCGCCGGCCGCCCCGTGTCGGCTGAGACTACGAACGGCACCACTGTTCTTGCCTGCACGCCCACGCCGACGCCGACGAACACCCCGACCAACACGCCGACGCCGACGAACACGCCGACGCCCACGCCCACGAGAACGCCGACCCCGATCTCCTGCGCGGCGTGTTTGATCGGTTATCCGGACAGCAGCAATCTGCCGCGGTCGGCGGTGGCCTTCAACGAGAGCGAAGTGTTGCGGGCGTTCGATCCGGCGAACGGCTGCATCACGCCGGCCAACGGGACCGTCAAGCTCTGGTACAACGACGAGCACGCGCTGACGTTGGGCGTGCGTCGTGTGATCGTGAAGACGACGGGTGGTACGACGACGACGAACTACCCGGTGTCGCCGCTGCCGACGAATCCTGGGCACGCGGCATCCCCGGCGATCGGGACGGATTCTCTGGTTGGGGACCAGGCGGGCACCGACGCGAGTTCTTGCGCGGGAATCCCGGACCTGTGCGACCGGCCGATGTGGCCCTCGTTGTTCGTCACGGACATCACGATCAATCCAAACGACCGGTCCGGGGACTGGCAGAATGGCGGTCGCGCGAACGCTCCCAGCGACGTCTTCGGGGCCTGGAAGGCCGCGGTGAGGACGGTTGACAAGACCAGGTCGCCCGCGAGGATCACGGTGACGCCGGACGGGGATCCGGCGAAGAACAACTGGAACCTGGGCGCCGGCAGCGACACCCCTCCCGGGGGTCTGACCAACGAGGGTTATGGCGCGGAGGTTCGCTGGAGCCTGACCGACCTGCTCGACAAGAACGGCGCCAACTTGGTGCCCAACCACGTGTACCGGCTCCAGTTCATGGTGCATGACGGCGACCAGAACAAGGCCGGAGGCGACGTTGGCGAGGCCTGTACCAACGTGCTGATGCCCCCGGGTTGACCGCCCACGCGCACTCAGATCGGAAAGCAGGTGACCTCGCTAGCCGGCGCATACGCGCCGGCTAGCCTGTCGAAGCGAGCGGGGGCGGGGCGAAGAGGTGGGCGCTCGAGTTGCCGCAGCAGGCCAGCACAGGGGCAGGTCCGGGGCGAGATCGGGTGGCGTAGGGCATCCTGATGCCGTCGAAGACCCTCACCGTGACACGGCGCTTGCCGAACCCCAGCTCCTCCACGCATCCGCGCGATCGACCGGTACCCGTGCCCGCGCTGCCACAACGCAGCATCTGCACCATCTCGATCACGCTCACCTCCCGAAACGCCATCCCCGCACCTTCCAGCTCGTTACCGAGTGGCCCGGTGAATCGCCCCGGCTTTTCCGGAGGCTCCAACGCTTGAGAGGATGGAGCCATGGAAAGACGAGGCAGGTACCCGACGGAGGTTAAGGAGCGGCGCGCGGCCCGGGCTGACGACGGGAGAGCGTGAGCGGTTCAAGGAGCTCGAGCGCGGCTGCACTTAAGGCCGCGCACGAACGAGCTCGTGCACCACGGCGACCGCGGGGTGCAGTACCTGTCGATCCGCTATACCGAGCGCCTCGCCGAGGCCGGCATCGAGCGCTCGGTCGGGAGCGTCGGCGACTCCTACGACAATGCGCTGGCCGAAAGCGTCAACGGCCTCTAGAAGACCGAGGTCATCCGGCGCCGCGGGCCCTGGCGAAACATCGACGAAGTGGAATTTGCCACCCTCGATTGGGTCGACTGGTTCAACAACCGAAGGCTTCTCGAACCCCTCGGCTACGTCCCCCCGGCCGAGTACGAAGAGATCTACTATCGCAGTCAGAATGCTCCAGCCATCGCGGCTGGACTCATGTAAACCAGTCTCCGGATTTCCCGGGGCGATTCACGGTGAGATGATCTCCGGGGACGAACATCCTCATCACGTCCGGGAACGAGACGGGCGACCGCCCCTCGCCGCTTCTCGAGAGTTCTCTAAATTCGGCGAGTCGGATCAGGTCCCGGAGCAGGAAAAAGCCCGGAGTCCTCGCGGGCTCCGGGCTGAAGCGGCCGATTCGGCCCGTTACTGCCGGCGCGCCAGGAAGAGTCCGGCTCCGCCGAGGAGAAGTCCGAGCAATGCCATCATCGGGAAAGACAGCGTCGGTACCTGCGTCGGGGTGGGCGTATTTGTCGGCGTCGGGGTGGGCGTATTTGTCGGCGTCGGGGTCGGCGTATTTGTCGGCGTCGGCGTGGGCGTATTTGTCGGCGTCGGCGTGGGCGTATTTGTCGGCGTCGGGGTGCATGCCAGGATCTGTGTCGAATTCGCTGTTGTAGCCGCGACCGGGAACCCCCCTTGGGTAGCGCTGGCCACAAGCTGATCATTGAAATCGAAGGGAGCCGGCCCGCACGCCGGAGCGGTCTCGTCGATGGTGCCGGTGCAAGTGTCCGTGGGGGTTCCAAACGCACCCAGGCTCGTGACGGGGATTCCCCCCTGGTTGCAGTTCTGCGGAGTGATCGGACCGCCGGGGAATGGGACTTGATTCGTGACGACGAGATTGGTGACGGCGCCATTACCCTCGTTGTGAACGGTGAAAGTGCACTGGAATGCACTGCCCGGCGGCACGGACGGGGGACAGCCTTTGTGAGCACCCAGACCGGTTGTCACCTGGCCGAGAAGAGAACCGGCAGATCCGAGAAAGGCGACCGCCAGGAGAAACGCTGGCCCCAGCGACCGCACGAAAGCACGGAAAACGCGAAAAGGCATCGGCATCTTCTTTCTCCCTGTTTCCAGAGTCTATGGGGGCAGCGCGGACTCTGTCAATCCGAGTGAAGGTGGGGCTGGATGGGTCTCGGGCGCAGCTTTACCGTGGTCGCCGCAGGCGCCCAGGCTGAGGCACGAGCAGCGAGCCCCGGGTCATCGGCGATCAGGATCACGGGACCGGTGTCAAGCGCCACTAATTTCCGACCCCCTTGCGTCACTAAAAGCGACCCCCCTCCCGGTGCCCGGTTTACGGCTTTATTCTGAAATTCGTAGTAGCAGGGCGGCGGAAACGGTGGGAATCGCGGAGTGATTTCCAAGCCGCCTCCGGGCGGCGTCCGTTTCCACGGCCTTTTCTCACGCCTCGCTCTCCTGAGGCTTCACCGCTCGTCCCAGGAGCCCCGCCCGCTTCTTCTGCCTCAGTCTGTAGCTTTCGCCCTGGATCGTGAGCGTGTGGCTGTGGTGCAGCAGCCTGTCCAGGATCGCCGCCGCCAGGACGTCATCGCCGAAGACCGTGCCCCACTGCGAGACGCTCTGGTTGGTCGTGATCAGGATGCTCCCGCGCTCGTAGCGGCGCGCCACGAGCTGGAAGAAAAGGTGGGCGCTTCGCCTCTCGAAAGGCAGGTAGCCGAGCTCGTCGACGATCAGGAGCTTCGGCTTGGCCAGGAAGCTCAGCTGCTCTCCGAGCTTGCCCTCGGTTTCCGCCTTCGAGAGCCCGGTAATCAGGGCCGTCACCGACGTGAAAAGCACCGTATGGCCGGCCTCCACCACCGCACGCCCGAGAGCGATGGCCAGATGCGTCTTGCCGACCCCGGGCGGCCCGAAGATCAAGACGTTGTCCGACAGCGCGATGAAGCGTCCCGTAGAAAGCTCCTTGACGAGCCGCTGATCCACCGAGGGCTGGAAACGGAAGTCGAAGTCCTCGAGTGTGCGCGCCTGAGGGAAGTGGGCGATCGTCAGGCCCATCTGCACCCTCTTGCGCTGCTTGGAGTCGATTTCTTCACGTAAGAGGCCGTCGAGGAAGTCCAGGTACGTCGGCTCGCCGCGAGCCGCCTCCGAGAGCATCGCGTCGATGCGCTGGGCCACATGTCTCATGCGCAGGCGCACGAGGTGGTCCTCCACGCGGGCCCTGACGAGCTCGCTCACGGCACTGCCCCTTCGACGACAGCTTGGTACGCGGCGAGCGTCCGGCCCGGGAAAACGTCTCCGAGGGTCGTCTCACTCACCGCCTTCTCCCATGGCTTCCACAGTCCGTCGTAGTGCCTCGGGTCGATGACCCTCTCCCGCGGCTCTTTGGCGCGCCTGTGCCGCGCTACCTCCAGGGCGCCGCGGAAGATCACGACCTCCTCCTCCAGGACGAGGACCTCGAGGTCTTCCTTCACGAGCCGATGGGGGACGCTGTAGCGCGCCGTGTCCACGTCTACGAGGGCGTCGGATGCCACGCGCCGTAAGAGCCGGCGTGAGGGGACCACGACGGCCCTCTCGGGAAGAGCTCCGAGCGCGGAGCGTTCCTTCTCGAAGCGCTCGCGCGGCCGCTCACCGGTCGTGCCGTGGATCCTCTCGTCGGCCTTCAGGCTCCAGTCCAGAAGGTGCCCCTGCAGCTCCTCGAGCGACGAGAATCGCCGCGCGGCAAGCGCGTTTCCCTTCACGTAGCCGACGCCCGATTCGGTCTTGCCTTTCGTCTGGGCCCGATACGGCGCGCAGGCTCGCGCCTGGATGCCCCAGTCGCGGCAGAAGGCCTCGAAACCCGTCGTGAAGGTCAGAACCCGCCTTCGCCGGTCGTGCCTGAGCACGAGTGCTCCGGCGTTGTCGACCAGCAGCGTCCTGGTCACGCCACCGAAATGCCGGAAGGCCGCCGCCAGCCCGGACAGCCACTCACCTTGGCGCTCGGAGAGCATCGCCCGCACGAAGATGCGCCGCGAAAAGCCCAGCACCGCCACGAGAAAGAACACCCTCACGAGCGCGCCGGCAATCCAGACTTTCTTCTCGCCAAAGTCGGCCTGCGTCTGCTCGCCAGGACCCGTCTCGTACCGCACCGTGGCCAGCGCCTCGGCCCGTAGCCTTTGGCGCTTTTCGCAGACGGCCCGCTGGACGGTGCGCATGCTGGCGGCAACGCCCCGCGCCATCAGCAGCTCGCGCACCACGACCGCGTTGCCCGCCGCTTCTCCAGCAAACAGCTCCTCGGCATGGCGCCGCTCGCCGTCGTCGAGACGCCGCGCCCCAGGTCGTACCTGCACCTCGGCCCCCTCGCCGCTTTTCAGGTACCGCCGCACGGTGTTGCGCCTCTATTTCCATTTCGCGGGCGATCCGCTTGGCGCCCCAGCCCGCCGCGCGCAGACCCCGGATCCTCGCCACCACTTCGGGCTCAACCATCGGCACCTCCTGCCCGGAGAGTGCACTCCTGAACTCCTCGACCATCTCGTCCTCCCTTCCTTCAAAGGGCCCGGCCGAGGGGGGCGCTTTTACTGGCGTAAGGGGGTCAGTTTACGTGGCGCCTGACAACCGGTGCCGCCGGACTCGCGATAGGCACGCAAGAGGTTGACACCGCTCTTCTTGCCGAGCCGGCAGGCGATGAGGTGGCCCCGACCCCTTCCCTCCGACTTTGGTACGACCCTGCGGACACTTGTCATAT
>DAIOUV010000110.1:0-5508 GCA_036759345.1 Acidobacteriota bacterium | reverse complement strand
ACAGGACCGGCCTCGACGGGGCTGGCAACCTGCGTTATCGATGTCGACGCTCTGCCGTCGGGATCAGGACTTAGTCCGACGGCATCGCAGAGCCGCCGTGATACCACCACGGACGCGCCCTGGCTTCAGGCTGCGCGGCGGGAGTACCGGTGATGAAGCCCGCCGAGGCGGGTTAGCGAGACCACCTCACCCATCTCGGGCGGCTCGATGGGCCTGTGATCAGGAGCGTCCTTCTCGAGGGCGAGATGAAGGCGGTCCTCGTTGTACCAGACCTGAAACTCGCGAAGCAGCCGCCTCGCGTGACGCTCATTCGACACAATCACGTGGTCGAACAGTTCGCGGCGGATGGTCCCGATGAGGCGCTCGGCGTAGCAGTTCATCTTCGGGGCGCGAATAGCGGTCTTGATGGAACGGATGCCGAGATCCCGGACTCGGCGGGAGAACTCGTTTCCATACGCCCTATCGCGATCTCTGATCATGAATCTGGGTGCCGTGTTCCAGGGGAAGGCATTGATCGTCTGCTGGCCGAGCCAGAAAGCGGTTGGGTTCGTCGTCACGTTCGCAAAGACAAGGCGCCGGCGTTCGAGTGCCAGGACAACGAAGACGTAAAGAATCTGGAATCTAATAGTGGGCACGGTGAACAGGTCGACGGCGACGATGCCCTTGGCCTGGTTACGCAGGAAGGTGCTCCAGGTCTGAGAACCGGTCCGTCGAGGTTCAGGCCGGATCCGGTCGAGGTATCGGGAGACCGTCCGTTCGCTCACGTCGAAACCGAGCTTGAGGAGCTCGCCGTGGATTCGGGGCGCACCCCAGGTCGGGTTGTCTGAGGCCATCTCCCGAATGAGCCGTCGGACCTCGGCCTCAGCTCTCGGTCGCCCGGCCTGCGACTTTCTTCTCCAGAAGAGTCGAAACGCCTGGCGGTGCCACGCGATGACGGTCTCGGGGTTGACGATGACCAGCCTCTGCCGCCACCCGGGGAAGCGCTGAAGGGCGAAGGCCCAGAGGGCTCGGTCCCACGAAGTAAAGGGAAGACGGGCGGGCCTCGACCGCAGGAGGATGCCGAATTGATGCCTCAGCGCGAGGTTCTCGGCCACGATTGCGGCCCGAGAACGAAAGAGGGCGACGAGGGACCCCAGGAAAAGTTGAATCAAGCCAAGCATGCTGAGAGGATACGAGCCGAAAATGAGTCAGGGGGGACGGCCCGGGAAGCGAAGGAACTTCAATCGGCTGAGGCACCTATGCCCCCATTCGGACACCCTATGAGCTTCTGGCGAGGCACAGGGAGCTGCTAAGGTGTCCCCGGTGGAGATCGAGCGACCGTCACGGCCCCCCATCCGCATCCGCGCCGTGGGCCGGGCGCTACCGGAGCACTACGCCGACCAGGAGACTCTCACCGCCGCATTTCGCGACGCCTGGGCAGGGGCCCACTTCAACACGGAGCGCCTCGAAGAGCTTCACCGCGCGGTAATGGTGGGCGGACGATACCTGGCGCTGCCCCTCGCGGCGTACCGGGAGCTCAACTCGTTCGCGCGCCGGAACGAGGCCTGGACGCGTGCCGCCGTCGACCTCGGCGAGACGGCGATCCGTGACGCGCTCCGGCAGGCCGGGCTCTCGCCCGCCGACGTGGACCACCTATTCTTCGCCACGACGACCGGGATTGCCACGCCGAGCATTGACGCACGGCTCGTCAACAGGCTCGGGCTCCGGCGCGACGTCCGGCGCTCGCCTCTCTTCGGCCTGGGTTGCGCGGCCGGGGCGGCGGGCATCTCGCGTGCCTCGGATTGGCTCGCTGCCTTTCCGGACAAGGTCGCCGTTCTGCTCTGTGTGGAGCTCTGCTCGCTCACGCTCCAGCTGGACGATCTCTCGATCCCCAACATGATCGCGTCCGGCCTCTTCGGCGATGGCGCTGCCGCCGTGGTCCTCACGGGCGATCCTGATCCGGGAGGCTCGGTTGGCGGTCCCGCCGTCGTCGCGACCGGCTCCGCGTTCTATCCCGACACCGAACGGGTCATGGGATGGGACATCGTCGAATCGGGTTTCAAGGTGGTTCTCTCGGCCAGGGTGCCCGAGGTGGTTCGTGAAAACGTCCGCGCCGACGTGGACGGTTTTCTGGCAAAGAGCGGCCTCGACCGCTCTGCCATCCGCCACTGGATCGCCCACACCGGCGGGCCCAGGGTTCTCGAGACTTTCGAGAGCGCGTTGGAGCTGCCCGAAGGCGCCCTCGCCCGTTCGTGGAGATCGCTGAAGGAGACCGGGAACCTCTCCTCGGCGTCGGTGCTCTTCGTCCTCGGAGAGCTCCTCGCTTCGGGTGAGCCCGTGATCGGGGACCGCGGCCTTCTCATGGCGATGGGGCCCGGCTTCTGCTCGGAGCTGGTCCTCCTGCAGTGGTAATCCCCACCTCCGTCCTGCTCTATCTCGGATTCCTGTGCCTCCTCGTCTGCGAGAGGGGCGCGGAGCTTCTCCTTACGCGCCGAAACGCCCGCGTGGCCCTCGCGGCGGGAGGCGTCGAGACGGGGCGCCGCGCCTACGCTGTCATGGTCGTGGTCCACACCCTCTTCCCGGTCGCGTGCGCGGGCGAGGTGCTCCTTCTCTCGCGGCCCTTTCCGGGCGCCCTTGGGCTCGCGGCTCTGGCCGTTGCCATCGGAGCGCAGGCGCTCCGATGGTGGGCCATTGCGACGCTCGGGTGGCGCTGGAACACGCGGATCATCGTCGTCCCGGACGCCTCGCCGATCACCGGAGGTCCCTACCGCTTCCTGCGGCATCCGAACTATCTCGCGGTGATCCTCGAGATGCTCGGCATTCCCCTGATTCACGGCGCGTGGCTAACCGCGCTGGTCTTCTCCTCCCTGAATGCAGCGCTCCTGGCGGTCCGCATCCCCACCGAGGAGCGGGTTCTCGGCCGGCTGTATGCCGAGGCGTTCGAAGGGCACTCGCGGATCCTGCCCCGAGGTCCGCATGGATGACCTGAGGCAGGAGATCCTCACCGAGATCCGCCGGAGCCTGGCTGCCGACCTGAAGCTTCCCGGCCCGGTCGAGCTGCACTATGAGCTCGCTTCGGATCTCGAGGTCGATTCAATGGGCGCCCTCGTCCTGGCGGTTGCCCTCGAGGACCGCTTCCGCGTGAACCTGGTCGGAATCGAGGCGTCCTCCGTCGTCACCGTCGAGGATCTCGTCGGTGTCGTCGAGCGTGCGGTTCGCGCGGGCCGGGCGGTCCCGTGAACGGCCCCCGTCTCCCGCGCCCGAAGTACCGGACCGTCAACGAGGCTCTTGTCGCAAGCGCGACGAGCCGGTCGGGCCTCACCTTCGTCGACCTCGCAGAGCACGAGACCTTCGTTCCGTACTGCGAGGTCCACGCATCTGCACGCCGGACGGCCGGAGCGCTCCGGGCACGAGGGGTCGGGATCGCCGACCGCGTCGCGCTCGTCTTCCCGACGTCGCCCGGGTTCCTGGACGCCTTCTTCGGGGTGCTCCTCGCGGGAGCCGTGCCGGTGCCGCTCTACCCGCCCGTCCGCCTCGGACGCCTCGCCGAGTACCACGTCGCCACGGCGAAGATGATCGCCGCGGTCGGCGCGCGACTCGTCCTGACCGACGCCGCGACCCGTACGCTCCTCGGCAAGGCGATCGAGTCGTCCCGCCCGCCGCTCGGGTGCGTGACGCTTGACGATCTCGGCCGCGGCCACGCCGGGGAGCTCGAGATCGAACCCGATCCCGGGGCGCTCGGACTGATCCAGTTCTCGTCGGGATCGACGACGGATCCCAGACCGGTCGCTCTCTCGCACGACAGCCTGATGGCCCAGCTCGCGGCCCTCCGGGCTTTGCTCCCTCCGGAGACGGACGCACCGCAGATGGGCGTGTCCTGGCTGCCGCTCTATCACGACATGGGCTTGATCGGCTGCCTCCTCCAGGCCGTCTACTACCCGGCTCCGCTCGTCCTGATTCCGCCCGAGCTCTTCCTGGCAAGACCCGCGCTGTGGCTCCGGGCGATCGCCCGCCATCGCGCCACGATCTCCGTGGCGCCGAGCTTCGCGTACGCGCTGTGTGCCCGGAGGGTGCGGGACGAGGAGCTGACCGGGGCGGATCTCTCGAGCTGGCGGCTGGCCCTCTGCGGGGCCGAGCCGGTGTCGCTGGATGCTCTCAACCATTTCGCGCAGCGCTTCGCGCCGCTCGGGTTCGACCGGCGGGCACTCTGTCCTGTCTACGGCCTGGCCGAGGCCTCCCTCGCAGTCACCTTCACACCCGGCGATCGCGAGGTGAGAGCGCTTCGCGTCGACCCGGTGCGGCTCGCGGCCACCGGTGAGGCGGTGGACGGGACTCGCGCGATCGTCTCGGTCGGAACGCCGGTCCCTGGCACCGACGTCGAGGTGAGAGACCAGGACGGGGGAGTGCTTGGGGAGCGCCGGGTCGGGCGGATCCTCGTCCGTGGGCCATCGGTCATGATTGGGTACTTCGGCCAGCCCGAGGCCACGGCGAGGGCCCTCGCAGGGGGGTGGCTGGATACCGGCGACCTGGGATTCGTCGCCGGTGGCGAGCTTCACGTTTGCGGACGCGAGAAGAACGTCATCGTCATCCGGGGAGCCGACCACCTGCCGCAGGAGTTCGAGGAGTGCCTCGCCGGCGTCGGGGCCGTTCGCACCGGGTGTGCCGTCGCGCTCGGGTTCGTCCCGGAAGGGGAGGACGGCGAGCAGCTGCTCGTCCTGGCCGAGCGCGCCAAGGGAAACGGGCAAGCCGACGACGAAACGCCGACGGTCGACCGAATCCGCCGGGCGATCCTCACGCACACGGGCATCCGCCCCCACACCGTTCGTCTCCTCGCTCCGGGGACGATCCCTCGCACGTCGAGCGGCAAGCTCCGCCGCAACGAGGCGCTGCGCCGGTTCCTCGCTGGGGAGCTCGGACCACCGGCGAGGGTCGGGCGACTGCAAATCCTCCTCGAGGTCATCCGCTCCGCGCTTGCGTTCGCCAGGGTCAGGTTCGGTCGTGGCGCCTAGGTTCGACGTCGCCATCGTCGGTGCCGGGCCCGCTGGCCTTGCCGCCGCCACGTTCGCCGCGCGGGCCGGCCTCTCGACGGTCGTCTGCGAGCGGAGCACCGGGCCGCCGGACAAAGCGTGCGGGGAGGGGCTCATGCCGGCGGGTTTGCGGGCTCTGACGGCTCTCGGAGCACGGGCGCTTCTCGGTCCCGAGGACCGCTCGCCGATCGATGGGATTTGCTACGTCGAGGAGGACGGAGTCACGGACACCGGCCGGTTGCCGGCCGGCGGCAGGCTCGGCATCCGGCGAACGGCCCTCGCGGCGGCACTGGCGAAGACGGCTGCCAGGGCCGGAGTCGAGATCCGATGGGAAACCTCCATCACGGGCTTTGCGAGAAGGGAGGGCGCCGTCGATTTGCAGACATCCGCCGGAGAGCTGGAGACGCGGGTCCTCGTCGCCGCCGACGGACTTCACTCGGTGCTCAATTGGATTAAAAGAGTTCAAAAGCAACAGTAGCAACAATAAAAGGAGAACGTGCCA
>DAIOUV010000109.1:0-5621 GCA_036759345.1 Acidobacteriota bacterium | reverse complement strand
CGAGGACCCGGTTTGCGGCCGACTGCGCGTTCAGGGCGTCGCCGCGCGAGAGGGCCGCTCGGCCGAGAGCGAGGTAGTCCGTGGTGGGTACCAGAGTCTGAGAAGGCACGGCCGGCGGCCGGGGACCGGTGGGCGTTGTGGGAGCAGCCTTGGGGGCGTCGGGCCCCGAGGCGCGAACCTTCGCGGCCTCGGTGAACTTGCCCTGCCTCTCGTACGCCTGGGCGAGGAGATCGATCGCTTCGGCATCGAGCTTTTCGCGCGGCACGTTAAAGAGGAGGTCGTGAATGACGTCTTCGGTGTTGCCGTCCGCGAGCTTCTCCTTCGCGACGCGCTTCAATTCTCCGATGTCGGCCGCGGGCGGCGGCACTGCGACGACGGCCTCGCGGCGGACATCGGCGGCGAGCTTCACGAATTCGGGCGAGAAGAAGTCGGCCACGATCTCGAGATCGGGGCTGCCCGTAAACGCGCGGCGGAGCGCATCCTGCGCGTCGGACTTCTTTCCGTCGTTGAAGTGCGCCCAGCCGGCTTGCACGAGCATGCGCGAGCGGCGCTGCGGATCGCCGGCGGCGGAAGCCGCGCTCTCGAACTTGAGCGCGGCCTTGTGGAACTGGCCGGCGTTGACGGCCTTTCGCGCCTCTTTTTCGAGCGATTCCGAGCCTTCCTGCGCGCGGGCGGGCGCGGCGAGGAGGAAGAGTGCCGCGAGACAGGACGCAAGAGAGAAGAGGAGGACTCGCTTCACTAGCGAGATTCTAGCTATTCCTTCTTCAACTCGATACGGGGGATCGCGAACGAGTCGTCTTCGGCGACGTCGACCGTCCTCGTGAAGGTCTTGTAGCCGGCGAGGCTCACGCTGATCTCGTGGGGGCCGGCGCGGAGCGTCTTCTTCATGGGTCCGCCCGTCGAGGCGCCGAACAGGACGCCGTCCAGGCGGATCTCCGCCCTTGCCGGAAGCACGGTGAACGTGACGATGCCGCGCCCCGGAAACTCGCCGGGCACGGTCATGGCCTTGGGCCCGGCCCCGGAGACCTCGAATTCCTTCGTGATCTTCATGAACCCCGGCGCATCGAAAACGGCGGAATACCGCCCCGGCTTGAGGGTGATGGTGGTCGCCCTCGGGAGGTTGGCGCTCTGGCGCTTTCCGTTGATGTAGAGCTCGGCGTAGATGTTCGACTTGAACGTGACGGGTGCTGTCGTGGCGACTTCCTTCATCTTGACGGGCGCGGCCGTCGGCGCGGCTGCTTGAGGGGGAGCGGTCTCGGCCGAGACTGCCGGAGCGGCCGCCATGGAGGCCGCGGGCAGAGGAACGGCAGTGGGCGTCACCGGAGCCCCGGAGTTTTTCTTCTGCGCGACGAACCAGGTGACCCCCGCCACCGCCACGAGCACGATCGCGGCGACGAATACCTTCAGGGCCGATCCGCCCTCTTCGCGGACGGTTCGGTGGCCTGCCGAAGCGTCGTCCGTGCGGAGGTGGACGTCCGCGAGGCCGCCGGCCGTCGCCCGGGCGGTCGCGGGCGGACCGAGGGGCGTATCGAGGACGCGGGAGGCCCTGGCTGTCGGGGTCGCGCCGAGCGCAACGGAGGTCGAGACCTGCAATCCGGCGGACGGCGTCGCGAGCGTCTTGTCCATGTCCCTTTCGACCGGCATCTGGAACGCGGGCCCGCCCGGGACGGTCTGGAGAAGCGTCTGGCACTCGGCGCGCATTTCGGCGCAGGACGCGAAGCGCTTCGTGCGGTCCTTTTCGAGAGCCTTGAGGACCATGGCGTCGAGGCCGCTGGACAGCGCCGGATCGAGCGAGCTCGGCGGCGCGGGCATCTCGTTCATGATCTTGTAGAGGACCGTGGAAATGTGGTCGCCCGTGAAGGGCTTCTGCCCGGTCACGATCTCGTAGGCGACAACGCCGAGCGAGAAAATGTCCGTTCGCGGGTCGAGATCCTCGCCGCGGATCTGCTCCGGAGCGAGGTAGGACGCCGTGCCCAGCGTGATGCCGGTCTGCGTGAGCGTCGACTGCGAGACCAGGGACTTCGCGATGCCGAAATCCATGATCTTGACGGTTCCGTCCTCGAGAATACGGATGTTCGAGGGCTTGACGTCGCGGTGGATGATGCCGCTCGTATGCGCGTAGCCGAGCCCGTCGCACACGTCGATCAGGATCTGGAGCTTACGCGCGAGCGTGAGCGGCTCCTTCTTCTTGATCGCCTTGTCGAGGTCATCGCCGGTCAGGAACTCCTGGACGATGTAGGGCGTGCCGTCGTCGGTGACGCCGAAGTCGTAGATCGTCGTGACGTTGCGGTGATGGAGGTTGCCCGCGAACTCGGCCTCGCGAAAGAAGCGCTTCTTGATCTCCTCGTCGTCGCTCTGGCAGGTCTTGATCGCGACGTTTCGTTTGATGAACGGATCCCGCCCCTTGTAGACGGTGCCAAACCCGCCCACGCCGATCTTCTCGACGATCTGGTACTTCCCGACTTGCGTCAGCATGGAACCAAAAAATCGTACCACGCGGCTATCATTCGGGGATGCGGTGCCACCTTTCCAGGGTCGTGGCGGTCCTCGCGACCGTGTGCGTGGGCTGCGGCTCGCCGGACACCGGACCGGGGATTCCCACGAGCGCGCCGCTCTCCCGGGCCGAGACGCGCGACGTGTACCGGCCTCCGGCCGACGGCCGGGTGACGGCGGCTCAGGTGGGGACGTACCTCTCGGTCCTGGACCGTGTGCGCCTGGACCTCCGCGGAGCCCGGCCCACTCCGGCGGGCGATCCGCTCACGACGGTGCCCGCCGACGTGGCCGCTGCGCGCGCCCGCGGCGTGAACGTGGAGGAGTTCCTCTGGGTGAAAGAGCGCGTGCTCGAAGCCGACGCCGTCGCGATGACCGCGCGGCTCAACGCGTCGGCCCTGGCGCTGCTCGAGAAAACCCTGGGCGACCTGAAGGCCCGGCGGGCAGACGCGGCGGACGAGGGGTCCCAAAAACTGCTTGCCGAACAGACGGCCCAGTTCGAGGCGGAAGCCGAACGGGTGCGCCGGGAGTCGAAGCTCAGAGAGCCCGATTTCGTCCGCGCGAACATGAAGACGCTCGAGCCGTTCCGGGCCCGCCTCGCGGCCGCGCAGGAGGCATTGGAAAAGCCATGACCACCACGATCGTCTTTGCCGAAGGAGTCCGCACGCCGATGGCCGATTTCAACGGCCTCTTCGCGGACATGACCGCCACCGACCTCGCCGTTGCCGCTTCCCAGGAAGCGCTGCGGCGCGCGCGCTTCGAACCCGGGGAGATCGGGCACGTGATCTTCGGTAACGTGCTCCAGACCTCTCCCGACGCGATCTATCTCGCCCGCCACGTTGGCCTCCGGTCGGGGGTGCCGAAGGAAGTCCCCGCGCTCACGGTGAATCGCCTCTGCGGCTCCGGCTTCGAGGCGATCATCCAGGCGAAGCACCGCATTCTGCTCGGGGAGACGGACGCCGTCCTCGCGGGCGGCACCGAGAACATGAGCCAGGCGCCCTTCGTGATCCGCGGCGCGCGCACCGGGCTCCGGCTCGGACAGGGCAAGCTCGAGGACGCGCTCCTGAGCGGCCTTTTCGACACGGTTCCGGGAATCGCGATGGCGCAGACCTCGGACAACATCGCGCGCCGCCTCGGAATCACGCGCGCGGAGCAGGACGCGTTCGCCCTCGAGAGCCAGCAGAAGGCCGCCGCCGCCCGGGCGGAAGGACGACTCGCGCAAGAGATCGTCCCCGTCGACGCGAAGAGGGGCCGCAAGACCGTCTCCGTGACGGAAGACGACCACCTGACTCCGGACTCGACGCTGGAGGGTCTTGCGAAGCTGTCGCCCGCTTTCGGGAAAGACGGGATGGTGACGGCGGGCAACGCGTCGGGCATCGTGGACGGAGCCGTGGCCGCGGTCGTCACGACGGAGGAGAGGGCCCGCGCGAAGGGAATCGTCCCGCTCGGGCGCCTCGTGTCCGAAGCGGTCACGGGCTGCGATCCCGCCGAGATGGGCCTCGGGCCGGTCTCGGCCTGCCGCGCGGCCCTCGCGAAGGCGGGGAAGTCGCTCTCGGAGATGGATCTCGTCGAGATCAACGAGGCGTTCGCGGGGCAGATCCTCGGCGTCGTGAAGGAGCTCGGCGTGGATCGCGTGAAACTGAACGTGAACGGCGGTGCGATCGCCCTCGGCCACCCGCTGGGGGCGAGCGGCGCGCGGCTGACGCTCACGCTTCTCAAGGAGCTGCGCCGCCGCGGCAAGCGCTGGGGCATCGCGTCGGCCTGCATCGGCGGCGGCCAGGGGATCGCGCTGGTCGTGGAGGCGCTCTCGTGAACGGGATCCGAAAGGTCGGCGTGATTGGCGCCGGCCTCATGGGGTCGGGAATCGCCGAGGTGTGCGCGAAGGCGGGGTTCGACGTCGTCGTTCGTGAGGTCGACGAGAAGGCGCTCGCCGCGGGCCGCCGCCGCATCGAGCAGTCACTTTCGAAGGCAATCGAACGCGGCAAGCTGGACGCCAAGACAGGCGATGAGATCCGCGGGAGACTGCGATTCTCTTCTTCACTCGAAGAAATCTCTTCCTCCGATCTCGTCATCGAGGCCATCGTCGAGAATCTCGAGGCGAAGCGCGAGGTCTATCGCGCGCTCGACGGGATCTGCGGGCCGGAGACGATCTTCTGCTCGAACACGTCGTCGCTCACGATCGCGGAAATAGCGGCCGGGACGAAGCGGCCCGATCGCTTTGCCGGGCTGCACTTCTTCAACCCGGTTCCCGTCATGAAGCTCGTGGAGGTGGTCCGGGCGATCGAGACCTCCGACGACACGATCGCGCGCGTCACGGAATTCGCGCGCGCGCTCGGCAAGGCGCCCATCGCGGCTCGTGACAACTCCGGATTCGTGGTGAACCGGCTGCTCGTGCCGTTCCTCCTCGACGCGATCCGCGCCCACGAGCAGGGGGTGGGCACGCCCCTGGACATCGACACGGGAATGAAGCTGGGCTGCGCCCATCCCATGGGCCCGTTCGAGCTGCTCGACTACGTCGGGCTCGACACGGTGTACGCGATCGCGGAGATCATGTTCGCCGAGTACCGCGAGGCGCGGTTCGCGCCGCCGCCTCTCCTCAAGAGAATGGTCTTGGCGGGAAGATTCGGAAGGAAGACGGGAAGAGGATTCTTCGAATACGACGAGAGGGGAAACCGAAAATAGGTTCGCGTGAAAGAGGTGCCCACGATGTCCGTCGTTCTCAGCGAGGTCTCGGATCGCATTCTCACGGTCACGGTCAACCGGCCCGACAAGCTCAACGCGCTCAACCCGGAGGTGATGGAGGGACTTGCCGCCGCCTTCGAGAGCGCGCGGGGCGACGACGCCGTCGGCGGCGTGATCCTGACCGGCGCGGGCGAAAAGGCGTTCATCGCGGGCGCCGACATCACGATCTTCCGGACATTCACGCCCGTCTCGGCCCGCGCTTTCGCGCGAAGGGGACAGGCGCTCCTGGACACGATCGAAACTCTCGGCAAGCCGGTGATCGCGGCCGTGAACGGCTTCGCGCTCGGCGGCGGCTGCGAGGTGGCGCTTGCCTGCACGCTGCGCGTCGCGTCGAAGAACGCGAAATTCGGCCAGCCCGAGGTGAATCTCGGCATCATTCCGGGCTACGG
>DAIOUV010000108.1:0-5630 GCA_036759345.1 Acidobacteriota bacterium | reverse complement strand
GGATTGAGATCTCAAGCGCGTCCTCGGAGATCTTCACGTTCGCGATGACCAGCCGAATCCCCTCGCGCTGCTGGTAGGGCGGCAAAGTCTGGTACAGCGACCGGAACTTTCCGAGCGAGGCCAGCACCCCTTCCTGGTTAACGGCGTTCCTCTTGATCTGCTCGATCGTCGTCTCGAGTTCGGCGATCGTCATCTCAAGTCCGGCGCGGCGCTTCCCGAGTTCCGAGAGCTTCTCCTTCAGAAAGACCTCTCCCTCGGACCCTTCGAGCCCCACGCCATCAAGCAGCCGCTCTGCCTGGCCTTTGATCTCGTTGACCTCGCGGTCCAGAGTGGCTTTCCTGGCCTGGAGGGCCGGCACCTCGGCATGGAGGTTCTCGTTCGTGATGCTCACGAGGGTGCCGAGGAGCCGCGGGCTCCGGGCAATCTTCCCGATCCGGCCGAGGACGACCTTCAAGAGTTCCTTCTCGGCGACGCGGAAGCCGCATTCCTTGTTCTTGCAGACATAGTAGTAGTGCTTTTCTCCGAGGCGGCCGGTCCCTGACCTACCCTCCATATGCCCCGTGCACTTGCCGCAGGTGACGAGACCCTGGAGCAGGTACACGTGCTTCTTCGTGTCGGCGCGGTTGTGGCCGGAGCGCAGGTTCTCGCCGAGCAGGAGCTGAACCTTGTCGAACGTTTCCTTCGAGACGATCGGCGGCCAGTTCGCGTCCACGATCCTGTAGCGCTTGCTCTCGGGGAGTTTCGACTGGTCGAGGTTCCGCTTCTTCTTGTTGACCTCCTTCTTCGCGATGTACGCGGGGTTGCACAGGAGCCACCGCATGCTCGTGTACCAGAACCTCTTCGGCGGGTGGGTCTTGCCGCGACGGGACGAGTAACCCTTCGTCCGAAAGCCCCGGTCGTTGAGGGTCGTGACGGTCTTCAGGATCGAGCCGGTCTGAAGGTACGTCTCGAACGCCGACCTCACGATCTCGGCCTCGCGCTCGTTCACGACGAGGGAGCCCTTCCTCTCGCCGAGGTCGTAGCCCAGGAGCATTCCGCCGTTCCAGAGGCCACGGTCGGCACGGGAAAGCGTTGTCGCTGAATTCCGCTCCGCTGTGCGGTCGCGCTCGAGCTCGGCCAATGACGCCATGAGGTTGACGAAAAACCGCCCGTGAGCCGTCGACGTGTCGAGCGTTTCCTTGAGGGAAATCAGTTCGACCTCCTCCTTCGTCAAGACCTCGAGGAGGTGCTGGAAGTCCTTCACTGACCGGGACACGCGATCCAGTGATCCGGCGAGGATCACGTTGACGCGCTTGAGCCTGATGTCCTCGAAGAGGCGCTGGAACTCCTTGCTCCGAAAAGCATCCTTGCCACTCACTGCCTTCATCTCGAAGGCGTCTGGTTCAACGGCCAGGATCATCTCTACCTTCACAAGAAGCTCCTTAAGGACGGCAGTATCGACTGGGTTGTGCTGCCGACTCTGCCGCGGCGGACCAATCCATATCCGATATTGGCTCGCTTACCCGGAAGGAGCTTGTCCCTCCAGCCAACCTGAAGTCGGTGTTCCGTGACATCCGAAACCACCTCGCGGGAAATACGGTCGGCATTACTACAGATCAGCGGCTTGCGCAGGAAATCATGAGCCTCCTTTTCTGCAAGATCTTTGACGAGCTAGACAAGGGGCCGGACGATCAGACCAGCTTCCGCGCGACGGTCGACGAACCGGAAGACCGTATCGCGGAACGAATCCACAAGCTTTTCGAGGCGGTCAAGAAAGAGTACTCGGACGTCTTCCAGGCCGACGAGAAGATCACGCTCGATAGTCGGAGCCTTCGATACGTTGTTGAAGAACTCCAAAACTACGCCATCCTCGAAGCCTCTCGTGACGCCATCGGTGAAGCATTCGAGGTGTTCATCGGTCCAGCGGTCCGCGGCGAAGAGGGGCAGTTTTTTACGCCCCGTAACGTCGTGCAACTTATGGTCACCTTGCTTAGTCCAACGCCTGGGGAAAGGATAATTGACCCTGCGTGCGGTTCAGGCGGCTTCCTCATCGTTGCACTCGAACACGTCTGGGGTCTCCTCGAACAAAAGGGAAAAAGGAAGAAGTGGAAAGCCGCCGTTCTCGAGAGTAAGAAGCGCGATGCGGCAATGCAGTTTATCCGAGGCCTTGACAAGGACTCCTTTCTTACGAAAGTGACAAAGGCCTACATGGCTATCGTAGGAAATGGTCGGGGCGGCGTCTTCTGTGAAGATAGCTTGGACGAACCAGGAAATTGGAGCGGCGGAGCGCAGGCACAGATTGCATTGAAGCACTTCGACGTCGTTCTCATCAACCCACCGTTTGGTTCAAAGATTAAGGTCGCTGGCAGCCACAAACTGGGCCAGTACCAACTGGCAAGGAAGTGGAAGAAGCCTAAGCGACCGAGCGATGATTGGACGGTATCTGGTTCTGAGTTCAAGAAGGAGAAGTCACCACAGCTGCTGTTTATCGAGCGGTGTGTCCAGTTTCTAAGGCCTGGTGGCAGGTTAGGTATCGTGCTTCCGGAAAGCATCTTCGGAATGCCGAAATACGGCTACGTTGTGAAATGGCTCCTCGAGAACTTCGTACTGCGCGCATTTGTGTCGTTACCGGACGAGATCTTTCAGCCTTCCACACACGCGAAGACCTGCATCGTTATCCTAGAAAATCGACGGCCGCCCGCTGACTACGACATCGAAATGGCGATCGCAGACTGGTGCGGGCACGACTCTCGCGGGAACCCAACCCTGAGGATCCAGCCAGACGGAACGGAGGTTCTTCTTGACGATTTGCCAAGGATCGCCGAGCAGCTCCATCCCAGGCTTGAGTGGAAGAACTAGTGTATTCGCACCTTCATTTTACAATCGCGCATAGACGGCTCACTGGTCGCGTACTGATTCCAAAGTTCTATGATCCGGACCTCGACAGTGCCGCAAGCGTTGCCTCCAAGATCTTCGATCTGCCTCTCCTTAGTGATGTTCTGACACCGGGGAGGCGCGGCTCTCAACTCGGAGTCTGGCTACCCCGCGAGAATTACGGGAGTGGCAGTATCCCGTTCATCCGAACGAGTGACTTCTTTCACTGGCGTATCCGGTCCGATTTCAAGAAGGGTGTCTCGGAAGAGGTATACGCCCGATATAAGCACCGGATCGACATCCAACCGAACGACATACTATTCGTCGCTCACGGCACATACCTCATCGGGGACGTCGCGCTCGTTAGCGAGTCAGACCTTCCGATGCTGCTCCAGGACCACGTATACCGCCTTCGAGTGCGACCGGAGAGCAAGGTGGATCCCTACCTGCTTCTGGCTGCACTCTCCACCCGCTTCGTTCGGCGCCAGGTTCGAGCCCGACAGTTCTCCGCAGAGATCAGTGACAAAATTGGAGAGAGGCACCTTAGCATTCGCGTACCCGTGCCGAAGGATGCGAAAACTCGACAGCGAGTCGTAGAGATCGTCAGGACCATCCTAGAGCTGCACGCTACCGTCAAAGATCTTATCGCGAAGGCGACAACTACTGACCGAACACCTGGGCCTCGAGCGGTATCCCATTACGGCTTTCAACAACGTCGTGCCAGGCTTATCAATCGGATTCTCATACCGCGCTACTACGATCCAGAGCTCGAGAGTGACCTCAAGACCGCAGAGGTCGCTGACGGTCAGCCGTGGACGACTCTCGGGCAACTTGTCGATAGCGGCGTTCTTTCCGTGTCTACTGGCGTAGAGGTCGGGAAGATGGCTTATGGCACCGGGACCATTCCATTCATCCGAACTTCCGACCTTGTGAACTGGGAACTGTTTCGGGATCCGACCCAAGGCGTGAGCGAGCAGATCTATGGGGCCTACACGCCGAAGGGAACATTGCAGGAGGGTGACATCGTGGTCGTCCGCGATGGAACATACCTCGTTGGAAGTTCGGCCCTCGTCTTGAAGGAGGACCTTCCCGCCTTGTTCTGCGGCGGCCTCTTTCGACTGCGCGCAGTTAAGAAAGAGGGCCTAAGCACAGAGGCGCTTCTGGGTCTCCTCAACCTGCCTCTTGTGCGCCGGCAAATGAGATCCAAGCAGTTCACGCGAGACGTCATTGATACGTTAGGGCCGCGTCTACTCGAGGTTCGTGTACCTTCCCGAGGGACAGCGGCAGCCAGGGTGATGGAGAAAGCCGTCAATACAGTGATGTCGATGAAGGCCGAGATTAAGACCTCGATGCACGCTGCAATCGAGCTTCTCGAACCCTCGGTTCCGGCCTCAGCCCTGAACCGGCCAGGATGGTCTATGCGCTAGTAGTGCTGCTGTGCCTGCGGAAGACCAACCGCCACATGGCGCCTTAATGGCGTTCTACGACGGTGCCGCCGCGACCTGTGGGCACTTGTAGGGACGCAATGAGGATTTGCGGTGGCCGCGGGCGCTTTCGGACGAGTGGCGTCGCGATCGTTCGTACGCCCTGCAGGTGATGCCGCTCTTCGTCCCACCGCGGTTAGCACGAGCCGGTTCGCCCGCCGCCTTCCGATCGCGAGCGCTCGGTAGTCCCTGACCACCCCGCTCTGAGCCATCAGCCCGGGCCCTAGGCTGCTCGAGAACGACTCTGGAGGATGTACACGGTGCGGTTGGAGCGCCGCTTCTCGACCGTCAGCGGAGCCTGGTCCCGGAGGCTCGCGCGCTGAGCCATTACTCCGGGGACGCCTTCTAGGAAAAGGCCGATTACTCGAACCTAAACTGCCGCGCGGACAGAATTCCCGCCTGCGGGCTGGGATTGAGAAGGAAACCGAGGGCGTGACTCTGGTCTCTACGCGTCACATACCCCCCGCAATTCCCATTGCACCCCTACACTTCAGCGCAGCAATCGCGGTTTCATCCGTTGCCGCCTGCGTCCTCTTTGGCTTTTCCGACGGGCTTCAATCGCTCGTCCAGTGCGGCAAGCACCCGATCGGGACTCATCGACTGCTGCAGTGCTGCCGCCTCAGGATCATGGCGGTTGCTGACATTAGGTAAGTCGCGTCTTAGCTCTTCCAGGAGGTCGATAAGCTTGGCGGCCTTCTGCTCGGTCAAGAGCGTTACTTTCAGGTCTAAGTGCTCCCTCTGTTCCGCAAGCTTGGCGAGCCGGTTCTGCTTGGTCAGAACCACGGTCGCGGTCAGCAACGCACCCAGACCGACGATCCCCTGCAGCCAGGGAAACGGCGCCGGATCGAATTCGGCCATGCCAAGCCGGTGCAATACGGCGTTGGCGACCATCCAAAGCGCGACAAAGACCAGAATGAAGCCGAGAAAGACCGGCTGCCCGACAAAATTGCTGATGCGCTCGAGGATCCGTTGCGAGCGGCTGATCTTTTGCTCTTCACGCGTGTAGAAATCCAGAACGGCCTCGATATTCTGGCTGGTCTGGTCGCCTTCGGATTTGAATGGCGTGCCCTGGCCATCCGGTGGGGACCCAGGCGGAACAGCAGTTTCGGATTTTATCAGAGCATGTTACTTGATCCGGCATGCCCCGATCCTCTGGACAAGTGGAACGTTACGTGGGTAGCGACGTGATCACGGGGCGCGGTGAGACACTTCCTTCGATGAGGGACTGCCTTACCGTCATCCTCGGCCTCCTCGCCCGTCGCGAACCCTTGCCGGGGTCGCTCGGACCCCCGC
>DAIOUV010000107.1:0-5686 GCA_036759345.1 Acidobacteriota bacterium | reverse complement strand
CTCTGACTGACTCATCGCATACAAAGCAGTGAATGCGAGGAGTATACAGCACGGCCCCCGCGGCCGCGAGCTCCCGACCTGTTCCCCGAAAACTGATTCACGGAGGGTGTGAGTTCTCCATAGACTTAGGGAAGGAGAGCTCAGGTGAAAGGCAAGCGAGTAACGGAAGAGCAGATCATCGGGGTTTTGAAGGAATCCGAGGCCGGGGCAGCGACGAAAGAGCTTTGCCGGCGGCACGGAATCAGCGAGCAGACGTTCTACCGCTGGAAAGAGAAGTACGGCGGGATGGAAGTCAGCGACGCCAGGAAGCTTCATGCGCTCGAGGATGAAAACCGGCGCCTCAAGCACATCGTCGCCGAGCTGACGCTCGACATCGCGGCCCTCAAGGGGGTGCTCGGAAAAAAATGGTGACGCCCGCCGTGAAGCGGAAAGCAGCGAGCGTCATGATCACGGAATTCCGCAGGAGCCAGAGACGAGCGTGCGACCTGAGCGGCCTTCGCCGCTCGACGTGCCGCTATCGATCCCGCAGGCCGGACGACGACGAGCTGCGCCAGAAGCTTCGAGAGATCGCCTTGCAACGCCCCGCTTTCGGCTATCGACGTCTGGGATATTTCCTTCGGAAGGACGGACTGCGCTTCAACCACAAACGGCTTCTACGGCTCTACCGCTCTGAAGGACTCGGGTTGCCTCGAAAGCGCCCACGAAAGCGGCTCTGGCAGCGTCCGAAGCCGCTTCTGCCCGCCATCCGTCCCAACGAGCGTTGGTCGATCGACTTCGTCGCGGACCAGGTCGGATCGGGTCGGCGCTTTCGCATCTTCACGATCATGGACGACTACACGCGCCAGTGGCCGACGACGATCGTCGACACCTCGATCAGCGGGACGAGGGTCGTCCGGGCGCTCGAAGAGCTCGCCAAGACTCATCCACTTCCGAAGGCCATCGTCTCGGACAACGGGACGGAGTTCACGAGCGGGGCATTCTTATCCTGGGCCGAGAAGCGAGGCATCGAGCTGCGCTTCATCCAGCCGGGTAAGCCGAATCAAAACGCCTTCGTCGAAAGCTTCAACGGGAAGCTTCGGCTCGAGTGTCTAAACGCGCACTGGTTCTTCACACTCGACGACGCGCGCCAAACGATTGAAGACTGGCGCCTCGATTACAACGACGTTCGCCCGCACAGCTCCCTCGACGAGAAGACACCGACCGACTTCGCCGCGGCGCACCGGGAGACGGCCGCGTGATTTCCACATTTCCACAGCGCGACTACTGCTACGATTTTCAACCAGGAAGCTCACACCCCAGGTGGATCAAAGTTGGGGAGCAGGTCGGCCACGCCTCCCACAGCGCGGAAGAGCTCGCGCCGGGACCACGGGCCACCCGCGCGCCAAGAGCCACGAGGAAGACGGGTGCAGCGAGAACGAGGAGGCGGGAACGAGCGGCGCGCGTCCAGCAAATGGGCATCAAACCGTGATTGTAGATAATCGGGGACAGCGCCATGCGCGTCAAACCCGGCTCGCACCTCGGGGCTTACGAGATTCTCGGCCCTCTCGGGGCCGGAGGCATGGGAGAGGTCTGGCGCGCGCGCGACACGCGCCTCCAGCGTGAGGTCGCCCTGAAGATCCTGCCCGCGGCGTTCGCGCAGGACGCCGACCGGCTCGCGCGGTTCACGCGCGAGGCGCACGTCCTCGCGTCCCTGAATCACACGAGCATCGCCGCGATCTACAGCTTCGAGGAGATCGACGGCGTCCGTTTTCTCGTCCTCGAGCTCGTGAGCGGCGAAACGCTCAAGCAGCGCATCGTGCGCGCGCCCGTGTCCATGGACGAGGCGCTGCGCCTCGCGTTCCAGATGGTCGACGCGATCGAGGCCGCGCACGCCAAGGGCATCCTCCACCGCGACCTCAAGCCCACAAACGTCATCGTGACGCCGGAAGGCAAGGTCAAGCTCCTCGACTTCGGCCTCGCGAAGGCGTTCGCCCTCGGCGCGGCCTCGCCCGACATCTCGCACTCGCCGACGCTCGACGCCGACCCGACGCGCAAGGGAGTCGTCCTCGGGACAGCCAGCTACATGAGTCCTGAGCAGGCGCGCAGCCGCGCGCTCGACGTGCGCTCGGACCTCTGGTCGTTCGGCTGCGTTCTCTACGAGATGCTCGCGGGGAAGAAGGCGTTCGACGGCGAGAGCGTGTCGGACATCCTCGTCGCGATCCTCGACCGCGACCCCGACTGGTCCGCGCTGCCGCCCGGGACGCCGGCCCCGCTGCGCGACCTCCTCAAGCGCCTGCTCCAGAAGGACCCCGCGCAGCGTCCCGTCGACGTTCACGAGACGCGTGCGCTCCTCGAGGCCGCGGTCCGTTCGCACAAGACCGTCTTTTCCGCGTTCGGGCGCTCGGGACCGTTCGCGCGCCGTGGAGGTGGCCGCGCGCTCGTCACAGCGGGGGCCGTTCTCCTCGCCGTCGGCACGGTGCTCCTCTGGCTGTCGATCCGCGAACGCGCCACGAAGGCGCTCCCCGCAACGAAGATGCTCGCGATCCTCCCGGCGACGGATCTCACGGGCCGCGAAGACGGGAGGCAGCTCTGCGACGGCGTGTCGTTCAGCCTCGGCGTGAAGCTCCAGAGCGTCCCGAACCTCGCGATCATGCGGCCGTCCAGTCCCGCGATGCTCAAGGAGACAGACGCCGCGAAGTGGGCGCGCGACACGGGCGCGAACCTCCTCGTCCAGCCCGCCGTCCGGCAGATGGGCGACACGCGCCAGCTCTCGTTCTCGATCTCGCTCGTGGGCTCGCAAGTCCAGATCGCGGCCGGTGAGGTGTCCGGCCCGGCGGCCGAGCATTTCCGGCTCGAGGACGACCTCGCGCAGAAGCTCGTGGCAGCGCTCAAGATCCACCTCGCGTCGGGGGGCGCGGTCCCGACCCCGGCGCCCGCGTCCGTGCCGGCCGGGGCATCGCAGACAGACTACGTCGTCGCGCTGGGCTATCTCGAGCGTTACGAAGACAACGCCTCCGTCGAGAAGGCGATCTTCCTCCTGACGCGGATCCCCGGCAGCGAGAGCTCCGCGCTTGTGCAGGCTGCGCTCGGACGCGCGTACCTCAGGTCCTACAACCTCACGAAGGACGTGGCGACCGCCGGCCTTGCGCAGCGGGCGGCACAGCGCGCGAGCGCGCTCGACCCGGAACTGCCAGAGGCGCAAGTGATGCTGGGAGAGACCCTCACCGCAACCGGCCGGAGCGCCGAGGCGATCGCGGTCCTCCGGAAGGCCGTCGACCGGGACCCGAGCGCCGTGCCGGCGATCCTCGCGCTCGCGTCGGCGCTCCAGAGGAACCAGGACGTCGCGGGCGCCGAGCGCACGCTCCTCCGCCTCGTCGAGCTGCGGCCCACCTCGTGGAGCGGCTTCAACCGGCTCGGCACCCTCTACTTCCTGAGCAGCCGGTACGGGAAAGCGGTCGAAACCTACCGGCGGGCGATCGCCCTGAATCCCGACGTCGCCCGGATGCACTTCAACCTCGGCGCGGCCCTGCTGCGCCTCGGCCGGTTCGAGGAGGCTCGCGCCGCCCTCGACAACTCGATCCGGATCAGCCCCGTGCCGCAGGCGTATTCCAACCTCGGCGTCGCGCACTATCTCCTCGGCCGATTCCCTGAGGCGGCCGCCTCCTTCCAGCGCGCGGTCGACCTCGCGCCGAAGAACTACCGCTGGCACATCTACCTCGGCGACGCGTTCTCGCAGATTCCCGGGGAGTCCGCACGCGGGCGCGCCGCGTACGAGGCGGCGCTCCCGCTCGTGACGGCGGAGCTGACGGTGAATCCCGCCGACGCCGTGAGCATCGTTCTCCTCGGGCGGTGTCTCGCCAATACGGGAGCGCCGGAGCGGGCCTGGTCCGAGATCCGGCGCGGCGTCGCCCTCGCCCGCGAGGACCAGGAGGTCCTCGAGCCTGCCGCCGCCGCCGCGATGGTCCTCGGGAAGAAGGCCGAGGCTCTCGCGTGGCTCCAGAAGGCCGTCGCCCGCGGCTACGGCCTCGTCGAGATCCAGCACGACCCCGTCTTCGCGCCTCTCCGCGGCGATCCCGAGTTCAAGAAGCTCGGGCTCGCCGCGCCCGCCGCAATCGCCGCACCTACCGCCTCGCCCTCAACCCCGAGCACAGGAGTAAAACGATGAGAACGAACGCACGCCCCCTTCCCGCCCTCGCCGCCGCTGTCCTTCTCGCCGCAACGGCCGTGACGCTGGCGGGCTGCGGCAAGGCCGAGCCGCAGCCGTCCCAGAACACGCCGCCGGCCAAGTTCCAGAGTCGAGCGTGCACCACGGGACCACCCACCACCATCACCGTCTTTGTCGAAGACGACGGACAGACGAGTAACAAGACGGTCTACGTCTGCGAGAAGGACTCGGTCGAGTGGGTTCCAGCGGACCCGGAGACGTACGTCAGGGAGGGCCTCGAGTGGAAGAACGGATCGCCCTTCCTCCACGAGCCCAAGCACGAAACTCACGGAAAGAGGAAGGTTCTCAAGTCGGAGTCGCCGAAGACAGGCACGGCCGGGAAGCGCTTCGACTACGACGCCTGGCTCGTCCTGAAAGACGGGACGATGAAGAAGGTCGACCCGATCATCGAGGTCATGGAATAGCCCCGCCGGCTAGCGCAGCTTCTTCACGGCCGCGCGGAAGGCGCGGCGGGCGTCGTCCGAGTCGATTTCGAGCTCGAGCTTCGTGATCACGTGCGACATGTTGCCCTCGCCCTTCGCGGCCTTCTTCACGAGGACGCGAGCGAGAGGGCCGACGTGCTTCGCGAGCTCGGTCTCCAGGAAGCGAAGGTCCTGCTCGGAGAGCACGACCTCGGTGGGGGCCTCGCTCGGGGGCGGGGGCGTCATGCGGCCTGGCCGGCTCGAACCGCCCGGCGCACGCGCCGCGAGAAGGCACTTCGCGAGGAACTTGTCGCGCGCGGCGGTCTCGGCGATCTGCTCGGCGAGCGTGCCGCAGAGGGCCTCGAGTGTCGGGGCCGTCCGGGCGGTCCTCCGCACGAGGACCTTCGCCATCGGTCCCACGGCGGACGCGAGGTTCTCCTCGATGCGGCCCAGGACTCCCGAGTCGAACTCCCCGCCCGCTGCCGGAACGTACCCGGGGGAGGCCGTCATCCCGCCCTGCGGCTCGATCGCCGTGCCCTGCTGCTCGTCGGGCTGCGGCATCTCGCCGCACCGCAGGCGGTAAAGGTCGAGGTCGAGCGCGTAGACGTCGCCGTACCTTTCGTCGCGGTCCTTCGCCATCATCCTGCGGATGACACGGCAGATGCCCTCCGAAAGCCCGGTCTCGAAGCGGCGGGGGTCGGGCAGGGGTTCGACGAGGTGCATCGACATAACGATGGGGCCGGAGGCTCCCGAGTAGGGCGTCTGCCCGGTGACGAGGTGGTAGAGCGTCGCGCCCAGCGAATAGACGTCCGCTCGCGGATCCACGTCCTTCTGCCCGCGAATCTGCTCCGGCGAGATGTAATGCGGCGTGCCGATCGCCTGGCCCGTCTGCGTCAGCGACTGATCCTCGTCGATGCGCTTGGCGATCCCGAGGTCCACGAGCTTCACGTCGCCATGGCTCGTGAGCATCATGTTGTCGGGCTTGATGTCGCGGTGGACGATGCCATCCGCGTGCGCGACCGAGAGCGCGCGGCACGCGTGCCGGATGATCTGGATCGACTCCGTCTCGCTGAAGTGGCCG
>DAIOUV010000106.1:0-6004 GCA_036759345.1 Acidobacteriota bacterium | reverse complement strand
TGGCACGTTCTCCTTTTATTGTTGCTACTGTTGCTTTTGAACTCTTTTAATCCAAAGAACTCATGCCATTCGGAGTCCTGGCTATGGTATATCATGCAACCGCAGCCGGACCACCGCGCTCTGAGCCATCCACCCCCGGGGGAGCCGGGTCTCTAAGCTGCTCGGGACCCGCCCCGGAGGATATACACGGTCCGGTTGGAGCGCCGCTTCTCGACTGCCAGCGAGGTGTGGTCCCGAAGACTCGCGCGCTGAGCCATTACCCCGGGGACACCTACTCGGAAAAGGCCGATCACTCGAACCTAAATCGCAGTCCGGGCGGAGTGCCCGTTTATAGGCCGGGATTGAGAAAGAAACCGGGGCGTGACCCTGGTCTGTACGCGCCACAGCCCCCGGCAATTCCCATTGCGCCCCTACAGGGTAGGGTCAAAATACCTCGGCTGCACCGAGAAAGAGACAGAATGGCTCCGGTTTCACGCGCCGCAGGCCCCCGGCAATTCCCATTGCGCCCCTACAGAAGAGGGCGCAATGTCCTCCAATACGTGGAGGCCGTACCCGACGCGTGGGCGCACCGCGCTCCGGCCTCGGAGAAATGCTACGCGAGAGGTCGTCCTCGTCGCTCTCGAAAAACGCCCGGGCGAGGGTACATCTGAATCATGGTGTCGGTGCCGTCCCGGTCACATACCTTTCCCCGACCGAACCATGGTCACACCGAATACTAAAAGACATCGGCGGGAAGGAGCGCACGACACTCGCGCACCGGCTCCGCCATACTGCCAGCCCGCAGCTCCCCAAGGAGGTCGCCCATGGCCAAGGGTTTCGTGCTCGGTCTCCTCACCGCCCTGATTCTCCTGGCGATCGGCGGCTATCTCTTCGTGTCGACGGGCGCGCTCCCCGCCGGGCAGGACGTCACGCCGAGCCGCCTCGAAAAGTGGGCTGCCCACACGTCGTTGCGAGCGACGGTGAGGCGCGAGGCGAGAACCCTCAGCAGCCCCTTGCAGCCGAACGAAGAGAACCTCACGGCAGGCATCGCGCTCTATCGCAGCCATTGCGAGGCCTGCCACGGAGGGCCGGACGCGATCGCGTCCTCGATCGCGAAAGGCTTGAGCCCCGCCGGACCGCAGCTCGCCAAGGACGGCGTCGAGGACGATCCGGAAGGCGTCATCTACTGGAAGGTCGCGCACGGCATCCGCTTCACCGGGATGCCGGCGTTCGCGAAGAGCCTCGACGAGCGCGACCTGTGGAAGGTGACACTCTTCCTGAAGCACATGGACGCGCTACCGCCCGCTCCGCGACAGGCGTGGCTCGACGCGAAGCCCGATCCACGTCGACCGACGCCAAGTCCGAAGCTCTCAGGGGAGCTCCAAGCTAACGAAGGAGGAGCCGATATGAAAGGCTTTGTGAAAGACATCGAGAGTCTCGCCGTCAAGAATGCGGAGTTTCGCCGGGTGCTTTACACCGCGAAGCACTCCCAGCTCGTCGTCATGGCGCTGAAGCCCAAGGAGGAAATCGGAGCGGAGGTCCACAAGCTCGACCAGTTCTTTCGCGTGGAGGAGGGGGCCGGCGAGGCGGTACTCGATGGCGTCCGGACCGCGATCCACGCGGGCTTCGCGGTCGTCGTTCCGGCCGGGACGAAGCACAACATCATCAATACCGGCACAGTTCCGCTGAAGCTCTATACGCTCTATTCGCCGCCGAATCATCGGGACGGTGTCGTCCACCATACTCGCGCCGATGCGGAGGCCGATAACGAGCACTTCGACGGAAAGACGACGGAATAGAGAGTCGCCTACGGCACGGGCTGGTCTCCCGGGGAGCACCCAGGTCGGGCTCCCTGGATCGTCCCATCGGCAGGCGGATCCAGCGACGTGCTGCCGCTGACCCGACCACGACAAGGAGGCAAACAATGAGCACGATGACGACGAAAGATGGCACTCAGATCTACTACAAGGACTGGGGCAAGGGGCAGCCCGTGGTCTTCAGCCATGGCTGGCCGCTCTCCGGGGACGCCTTCGAAGACCAGATGTTCTTTCTGGCTTCCCCGCGGACACCGCTGTCAGATGCGGCTGGCCAAGCAGCAAGGGGAGCCCATACCGGACGGCGGCGCCCCCGACCCGCAGGATGTCGACGCGTTTCGCGAGTTTGACGACCTTCTCTTCCGCCTTGGTGAACTTGCTCTTGTCCTTTGCGATTCGGCTCTTAACAGCGTCGAGGATCGAACCCATCAGAGCGGCCCGGGCGCCCTCGTAGCCCTCGAACAGCCAGCCGTTGAACCAGATCGCCAGGATCTTCGAATCCTTGTTTAGATAGTCAAAAACCATCCTCAGAACGGTCGACTTGCCGGAGCCCCAGTCTCCATAGACCCCGATCGAAATCGGCAGAAGAACGGGCGTCTTGACGAGACGAACGACGGCTCGGGCGATATAGGAAGCCCGAAGGAGATCGACGTCGGATTCGTTGTCTGACCACATAGGAGCGCCGTGTCGGCGGCCTCACCCCCGCTTCGGCCATCACGGCGATAGCGAGCGGATGCACGAAGGAAGGCCGCGTCCCGGCGGAATGGACTTCGACGCGGTCGCCGAGGTCGTGGCGGACCCAGGCCTCGCCCATCTGCGAGCGGCAGGAGTTGCCCGTGCAGAGGATCAGGACGCGAGGCTTCGGCATGCGTTCTCCTTTGCGGGTGCGGTGCCGGAGGCAAGCGCGTGCAGGCGATCGGAACCGATCGGCGGCTCGGCGACCCAGGGGAGGACCGTGACGCGAGAGGCGATCCCGCGGCGGACCCGCTCGATGTGGGCGATCTCGAGGGCCGCTCGCGCTCGCAGGACAGGGTCCGAGGGATCGGCGGCCGCGAGGCTGCGATTGAGGACCCAGGCCCACGGCTCGATCCCGGCCCGCCGCAGGTCGGCCTGAAGCCGCTCTGCCTCGGAGATGGGTGTCGTCTCGGGCAGAGCCACGACGAGCACCTTCGTGTAAGCGGGATCCTGGAGCCGCATCAGCGGCGTGACGACGCGCCCGGGCCCCTTCGCGGCATTCCGCATGACGTCGCGGTGGTAGGAGCCCGTGGCGTCGAGGAGGAGCAACGTGTGTCCGGTCGGGGCGGTGTCGAGGACGACGAAGCCGCGCTTCGCCTCGGCCACCGTCCGGGAGAAGGCCTGGAAGACGGCGATCTCCTGCGTGCACGGAGAGCGGAGATCCTCCTCGAGGAGGGCGCGCGCGCCGGCATCGAGGCCCGCGCCGGAGGTCTCGAGGACGTGCTCGACGTAGGCACGGGTCGCGGCGGCGGGATCGATCCGGCTCACCTGGAGTCCATCAACGGCTTCGCCGACTGTCGACAGGACGTGCGCGGCCGGATCGGTCGTCGAGAGATGCACTTTGAGACCACGACGCGCGAGCTCGATCGCGACCGCCGCGGCGACCGTGGTCTTGCCGACGCCTCCCTTGCCCATCACCATGACGAGGCCGTGTCCCTCGGCCGCGATCGAGTCGACGAGGGCCGAGAGACCGGAATCCCCCAGGGAAGCTGGACCGAAAACAGCGCGGCCATCGGGACCAGCCGGGGCGAGAGCGCCGGAAGCGAATCTCCTCAGGGCGTTCGGGCCGACGAGGTCGTAACCGACGAGGGGCATCTCCTCGCGGCGTAGGTCGCGCAGCTCGACGGGGAGGGCGTCGAGGGACGAGGCCACCTGCCTGGCGAGCGCGGAGGCGAGGGCGTCACGCTCCCCGGCCGGATGGAAGACGCCATTCACCACGAGCCGCAGGCCCGCGATGCGAAGGTCGAGGAGCTCCGCAGCGGTCCTCGCGGCCTCCGCGATGGCGCTGCTCTCGGGGCGCGTGACGAGAACGACCGAGGTGCGCGCGCCGTCCTCCAGCGCCACAACGGCCGCGGCGTAGAGCGCGCGCTGCTCACCGAGCGCGGAGAGCGGTCCGATGCAGCTCGAACCGGTCTGGTTCGTTTGCAGGAACCCGTCCCAGGCGGACGGGAGCGCGAGGAGGCGCAGCGTGTGACCCGTCGGGGCGGTGTCGAGGATCACGTGGTCGTACGCGGCGGCGGCCGCGGGATCGCCGAGGAGCCGGGCGAACCGGTCGAACGCGGCGATCTCGACGGTGCACGCTCCCGAGAGTTCCTCCTCCATCCGGGAAACGGTGTCGGCCGGGAGGACCGGGCGCAGGGGTCCGACGACGCGCTCGCGGTATTCCTTCGCCGCGGCCTCGGGGTCGATGTTGAACGCGTCGAGCCCAGGGACGCCGGGGACGGCGCGCGGCTCGCCCGACAGCCGGACGCCGAGAACCTCGTCGAGGTTCGAGGCGGGGTCGGTGCTGACGAGGAGGACGCGAGAGCCCCGGTCAGCAAGCGTCACGGCGACCGCGCAGGCGAGCGACGTCTTCCCGACGCCGCCCTTTCCGGTGAAGAAAAGGAACCGGGTAGGCGCTTCGAGGAGCCGCAGGCCCGCCGAAGCCGGCGCGAGAACCTCAGCCACAGCAGCCCGATCCTTCCTCCGGATCGCAGCACGCGGCGGTGGGAAGCGAGAGCGAGGCCGGGGCGGGCTCGGGGGCTTCGTATGCGAGGCCGGCCCAGGAAGCCAGCTCCTCGCGGGAGGGGTACCGTCCACGGCTGGTCTCAGCGCCGTCGACGAGGATGACAGGCAGAGCGTCCGGCCCCGACTCCTTCAGGATCTCGAGCACGGCCGCGTTCGTCGTGAAGGCCAACGGCTCCTGAGCCAGGTTGTAGCGCGCGACCTCGACGCCGCGCTCGCCGAGCCAGGCCAGGTCGCCGGCAAACCGCGGGAGCACGGGGTTGATGACGGGGCCGCAGACGCCTGTGGAGCAGCACATTGCGGGGTCGAAAACTTCGATTCGGGGCATGGGATCTCCTTGTCCTCAGAACTCAGGACGCCGAGACGGGCAGCGTCATGCGGCGGGTCGCGTGCTCGTCCATGTGGCGGTCGCCGGCGCCGCGAACGGCGCGGGCAAGGGCCACGGCGGCGCGGATCTCGTCTGCTTCGCGAGGGCCGTTGGGTTGCCACAACCGAGCGAGGCCGAAACCGCCGCGGCCGGGAGGCCCGCGGTTTCCGAAAGAGAATAGAGATCCGACGTGATCGGGTCTCTCTCGCCGCCGCAGCATGTCGGCGCGCAGCACGACGTCTTTTCGGTTGCAGCCCGCCGGGCAACCTCTCCGTATTTCTCCTTGACCACGTCCTTGATGCTCGTTTCCGCCACGGGCCCTCCAATGAATCAAAAATACTTGATGCTTAAAACAGCGAAATGCCGTGAAGCTGCCCCAGCGACGTCTTCTTCTCCTCGCAACACCGCGCTGCGTCGAGCCGGGCAGCATCCTCCTGAACCGTCCCGACGAAGTTCTGGAGCTCGGCGAGAGTCCCCGGGTTCAGCGAATAGTGGATCCATCGGCCAGCGCGGCGGTCGGTCACGAGGCCGGCATCCTTCAGCGCCTTTATGTGAAAGGACAGGCGAGACTGGCCTGCATCGAGCGTATCCATCAGATTACAGACACAATGTTCTCCGAGGAGGAGCTTGCCGACGATCTTCAGCCGTGTCTCATCCGACAGGGCGTGGAAGAGGCGCGCGAGCCGCGCGACATCAGTGGGGCGCTCGAGCATGCGGGCCGGAAGAGGAGTCGCCACAATCTCAATATATCAATGCATCTTTATATGTCAAGCTCGCGTCTTTCTTGACAGAAGGTATAGGGGCGCAATGGGTGTTGCGATGCCCGTTGGCGCGCAGAGACCAGCGCTTTGCGCGGGCTTTCGGTCTCGGCAGGCACACATCGGCTCGCTCGAACGCCCTTCGCCGAGATCCGTGACCGCCCTTCAGGCTGCTTTTCGAAACCACTACCGGCAGCAGCCGCTCCGGACGTCAATATAAGGGGTTGGGTCGCGGTAAGACCCTTACCCTGCAACGGTTAGCACGAGGCGGTTCGCCCGGCGCCGTCCGATTTCCAGGGCCCGGTAGTCCCGGACCACCGCGCTCTGAGACATCAGCCCGGGGACGC
>DAIOUV010000105.1:4291-6105 GCA_036759345.1 Acidobacteriota bacterium | reverse complement strand
CTCGAAGGCGTTCCTGCGCCTCGCCGAGCAGGTCGCGAAGGCCGTCGGCGCCTGAGCATGGAATGGTGGCTCCGTTCACCCTCGAATCGACCGAAGCGGCCGGACTCTGGCGATCGCGTCGAAGTCCGTGTCGTCATGGAGGAGCGGTAGCTGGCGCTCCAGCGCGAGGGCGGCGATGAAGCAGTCCGTGGAGCTGCGGACCGTCAGACCCTTCCGCCTGCAGTCGAAATAGATTCGTGCGGCCTCGACGTGAACCGCCAGCGGGTCCAGCGGGGCAACGATCTCCTGCGATTCCAGGACGCCGCGGAGCAGTTTCCACTCCCTTTCGTTCTTGGCTCCCTGGAGGACCTCCTGGAGGCAGATGAGCGGAAGGGCCCAGCCGACGGCCTCCCCTGAGGCTTCGATCTCCGAGAGGCGCCGGACCGCGGGAGTGTCCCGCTCACGGAGGAAGTCGATGAGGACCGAGCTGTCAACGAGGACCAAGGTCGCGGCCCCGGAGCGCCTTGTGGTCGTAGCCGTCGGCAAACCGGATCTTCCCCTTCAGCGCGAGGATTGAGCGGCGCTTCTTCGTTTTCACGAGGAGCCGCAATGCCTCGTCGACGAGGGAGCGTTTCGTTCGAATACCTGTGAGCCGGGCGGCTTCCCGTACCAGATTGTCGTCGAGCACGATGTTCGTGCGCACTCTACACCTCCACAGGCATACTACCAGGTGTAGACGTCGGTCTCCGGGGGCTGCTCCAGGCGTTCGGGAACACGACACGTAGCGGCGAAGCTCCCCGCTGACGCGTTGAGCGGGAATTCGGGCTGGCCATATCCAGAGGCCTTTCAGCATCGGCGCGACCGTGGGTCTCGCGTCGGGCCTCTATCCCGCCATCCGCGCTGCCCGCTCGACCCGATCGAGGCGCTCCGGTACGAGTAGGGAAGAGCAGAGGGGCTGCGGCTATCAGCGCCTCTTCTGATACAAAATCTCAGTGGGACCGCTTCCAGGTGACGACCGAACAAACATCCGGTTAAGGGCTAGACTCCAGTATTAATTCGGGCAGGACCTCGGCGGGGGAATGTCAACGCGATCGGAGGAAGCATGAGTGAGCGAGCGTTCCGAAGAGGCCGGTCCGCGGTCTCTTGCAGGGCGTTCAGGCAGGTCTACTGGTCGATTGGATTCACAATTCATAGGAGTGCGCCTCTCGCGAGTTGCGTTCAGAGACCCCACGCGACCCGCGGGTCGTCCCCATCGCTCCTTTCCCCGAAAATCGCCGCCGCCGTTCCCAAACGGCCCCCGAAGCCCTCACTCACGCTGAGGTCCGGAGGCGGTCCCCCGCTACCCGGCTCAGAAAGCTCCTTCGCATCCCCTGAAGCGCCTCGTCGAGCTTCGCCCTACTGTGGGCGCGAATCAAACTGCCTATCCTTTGGAGGCGGCCGCTTTCGCGGTAATCGACCGAACCGCCCAGCCAAGGGTTCGTTTAAAGAAGGCATGAAATGAATGGAATGGACAGCGGGTGGAGCCCGAGAACACGCTTCGAAGGTCACAGCACGACCGGTTGCCGGGCCGTCTTGCTCGCGGTTTTCTTGATAGTCGTTCTCACGGTGCTCCCTTCCGGGGCCGCGAACGCTGCGACCATTCCGGGCGCGCCGAACCTTGCGGCGTCCGCAGGCAGTGGCCTAAACTATCTCGGCTGGCAAGCGCCCTCGTCCACCGGCGGATCAGCGATCACGAAGTACGTCGTCTTCCGCGGAACGAGCAGCTCGAACGAAACGCTCGTCACAAGCGGAGGCTGCGCGAACCTCGGCGCGGTACTCGCCTGCACGGACACGGG
>DAIOUV010000105.1:0-4191 GCA_036759345.1 Acidobacteriota bacterium | reverse complement strand
GCGGTCAACAGCGTCGGCCCAGGCCCCCCAAACGAAGTCTCAGTCACTCCCGTCGGAGCGACGATTCCGGGCGCGCCGCAGAACCTTCAGGCGACCGCAGGCAATGGCCTAAACTATCTCGGCTGGCAAGCGCCCTCGTCCACCGGCGGAGCTGCAATCACAAGCTACCGCGTCTACCGCGGAACGACCGCCTACAACGAAGTGTTCCTCACAAGCGGAGGCTGCGCGAACCTCGGCGCGGTACTCGCCTGCACGGACACGGGGTTGACCAACGGGCAGATCTACTATTACTTCGTCATGGCGGTCAACAGCGTCGGCCCAGGCCCCCCAAACGAAGTCTCAGTCACTCCCGTCGCAACATGCGCACTGACTTGCTCTGCTGATGTACCCGGGAGCGGCGTCGCCGGCGCACTGCTTTCATTTGTCGTTAGTTCTTCCTCGTCGAGTTCGTGTGCGGGCGCCGTCGGGCAATCGTGGACGTTCGGTGACGGCACCACTGGCAGTGGCTCTTCGGTCACACACGCGTACAGCACCGCTGGGGTCTTCAACTGGACGCTGACGGTCAGCCAAAGCGGTTCCACCTGCGTTCGCAACGGGAGCCTTTCGATCGGGAGCGCAACGTCGGGCCTCCCGACGATCGACTACCTCCGTGCCAATCGTGACCAGATCGCAGTCGGCGGGACTTCTGACCTCACATGGAACGTCCGGAATGCCTCGACGGTCATATTCCAGGGATTCGGCAACGTCGCCGCCAATTCCGGCATCACCGTGGCCCCGACCGACACAACTACCTATAAGCTGATCGCCACAAACAGCGCTGGCTCGCAGACTGCAACGTCAACCGTTCGCGTCGATTCGATTTTGAATGTATCCATCCGCGCCGACCAGATTGCCGGCCCCATGCCCCTTGACGTCTCGTTTACGACACTCGTCTCCGGCGGGGTGCCCCCGTATCGCTATCAGTGGTCGTTCGGCGACACGTCTGCCCAGACGACGCACCGGTGGGCGACCGCAACGCCCGAAGATGTTAGCTGCGCTGTCACAGACGCCCGCGGGAGCGTCCAAACGAGCAACATATTGCAGATCGTTGCCTCATCAATGAGCGCAGGTATCCAGCTTGAGTTTTTCGATCAGAAGCCAACCAATTTGGTGGCGGCCTGCCCCTACTGTCGAAACGGAGCATCCGCAGACGGGGTGACGACGGTTGAAGTACGTGCAACGACGGCCAAGCCAGGATTCGTCAGGTTTAGTTTTGTCCGGAAACTCGACGGTGTCGCGCACGAGGGCCCTGACGCGGATGGCGGCCTTTACCCGACTATCGCTTCGACCGGGCTTTGCGCTGCCTCGGCCACGGTGCACAGCAGCTCGACAAGCGGTACGTTTGTGGCCTCAGCTTTCTATCACGTTCCGGACGACTTTAATGGAACGACTGACGACGAATTCGAACGCATCTTGGACTTTTCGGCACACCTCGCCGGAGATGACGGATCGGTTGGTGACATCAAAAACATCGCCTTTCACCTTCGCCGAACGCCCGTCGTGTTCGTGCACGGTATCTGGGGCTCCGCCTCGACGTGGAGCGACCTTCCTCTCGCGAGTGAGTTAGTGGCAAGGCGAGACGCTACATATTCGACATGGGACGGCACCAGTTCGATCAGGTCCGGTGCTACTCAAGCGCGCCATGATTTTGACCTAGCTCTGTACCGGCGAAGGATGGACCTTATCGCTGCCTCCCGTGTGGATGTCGTTGCGCACAGTATGGGCGGCCTGATTACGAAGCAGATTGCTGCCGGCGGGTACGACGGCTCGAAAGCCGATGACAGCACCATGGTGCACAAATTGATAACGCTGGATACGCCTCATTTCGGGAGCGCCCTCGCTGATTTTATTGTTGCAAACAGAAATGACTTCTTCATTAAGCACTTTTTTCTCCCGCACTTTCCGATCGATACGGGTGCGGCAGACGACCTGCGAATCACAGCGGGGGGGGCAAGCGCACGGGCACTGAGCACGGGAAGCCTCCGAGCTCATTCGATAGTCGGCATAGCTTCAGACGACGAGCCGTGTGACGCCACTGTTAATGTTAAGAACCGACTTCCCGAGCTTGTCACCTGGTTATGCGGGGAGCTTCACCCGGAATCGCATAACGGTATCGTCTCGAACTATGCATTCGGGTTCCCCTTCTCGACAGTTGACGAGTGCAAGCGCTGGCTCTTGACTCGGGTCCTTAACAATCACTTCAACGACGAGATTGTAGACGATGAGAGTCAACGCGGTGGTTTGTCAAGCGCAGTCTCGCGGTTCGACAGCGGATCCGCAACTGGTCAGCATAGATGTGTTGCCGCGCACATGAACGTCACCTCCAATGATGGGGTGTCGCGAAGAGTGAAGACACTCCTTAACCAGTCGGCCGTTACCGGCCCGTTCGAGGGGTACGCTCTTCCCCCAACCAGTGTAATCAACCGCACGCTGAGTACAGAAGGCGAGAGTACCTTCGCGCTATCGTTCATTTCACGGCGACCGACGGCCAGCGAGGCGATCTCAGTCTCGGCGCCGATCGATGGTCAAGTCGTGAATCCGGGAGACGCGATTGAGGTCTCGGTGATGGCGTCACCCGCATTCACAAAGGCATTCGTCGCGACGCCAGATCAGATTGCCTCTACATCGGTGCAGCCATTCCGGGCGCGAATCGACATTCCTGCCACCGCGATTGGGCAGTATACGATCGGAGTCCGGGCGGACACCGCGACCGGCGACAGCGCAACGGCGTCGATCACGCTGAACGTCACGCCGAATGCGCTGGTCGCCAGTCTCGTCGTCCGGCCACTTGAGTTCTTCTTGAATGTCGGCGACACCGTGAAGCCTCGCGTCAGCGGCGTCTTCGCCGATGGTGTGACCCGGGATCTTTCGCGGTCGACGACCGTCGTGTTTGCCTCTAGCGACCCGTCCGTCGTGAGCGCGCTCCCGGACGGCACTCTGAAAGCGACCGGAGCTGGCATCGCATGGGTGACGGTGTCTGCCGACGCCGCCTCGGCGGAGGTCCTCATCAACGTCACGCTGTTCTGCTACACGCTTTCGACGGGGGTGATTTCGGACGGGATGGGAAGCGTGACGGTGAACACGGCGTCGAACTGTACCGGGGGCTACACGGCGAACACCGAGATCAGCCTGACGGCGAACCCGCTGTCCGGATACACGTTCACCGGGTGGTCGGGAAGCGGAGGGACCTTCTCGAGCAGCTCCGCGAACCCGACGACCTTCACGATCACGGGTAGTGCTAGCGTGACGGCGACATTCACCTTGAACCCTCAGACCCTGACGGTGACCAAGGTCGGGACGGGGACTGGAACGGTGACGAGTAGCCCGTCAGGAATCAGCTGCGGGGCAACGTGTTCGGCGGCCTTCAACTCTGGCTTGGTGGTGACGTTGATGGCTTCCGCGGATGCAGGGTCGAGCTTCACCGGCTGGAGCGGGGATTGCGCGGGCTCAGGAGTCTGCCAGGTGACGATGAGTCAGGCTCGGACCGTGACGGCGACGGTGACGGTGGCGCCGGCCGGTCCGGCGGGCCTCTTCTACACGTTGACGCCGTGCCGAGTCCTTGACACGAGGAACCCGACCGGGCCGCTGGGCGCACCGTCATTGCAGCCATACGAGACGCGGAACCTCAACGTCGCTGGGGTATGCGGCGTTCCGAGCGACGCGATCGCGATCTCGGCGAATCTCACCGTCACGAACGTGGGGGCGACGGGCGAGCTCGTGGTGTTCCCGTCGGACATCTTGCGGCCGAACACGAGCGTGGTCAGCTTCCGACCGGGTCGCGCCCGGGCCAACAACTCGATCGTCTCCTTCTCGAAATCGGGTACGACGTTCTCCGTCTTCAACAACTCCGCGGCTACCGTGGACTTCATCGTGGACGTGAATGGAGTCTTCCGGTAGGAGGTAGGACCCGGCGCCCGGAGACGTCTTTTCGGCCGGTACCGAGCCATTCCGGAGGCGAGGATGGAGCGGACCGGGTGGGGTTGCCGGTATAGGGAAAGCGCGGGCGGGCGTCAAACGCCGGCCAGGCGGCGAGTCCCGGACGGTTGCTAAGATCCGGTCTCAAGTACGGAGGACCAGCCATGGACGGAACAAATCTTCTCGAATCTCTCTTCCGCTGGGCCCACGTCGTCGCGGGCGTCCTGTGGATCGGGC
>DAIOUV010000104.1:0-6111 GCA_036759345.1 Acidobacteriota bacterium | reverse complement strand
AGCGTCTCGCCCATGAGCGCGGGGGAGTCCGCGACGTGGACGCCGGCCTCCTTCAGCGCCTTCACCTTCTCGCCGGCCGTGCCCTTGCCGCCCGAGATGATCGCGCCCGCGTGACCCATCCGGCGCCCGGGAGGCGCCGTCCGCCCCGCGATGAACGAGACGACAGGCTTCTTGAGGTTCGCGCGGATCCAGGCCGCGGCTTCCTCCTCGGCGCTCCCGCCGATCTCGCCGATCATGATGACGGCCTCCGTCTCGGGGTCGTCGCGGAAGAGCGTGAGCGCGTCGATGAAGTTCGTGCCGTTGATCGGGTCGCCGCCGATCCCGATGCAGGTCGACTGCCCGAAGCCGAGCGCCGTCGTTTGGCCGACGGCCTCGTACGTGAGCGTCCCCGAGCGGGAGACGACGCCGACGAAACCGGCCTTGTGGATGCGCGCGGGCATGATGCCGATCTTGACCTTCGCCGAGGGCCGGATGATCCCGGGGCAGTTCGGGCCGATGAGCCGGCTCGAGCCCTTCGCGAGGTACTCCTTCGCCTTGATCATGTCGTTGATGGGGACGCCCTCCGTGATCGCGACGATCAGGGCAACGCCCGCGTCGGACGCCTCCATGATCGCGTCGGCCGCGGCCGGCGGCGGCACGAACACCATCGAGGCGTTCGCGCCCGTCGCCTTCACGGCGGCGTGAACGGAGTCGAACACGGGGATGCCGTCGACGACCGTGCCGCCCTTGCCTGGCGTGACACCCGCGACGAGCTGCGTGCCGTAGTCGCGGCTCGCGAGCGCGTGAAACTTGCCCTCGCGGCCGGTGAAGCCCTGCACGACGAGACGCGTGTCCTTCGAGATCCAGTTCGCCATGTCAAGCGGCCTTTCCGAGAGACGCGATGACCTTCTCGGCCGCGTCCTTCATGTCGTTAGCTGGGATGACCGCGAGGCCGGAGCTCTTGAGGATCGCTTTGCCCTCCTCGACGTTCGTGCCCTCGAGGCGCACGACGACGGGAACCTTGATGCCGATCTCCTTGATGGCGTTCACGACGCCGGTCGCGATGATGTCGCACCGCATGATGCCGCCGAAGATGTTGATGAGGACGGCCTTCACGTTCGCGTCGGACAGGATGATCCGCATCGCGTTCTTGACCTGCTCCTCGTTCGCGCCGCCGCCGACGTCCAGGAAGTTCGCAGGGCGACCACCCGCGAACTGAATGATATCCATCGTGGCCATCGCGAGGCCGGCGCCGTTCACCATGCAGCCGACGTTGCCGTCGAGCTTGATGTAGTTGAGGCCGAACTTCGACGCCTCGACCTCGAGCGCGTCCTCCTCGTCGAGGTCGCGATATTCCTTGATGTCCGGGTGGCGGAAGAGCGCGTTGTCGTCGAAGTTCATTTTCGCGTCGAGCGCGACGACGTCACCGCCACCCGTGATCAGGAGCGGGTTGATCTCGGCGAGCGAGGCGTCCGTAGCCACGTAGGCCTTCGCGAGCGCGATGAGGAAGCCGACGGCCTTCTTGTGGGTCTCGCCCGTGAGGCCGAGCGCGTCGGCCAGCTTGCGGGCCTGAAAAGGCTGGAGTCCCCAGGCCGGGTCGAACGCTTCCTTCACGATGGCGTCCGGATCCTTCGCGGCGACGACTTCGATCTCCATGCCGCCCTGCTTGCTCGCCATCATCACGGGCCGGCCGATCGCGCGGTCGAGCGTGATGCCGATGTAGAGCTCCCGCGCGATGTCGAGCGCCTCCTCGACGAGGATTTTCTTGACCCTCTGGCCGCTCGGTCCCGTCTGATGCGTGACGAGCTGCATGCCGATGATCTTCTTGGCGAGCTCGACAGCCTCGTCCGGAGTCTTCGCGAGCTTGACGCCTCCGCCCTTGCCGCGTCCGCCGGCGTGGACCTGCGCCTTGACGACGGCGCGCCCGCCGAACTCTTTCGCGATCCGGCCCGCCTCTTCCGGAGAGTCGGTGACGCGGCCGCGGGGAGTGGCGACGCCGAACCCGCGGAGGATTTCCTTGGCCTGGTATTCGTGTATTTTCATGGCGGTCGGAGAGAGTATCAGAGCGAAACGAAGGCTCTCCATGATGAAACTGACTCATATCGACGTCGTCCCGCCTCCCGTGGACGCGAAACTGCGCGCCTTCCGGCTGGGCGGACGGAAGAAGAACTAGCGCCGCGCGACGACCGCGCCGACGAAAAACTTCGGGTAGCGCGCCGCGACAGCGTCGACGTCCGGGACGAACGTAACGTCGCGAAAGCCGGCCGCCAGGAAGTTGGCGCGCCACGCGGTGGGCGACAGGAAGCCATGGTTGGGGCGGAGCACCGGGTCCAGCGTCACGTTCGTGAAGCTCGTCAGGAAATTGAAGACGAAGTCGACGTAGGAGGGCGGCGGATTCGTTCCGGGCTTCACGCACTCCGAGACGACGACGACGCCCTCCGGCTTCAGCGCCGCCCGTGCCTCGCGGAGCACGAAGCCGAGGTCCGGCGCGACGTGGAAGCAGTTCACGGAGTAAACCGCGTCGAACGAGGCGGGGGCGATCCCCTGGGCCTCCCATGGCTTCGTCATGTCGACTTTGGCGGCCTCCACGACCGTTCCGGGCGCCGCCGCGGCCCGCGCGGCGCGTTCACCCCGGCGCGCGAAGGTGGGAACGAGCTCCGTGAAACGCCAGCGCGCGACGCGCGCGCCGAGGCGCCGGAGCGCCGCCTCGGCCGCGCTGCCGCATCCGCCGCCGATCTCGAGCACGTCGGCTCCGGCCGAAGGAAGGACACGCGCCAGCGTCTCGGCGCCGAGCGTGTTGTTGATCGCGTAGAGGATGTTCGCATTCGAAAAGTACCGGATCCACAGAGGCAGGCGCGCGGGCGAGAACAGGATCTCCTCGCCCGATTTTCGCCCGCGAAAGAAGTCCGGCGCCTCCGCGGCGAGGAGCGTCACGATTTCCGCTCCGACGGCGGCGTCGGGTTCGGTGGCGGCGAGCTCGGCCGAGAGGGCCTCGACGGACTCGGAGGGCGGCCTCGCCTGGGAGAGCTTCTCGACGAGGTAGTCGAACGCGGTTCGGGTGTGCGCGGGCAGACCCGCTCGCGCGGAGAGTCCGCCGATCTCGTCGAGAATCTTCCGGCAGGCCGCGTCGACGAGCTCGTCGTAGATCTCCGTGGCGACGAGGAACCGCTGCGAGAAGAGCGCGCGAACGCCGTCGTCGGAAATGGCTCCGACGACCTCGGGGAAATCGCGGGCGACGGTGCGCATCGGATGAGGATGATACGGGGACGCACATTTCATAGAATCGAGGCCAGATGCTCCTCAGGCTGGTCCGCCACGGCGAGAGCGAAGGCAACTTCGCCGGTTCGCTGCAGGGCTCGCGCTTTGACACGCCCCTTTCAGAGACGGGGCGCCGCCAGGCGGAATGCCTCGCCGCCCGCCTCGCCGGCGAGGAGATCGACGCGGTGTGGGCGAGCCCGATGATCCGGGCGCGGGAGACCGCGGCCGCCGTCGCGGCGGTCTTGGGCCAGGGCGTGTCGCTCGATCCGGATCTCGTCGAGTTCGATTGGGGCGCCTGGTCGGGGCGGCCGTACGACGGCGAGATCGAGAAGGAGGTCTCGGGCGTCCGGGCCCGCTGGCGGGCGGGCGAGACGGAACTTTCGCCGTCCGGGGGAGAATCGCCAGCGCACGCCGCATTCCGCGCCGACCGCTTTCTCGCGCGGCTCCTCTCGTCCGGCTCCCGGGCGCCGCTCGTCGTCGCCCACGGGCGATTCAACCGGGTCCTCATGACGCGGCTTCTCGGGCGCGTTCTCGGACGGATGGACGAGATCCGCCAGCGGAACGGCTCCCTTTCGGTCTTCGAGTGGGACGGGTCCCGTCCGGCGGCGCCCCTCCTCCTCGACGACATCTCCCACCAGCCGCCGGAGATCCGGAACGTGTCGGTCCTCTCCGACAGCGTCAGGTAAGCGGCCTCGCGGCGGCGGAGTTCTCCTCGGCGATGCCCGCGCTCCTGATGGCTTTCGTCGCCACGCGGGCGACGAAGATCGTAACGACGAGCGCGACGAGGGCTCCCGCGATCTGGACGATCTTTTTCGTCGTGTCCGCTTCGCCTGACGCGGCGCCCGCCGCCGCCGAGCCCAGATAGACGTAGGCGAACATTCCCGGAATCATCCCGAAGAACGAGGCCACGACGTAGGGCAGCGTCTTCACGCCCGTGAGGCCGAACGCGTAGTTGATATACGTGAAGGGAAAGACGGGCGCGAGACGGACGAGGAAGACGATCTTCGCGCCCTCCTTGCCGATCGCGCGGTCGAGCGCCTGAAACTTCGCGTTGCCCGCGGTCATCCTCTCGATCTTTTTCCGAAGGACCGACTTCGCGAGGAGAAACGACAGCGTCGCGCCGAGTGTCGCCCCGGCGAGGACGACCGCCGTGCCCGTCCCGAGGCCATAGAGCGCGCCGGCCCCAAGCGTCAGGATCGAGGCCGGCACGAAGAGGACGCAGCAGACGGCGTAGACGAGCGCGTAGAGCACCCACCCGAGCGGGCCGAGCCCGATGACCCAGCCCTGGAAGCTGTGGAGAAGCTCCTGCACGCCGTCACCTCCTCAGGAACGCCGCGAGCTTCGCGAGGATCTTCTTGCGCCCCGGCGTGAGCGACGTCTTGAGATATTCCCGCGCCACGGCGCCGTGGATCTCGGAGAGCGACGGGTAGGCGTGAATGACCGAGCCGAGCGCCAAAAGGGGAAGCCCGTTCTTCTTCGCGAGGACGATCTCGCCGAGGAGATCGCCCGCGTGCGGATGCACGATCGAGGCGCCGAGTATCCGGCCCTTCGCGTCGACGAGCACCTTGAGGAAGTTGTTCTCGGACGATCCGTCGCAGATCGCCCGGTCGTTGTGTGCGAACGCGGCGCGGAAGACGCGGTGGGGAATGCCCTTCCGCTTCGCCTCTTCTTCGCCGAGGCCCACGTGCGAGATCTCGGGGTCGGTGTACGTGATCCAGGGCGTGTTCGAGACGTCGCAGGAGGCGAGGGCGACCGGCGACAGCGTGTTCCTTAGGACGATGCCGGCCTGATAGCCCGCCCAGTGCGTGAAGAGATACGGGCCCGCGACGTCGCCGATCGCCCAGACGGACGGCACGTTCGTGCGGCACCTGGCGTCGATCTCGATGCCGCGCTTCGAAAACTTCACCCGCGCGCCCTCGAGGTTGAGGCCCTCGATGTTCGGGCGGCGTCCCGTCGCCACGAGGATCTCGTCGACTTCGACCTCGAGCTCCGCGCCGCTCTTCGGCTTCACGGTGACGACCTTCCGGCCATCCCGCTTCGCGACCTTCGTGGCGGAAGCGTCGTCGTGGATCGTCACGCCTTCGGACTTCAGCTGCTTGACGAGGACCGCCGCGATGTCCGCGTCTTCCTTCGGGCAGATGTGCGGCGAGGACGACACGATCGTGACCTTCGATCCGAGACGGGCGAAGGCCTGTCCGATCTCGGTGCCGACCGGCCCGCCGCCCATGACGAGGAAGCTGCCGGGCAGAGTCCGGGCCTGCCATACCGATTCGTTCGTGAGGTAGCCCGTCTCCTCGAGCCCGGGAATGGGCGGGATGTTCGCGCGCGAGCCGGTGGCGACGACCACGTGACGGCCCCAGACCGTCGTCCCGTTCACCTCGACCTCGTGGGCGGACTTGAGCGTCCCCGTGCCGAGGAGGACGTCCACGCCGAGGCCCTCGAAGCGCTCGACGGAATCGGCCGGAGCGATGCGGGCCTGGGCGCCATGGACGTAGTCCATGACGGCGCCGAGGTCCTGCGGATCGGGGTCAGAGGCGCCCCGGATCGCGAAGCGGCCCGCTTCGCGCGCGGCATGGGCGGCCTTCCCCGCGCGCAGGAGCGCCTTCGAGGGCACGCAGCCGTATTGCAGGCAGTCCCCGCCCATGGCCCTGACGGGCGTGCCTCCTTCCGGAGTGAAAGGGAGCATGTGCTTTTCAACCAGTGCGACGCGGGCGCCCAGTCCCGAGCCACCGGCGGCGACGACGAGGCCGCCGGAACCGGCGCCGATCACGACGAGGTTGTAACGCTCCATGACGCCTCCGCCGGGTTCCGCGCCTCCGCGTAAGATCGAGTGCGGGAGGTTAGCTCAGCGGCAGAGCGTCTGCTTTACACGCA
>DAIOUV010000103.1:0-6250 GCA_036759345.1 Acidobacteriota bacterium | reverse complement strand
AGCGCCCGCCTGCGGGCCGGGATTGAGAGAGAAACCGAGGGCGTGACTCTGGTCTCTACGCGCCACGGCGCCCGGCAATTCCCACTGCGCCCCTACAATCGACGACTACAACCGCCTCGCCGCTCACTCGTCCCTCGGCATGCTCTCGCCGATGGAGTTTCGTGCCGTCAACCCTCAGCCTTCACCTGTCTAGAAAATTGGGGGTAGAGCATCTGCATCAGTGAGAAATCCGAACCCAGAGACAGATCAGTATGCGGAGGTTCGTCGAGTTGAGAGTGTCCTCGTTCCTCAATCGCCTGCGCACCGGCTCCCTCGTCGCCATGGATTGGGATCCCTTGAGTCCCCGGAGGCACAAGACGAAGTCGGTCTTGATGATCTCGCTGAGCGACCACGGGCGGCGGCAATCGGTCGGCTTCCCCGGGTTGACTCTGGTCTCCACGCGCCACGGCGTCAAGAGACGGTCGAGAGGGGCGACCTTACTAGCGTAAGGCCCCGTTTTGCAGCGTCTACATCCCGTCCCTTGTAGACGAGCCATTGAGGTAATTACATGGCGCGCCGCCCGAGGCCACTAGAGTTCCGGCAGCGCAACCGATCATTGAGGACGCCGCGTTAGGTCGGGACTGCCCGAGACACTTTCCATCATGCGCATCGCTACACGTATCCTTCTGGCGGTTTCGCTTTTCTCCGCGTCCGTTCACGCCGCCACCGTCTTCGTTCCCGTGGTCAGCGCCACGACTCGCCCCATTCCCTCTCTGATGTTCCCGTTTCAGAACATCTATTGGGGCAGCACGCTGACCGTTTCCAACCCGGGGGAGTCGCCGCTGACCTTTCGGTACACGGCTATCTTCGGGGGCGCATTCGCCAACATCGCTGACGGGTGTGCCGGGTCGAACACCGTCCCTCCGAACATGTTGTGGCAGATCGGCTGTGTTTCGCCGGGGGTCGGCGGTATCGGATTCGTCCAGATGGACCTTGACCCCGGTCTGGTGCCCACCGGTGCAATCCGTCTCGTCGCTCTTCGCACCTGCTGTGGCACACCGTATCCGGCTGCCGTACCTCTGGCGTCCGCACCCCTTCCTGTCTACGAATCACTGTTTCCCGCTTCGTCCACGGCGGCATCGGCTGAAATCGTCGATCTGCCCGGACCGGCGGATGACAAGACACTCCGAGACCTGAACGACCCTCTCACCCGGCGAGTGAACGTGACGGTCTTCAACTCTAGTCAGGAAGCGGCGACGGCGACGATCCGCGCCGTGGGTTCGGCGGCTCCTCCGATTGTCGTCACACTCCAGAGCGAGGAAGTCAGGCAAGTGAACGACGTTTTCCCCGAATCGGACTACCGTGTCCTTGTCGTCACGGTCTCGCAACCTTTCCTCTGCTACGCAAGCTCGGTCATCACGTACTCGGACCCGACCCGCGCACCCGCCCTCGCCGTCTACTCGTTCCAGCAGGTTCAGTAGGGCTGGCCTAACCGGAGGTTGCAGCGCCCTCGACTCATTCGCTACGAAAGCACCCGCCTTCGTTCGGTAGCCTAGAAAGTCACCCGCAGCGGCACGGTTCCGGGGACCTGCGCGACTTCGCCGAGAACACGGAGACGGCGCGCATTCTGAGCTTCAACAAGCAGAAGAAGACGGCGGCGAAGAAATAGCGCCGCGACCTATAGGGGCGCAATGGGAATTGCGGCGTGCGTTGGCGCGCACAGACCAGCGCCTCGGCCACTACGATGCCTCCGTGCGCGCACACGTCCACCGACGGTCACCCCGGGGTGACCGCCCCTTCAGGCTGCTTTTCGAACCAGCAGCGGCAGCAGCCGCTCCGGACGTCAATATAAGGGGTTGGGTCGCGGTAAGACCCTTACACTGCGACGGTTAACACGAGCCGGTTCGCCCTGCATCTCCCGACCTCTAACGCCCGGTAGTCCCGGACCACCGCGCTATGAGCCATCAGCCCGGGAGTAGGTCCTGCTGCCCGTGTACGATCAAAATGGCACGTCGTCATCGATCGTGGTGGGTGCTTCGGGCGGCTTCGGCTTGCTGGTTAGGTGCTTCTGCACTACAAACTGGACGAGCGATCCAGCAAGATGGATCGCCAGCTCGGCATATGGCCGGGTCACTTCGATCACGTCGCTGCCCTGACCGTGTCTGCCGAGTCGATTTCCGAGGAATGGAAGCGCCATCAGGACGACATCGCCAAAGGCTCTCCGGTCCTTCTCCGGTAGGTCGTTGCAGTGGCCCGCCTCAACGTAGGCTCGGATCAGATCGCTGGCGTTTCCGTCTTCACGGCCCAAGACAGTCTTAAGCGCACTCTCGAGGCTCTTGCAGGCCTTTGTTACGGCGTCCTTGAGGTCGCCACCCTGCAGGTCGGCGCGGGCCTCAGCGAACTCGTTTAGAGCGCCTTGAAAGCGCTCGGCACGAAGGAGCTCCTGCGTCTTGGCGAGGACGTGGACCGCGAGGAACTCCGAGTCGATTTGGAAAAACACTCCCTCGGAGAGGCGCCACGGGCACTCCTCGTCCTCAAAGGCCTCGTTGACCTCCCGGTGGAACTTCTCCGGTACTTCGGCCCAAAGCAGGGAATTGACGATTTCGATGACGTCGAGAACCTGGGCTGGAAAGCAGCCGAGCACGAAATCGCGCAGGCCCACTTTGGCCGAGGGGGAATCCTTGGAATAGGGGTCAGATCGTGCCCAGAGGTGCTCCACACCGTACTTGCGGCGAAGCTCGAGCGCCGCTTCTTCGAGCACGCTGGATTCGCTCTCCCAGGAGTCTCCCGGGTCCCTCTGAATGCGAAGGCTTGAATTGAACTTCTCCAGGGTCATCCAGAGACGCGTGCGCAGGCGCACCGGCAGTGAAGGACGAAGGCGTTTTTCGAGAAGAGCCTTCCTATGACGAATGGAGAATGGAGACATGCCTCGAGCTTAGATCATGGCCCTCTACGCCGCTCGGGACCCGCTCCGGAGGATGTACACGGTTCGGTTGGAACGCCGTTTCTCGACGGCCAGCGAGGTCTGATCCCGAAGGCTCGCGCTTTGAGCCAGCCACCCGGGGAGCCTTCAGGAAAAGGGTCGGCTCTGCGAACCTAAATCGCCGCCCCGACAGAATGCCCGTGTGCGGACCGGGATCGGGAAGAAACCGAAGACGTGCCGCTGGTGTCTACGCGCCACAGCCCCCGTCAATTCCCATTGCGCCCCTACAGGTTCGCGGTTAACACGTACCCCGCGATTCACGTCGCGGGGTTTCGCGTCTAAAGGGCGTGTAGTCAGAAGGGTTTGCGACGGCGCGCCCGAGATGCCCGGTTCTCTGCGTCGAAAACAGAGAACGGCAGGTCGCGCTCGCGGAGCTGAAATTGTCCTCGAAGCCGCTCTCTATCGTCCTGAAATGTCGAGAGCGGCTGAGAGCGGTTAACAGGTTGGTGCCTCGGAGGAGGAACGTGGTTAACAGGTCGTCAGCTGGGCAACGAGGACGCGCCATTCATACGCGGACGTTGGGTGGCAGCACTCAGAAACTGGCCCTATCAATCACGGCCGTCACGGAGCCGGCCGGCTTCTCGTAGATTCGCGGGGTCATGGTGAGCCTGTCCATGACCGTGATGGAAAACGCCTCGTCGGTGAGCGCCGACCAGTGGATCCAGTAATGGCCGTCGATCGTCCGCCCGTCCAGCACCTTGACGACGACCTCGACTGATGGCGAGAAGTCGAACCAGAAGTAACCTGCCTTCTGGGAGAGAGGCACGGAGTGTGTCGGTGTAAAGCCGGGTCTAGTCACACCCACCGAGAAACGCCCGTTTTCGAGGCATAGGCCCTGCGTCGGATCGCAGCTGGATAGAGGGTAATTCGCCGGGTGCGCCCAGTCCTGAAACTGGAATGCACCGGGCAGGACGGCGGCTCCCCCATCCGCGTTGTGGACGACGACGTCGCCGAGCCCGACTGCGTGGGCCGACGTCCTGACGCGGATCGTCGAGGCGTTGAAGAACGTGAAATCGGTCGTCGGCCGCCCGCCGATCTCAACGAAGGAGTACGGAGTGAACCCCGAGCCCGAGATCAGAACGAGCGTGCCGCCGTCCGTCGAGCCGGTCCCGGGGGTCACACTCTCGATCGAAATCGAGGCGGATGGCGGATTCGCGTCCGTCGTGACGACGCCGTTGGCCGCCGTACCGCCGACGAGCGTCTCGCTGTTTACTCCGGCGAAGGCGACCGTCGTTGCCTCGAAGTGGCCCCCGAGGCGATACCAGTGTGCGCCGCCATCGATCGTGCGGTAGAAGCCGCTATCAGAGTGTTGGAATCCTGAGGAGTCAAACCAGATCGGGCCTACGGCAGCGACGAGGACTGATGGGTTCGTGGGGCTCGCCGCGATCTCGCTGACAGTTAGGGGTGTGGAAAACGGAGAGCCTCCTTTCGCCGGCAGCCCTCCCGAAAGGTCGGTCCAGGTTGCCCCGCCGTCCTTGCTCTTCAAGACACGTGCACCGAGGGAATAGAAGTCGTACCCTCCGATCCAGAGGGTACCCGCGTCGTCCACGCGGGCGAACGTCATTTCAATCGGTGCCGAGAGGTAGACCCAGGTCTTTCCGCCGTCCGTCGACTTCAGGTTTCTCGCGTAGAGCGTGTCCGTATTGGTCGGATCGATCGCGAACACTCCACCGAAGGAGTACTGGCAGCTATAAAGCAACGGCGATGACGTCGATGCCCAGCAGACGACCCCCTCGTAGCCGCGAGCCTCCAGATAGAAGTCTCCCGGATGTACTGGGTCAAGTTCGAGCAGAACGTCGGGGGCCTCGCGCGGGAAGGGCGACCAGGTCGCACCCCCGTCCGACGTTCGGTAGAGGATTTCACCGATCGCAGCGTAGACGATATCGGGATTGCGGCGGTCAACGTCCATCACCCGGTTCGGGACACCCAACCGGAACCGGTCCGGCAGGCTCGCGGTTTTCAACGTCCATGAGCGGCCGTCGTCTTTCGAGACGTACGCGCCGCCGCTGCCCCCCGCCCAGAGGATCGATGGCTTCACGTCGTTCGTCCTCAGGACCGAGACGCGTCCCGTGGCGAGACCCGCGGCCGGACTCCACGTTTCCGTCTGTCCAGCCGCCGAAGCCGTAAAGACGCTCGCGAGGAACGCAAGAGCAAAACGTCGCATAGCCTCTCCGATCAAAATGTAGTGTAAAAGGAAGGAAGCCGCTAACGGCAGCTCAGGAAGTGGGCTTTTCGCGCGCTCCCAGCGGCGTGAGCTGATGCGAATCCACCGGGAAAACACTCTCTGTAGGCCTGAAATGTCGAGAGCTGTAGGGGCGCAATGGGAATTGCGGTGCCCGTTGGCGCGCAGAGACCAGCGCTTTGCGCGGGCTTTCGGTCTCGGCAGGCACACATCGGATCGCTCGAGCGCCCTTCGCCGAGATCCGTGACGGCCCTTTAGCAGCCCGTGGAAAAAGTCCGCTTTTGTTGAGGCATGAAGGATGCACGGGAATTGGTGCAACGGCAGAAATGACCTGAGGCGGTGACGGATGGCGATGGGACGTTGGCGAGGCGAGCGACAGGGAACGCTTTTCATCGAGACGGAGAAGCTGGCGCGGTCGGAGGGGCGGACGTTCTACTCGGCGCTGAGCGAGATTCTTTCGGGGAACGGCTTCGACCGGTTCTGCGAGGAGAAGGTCGCGGCCGAGAAGGTGTTCGATGAAGAGCTGGGGCGGCCGTCGATTCCGCCGGGGGTCTACTTCCGGATGCTGCTCGTGGGGTATTTCGAGGGCGTGGCGTCCGAGCGTGGGATCGCGTGGCGCTGTGCCGATTCGCTGAGCCTGCGGGAGTTTCTGGGGTACGAGCTGGCCGAGACGACACCGGACCACTCGACCCTTTCGGGACTCAGACGCAAGCTGGGGCTGCCTCTGCACCGGGCGGTCTTCGACTGGGTGCTTGACGTTGCCGCACGAGAAGGGATCCTGAAGGGGCGCCGGGTGGCCGTGGATTCCACGATGCTTCAGGCGAACGCCTCGATGAAGACCATCGTGAGGCGCTGTGACGGGGTGTCGTACAGGAAGTATCTGGAGAAGCTGGCGAAGGCCGAGGGAATCGAGAATCCGACCAACCAGGATCTGCAGCGGTTGGACCGCAACAGGCCTGACAAGAAGGTCTCGAACCGGATCTGGAAAAGCAAGACGGACAAGGACGCGCGGATCGCGAAGATGAAGAACGGGTCGACGCGGATGGCGTACAAGGCCGAGCATGCCGTCGACGTCGACAGCGGTGTGACCGTGGCGGCCGAGGTGC
>DAIOUV010000102.1:0-6301 GCA_036759345.1 Acidobacteriota bacterium | reverse complement strand
TTCTCGAACCGGGTCAAGTACGACTACCTGTTCGAGATGGAGATGTGGCTGAAGGGCCTCGAGCGCTTCTTCCAGATCGACTGCCTGCCTCTTTCCGCGTTCGAACGATCGCACGCTTCTCTCAAGAATTACGTCGAAGAGGTGGGAGCCGTACGCGCCGGGGTGGCCCACATGGCGATGCTCGCCACCCAGCTCCTCGGGGAAGGCAAGGAGGGTCTCGCGTCCTTTCTGCTCTATCTCGACAGCCAGGTCACACGGACGGGCAGCGGCGAGATGCCGGCCAGGCGGCGCGGAGAGAATGCCGAGACGGAGTTTGCCCTCGTCGTCGAGAAGCTCGACGATTTTGCGAAGATCCTCGACGAGCTTTCGCGGGCGCCGTTCGTCCCGCTCCAGACGTATCTCTCCCTGGGGCGGATCGTGGTCGGCACGCTTCGGCAGGACCCCAACCTCGGCGTCCTGTTTCGCGGCAACCTGCGCCCCGTTCTCGACAAGGAGTCGAAGCAGTCGCTCGGCCGCGTGCTCGGAAGCCTGCCCGAGCCCGCGCACCGGGGTGCCCTCGCCGCCCTGTTCGTCGCGCTCTTCAAGGGCCTGCGCTACGCCGAGCGGGCGCGCACGGCGGCCGAGTCGCCCGCGACGCGCAAGCGCGCGCTCCTGATCTTCAGCCTCCTCAAGGGAGAGAGCGATTCGATCGCCTCCTTCATCTCGAAGCGGCTCGCGCCACGGTTTCCCGAGGTATCCGTCCAGGCCGAGGGGCTGCGCCGCATCGTGGCCGCGCTCGACGCCGAGGTCCGGAAAGTCATGGACGTCGAGCTCGTGGACGTCGTCCTCATGAAGGACCCCGCCCTCGTCCTCACGCGCCTCGAGGACGCCGCCGCGCTCCTCAGGGATCTTCATCAGCAGAGCGTGATTTCGCTGGCCGAGACCTTCTCGTCGGGACTCGACGAGCGTACGCTTTTTCCCGAGTACCGGACGCGGCTCGACCAGAGCCTCGTTCTGAGGGACGAGATGGCCCAGCTCGTGAAGGCGACCCACGAGTTCGTCAAAGCGCCCGACAAGAAGGCGCTCCGCGTGCTGGTGGCCGAGCTCGAGTCCTTCCGGCGCAGCGGCATGCGCCATCTCATGTTCAAGGACTGGTCCCTCTTCGAGCGATTCCTCGCCGGTTTCGCCCGGGAACGCCCCCCGCGCTCGTTCCTGCCGGCCGCCCACCAGTTCGAGGGCTTCCTGAAGACGCTCGTGAAGGAGATCGGCAAGAGGTCGGTCCTCGCGAATCATCCCTTCAAGGGCTTCCGCCTCGAGGCCGGCACGCCGGCCGGCGGCCCGGGCGCCTCCCGCTACAATTGAGGGGGTCGGCGCGTCGCGCCGTGCTCGATCCCGAAAGGACCAGCAACGTGGGATTCGTTTCCGTCACCGAGGCCGCGGCCGCCTTCAAGGAAGGCCGCTTCGTCATCATCGTCGACGACGAGGACCGCGAGAACGAAGGCGACCTCTGCCTCGCGGCCGAGCATGTCACCCCCGCCGGAATCAACTTCATGGCCCGCGAGGGGCGCGGGCTCGTCTGTGTGTCGCTCACGGAGGAGCGCTGCGACGAGCTGGACCTCCACCCGATGGTCGAGCAGAACACGTCCAACTACGGCACGGCTTTCACGGTCTCCGTCGAGGCCCGCGGCAAGACCACGACGGGAATCTCGGCGGCCGACCGCGCGGTGACGGTGATGACCCTCATCGACCCGAAGACGAAGCCCCATGACCTCCTACGGCCGGGCCACACGTTCCCGCTCCGTGCCCGCAAGGGCGGTGTCCTCAAGCGGGCGGGACAGACGGAGGCCTCGGTCGACCTCGCGCGCATCGCGGGCCTCACGCCCGCCGCCGTCATCTGCGAGATCATGAACGAGGACGGCACGATGGCCCGCGTGCCCGACCTTCTCACGTTCGCGGGGAAGCACGATATTCCGATCGTCTCGGTGGCCGACATCATTCGCCACCGGATGCGCACGGAACGCCTCGTGCACCGGATCGCCTCCCCGATGCTGCCGACCGCTCACGGCACGTTCCGCGTCGTCGCGTACCGGTCCGAGGTCACGAACGAGGAGCACGTGGCTCTCGTCGCGGGCACATGGACGGAGGACGAGCCCGTTCTCGTGCGCGTGCACTCGTCCTGCCTCACGGGAGACGTCTTCGGTTCGGAGCGCTGCGACTGCGGCGTTCAGCTCCACCGCGCGATGGATCTCGTCGGGGAGCTGGGCAAGGGCGTCGTGCTCTATCTCCTGCAGGAGGGCCGCGGGATCGGTCTCGTGAACAAGCTGCGCGCTTACGAGTTGCAGGAGCAGGGCCTCGACACGGTGGCCGCGAACGAGAAGCTCGGCTTCGCGCCGGACGTCCGGGATTACGGCATCGGCTGCCAGATCCTGCGGGATCTCGGTGTGCGGAAGATCCGCCTCCTCACGAACAACCCGTCGAAGTACGTCGCCATCGACGGGTACGGCCTGGAAATCGTCGAGCGCGTCCCGCTCGAGATCCCGCCGACGGACGGCACGCGCGCCTATCTGGCCACGAAGAAGGCGAAGATGGGCCACATCCTGAAGCTCGTCTAGCGCCTGTACTCTTCGGCGAGCGTTTCCGGCGGGACGCCCCTGCGGAAGCGCCACAGGGTCCTCCAGTTTCGCAGCACCGTCCGCGCGACCCCGCGCTCGAGGTAGCGGCGCGGAGAGGTCGAGACGGCCTCGGGGAGGAGGGCGACGCGTCCGGCGTCGCGGACGCGACGCGCGAGGTCCCAGTCTTCGAGGAGGGGCCAGGGCTCGTGCCCGCCCAGCCGTTCGTAAACGTCGCGCCGCACGAAAGGGGCCTGGTCGCCGTAGGGCACGCGCGTGAACGCCGTGCGGGCGTTCGCCCAGAAGGCGACCCAGGCCATTCGCGCGCCGCCGCCCGAGAAGGAGAGGCGGAACGCGCCGCCGGCCGCTCCCGATGCGACCGCGCGCCGGACCGCGAGGTCCCATCCGCGCGGGAGGATCGTGTCCGCGTGGAGGAAAAGGAAGATGTCCCCGGTCGATGCCGCTGCGGCCGAGGAGAGACGGGCGCCGCGGGGCGCTTCGGACGAAAGAAGGAGGGCCCCGGCATGCGCGAAGGCGGAGAGGACCTCCGGAGAGGTGCCCTCGTCAGCCGTACAGACGATCTGCACGCGCTCGGGCATCTCCCCCAGGACGCGTTCGAAGAAGTCCCTCCCGGGCTCGCGTTCGCCTCTGCCTACCGGCACGATGACGCTGATGCGATCGGGGCCCGGAAGCAGCGGTACCATTCCGCCACGATGCCATACGGGTTCGTTCTCGTGGGCGGCCTTTCTTCGCGGATGGGCCGCGACAAGACGCGCCTGCCTTACAGGGGAAGGCCGATGGCGCTTTACCAGGCCGAAAAGCTCGCCATCGTTTGCGGGCACGTCGCCTTCGTCGGAAAGGATCCGACGGCGTTCGCGGGAACGTCCGTTCCCTACGTGATCGACGGAGCTCCCGAGTCCGCGGCCGCGTTCGGTGTCGCCGCGGCGCTCGCGTTCTCGCCGGAGGAGACGAACCTCGTCCTGGCGGCGGACGTGCCGCGCTGCCCGGAGGCCTTTCTGGCGGCCCTCCTCGAGGTGGCCGAGGCGATCCACGCGCCTGCCGTGGTTCCGGTTTCGGGCGGGCGGCCGCAGCCCCTGTGCGCGGTGTGGCGGCGCTCCGCGCTCGCTCCCCTCCGCGCGCGGCTCGACGCGGGGGATTACTCTCTTGTGGGTGCCCTTCATGCCTTCCACGCAGTGCTCATCCCCGAAGAGATGACGGCCGCGATGCCGGGTGGCGCCCCTGCGAATTTCTTCAACGTCAACTCCCCGGAGGAATATGAAGCGCTCGAAAGTGAAAACAGGGCGGACGATCGCGGCGGCGCGGCCTCTCAGCCACCTCGACGCTGAAGGCCGGGCCCGCATGGTGGACGTCTCGGGGAAGCGGGCCACGCTTCGCACGGCGCGCGCCCGCGCCGTCGTCGCGCTGGGAAGGGCCGCCTTTGGCGCCCTCGACGCGGCAACGAACCGGAAGGGCGACGCGCTGGCCGTGGCGCGGCTCGCCGGGATCCAGGCGGCGAAGCGGACGGCCGAGTGGATTCCGCTCTGCCATCCGCTCGCGTTCGACTCGGTGGCCGTGAATCTCACGCCGCGCGCTGCCCGGCTGGCCGTCGAGATCACGGCCGAGGTCAAGGGGACGGGAAAGACCGGGTACGAAATGGAGGCTCTCGTTGCCGCAACGGCCGCGGCGCTCGCGCTGTACGACATGTGCAAGGCGGCGGACAAGGGCATCGAGATCCGGGAGATCACACTTCTCGAAAAGACGGGTGGCAAGAGCGGAAGCTGGCGCCGGGGGAAGGCCCGCTGAGCTAGACTTGGTCGCAAGGAAACGGCATGGACAAGGCGCTCATCGACGGGCACGGACGCCGGGTCACCTACGTGCGGATTTCCGTCACGGACCGCTGCAACCTCCGCTGCATCTACTGCATGCCCGAGGACCAGAAGTTCCGCCAAATGCCCCACCTTCTGTCGCGAGAGGAGATCCGGCGCTCCGCGCGCCTCCTCGCTGATTTCGGGGTCGAAAAGATCCGCATCACGGGCGGAGAGCCCACGACGCGCCCGGATCTCGTCGGGATCGTGAGCGACCTCGCCGCCATCGGCTTTCCGGGCGGCATCGCGCTCTCGACGAACGGCGTGCTCTTTCCCAGGATGGCGCACGACCTCCTGGCCGCGGGGCTCACGAAGGTCAACGTCTCCCTGGATGCCGCGGAAGCCGAGCACTTCCGCAAGATGGCCCGGCGCGACCACTTCCAGCCGGTTCTCGACTCGATCGCTCTCGCACTGTCGCTGCCCTTTCACTCCGTAAAGATCAACGCGGTCGTCATCCGCGGCCTCAACGACGACCAGATCCTCCCGCTCGCGGCCATGACGAAAGACAAGAAGCTCGGCGTGCGGTTCATCGAGTTCATGCCGTTCGGCGACAACGACTGGAAGGAATCGGATTGGGTGGGCTGGGCGGAGGTCTGGGACCGCCTGGTCGCCGCCGGCTACGTGCTGACGCCGATCGAGAAGACGCTCGTGGCGGGGCCAGCCGACGAGTATTCCGTCACGTCGCCCGCGGGCGCGCACACGGGCACGCTCGGTTTCATCACGCCCGTCTCGGATCGTTTCTGCGACACCTGCAACCGCATGCGGCTCACGCAGGATGGCTTTCTCAAAGGCTGTCTCTTCGGCCACGCGGACGTCGACCTTCTGAAACCGATGCGCGCCGGAGCGACCGACGAGGACCTGCGCGCTCTCGTGGCGCGCGCGGCGGCGATGAAGGAAGAGCGACATCCCATGTTCGTCGGCATGAACAAGTCGAACCTGCCACTGCATGCGCGCAACATGAGCGAGATCGGCGGCTGACCCCCGGTGCGCGTCGCGATCCTGACGATCTCGGATCGCTCGTATGACGGCGAGCGAGCCGATAAGGGAGGACCGGCCGTGGCGGACGCCGTGGTCCGGCTCCTCGCCGGCGCGGTGGTCGTGGAACAGACGATCCTTCCCGACGAACGTGACGACATCGCCTGGAACCTCAAACGGCTCGCGGACACGGGAGCGGCGGATCTCGTCCTCACGACGGGGGGGACGGGACTCTCGCCGCGAGACGTCACGCCGCAGGCGACTCTCGACGTCCTCGATTACGAAGTACCGGGCCTCGCGGAAGTCATGCGGGAGGCGACGCGTGCGTCCGTCCCGACCGCGATTCTGTCGCGCCAGGTCGCGGCCGTGTGCGGTCGGACACTCATCCTGAACCTCCCGGGCTCGCCGCGCGGCGCCGTGGAGTGCCTCGAGGCGGTGGCTTCCGTCCTCGGCCACGCGGTCGCCGCGCTTCGCGGCGAGGCGGGCGACGATCATCCCGGCGCCCGGGGGGAGAGCCGTTGAACCCTACAATCTGTCTCGCGTGAACCGGCGGCTCTTTCTCACCGTTCTTCTCGGCCTCGCCGCGCCGTTTCGGGCCGGGGCCGCAGCACGCAGGCGCAGGATCCTGCGTCTGAAGACCGGCGCGGTCGAAGAGGTTCCGCTCGAGGACTACGTGGCGGCCGTCTTGCCGCCGGAGATCGGCCGGGCGCCGGCGGCGGCGCTCGAAGCGCAGGCGGTTGCCGCGCGCTCATACGCGCTCGCGCGTTCCGAGCGCCATCTAGAGGATGGAGCGGACCTGTGCGACGGCACGCACTGCCAGGTCTTTCGCGGGCTCGCGGCCGCCACGGAGGATTCGCGCCGGGCGGCGGCCGC
>DAIOUV010000101.1:0-6384 GCA_036759345.1 Acidobacteriota bacterium | reverse complement strand
ACGGGCTGCTAGGATTCGCCGAGAAAGCCCAACGGGGACGCATGCCCCAGGAACGGGCCGCGAGCGCTGATCGCGAGGACCAACTCGCGGAACAGCTCAAAGGGATGAAGATGGTTCGCACCGGAGAGAGAGGCTTGCCGAAGGACGGACAGTATTTCATCGGCCACGACGAACGGAGCGCGATGTCCCGACGCTTCCGGATCCTGCTCCTTCTCTTCTTCGCTCTCTTCGGCTCGAGCCCGCTTCTCGGCGGGCCGGTGCTCTACGACCGCGCGTACGTCTCGCCGGCGGACGGTGCCCGTCGCGTCTACCAGGTTCTGACGCCCTCCGGGTACGACGGTATTTCCCAACTACCCGCCGTCCTCTTTCTGCATGGCCGAGGGGGATCGATGGCCTCGTTTCGGACGGACGCATACATGGCCGAGGCGGAGGCGCGCGGTGTCGTTCTGGTCTTCTGGCAGGGGCGCTACGATCTCACGATCGGCGCGTATTCCACGCAGTACGTCGACGGCGTCAACGGCATCCCCGATGAGACCGATGTCCTCGCCTGCCTGGCCGACACGCTCGCGTCCTTCCGGATTGATCCGGACCGAGTCCACCTCGCCGGCTTCTCGCAAGGAGGGAAGGGCGCGCTCCTCGTCGGACTGAAGAACCCGGACCGCTTCGCGTCCATCAGCGACGGCTCGGGTCCGTCGGATGCCTTCGAGGGGCAGAGCTGGTCCCCGGGGTTTCCCGATTTTCGCGCCGCGGCGGGGGGTGATTTCGTCGGCGCGACCGGTTCGGTGCTGGCTCTTTGGTTCGCGCAGTCCGCCCGTTTTTATCTCGGCAACGCCCGAAACGTTCCTCTCTATCTGGCGCACGGCACGGCCGATACGGTCGTCCCCGATTCCACCGCCCTCTTCCCCTATCGCAACACGCACCACATCGCCGACACGCCGGGATTCAAGGACGCCCGTGGTTCCGTGCCTACCCTTTCCGAGCTTCGCCTCCAGGATCCCTCAGGCTACGATTTTCAGACGTTCTATCCGGCGGGCGTCGACCACATGGAAGAGATCGTGCTCGCGCCGAAGCCCCTTTTCGATTTCATGCTTGGCAAGATCCGGACACATCATCCGGACCGGGTCGTGGCGACGACGTACGATGCGACAGAGCGGGGCTATTACTGGGCCCGGCTGGGAAGGATCGACCCGCCGGACGGAGCGCCCGCGGGGCTCGACGCCACCGTCGATCCGGCCGGGAATGCGCTTTCGATGAGGATCTTCGGAAGTCCGAGCGTCGACGTCGGGGTGGAGGACGCCGGACTCGATCCCTCGCAGCCGTTGACGCTGCATGTTTCCGGCGGGCTCGCGCTCTTGCGCCTTTCGGGACCGTTTCCGGCACGGCTCCGCATCCTGCGCGATGGGATCCTTCTGAGCGAAGGAGCGTCCTATAGCCGGATCGGCTCCGACGTCCTCCTGTCGCCTTTCGACGGCTTTCGCGGAGAAGAGCTGAGGGTCGAAGGCGAGCCGCAAGGAGCGCTGTCCGAAAGCGACCTTCTCGTGCCGGCGCTGGTCGACGCGCAGGGTCTTTCGGGCGCGGCGTTCAGCACCGAGTTGACGCTGACGAATCTCTCCCCGCTCCCGCTCACGATCGAAGCGTTGCTGTTGGATGGGTCTTTCGCCACGATTTCCATCGAGATGTTTGCGTTCGAGACCCGATCTTTCACGTCGCGCTTTCTTTTTACGCTCTTCGGAAAGCCGGGTGGTGTGGCCCCCCTTCGGCTTCGAATCGTGGGCGGAACACCGGGCGTCCTGCTCGCTTCCTCGCGCGTCTTCAACACCGTCCCAGGCGGCGGAACCTACGGCCTGTCGTTTCCGGTCCTCTCCGCGCGCGAGTCCGTCCTGAATCCGGGCGACGAGGTTGATCTTCTCGGAACGGCGGATGCGCACCCCGCGCGCATGAACGTTTCGCTCTTCGCCGCCTTCGAGGACGTGACGGCGCTCCTCGAGGCCTTCGGTCCGACAGGGTCTGCCGTGTCGAGCCATACCCTTACCGTGCCGGCCGGATCCCGCATGCAGGAGAACGACGTGCTTTCCGGCGTGCCGAACCCGGGACGCGTCTCGGTGTCGATCCTGTCGGGCCGGGCGCAGGTCTACGGAACGGTGGTCTCGAACGCTTCGACGAACGATCCTTTCCGCAGTCCTCCGCTCCTCAGAAGCAGGAGCGCGATGTTCTGGACGATTCCGGCCGTGGCCGCCTCACCCGGCCGAAACGGAGCTGTTTTCTCGAGCGACGTCTTCCTCGGAGCACTACCGAGCGTGCCGGACTCTGTCATCCCGGTCGACCTTACGTACCGGCCGCGCGACGGAGGCCCTCCTGTGACCGTGACGACCCCGATTCTGCCGGGCACCACGCGCGTCCTGTCGGACGTTCTGCGCAGCACCTTTCCGGCGTCGGCCCCGGGCTCGGGCGCACTCGAGATTCGAAGCGGCATTGGCCTTCAAGTACTGGCCGTGACGCGGAGCGATTCGGAGGCGGGCCCCGCGTCGCAGGACGTCGCGTCGATACGCGGGGGGGACGAGATCACGAACGTGTCTCCCGCCGCCTTTGTCGGAGTGGCTGAGTTCGAAGAGGCGCGCTCGAATCTCGTGCTCGTGAACGAGGGACCCGGCACGACGGTCGACCTTCGGATGTTCTCTGAAGGGGGAGTCTTTGGAGGACGTGTTTCGGTCGATCTCGGCGCGGGCGAGATCAAGCAGCTCGATTCGTTCGTGCGGCTTTACGCGCCAAACCCGCAGGCTCTCGTGAAGTCCGGCACGCTCCTCGTCATTCCCGCGCCAGGGGGGAAGGTCGTCGCGTCGGTTGTCCGCATCGACAACCGGACGAACGATCCCGTCGGGATCACGCCCGTCCCGATTCCGAAGGCGGCGACGCCTCAGCTTTCGATCTCATTCGGACCGTAGATCCCGCCACGGCGAAAGACGTTATAGGCGAGATTGGTGATGCGACCTGGTCCCTTCATCACCCGGGAGAGGATCGATGGCCAGCGGTATGCCTCCCTGCGCGCCTCGATCCAGCCTCGATAGAGCCGTTCCGGCGTCATTCGCTTGGGTCGGAAGACGACATGACCGTGGTCATAGCGTCTCCAGTCCGTATGGAGCAGGCGTCCCTCCTGCTGGAACTGCTGAAAGAGAACGGTTCCGGGATACGGGGTCAGCACGTGAAAGGTCGGCAAGCTGGGGGCGCACCTCTCCAGGAAGCGGACGGTCGTCTCGAAGACGCTCTCGTCGTGGTCGTCGAAACCGAAGATCATCGACGCCTCGACGACGATGCCGGCATCCCGAATGCGTTTGATCAAGTCTGCCTGCGACGAGACGCTGCCGGTCTTCGGATGATTCGCATGTTCGCCGACCGCCGACTCGAGGCCGACGAAGATGCCGATGCAACCGGACCGGGCAAGCAAACGGACGAGCTCGGGATCCTCGGCGAAGCGGAGACTGGCCTGCCCGCCCCAGCGGAGGCCGAGCCCCGCCATCCCGGACAGGATCGGCTTGACCCGTACCGGATCGCCCAGGATGTTGTCGTCGAGAAACACCGTCAGCTTCTTGTCAAAGCTGCGCAGCTCCGCCAGAACGTCCTCGGGGTCGCGATACCGGAATGAGCGGCCGAAATAGGGTGTGACCGTACAGAACGGACAGTCATAAGGACAGCCGCGACTGGCCTGGAGTGTCTGAGTGGTGAGATAGTGCCGCCCGGCCAGGAAATCGCGGCGCGACCAGGGAATCACCAACCGATGGCCTTCGGGAACCGAGCGATAGAGCCGTGCAAGCCGTCCCTCCCGCAGGTCGTTCAGAAGCTGCGCCCAGACCGGCTCAGCCTCACCGATGACGACCGCATCGGCATGCTGAAGGGTCTCGTCGGGCAAGACCGTGGGGTGGATCCCCCCGAGCACGACGGGGACGCCGCGAGCCCGGAAGCGGTCGGCGATCTCATAGGCACGGATCGCCTGGTGGGTCATGGCGGTGATCCCCACGAGGTCGAAATCACCGTCGAAGGGAACATCCTCGTGGAGCTCATCGGCCAGCACGACCTCCCACTCGTCCGGCGTCACGGCAGCGACTTGTTTCAAGGAAAGGGGGGGGAGCTGGAAACGCCGCACCCACCCGAGCTCGTGGGTGGATGGATAGACAAGGAGCAGGCGAAGAAGGGCAGCCATCAGTCTTTCCGACGCTCCATCACGCGGTGAGATTACCTCAGGGATAGGATCCACGGTTCGCGGCCCTTGCAGGAGAAGGCGAGCTGCGGGAGGTCCTCCCGCGGGACAACCAGGTCAAAGAGTCAACTGAACGGCAACGTACGTCTGAAACCGGTTCGGCCCCTGGATACCCCGTCCAGCGGACCAGAGGATGTGCTGGGTCTTGCTCAGATCAATGACGGCGCCCACGTTGAATCGAGTTTCGGGCACGTTATCGCCCGTGCTCGGTGTGGTATGAAAAGTCTCCACGCCCACGGCAAGCCCTTCACCGAGCTGTCGCTGAAGGAGCCAACCGAGATAGAGATAGTTTCGATTGCCGGAGCCAGGGTTAAGCCAATAACCCCCGCCGCCGTAGGTCGTCCATGCGCCAAAACTCTTCTGGACCCACAGGGGCAGGAAAACACGCGTATTGCCTTCGCCGAGGCCGCGGCTGCTGTTCCCGGTCGGAAGGTCAAGAATCACGAACGTCCCTACCTGTGGCCGACGCTCGGTTTCTTGCAGAAACCGGACCTTGGCGCCGACCTCCATATCGCCGAACCCATATTGGGAAACTCCTTGCCGTGGTGCCGCGTATGCAAGGGGCACTATCAGGTGAATCTGAACGTTCGGGAGAGCCCCGTAGTTCAACTCAAAGTGCGGCGCGGTGCCTGACCATCCGCCTATGCTGTTCTGAGATTGCGATGCAAGATAGATCTCCCAGTGACGAAACGGGACCGGCTCAGGGTCGTCGGTCGAAAACGGCGGCCCGGCGCGTGCGTGGCGTGAGGCGCCGAAGCCGAGAGTCGTGACGACGACAAGGGCGAGTGCATTCATGGTGCGGGAAGACATGTGTGCCTCTTCTTGCACTGCCGAGCGTTCGGGTGCGATCCTGCAGACAGGAGCATCAGACTCCAGTCTTTGAACCCCGGTCAATCGATTTCCGCTGGCGCTATCAACGCGAGTAAAGACCGTGCGGGAGAGCGAAGTGGGAAGGTTTGGGGTTCTTCCCTCGACCCCCCGGATTCTCGCTATGATCGACGTGAGACACGGAAGCGAATCTCCGAGACAGCGAGGATTCCGATGAAAGAATCCATCTCGTTCCGGCTCAACGGCAAGCCCATCCATCTGGATGTCGATGGCGATCGAACGCTCCTGTGGGTGCTGCGCACCGACCTCGGCCTCACGGGAACGAAGTTCGGGTGCGGTGAGAGCCTTTGCGGCGCCTGCACCGTGGTCGTAGGCAAGGAGGCGGTCCGGTCGTGTCAGCTGTCCGTGAAGGCCGTACGCGGCAAGGACGTCACGACGATCGAAGGTCTGGAGCGGAACGGAAAGCTCCATCCCCTCCAGGAGGCGTTCGCGGACACCGGAGGGCTGCAGTGCGGCTTCTGCACGCCCGGAATGATCATGAATGCCTTCGCCCTCCTGCTGAAGACCCCGAAGCCCACCAGGAGCCAGATCCGCGCGGGAATGGAAGACAACCTGTGCCGCTGCGCCGCCCATCATCGAATCGTCCAGGCCATCGAACGGGTTTCCACCCTCGCGCGAGGCGTGTCATGACAGACGACCCCTCCACTTTCGCCGCACCGCCGCTCCTGTCCGCAGGACGTTCCCTCGACCGCCGGGACTTCATCAGGCTTCTCGGCGGGGGGATCATCGTCCTTTTCAACGCGGACCTGTCGGATCTCATGGGGCAGGAAGCCCGCGCGAGGGGCTACCCCACCGACTTCAACGCCTATCTGAGGATCGCCGGCGACGGCCGGGTCACGATCTACTCCGGGAAGATCGAGATGGGGCAGGGCGTCGTCACCTCTCTCGCGCAGATGGCGGCCGACGAGCTCTCCGTGTCCCTGGATTCCATCGACATGGTCATGGGAGACACGGCTCTGTGTCCGTTCGACATGGGAACGTACGGTTCGATGTCGACCCGGTTCTTCGGTCCGGCCCTGAGGGCGGCAGCGGCGGAAGCGAAGGCCGTTCTGCTCACGCTTGCCTCGGAGCACCTCAAGACGCCGCCGGATGCGCTCCGCGTCCAGGATGGAGTGGTCTTCCTCGCCTCCGATCGAACGATCCGGGTCGCGTTCGGTCAGCTCGCCAAGGGGCAGAAGATCGTCCGCAAGCTGGACGGGAAGGCGGTGACGAAATCCGTCTCCGAGTTCCGCGTGATGGGGAGA
>DAIOUV010000100.1:0-6560 GCA_036759345.1 Acidobacteriota bacterium | reverse complement strand
GCGTGTAGACGTACGTGAAGCCGGTGACCCGGCACTTCTTGACCGGGGGCTGGAACGTGACGCTCTGGACCTCGCTCTTCGCCATCTCCGCGCGCTCCGGCGAGCCCGTCTCATTCCGGACGACGCGGACCGACCTCACGTTCCCCTTCTCGTTGATCTCGGCTTCGACGACGACCTTTCCCTTCGCTCCGGCCGTTCCGGACGCGCCCGAGCCTTCCGACATGTGGAGCATCGGCGGCGTCAGGAGGACCTCGCGCCGGTCCGGCAGGCAGCCGTCATCCTTCCGGAGAAGGTTCTTCCGGATCCAGCCCGTCCTCGTGTCCGCGAGCTTCACGTGCAGCCAACCTTCCTTTTCTTCGAAGGAGGTCAGTCGGGCGCCTTTGCTCAAACGGGCCACCGCCGGGGCCTTCGTAGACGCGGTCTCGCGAACGTTGACGGACTTCGAGCTGACGAGCCAGGAGACTTCGGCCGTCACCGGCGCCGGCTCGGGGGCCGGCGCGGGTTCGGGAGGGGGAGGGGACGGCGGTGGCGCGGAGGCGCAGCTCCAGAGACCGGCCGCGAAGACTGCCGCGACGGCGGCCGCGAAAACGCGCCTCATCGCGCCGGGCCTCCGAGGGCTTTCGCGAGAAACGCGAGCTGATCCGTGGCCTCGTCGATGAGCTTCGACGTGGGCTTGCCCGCTCCGTGGCCCGCGCGGGTCTCGATGCGGATCAGGACCGGCGCCTCGCCGGCCTGCGCTTCCTGAAGCGTCGCTGCGTACTTGAACGAATGCGCCGGCACGACGCGGTCGTCGTGGTCGGCGGTCGTGATGAGAACCGGCGGATAGGCGAAGCCCTTGCGGATGTTGTGGAGCGGGGAATAGGGGTAGATGAACTTGAACTGGTCCGCGTTTTCCGCCGAGCCGTATTCGCTGGTCCACGCCCAGCCGATCGTGAACTTCTGGAAGCGGAGCATGTCCATGACGCCCACGGCGGGAAGCGCCGCGCCGAAGAGCTCGGGATGCTGATTCAAGACGGCGCCCACGAGGAGGCCCCCGTTCGACCCGCCCGCGATCGCGAGCTTCTTCGCCGACGTGACCTTGTTTTGAATGAGCCACCGGGCCGCGGCCGCGAAGTCGTCGAAGACGTTCTGCTTCTTCTCCAGCATCCCGCCCTTGTGCCACTCCTCGCCATATTCCGAGCCGCCGCGCAGGCACGCCTGCGCGAACACGCCCCCGCGCTCGACGAAGGCGAGGTATTTCACGGAGAAGGACGGCAGCTCGGGAACGTTGAAGCCGCCGTAGGCCGTGAGAAGGGTCGGGTTCGTGCCGTCCCACGCGATGCCCTTCTTCGCGACGAGAAACATCGGCACTTTCGTGCCGTCCTTGCTGGAATAGAAGATCTCTTTCGTCTCGAAGGCGGCCGGATCGAAGTCCACGCGCGGCCTTTGGAAGACGGTCGCGGTGGCCGACGCGAGGTTGAGCCGGTAGACGGTCGACGGGACCGTGAAGGAGGCGAACGTGAAGAAGGTGTCCGCATCTGACCTTCGCCCCGAAAAGCCGCTCACCGTTCCGAGGACGGGCAGCGCGATCTCCTTGCCGGGCTTGCCGTCTCGCCCGTGGATCCACACGCGCTCGGAGGCGTCCCGCATCGTGACGACGACGAATCGGCCCCCCACCGCGTGGACGGACCGGAGGACGGCATCGCCTTCTCGGATCACGTCCACGAGGACCGGGGCCGCGGCTGTGGCCGCGAGGTTCACGGACACGAGCCGGCCGCGCGGGGCGTCCCGGTCCGTGCGCAGGTAAGCGGTCGTGCCCTCGTTGTCGACCCAGGTCCATCGCGACGAGAAGTCGTCGAAGAGCTTGAGGAAGGGCGCGCCTTCCCGGGAAAGGTCCTTCACCCAGAGGCGGTTCTTCCCGCTCGAGCCGCGGGAGATCGACAGGACGAGCCAGCGCCCGTCCAAAGAGACGCGCACCTGATGGAGAAAGCCCGGGTCTTCGGAGGCATGGACGAGCACGTCGGACGCCTGCGGCGAGCCGAGGCGGTGGAAGAAGATCTTCTGGTTCTTCACGACGGCATCCAGCTCCCGGCCGGAAGCGGGCGCGTCGTAGCGGGCGTAATAGAACCCTCTGCCGTCCTTCGTGAAGGCAGGCGCCGAGAACTTGATCCACTTCAGGACGTCGCCCGTGTCGCGTGAGGACGCGACGTCGAGGACGCGCCACTCCTGCCAGTCCGACCCGCCCGAGGCCACGCCGTACGCGAGGGTTTTGCCGTCACGGGAGATCGCGATGCCAGAGAGCGCGACGGTGCCGTCCTTCGAAAGTACGTTCGGATCGAGCAGGACGCGGGGCGCGGCGCCGCCTTCGTCCACGACGTAGAGAACCGCCTGGTTCTGGAGGCCGTCGTTGCGGGAGTAGAAGAGGCGCCCTCCCTCCCTCACGGGCGTCGTGAAGCGCTCGTAGTTCCAGAGCTTCGTCAGGCGCCGCTCGAGCGCGGGCCGCTCGGGAATCGCGTCGAGGGTGGAGCGCGTCAGCGCGTTCTCGGCGTCGATCCACGCGCGCGTCGCGGGCGCATCCGGGTCCTCGAGCGGGCGGAACGGATCCGCGACCCTGGTCCCGTGGTAGTCGTCCACCTGGTCGGCGCGCGGGGCCTTCGGGTAAGCGGGGCGGGTGGCCGCGTCCCCCGCGAGAGCGCCCCCGGTCGAGAGGGCGAGAGACAGGCACAGCCCAAAGGACCTCGAGGTGGCGTGATTCATGCGCCCGATCCTAACGCCAGGGGCGGCGGCTGTACCATCCCGAGGCATGTCTCGAACCTCTCGCACGATCGCCATCCACAAATTCGGCGGGACCTCCCTGGGCGACGCGTCCCGCATCCGGAATGCCGCCCGTCTCCTCGCGGCCGCCCGAAGGAGGCGACCCGTCGTGGCCGTCGCCTCCGCCATGGGGGGCGTGACGGACGTCCTTCTCGAGGCCGCGCGCGACGCCGAGAGGGGCCGTCTCGGCCTCGCCCGGAAGGCCGTCGAATCGCTGAGGGCGCGCCACGCCGCAGCCGCCCGGGAGCTGGGGGTGTGCTTCGACGAGGCGCCGCTCCGCGAGCTCGATGCCGCGCTCCAGGGCGTCTCTCTTCTCCGCGAGCGGACGGTCCGTGTGACCGACCTCGTCTCCTCGTTCGGAGAACGCCTCTCGGCGCCGCTCCTCGCGGCCGCGCTCGCGAAGGCCGGCGTTCAGGGGCGCGCCGTCGATGCCCGCGACATGCTCGTCACGGACGACTGCCACGGCGCCGCCACGTGCGACCGCAAGCGAAGCGACCCACGCATCAAACGCAGGCTCCTCCCGATCCTTTCGGCGGGCGTCCTGCCCGTCGTGACGGGCTTCATCGCCCGGAGCGTGAAGGGCGAGACGACGACGCTCGGCCGCTCCGGTTCCGACACGACTGCCGCCCTGCTCGGGGCCGCGCTCCTGGCCCGGGAGGTCGTCATCTGGACGGACGTGGACGGCGTCCTCTCGGCGGATCCCCGCCTCGTGAAAGGGGCGCGCCTCCTTCCGCGCCTCTCGTACCGCGAGGCGGCGGAGATGACGTTCTTCGGGGCGAAGGTCCTGCATTTTCCGGCGGTCCTCCCCGCGATCGCGGCGGGGATCCCGCTCGTCATCCGCAACTCCTTCCGGCCGGAAATTCGCGGCACGACGATCGCAGCGAAGGGCGACGGCGCGTTGGGCATCCGGGCCGTCACCGCGGTTCCGGGGATGTGTCTTCTCTCTCTGGACGGGCGGGGGATGACGGGGATCCCGGGCATCGCGGCCCGCGTGTTCTCGGCCACGGCGCGTCTCGGCGTCTCGGTGGTCATGTTCTCGCAGGCCTCCTCGGAGCAGAACATCGCGCTCGTGATCCCGGACGGCGACCGCGTCCGTACGGTCGCGGCCATCGAGAAGGAATTCCGCTGGGAGCGCCTGACGGGCTCGATCGACGCCGTGAACGCGCGCGCGCCGATCGCGGTCGTCGCGGCGGTGGGCGAGGGCATGCGCGGCACGCCCGGGATCGCCGCGAAGGTCTTCGCGGCCGTCGCGCGCGCGAAGGTGAACGTCGAGTCGATCGCGCAGGGTTCGTCCGAGTGCAACATCTCGTTCGCCGTAGACGAGCGGGACCGTGTCGCGGCGGTGCGCGCGCTCCACAAGGTGGTGGGGTGAACACGGTCTCCGTCTTCGCCCCTGCCTCCGTCGCGAACTTCGGGGTCGGCTTCGACGTCCTCGGTGCCGCGCTGGACGGGCCGGGAGACGTCGTCACGGCCCGGTTCGCCTCGACTCCCGGTGTGCGCGTCCTCGCCATCACGGGCGACGGAGGGCGCTTGCCGCTCGATCCGCGCCGCAACACTGCCGCCGTGGCCGCCGCCGCGGTCCTCGCGGAATGCGGCGGTCATGGGCGAGGGCGGGCGCGCGGGATCGAGCTTTCCCTCGAGAAGGGCCTGGCCCTTTCGAGCGGCCTTGGATCGTCCGCTGCTTCCGCCGCCGCCGGAGCCTTGGCCGTGGGACTGCTCCTCGGCGTGACCGACCGAAGCCGGCTGCTCCTCGCAGCGCTGAAGGGCGAGCGCGCGGCCGACGGCTCGTGGCACGGCGACAACGTCTTCGCGTCGCTCCTCGGAGGGATCGTCCTCGTGCCGTCGTCCGATCCCCATGGCGCCCTCGAGCCCGTTTCGCTGCATGTACCGCTGAGACTTCGTCTGATCCTCGTGCAGCCGGCGCTCGAGCTGCCCACGCGCCGCGCGCGCGGCGTGCTGCCGAAGACGATTTCGATGGCCGCTCACACCGCCCATGCGGGCGCGCTCGCGCGTCTCGTCCTCGCACTTTCCACGGGCGATCTCGCGGCGGCGGGCGCGTGCCTTCTCGCGGACCGCCTCGTCGATCCGAGCCGCCTTCCGCTCGTCCCGGGCGGGCGCGCCGTCCTCGACGCGCTCCTCAGGGCGGGCGCGCACGGCGCCTGTCTCGCGGGGGCCGGGCCCTCGCTCGTCGCTCTGACCGAAGAGTCGGCCGATACGGAGAGGATCTGCCGGTCCGCGGTGGCCGCATGGAAGCGATCGGGGGTCGCGGTCCGCGCCCGCGTCCACCGGCTCGACCGCCGTGGAGCCCGGCTCGTCCGGCGCGCCCGGACGAGAGCTTGAGGCGCGCATGAAGGGCCTGTCTTCCTTCAAATGCGTCGCCTGCGCGGCGTCGTTCCCCCTCGCCGAGGCGCGCACGGCCTGTTCCCTTTGCGGCTCTCTCCTCGACGTCGTCTCCGACCTCCACGCGTTCGGCCGGACGGGTGCCGCGTGGCAGGACATCTTCGACAGGCGACGCGCGGCGCCGCATTCGGAGGCGTCGCGGCCCTTCGAGACGAGCGGCGTCTGGCGCTTCCGCGAGCACGTGCTCCCGGACCTTCCGGAGAGCGGCATCGTGAGCAAGCCCGAGGGAGCGACGCGGCTTTACGCAGGCGGCGCCCTCGGCGAGGAGCTTTCCCTCGCGCGGCTCTTCGTCAAGCACGAGGGCGAGAACCCGACCCTTTCCTTCAAGGACCGCGGCATGACGGTCGGCGTGTCGTGGGCGCGCGCGTGCGGATTCTCGACCGTCGCGTGCGCCTCGACGGGCGACACCTCGGCGGCGCTCGCGGCGTACGCCGCCGCGGTGCCCGGCATGCGCGCCGTCGTCCTCCTGCCGCAGGGAAAAATCACGGACGAACAGCTCAGCCAGGCGCTCGCATACGGGGCGACGACGCTCGGCCTCGATACGGATTTCGACGGCTGCATGCGCCTCGTCGACGAGCTGACCGCCGCGCGGCCGGTCTTCCTCCTCAACTCGAAGAACGCCGTGCGGATCGAAGGGCAGAAGACGATCGGGTGGGAGGCCGTTCAGGATCTCGGCTGGCGCGTCCCCGACTGGATCGTCATGCCGGTGGGAAACGCCGGCAACCTGTCGGCGATCGGCAAGGGCCTCCGGGAGTGGCTCGACCTCGGCGTGATCGGCAAGAAGCCGCGGCTCGCGGGCATCCAGGCCGCCGCCGCGGATCCCTTCTACCAGTCGTACCGGAAAGGCTTCGTAGAACGCGTCACGCGCGTCGCGGACGACACGGCAGCCTCGGCGATCCGCATCGGCGCGCCCGTGTCACACCCGAAGGCCGAACGCGAGATCCGTTTCTTCGACGGCGTCGTCGAGAGCGTCACGGAGCCCGAGCTCCTCGACGCGTTCGCGCTCGCGAACCGCCACGGCTTCGCGATCTGCCCGAACTCGGCGGTCGCGCTCGCGGGAGCCGCGAAGCTGCGGCAGGCGGGCGTGATCAAGAAGGAAGACCTCGTCGTCGTCGTCGCGACCGCGCACGCGCTGAAATTTTCGGGAGCGATGTCTCAGTACCACCGCGGCGCAGGGCGCCTCGCGAACCCGCCGCGCCTCCTGCCGGCGACGCTCGACGCGATCCTCGCGGCGCTCGGCTGACGCCGTCCGCGGCTCACCGGCTGCCGGCGGTGCCCCCTTAGACGTTCCCCGACGGGCTCTCGCGCGCGTAGCTGCGGATGAGCATGAGCGTCGTCGTGCCGATCTCGAATTCCGTGCGGTTTTC
>DAIOUV010000099.1:0-6643 GCA_036759345.1 Acidobacteriota bacterium | reverse complement strand
GGCATGCCGAAGTGACTCTCGGCTTCAAGCGGAAGTATCCCGGTATCATTGCAGCACCCTCGGCGTCAGTCGCTGGCGCTCCTCCCTTCTCGCCGCTGAACAGCGGGCGCACGCTCTGGTCTCTACGCGCCACAGCCCGCCGCAATTCCCATTGCGCCCCTACACTCGGAGGCGAAAGGAGAAAATCCATGCGGCACACACGCCTCGGGCGGACCGGACTGCAGGTTTCGCGTCTCTGTCTAGGCACCATGACCTTCGGTTTGCAGTGCGACGAAGCGACCTCCTCCGCCATCCTCGACACGGCGGCCGAGGCCGGCATCACCTTCTTCGACACCGCCGACGTCTACCCGGTCGGCGGGACGTTCGAAACCAACGGGCGCACCGAGGAGATCCTCGGGAAATGGCTGGCGGGGCGCCGCCATGACTTCGTACTCGCCACGAAGTGCTTCGGAACGATGTCCGCGCGGCCGTGGGACCGCGGGAGTTCGCGCAAGCACGTTCTCGACGCCATTGACGCTTCCCTGAGGCGGCTCAGGACCGACTATGTGGATCTCTACCAGCTCCACGGCTTCGACGAGTCGACGCCCATCGACGAGACGCTGCGGGCGCTCGACGACATCGTGCGTTCCGGCCGCGTCCGCTACGTCGGCTGCTCGAACTTTCTCGCCTACCAGGTCGCCCGCGCCATCGGACGCAGCGAGGTAATCGGGGCGGTCCGCTTCGATTCCGTCCAGCCGCGCTACAACCTGCTCTTCCGCGAAATGGAGCGCGAGATGTTTCCACTCTGCCGCCAGGAGGGGGTCGGCGTGATCCCCTACAACCCTATCGCTGGCGGCCTGCTCAGCGGCAGGCACCGGCGCGAGGCGGGACCGACGCCCGGTTCGCGCTTCACCCTCGGCGGGGCAGCGCGAATCTATCAGGATCGCTACTGGCGCGAGGGGATGTTCGACACCGTGGACCAGCTCAGGGCGATCGCCCGGGAGGCCGGCCTCGATCTCGTGACGATGAGCGTCGCCTGGGTCATGGCCAATCCGGCCATTACCGCTCCGATCATCGGCGCGAGTCGTCCCGAGCAGCTCGCACCCGCGATTGCCGCCGAGTCCACGGAGCTGCCGGCCGACCTCAAGAGCCGTCTCGACACGCTGACGGCCCAGTACCGGCTCGGCGACGCGATCCGGTAACCGATATTAGTGGCTGTGCGCCGGCCCGGTTGCGCGGGCAGCGGCGCGTCTTCCAAAACGGGTCGGCGAAGGCGTGTCGCCGGCGGGGTGAGAATGGCCGGATGCGCGTCCTGCTGATTTCGTCCAACACCGAGCGGATCAATATGGTCACGCTGCCGCTCGGCCTCGGCCTCGTTGCGGGGGCGACGCGGCGGGCGGGGCACGAGATTGCAGTCGTGGACGCTCTCCGTGAGCCGGACCCCGTCCTCGCGATCGAAAGGTCGATTGCTTCCTTTCACCCGGACGTGATCGGAGTATCGATCCGGAACATCGACAACCAGGATCGGGACGCGCCGCGCTTCCTCCTCGAGCAGGTCCGGCCACTCGTCGCGGCGTGCCGGGCCGCGAGCCACGCTCCGATCGTCCTCGGAGGGGCCGGCTTCAGCATCTTCCCGGATGCCGTGCTGCGGTACCTCGGTGCCGATCTGGGCGTTCGGGGCGACGGCGAGGCCGTCTTTCCGGAGTTGATCCGGCGAATTGAGGCCGGAGAGGATCCATCGAGCATGTCCGGCGTCCACGTGGCGGGCCAGACAGGCGCCACGGAGCCCTCCTTCTCGGAGGAGCTCAGCGGGATGCCGCAATGGGACGAATTGCTCGAGACCGTCGCGGATCCCGCGGCGCCCGATCTCTGGGTCCCCGTCCAGGCGCGACGCGGCTGCCCGAACGACTGCTCGTACTGTTCGACGGCGCTGATTCAGGGCCGGCGGGTCCGGGCGCGTCCCGCCGGCGAGGTCGCCGACCATGTGGCCCGGCTGGCGGCCGCGGGCTACCGGCGCGCCTACTTCGTCGACAACTCGTTCAATATCCCCGAACCCTATGCGCTGGAGCTTTGCCGCGCGCTGCGGTGGCGCGGGCCAGGCCTCGAGTGGCGCTGCATCGTCTACTCGCAACATCTTGGAGAGGAGCTGGCCGCGGCGATGGCGGATGCGGGCTGCGTCGAGGTCTCGCTCGGCTTCGAAAGCGGAAGCCCTGCGGTCCTTCGAGAGATGAACAAGCGGTTCACGCCCCGGGACGTGCGCGAGGTCTCGGACCGGCTCGCCTCACACGGAATCCGGCGGATCGGCTTCCTGCTGCTTGGCGGACCGGGCGAGACGCGTGAGACGGTCGAGGAGAGCCTCGCCTTTGCCTCGTCGCTCCACCTCGACACACTGCGGATCACAGTCGGGATCAGGATCTACCCCGCGACCCCGCTGGCGCGGCGCGCGATCGAGGAGGGTATCGTCCGGCCCGACAACGACCTGCTGCTTCCCACCTTCTACCTCGCCCCGGGACTCGAGCCCTGGATTCACGAGCGAATTCGCGGCCTCGCAGCCTAGCCGCTTACGAGAAATCGACTCGTGTGGGGGGCAGTGAGAATTGCCGAGCGCCGTGGCGCCTAGAGACTAAGGCCAGACCCTCGTCTCCGCGCGTCAGGACGGGCCGCAATCCCTCTTCACCCCAAAGCGCTAGATTCGAGTCTGCGAGGAGGCCTTCATGGCGACGCGGCGGAGGCTGGGCAGGACCCAGATCGAGGTGACGGCGGTGGGACTCGGCTGCTGGCAGTTCTCGGCTGGTCGAGGCATGGCAGGGAAGTTCTGGGAGGCGCTCCCACAGGATTCGGTGAACAGGGCCGTAGCCGTCGCACTCCAGAGGGGCATAAACTGGTTCGACACCGCCGAGATGTACGGTCACGGCGCCTCCGAGCGTGCGCTCGCCGCCGCGTTGCTGGCTGCGGGCAAGGCGAGCGGCGACATCGTAGTGGCGACAAAGTGGATGCCGATCTTCCGTACCGCAGGTTCGATCAAGGCCACCATCGGCGAACGGCTGCGCTGCCTGGCGCCCTTCGCAGTCGATCTGCACCAGGTGCACCAGCCGGTCGGCTTCTCCTCCGTGGAGTCGGAGATGGGTGCGATGGCGGACCTCGTGGCGGAGCAGAAGATCGGCGCCGTAGGGGTGAGCAACTTCAACCCCGCTCAGATGCGCCGCGCCCACGATGCATTGGCGGCGCGCAAGATCCCGCTCGCGTCAAACCAGGTGCGGTACAGCTTGCTCAACCGGCGTGTCGAGTCGGATGGCACGGTCGCGGCGGCGAAGGCGCTGGGGGTGACGATCATCGCGTATTCGCCGCTCGCACAGGGTCTGCTGACCGGCAGGTACCACGAGGATCCGGGTTTCGTGAAAACGCGGCCTGGCCCGCGCAAGTGGATGAGCGCGTTCAAAGCGAAGGGGCTCGAGCGTAGCCGGCGGCTCGTTGAAGAACTCAGGACAATCGCCACCGCGCACGGCGCCACGGCGGGCCAAGTGGCGCTGGCGTGGCTCTGCCAGTTCCACGGCGAGACGGTCGTCGTGATTCCCGGCGCCAGTCGGCCCCAACAGGCCGAGGAAAACGCCGGTGCGCTGGAGTTGACGCTGTCGCAAGCGGAGCTCAGGAACCTCGACGAGCTGTCGCGCGTGTTCATGTGATGCCCTCGCGAACGATTTCGCTCGCCCCTGACAACGTCGCGAATCTCCCCTCAAAGAGAGGATGACCGAGATGCGCTGGAATCACTACGTGTCCTACTTCTTCGGCGGTGCGTTTCTCGCTAACGCCATTCCACACTTCGTCAGCGGAATTACGGGGCACCCATTTCAAAGCCCGTTCGCTTCCCCTCCCGGCCAGGGCTTGTCTTCTTCGATGGTGAACGTGCTCTGGGGAGCATTCAACGCGGCTATCGGCTATCTGCTTGTATGCCGTGTCGGGACTTTCGAGCTGCGAAGCACGAGACACGTTCTCGTTACAGGATTGGGAGCGCTACTTATGGCGATAATGCTGGCCCGTACCTTCGGGCGATTTTATGGGGGCGTGTAGGGGTGCAATGGGAATTGCAGGGCGCTGTGGTGCGTAGAGATTAGAGTCACACCCCCCGTCACTCTCTCGATGCGGAGCGGCTGCTGCCGGTACTCGTTCGAAAAGCAGCCTGAAGGGCGGTCACGGATCTCGGCGAAGGGCGTTCGAGCGAGCCGATATGTGCCTGCCGAGACCGAAAGCCCGCGCAAAGCGCTGTCTCTGCGCGCCAACGGGCATCGCAATTCCCATTGCGCCCCTACAGGTGACGACGTTTCCTCGCGTGATGATGTAGGCTCACCTGCGCACGGCTACGAGCGAAGGAGAGAGTGCTGATGGAGTTCGAGAGCGTCATCCGCGGCCGCCGGAGCATCCGTGCCTACACCAGTGAAGCCGTGCCCGAAGAACTGATCCGCGAGATCCTGGAGAGGTGCGCTGGGCGCCGTCGTGGCGCAACACGCAGGCGTGGAACGTCTGCCTCGCCGCTTTCGACCGCGGCCTCGGCGCCTGCATCGTCGCCACGGTGATCCGCTACCCGGACCTGCTGCGCCGGCTGCTGCCCGGCGCCGAGGGCAAGCGCTTCGTGGTCCCGGTCACTCTCGGCTCTCCCGTGGCCGGGTCCCCGGCCAACACCTTCGAACGCTCGCGCGCCGACCTCGACGAGCTCGTCACCTGGGTGTCGTAGGCCCCCCGGCTGAACCGTGCCGCTGCTGAGCCGCATCACCGACGAGGACGCGCACCGGCGCCGCTGGGAGCTGCTCGCGCTGACCTCGATCGGCGCCTTCATGGGGCCGCTGGACGGCTCGATCGTCTCCGTGACGTTGCCGGTCGTGAGCCCCGACCTGCACCTGAGCTTCGCCGCCTCGATGTGGGTCCAGGCGGCGTACCTGCTGGCGATGGCCGTGTTGCTCATCCCGCTGGGGCGGCTCGCCGACCAGCACGGCCGCGTGCGCTTCTACCTCATCGGCGTCGCCGTGTTCACCGCTGGGTCGCTGCTGGCCGCGCTCAGCGTGAACGGCGCCTGGCTCATCCTCAGCCGCGTGATCCAGGGCGGGGGCGCGGCCCTCATGGTCGCCACGTCCGCCGCCATCGTCACCGCCGTCTTTCCGCCGCGGGAGCGCGGCCGCGCCCTGGGCATCAACGTCATGGCCGTGTACATCGGCCTCAGCATCGGACCGCCACTCGGCGGCATCCTCGCGGACACGCTGGGGTGGCGCTCCATCTTCCTCATTAACCTGCCCATCGGCCTCGTCGTGCTGGTGTGGGGCTGGATGATGCTGCCGCGCAGCGAGGGGGCGCAGGACGCGCCGCGCGTCGACTTCGCCGGCGCGACGCTGCTCGGGGCCTTCCTGATCAGCCTTCTTGTGCCGCTCACCTTCGCACCCGAGTGGGGGTGGGCGGCGCCGCTCACGTTGGCGCTGCTGGCGCTTGCGGCCGCATCGCTCGCCGGGTTTGTGGTCGTCGAGCGGCGCGTCGACGCGCCGGTGCTGGACCTCGACCTGCTCGTGCACAACCGGCTGTTCGCGGCCGCCAACACGGCGGCGCTGCTGAACTACATGGCGCTGTACGGGATCGGTCTGCTCACGGCCATCTTCCTGGAGATCGTCCAGGACCGTTCGGCGGCCCTGACGGGCTGGCTGATGCTCAGCCAGCCGCTGCTGATGGCCGCGCTCAGCCCGTTCGCGGGACACCTGAGCGACAGGGTCGGCTCGCGCGTGCTGGCGACGGGCGGCATGGTCACCATCGCCTTCGGGATGGTGCTGCTGGCCGCCATGTCCACAACTGCCTCCGTGTGGCAGGTGGCGGCTGACCTCGCCGTCGTGGGGCTGGGGATGGCGGCCTTCAGCGCGCCCAACACGTCGGCCATCATGGGCAGCGTGCGTCGCGACCAGCTCAGCGTGGCGAGCGCGTTCCTCGGCACCATGCGCACCGCGGGGATGGCGCTCAGCGTGGCCCTGCTCGGAGGCATCGCCGCGAGTTCGCTGGGCGCCGCTGGCGGGCGCCTGCTCTTCACGCACGGGCACGATGGGGGAGCCGCCGGCCTCGCGGCGCAGGCCGTGAGCGGCTACGCCCAGGGCTACCGCTACGCCATGATCACCGGCGCCGTCCTGGCGCTTGTCGGTGCCGCCGTCTCGCTCACCCGCGGCGCTCACGACGCGCGGAGTTGATCGAGGTCATCCTGCGGGGCCCCTCACGGTCTGCATCGCGCCGGCGGGCGGCTCGCTCATCGGCAGCCCCGACGGCCTGCCGCTCGGCGCCGCCGGCCCCACCTGCGGCGTACCTTCGATGCTCAGGTGCGGCAGCCACTCGAGCCAGCTCGGCAGGTACCAGTTCCAGCGGCCGAGCAGCGTCATGGCTGCGGGCACCATGATCGTGCGGATCAGGGTGGCGTCGAGCAGCACCGCCACGGCAAGGCCGAAGCCGACCTGCTGGAACATGTAGGGCGGCAATGGGAATTACGGGCTACCTGCCGGCAATCCCGCCGCAGCAGACCGGGTGAAAGCTCGATGGATCTGCCATTTCGCGTCGACGACCTCGACGCTAGGCGGACGCTGCCCGTACTGCTTCGAAAAGCAGCCTGAAGGACGGCCACCCCGGGGAAAACGTCGGTCGACGTGTG
>DAIOUV010000098.1:0-6739 GCA_036759345.1 Acidobacteriota bacterium | reverse complement strand
TGACCCAGACATGACCTAGGAGGTACGTTGCGACCGTTTCAAACGCTGGTGGTTCAGCGGCCGTCGTCAGGTCGCCTGATACGATGACGAGGCATCGGTCGGAGTAGTTATTCAAGATCCGTCGGAGAGCGATCTCCATTTGCTGAACGACTAAATAGTCGTGCGTCTTAGCGACGCGACTCCATTCGCCCGTATTCTCGAGTTCTTGAAGATGACCGGTAAAGTGGAGGTCTGATAAGTGAATGATTACCAGGTCTGGAGTCGCAGTCACGGCGTCAGCGCGGGCGCCACGCAGTCAAGGTGTCGTTGACGGCCTAAAGTACAGTTCGTGGTCCTTCCGCTCGAGGGTGCCGAATCCCTCTAGCAGGATCGGTCCCCGGAGATCCTCAATCCGGGTCCTCAGGAGCTTGTCGAGGACTGAAAGGTACTCCTTGACGCGGCCCTGTGAAAGACCGGTGCCGGCGACGGTCGAGTCGACGAGGACGTCGGCTGGAAGGACTCCGAGCGTAAGCACGGGCTCTTCGACTGAGATCTTGACGGGCTCTAGCCGGGAAGTCTTATCGTGAGCTAGCTGGTATTCGAGGCTGCCTGCGATCGCCTGGAGGAAACGATCAGCGCGCTTGGCATCGAGCCCTGCGGAGCCTGTGAGGCTGTCTTCCATTTCCTGAACGCTGACTGTTAGCATGGGGCTTACCTCGTAACGAGTCGCCATTCTATCGCGCCTTGCTGGGGACAGAGCCGTAATAATGCTTTGCAGTCATTCCGCAGTAATGACGTAATTGCAAGTGACGCGTATGGAACGGGTTAGAGACTCCCGACGGAGCCCTCATCACCATCGTCGAGTTCTCCGACTTCCAGTTCCCCTGCTGCACGCCGCCTCGGATATCTCCGGGAGCCTCTCGAACAGCCGGATAAGCTCGGGCGGCGGGTCTGCCAGCAGAGTTCGATACGTGTCAACGAAGGCAGGCCAGTTTCTTCGTTTTCGCCCCTTCTGCGTTCCCGGATCGTCTGTTCTGTGGACTGATTCCGCGGGGCAAGCTCAACGGGCCCTGCCACCCAGCGTCCTGAATCCGACCAAGAGCTACAGAATCAGCGATATCAGCCGTCGGGCCCGCGCTCAAGTCTCATTTCCGGTGTCCGAAGTCCCATAGACGGCCGGCATAGATTAGCGAGGAGGTGATGCCGTTGGAGCGGAGGACGGAAACCGAGGCAGACGGCGACGGCGACCCCAGCGTCCCGGAGCACGAGTACGCCTCGAGCGAGGAAGCAGCGGCGGCGATCGCTGCTCTCACCGACGACGACAACCTCAAGCTCATGCTCGTGGCCCGCATCCACTGGCGGCAGCGCCAGCTGCGGGACGCGATGTCGCCCAAAGAACTTCTCCATGAGGCGATCGTGAGGACGCTCGTGACGTCTGGGAGGCGTCGGCGGTGGCGTCGAGCGGTCGTCTCCATCATTGAACATCTCGACCGTACGATGGAGAGCATCTCCGGACACGCCGTGGGAGCCGTGGTGGCCGAGGCGGAGTTTCTGGACCAGCTCTCCTCAGAGGACTTCGATGCCCGGACGGAAACGCCACGTCGCTTCCACCGAGCCGAAGCGGAGGAACAGCTGCTCGCGCGCGAGCAGCTCGAGCAGATCGAGCGGTGCTTCGAGGGCGCCAAACCAGCCTTCGACCTCCTCCGCCTGAGGGCGGAGGGATACAGCGAGTCCGAGATCACGGAGCGCCTCGGCATGGACAAGCGGTCGTACGAGGCGGCGCGGAAGAAGGCGGAGCGCGAGGTCGCGAAGTACATCGTCCGATCAGAAAGTAGGGCGAGACGATGAAGAAGGTCGATCCGACGGCGGCGGTGTTTCGTGCGATGCGCGAGCTCGTCCTGTCCGCGGACGCCAGAGATCTAGCCGCAGCTGTGCGGGAGGAGGGGATCGACCCGGCGGAGCTGGCCCGTGCTGGGCGGGCGGCAGGCGCGCGGGCGCTCGACGCCGCGCCAGCGGCGACGAAGGCCACGGACGTGGCCGAGCTCCACGAGGGTCTCAGCGTCCTCCTCCGGCTCCTGCGCCGACGCGACGAGCTCTCGCACGAGCAGCTCGCGGAGCGGGCGCGGATCGACGCCGACGAGCTCCGGCGAATCGAGAACGATCGGACATACACGCCGAAGCCGCGCACCGTCTACCAGCTCGAGCAGTTCTTCCAGCTGCCGAAGCGGTCGCTCGCGAAGCTCGCCGGCATGGAGCGGGACCGCACCCCGCAGTTCACCGAGCAGGTCCTCCGGTTCGCGGCGAGCTCGAAGGCGATCCACAAGCTGACGCGCGACGAGGCGCGGCTCCTCAACGCCTTCGTGCGCTTCCTGAGCGCGGACGCCGCCGGAGACGAATGAAGAACGTCGTCATCGGGGCGCACGAGACCGCTGATCTGCGCGCCCAGGTCGCGAAGGTCCTGCGGGGGCTCGGGGCACCTCAGCCCCCGCTCGACCTGCGCGACGTCCGCGAGCTCCTCCGGCTCGACCGCCAGTACTACAGCTCCACCGACGACAGCGCCGTGCGCGAGTTCGTCAGCAAGGTCAAGATCGCCGGGACGCAGATCGTCGCCAGGCCCACGATCCTCCTCGACGTCATCCGGAAGGCGAGCCTCTCGGCCCTCTGGGTGCCGGACCGGAAGCGGATCCTCATCGACAGGGACACGCCCGTGCTCAAGCACCGGTGGTACGAGGCGCACGAGATCGGGCACAGCCTTCCGCCCTGGCACGGGGAGTTCCTGTACGGCGATTCGGAGACCACGCTCAGCCCAATGTGCCACGAGCAGCTCGAGGCGGAGGCGAACTACGCCGCGGGGCAGCTGCTCTTCCTCGGGGGGCGCTTCGCGGTCGAGGCGCTCGACAACGCCGCGACCCTCGCGTCGGTGCGGACCCTCGCGAAGCGCTTCGGAAACACGATGACGTCGACGCTCTGGCGGTACGTCGAGGAGGCCCACGACGGGCAGCCGATGGTCGGCCTCGTCAACCCACGAGCACTGCCGGGAGACGCCCTCGCGAACACGTCGCACCTGCCGAGCCGCTACTGCATCGAGTCGCCGTCGTTCAAGACTCGGTTCGACTGCACCGAACCGCAGCTCCTCGCGGCCGTGAGCACCTACGCGATGTACCGGCGCGGTGGTCCGCTCGGGGAGGCGGAGATCGTGCTCGTCGACCGCAACGGAGACGGCCACATCTTCCGCTTCGAGTCGTTCTCAAACGGGCACTCGACGCTCACCCTGGCGGTGTACGCCCGTCCGGTCCTGCCGTTCGTCGCCGTGCCCGCCGCGGCCACTCTCGCGTAGCCGCCGGCCCGCTCGCTGCCGCACGTGCGGCGCGCCGACTGTCCGAACAGCCCGTCGGTTGGGCATCGTTTCATGAGGGCGCTGACGCGCTCAAGCGAAACCGAAGGAAGTGCCGGAATGACGGACCACGAAGGACAGCAGCAGGACCACCAGGGTGACGAAGATCTCCGTACGGACGCCGTCGTCGACATCGAGGAGCACTGCAAGGCGGGGCGACCGACGCCGCACGCGGCGCGCTACGCCATCCGGATCGACAAGACGAAGTACGAGGTCTCGGCGCCGACCATCACGGGGCGGGAGCTCCTGACGCTGGCGGGCAAACAGCCGGTCGGGCGCTTCGCCATCTACCAGAAGCTGAAGGGCGGGGGGACGGTGCGGATCGCGCTGGACCAGACGGTCGACCTGCGCGCGCCGGGCCTCGAGCGCTTCGTGACGCTGCCGCTGGATCAGACCGAGGGCTGACGGGGTGAGCGCCGTCGCCCAAGATCCCGCCTGGGCGCCTCGACGCCACTTCCGCCTCCCGCACGACGACGAGGCGTTCCTGGACGGGTCCGGGTGGCGGTGGGAGACCGTCGCCGACGCCAGCGTCCGTCGCCTGATCATCTACGGCTTCCCGGTGCCGCTCGGGTACGGGCGTGAGGTCGTCGACCTCTACCTCCGGATCGACGGCGGGTACCCCGACGCGCTCATCGACATGGTCTACGTCGCCCCCGCGTTCGCGAAGGTGACCGGCGGCGCCATCGGGGCGCTCTCGATGGAGCCTTTCGACGGGCGGACCTGGCAGCGGTGGTCACGGCACCGGACGGCAGCGAACCCGTGGCGCCCGGGCCTGGACAACGTTCAGACGCACCTGGCCCTCGCGACGGAGTGGTTCGCGCGGGAGGTCCGCCAGTGACGACGCTCCTCCGCATGACGAGCGAGCAGCGCTCGGCGCTCGACGAGGCGCTCCGAGCGGGCGACGGCTGCGAGGCCGTGGCGTTCGCGCTCTGCGGTCGGAGCAGGGGTGATCGCGACGTGTACGTGGTCCGTTTCGTGGTGGAGGTGCCGGACGGCGCTTACCTCGAACGAGGCCTCGACCGCGTGCGCTGGCGAACCGACGTCCTGCCGCCGGTCCTCGGCCGGGCCGTGCGCGAGGGCCTCGCGGTGACCAAGTTCCACACCCACCCCACCGGCTCGCCGGTCTTCTCGGGGCTCGACGACGCGTCGGATCGGTCGCTCGCCGCGAGCGTCGCCGCCTGGGTGCCGGACGGGCCCGCGTCCATCCTGAGCGCGATCGTGCTGCCGGACGGCACGCTCCGGGCGCGCGTCGTCGGGGACGACGGCAGCTCCGTGCCGATCGACGGCGTGGACGTCATCGGCGACGACCTGCACTTCGACCGGCGCGCCGCGTGCGACACTGGCGCCGCCTTCGGAGCCGCGTTCACGCAGGCCTTCGGCACCGCGACGTTCGGCCTGATGCGCCAGCTCCGCGTCGCCGTCGTCGGCTGCTCCGGCACGGGAAGCATCGTCGTCGAGCAGCTCGCGCGGAACGGCGTCGGCGCCCTCGTCCTGATCGACCCCGACGTGGTTGAGGAGCGCAACCTGAACCGCATCCTCAACGCCACAGCAGACGACGCGGAGCGCCGGCGCCTGAAGGTCGACGTCCTGGAGCGGGCGGTCGAGGCCATGGGGATGGGAACGGTCGTCCGGACAGTGGCGGCGAACCTCTTCACACCGGCGTCCGTCCGCGCGGTCGCTCAGGCGGACGTCATCTTCGGGTGCGTCGACACGGTGGACGCCCGGCACCTCCTGAACCAGCTCACGTCGTTCTACCTCCTGCCTTTCTTCGACCTGGGGGTGAATCTCGAGGCGGACGGGCTCGGTGGCGTCGACCAGGTGTGCGGCAGCGCCCACTACGTGCGTCCCGGGGGGAGCAGCCTGCTCTCGCGCGCCGTGTACACGCTCGACGAGGTGCGCGCAGCGGCGCTCGCCCGCACCGATCCGGAGCACTACGCCGAGCAGCTCGAGCGCGGCTACATCCGCGGGGTCGTCGAGCGGCACCCGGCCGTCATCTCCGTGAACATGCTGATTGCGAGCCTCGCGGTGAACGACCTGCTCGCCCGGCTCCACCCGTACCGGCTCGAGGGCAACGGCCCGTTCGCGGTCCAGCGCGTGAGCCTGACGCACGACATCTACAGCCACGAGGGCGACGGCGACGCGTGCCCGGTCCTCGGGCGCAACCTCGGGCGGGGGGACGTCGTCCCGCTCCTCGATCAGCCGGAGCTGAGCGAGGGGTGACATCACTGCGCGTCTGGTACGGCTCCCTGCGGCGCACCGTCCGGCGCGCCCTCGGCCGCACCGTGCTCGTGGTGGTGGAGGACCCGCCCGACCTCCCAGTCGACCGGGTGCTCTACATCGTCGGAGGGGCGGCGCCGTGGTGCGCGGTCCTGCGGTGCCCCTGCCGCTGCGGCGCGACGATCGCCGTCAGCCTTCTCGCGTCCGATCGGCCACGTTGGACCTTCGCGGCAGACGCGGCCGAGGGGCCGACACTCTCCCCCTCGATCCACCGCAACGTCGGCTGCTGCAGCCATTTCTTCGTCCGGGGCGGAAGAATCGTCTGGGCCGGTCAGCATCGCTGGGACCGCGGCCACTCAGCTCCTCCAGGGCGTCGGCCACGGCCTCGCTCGGCAGCCCCCGCAGCTACTCGTGATTAACCGAGCGCGACGCTGTGTCCTTCGCGGTCGCGTCGAAGCGCCACGCTCCTTCGCTCCAGACTGGGGGCCACTCCGAAAAAAGGAAATCACCTCGGGGATGTCGGGCAGTGGACGCACGGAGACTCCGGCCTACCGCGCCCACAAGGGGTGTAACTAGAAACTAGCAATCAGTCTTGCCATTTCAAGATCAACAGGTTGCGCTTGCGCCGTGATCACCTCCTCACGCCCCAACGGGCCCCGCGTCGGGATCTACCTGTGGGTCTCCTCGAAGAGACAGGAGGTGGCCTCACAGGAACCAGACCTCCGTCGGTGGGTCACTGCCCAAGGCGAGGAGGGCGTTCGCTGGTTCAAAGACTCGTTTGCGGGGAAAACGCTGAACCGACGCGGCTTCGACCGGCTGTTCGCGGACATGAGAGCCGGGAAGATCCACACCGTTGTCGTCTGGAGGCTCGACCGGCTTGGCCGCACGGCCCAGGGGCCGACAGAACTGTTCGAGGAGTTCGCGGCCCGGAAAACGACCTCATCTCGCTGAAGGACGGCCTCTGCGTTCCCGGATCTTCTGCCCGGTGGACCGATTCCGTGGGGCAAGGCGAGAAAGATTCTCGCGGGACGCCGGAGAGGAGGGTTCCTGTCGCGTCCGCTCGGGCAGAAGGGGTCGGCCACGAACCTGTGAACTGTAGGGGTGCAATGGGAATTGCCGGGGGCTGTGGAGCGTGAAACCGGAGCCATC
>DAIOUV010000097.1:0-6905 GCA_036759345.1 Acidobacteriota bacterium | reverse complement strand
GCTGGTCAGAAACCGGGCATCTCGTTTGGTCATGTCGCATCGTAGCCGTAAACGCCCCGAAAGTCAAACAATATATGCTCGGATTAATAATATTTCTTATTGGCTTTCGTAATTTCTTAAGTTCTTCATGAGCTTCACGAAGCTTACTTTTGGTCATTTCTCCTCCGTTTTGCGATTCGACTCTGGATTCAATATGTTGTTACTTGCGTTGTGTTTTCGGGTATATGGCTAACTCTGGAACTCACGGGCGCGCCCGCAGGGGCCGAGCCAAGCGAGTGCCCGAGGACTGGGTCGCTGCAGGGATGAAGTGGACTCCTCCTTCATGACGTGAAGCGGCATCTGTGTGCCAACGTCATCGAGTCGGAGCGAAACCGAAAAGGAGGTGTCCATGGAGAATCCTACGACGATCGCAATCGACCTGTCCAAGGGCGTCTTCGAGGTCGCGGTGGAGCGCGAGGGTCGGACCTGCCAGAGGAGAAGGCTCAACCGGCGGCAGCTGGCGGCGTTTCTGTCGGAGTGTGTAGGGCCGGAATGAGAATTGCGGCCCGTCCTGGCGCCGAGAGACCAGCGTTTCGCCTTTTCTTTTCCGCTCGATGCACACACGTCGGCCCACTCCAGCGCCGTTCGCTGATCTTCCTGACCACCGTTCAGGCTGCTTTCCGAACCAGCAGCGGCAGCATCCGCTCCGCATGAAGGCCTCCCGTCCGGACAGAATGCCCGTCTACGGGCGGATTAAGAAGAAAACCGAGGGCGTGACTCTGGTCTCTGCGCGCCACAGCCCCCGGCAATTCCCATTGCACCCCTACACCCGCATCCGAATTCCTGGAGGACCTAGGAGCGATATGAGCGGAGGAATCTTCGCCATTGATGCCAATAACGGGCTCGTAGAGATGACGGAGGCGAGCTACGACTCGGAGCAGATCCTCCAGGCATTGCTCGCCGAACACCCGGGCCTCATTGCTGGGGACCAGATTGATCCCGATGAGCCTCGACGCTGGATCTTGGTGTCTCGAGAGCTTGGCCCCGCACGAGGGGCACAGGCCCCTGCCCTTGCATGAGAAAGCGAGGAGGAACTCGGCGGCGCAGTTGGGACAGCGGATGCGGGCGAAGCCTCGCTCGAAGATGCCGCAGTCGAGGTACCGCGCGACCACCCCGTCGAGAAGCCCGCGCCAGAAGCCGTAGGATCGAGCCGGCTCCCCCCGCCGCCGTCGGTCGCGACCCACACCGACCTGTCGGACGTCTCCAGGGTGGCGAGTACCCGGTCGAAGCCCAGCGAGCGCTTGTCGTCGGGCCTGTGGGTGTAGGTCACCGAGCGCAAGGTGGCGGGATCCACGTTCAGGACGCCCCGGTCCGTGCTGAGCCAGAGGGTCCCGTCGTGGCCTTCGGAGATGTGCCGGACGTAGCTGTCGCGCAGGGAGCTGACGAACGAGCCGGCGGCGGGGTCCCAGCGCGACAGACCCTTGGCGGAGCCTGCCCACACCCGGCCCTTGCGGTCCGTGAAGACGCTCCGCACGTAGTTGCTCGGTAGGCTGGAGGCATTCCTCGGGCGTGTTCCGGTAGCTCCTGAACGCGTAGCCGTCGAACCGGCTGAGCCCGACGCCCGTCGCGAACCAGACGAAGCCGGCGCCGTCCTCGGTGATGCCGTTGTCCCGCGTGGTGGAGAGGTCCTGCTCCTCCCCGAGGTGGTCGAAGTGGGGGTTCGTCTCCTGGCCCACGGCCACGGTCGCGAACGCGAGGGCGAGGGCAAGTCCCACATCCCGGAGAAACCCCGCTCCTTTGCAGCGGGTCGAGCGGCTCGGGCGTCGTCTCTTGCCGGGCGGCTCCGACCTGGTCATGGCCCCCTGCGCCTGCATCTCCCGTCGCACCCACGACGACCGGGCGCCCTCGTCTCGCCTGGTGCTGACCCGGACAGCGTCGTCCCCGGCATTATGTGAAGGCCAAGCACCCGCGGTCAGACGATCCCTCTCGGCTCCGGAGCGAGAGCGGGAGCTTTAGTGGGAGCTCTGGTGGGACAAGGGATGGGGAGGCGAGACCGATGCCGGGAGCCGGGTGCTCTGAGCCGATTGGGTTGCCCTTTGCTTGCCGAGGACGACGTCGGATCGGGCGCGGTCGCGGCGCGGGGGCGTACCCGTCGAGTCCGGCTCCCGCTTGACGGTCTCTCCGCAGACGGGCTAGCCTGCCCACGGCCCGATGATCGCATCCGGAGGTTGATGTGTCGCTCAAGCTGCAGGACAGGGCCGGGAAGAAGCGCCGCAGGGACCTGCCGGAGGCCGGGCGGTTCCGCTTCATCAGGATCCCCAGCCGGGCTGACGGGGACACTCTCGCGGGGGCCGTCGGCACGGGGCTCGCGCAGGCGCGGAAGAGCCTTCCCTGCCGGTTCTTCTACGACGAGGCCGGCTCGAGGCTGTTCGAGGAGATCTGCAGGCTGCCCGAGTACTACCCGACGCGGACCGAGGAGGGAATCCTCCAGCGGTGCGCGGGCGAGATCATCGGGGCGATCGGCGGGGACGTGGCGCTCTCGGAGTTCGGGAGCGGCAGCTCCGCGAAGACCCGCCTCCTCATCGAGGCGATCCTGGAGCGCCAGGAGCGCCTCGTCTACGTCCCGATCGACATCTCCGCCGGGTTCCTCGAGGAATCCGCCCGCGCCCTCCTCGAGCGATACCGGCGCCTCTGGCTGACGGCCATCGGGGCCGAGTACAACGACGCGATTCCACACCTTCCCCGCCACCGGGGCCCACGCCTTCTCCTCTTCCTGGGCGGGAACATCGGGAACCTCGACGAGCCCGACGCGATCGCGTTCCTGGCCCGGGTCGCCGCGGAGATGGAGCCGAGGGACCGCCTGCTGGTGGGGTTCGACAGGATCAAGGACGCCGCGATCATCGAGACCGCCTACAACGACGTCGCGGGCATCACGGAGGCGTTCAACAAGAACCTCCTCTCCCGTATCAACCGCGAGCTCGAAGGCGGGTTCGACCTCCACGAGTTCGAGCACGCGGCTCCCTTCGTCGCGGAGAGGTCGCGCGTCGAGATGCGCCTCGTCAGCCGCCGGCCGCAGACGGTGCCGGTCGGCGCGCTCGGCCAGGAGTTCGTCTTCCGGGAGGGGGAGCCCATCCACACCGAGAGCTGCCACAAGTACACCCTGGAGGTCTTCGAGAGGCAGGCCAACGCCGCCGGCCTCCGCCTGGAGGAGCTCTGGTCGGACCGGCTCGACTGGTTCTCCCTGGCGCTTCTCCGGAAGGGCGTCGCCACCTCGCGCGTCCTCGGCGGGACGAGGCGCGAGAGCTGATGGTGGAGGGGCAGACGGGCCCGGACCGAGGTGCGCGGGCCCGCACCGCGGCGAGGCCGGAGACCACGCCCGGACGCTCCTGGAAGAAGGGCATCTGCGGCATCTGCCCCGCGGGATGCTGGGTCGAGGTGGCGCTCGAAAACGGGCGGCTCGTGGAGATGCGGCCGGACGGGAGCCACCCTCTGGGGATGATCTGCCACAGGGGCCGGCACGCCGCCGAGATCGTCTCCTCCGCTCACCGCCTGCGCTATCCGTTGAAGCGCACGGGGCCGAAGGGGACCCAGGCTTTCGAGCGGATCGGGTGGGACGAGGCGTACGACCTCGTCGTGGCGGGTCTCCAGCGCATAAAGGCCGAGTCCGGCCCGGAGGCGGTGGCCATCTACACCGGGCGCGGCAGCTTCGAGCAGAGCCTGTGCGACATGTTCCAGCCCAGGGGCGTCGCGGTCTCCTCGGCGTCGAACGTCCTCTTCCGGTTCGGCTCGCCGAACACCATGGGCGTCGGTGCCCTCTGCTACGTCTCGTTCGCCATGATCGCGCCCCACGTGACGATGGGCCGGATGCTCGTCGACATGTTCACCGACATCGAGAACGCCGGGATGCTCATCGTCTGGGGCGCCAACCCCGCCACCGACTCCCCGCCGCTCGACATGTACCGCCTGGAGGCGGCGGCCCGGCGGGGCGCGGACGTCGTCGTCATCGACCCGCGCCGGACCGAGACCGTCCGGAGGACGGGGGCACGCTGGATCCCGATCCGCCCGGGGACGGACGGGGCCCTGGCCCTCGCGATGATCGGCGTCCTGATCGACGAGGAGCTCCTCGACGAGGCCTTCGCCAATAGGTGGTGCCACGGCTTCGAGGAGCTGCGGGCATACGTCCAGCATTTCCGGCCGGAGGTCGCCGAGGCGATCACCGGTGTCCCGGCCGCCGCCGTCCGCGACCTGGCCCGCCGCCTCGCCCGCGCGAGCGGGGCCTGCCCCGTGATGTACACGGGGCTCGAGTATTCCAACAGCGGCGTCCAGGCCATCCGGGCCGTCCTCACCCTGTTCGCCCTCGCCGGCCACCTCGACGTGCCCGGGGGGATCGGCCTCGCCATGCCGGGGACGCACTTCCCGATCAACCGCTCCTGCAACGTGGAGAACCCCGACGTCCGGAGAGCCGTGGCCCGCGACAGGTTCCCCGTCTACAGCCAGTACCGTGGCGAGGGACACGCCAGCGGGCTCGTCGGCGCCGTCCTCCGGGGCGACCCGTACCGGATCCGCGGGCTCCTCGTCCACGGGGCCTCGATCCTCACCTCCTGGCCGGAGACTCCGGTCTGGCGCGAGACGCTCGGCAAGCTCGACCTCCTCGTCTGCATCGACCGGCAGCTCACCGCGGACGCCGCCTACGCGGACGTCGTCCTGCCGGCCACGACAATGTTCGAGATCGAGTCGTATATGGTCTATGGCCCGCTCTTCCGGCTGCGCGAGAGGCTCCTCCCGCCGCTGGGCGAGGCGCGCAGCGACTACCTCATCATGGCCGAGCTGGCGCGCCGGCTCGGGTACGGCGAGCAATACCCGCAAACGGAGGAGGACCTCCTCCGCTTCGCCCTCGCGGGATCGGGCTTCTCGCTCGAGGACGTGAAGGCCGCGGGCGGTATCGTGAAGGTCGCCACGCCGCTGATGGAGTACCGGAAGTGGGAGAAGGGCAAGCTCCGCGCCGACGGCCAGCCCGGTTTCGAGACGCCCACGGGGAAGTTCGAGATCCTCTCCACGATCCTGGCCGAGCACGGCCACGAGCCGCTCCCGAGGTACACCGAGCCCGTCGAGGGGCCGCTCTCCCGCCCCGACCTCGCGGCCGCCTACCCTCTCGTCTTCAACTCGGGCGCCCGGCCGCACACCGACTTCCGGTCCCAGGACCACGGGATCGAGGGGCTCCTCGTCGACAACCCCGAGCCCTCGGTCGAGATGAGCCCGCGGGACGCGGAGCGGCGCGGCATCGAGACGGGCGACCGGGTGGAGGTCCGGACTCTCCGCGGGGTGGTCGCCTTCCGCGCCCGCGTGACGGACGACATCGTGCCGGGTGCGGTTGAGTGCAGCATGGGCGGCGGCGGACCCGTGGGCCCCGCGGCCTGGCGCGAGTCGAACGTCAACGAGCTGACCGCCCTCGGCAACTACGACGAGATCTCCGGCTTCCCGGTCTACAAGGCGCTCCTCTGCGACGTCGTCCGGATCGAGCCGGGTGGCGGTGGCAGGCGACCCGCGGCGGGCACGCAGGGGGACGGTCACGTGCGCTCCGAAGCGGGCGTGCGGGACGGTAGCTCGACCTCGCCTCTCTTCTCGACCGGCCAGCAGGCGGCTCCGGCCCGCCGCGTCTACATGGATTGCAACGCCACGACCCGGGTCGTGCCCGAGGTCCGGGAAGCGATGCTCCCGTTCCTCGGGGGGGCCTTCGGAAACCCCTCGAGCATCCACGGCAGCGGCCGCGAAGCGAAGGAGGCGCTCGAGAACGCCCGCCGGCAGGTGGCCTCCCTCGTCAACGCGCGCCCGGCCCGCATCACGTTCACGGGCGGCGGCTCCGAGGCGGACAACCTCGCGCTCAAGGGCCTCGCCTTCGCGCAAGGGCGAAAGCGCGGGCACTTCGTCACGAGCGCCATCGAGCACCCCGCCGTCCTCCGCACCTGCCGTTTCCTGGAACGCGTCGGGTTCAGGCTCACCGTCCTCCCGGTCGATGCTGACGGGCTCGTCGATCCCGCGAGCCTCGAGCGTGCCCTCTCGGACGACACTCTTGTCGTCTCCATCCTGACGGCGAGCAACGAGGTGGGGACCATTCAGCCCATCCGAGAGCTCTGCGCCCTCGCGCACGGGCGCGGAGCCTTGTTTCACACCGACGCCGTGCAGGCGGCCGGGAAGATCCCGGCGGACGTGGAGGAGCTCGGTGTCGACCTCCTCACCGTGGCGGCGCACAAGTTCCACGGGCCGAAGGGGGTGGGCGCGCTCTACGTCCGGAAGGGGATCGAGCTCGAGCCGCTCGTACACGGCGGCAAGCAGGAGCGCGACCTGAGGGCCGGCACGGAGAACGTGGCGGGGATCGCCGGCATGGGGAAGGCCGCGGAGCTGGCCAGCCGCGCCCTGGGCGGGTGGGCGCGAATCTCCGCCCTGCGAGACCGGATGGAGGAGGGCGTCCGGAGGCTCGTCCCGGGGGCCCGCCTCAACGGCCACCGCGAGCGACGCCTTCCCAACACCCTGAACCTCACCCTGCCGGGGCTCCGCGGCGAAGCCCTCGTCGTGGCGCTCGACCAGCACGGCGTCTCCCTTTCGTCCGGCTCGGCCTGCAAGTCGGGCTCACCCGAGCCGACCCACGTTCTCCTCGCGATGGGACGTAGCGAGGAGGAGGCGCACTGCTCCATCCGGTTCTCCCTTTCCCGGGAGACCACGGACGAGGACGTGGACGCGGCGCTCGACGCTCTCCGCAAGGTGCTGGACGACATGGAGACGACCGTCCGCTTCCTCCCGTGCAAGTGAGCGCCGTGCCCGCTCGAGGAACGCGGTGTCGATCGCCAGAATCGCACCGTGCCCGAGAGTCGAGACAGGACCGGCCTCGACGGGGCTGGCAACCTGCGTTATCGATGTCGACGCTCTGC
>DAIOUV010000096.1:0-7188 GCA_036759345.1 Acidobacteriota bacterium | reverse complement strand
CAGTCCGAGTCCGTCGCGCGCGAAGCCGACATCCGCGCGCCCGCGGACGGCGTCATCCTCCACCGCATGGCCGAGCCCGGGCTCCTCCTCGGCGCGGGCCAGCCCGCCGTAACGATGGCGTTCGCGGACCGCCTCTACGTGCGTACGTTCATTCCCGAGACGCAGCTCGGACGGGTGCGCCCCGGCAGCCTCGCAGAGGTGACCGTCGATGCGCTTCCCGGAAAGGTGTTTCCCGCGAAGGTCACGGAGATCTCACCCGACGCCGAATTCACGCCGAAGCCGGTCGACACGCCGCGCGAACGCGTGAACCTCGTGTATGCCGCGAAGGTCGACCTCGATGCGGGCTGGAACGCGCCGCTCGTGCCCGGCCAGCCGGCCGACGTGCGCGTGAAGGCCGTGGAGATCGCCCCGAAGTGATCCGCGCCGAAAAGCTCGTCCGGAGCTTCGGCGACCGGCCGGCGCTGCGCGGGATCGATCTCTCGATCGCGCGCGGCGAGATGTTCGCGCTCATCGGACCCGACGGCGCCGGCAAGACGACGTTCTTCCGGATCGTCGCGGGCCTTCTCGCGCCGACGTCCGGCCGCGCCGTGCGCGACGACGTGCCGTTCGGGATGGTGCCGCAGCGCTTCTCGCTGTACGAGGACCTCACGGTGGACGAGAACCTCGCGCTCCGGGCCCGGCTTTACTCCGTGCCGCCCGCCGAGAGCGCCGCGCGGGCGAAGGACCTCCTCTCACGCGTCGGTCTCGACCGCTTCTCGACGCGCCTCGCGGGCGAGCTGTCGGGTGGAATGAAGCAGAAGCTCGCGCTCGTCGCGGCGCTCCTGACGCGGCCCGCGCTCCTCCTCCTCGACGAGCCGACGACGGGCGTCGACCCCGTCTCGCGCCGCGAGTTCTGGCAGGTCCTGAACGCCCTCCACCACGAGGGGCTCACGATCGTCGTCTCGACGCCCTACATGGACGAGGCCGAGTACGCCTCGCGCCTCGCCTTCCTCGACGAGGGGCGGCTCGTGGCCGTCGGGACGCGCGATGAGATCCTCGCGGCCTGTCCGGCCGACAACAGCCGCCCCGGTGGGCCGACGCTGGACGACGCCTTCGTTTTCTTCAGCAACCAGAATGGCGAGGCTGGCCGCGTGAGCGACCGGCCGACTCCCCTCCCCTCTTCACCTTCCAAGAAATCTTCGTCTTCCTCTTCGGACATCCTCCTCCGCTGCGACAACCTGACGCGCAAGTTCGGCGCGTTCACCGCCGTCGACCGCGTCTCGTTCGAGATCTCCCGCGGGAAGGTGTTCGGCTTCCTCGGCCCGAACGGGTCGGGCAAGTCCACGACGATCCGGATGCTGACGGGGCTCCTCAAGCCCACGTCCGGCACCGCGACCGGATTCGGCGGCCTCGACGTGGCGAAGGACACGGAGGCCTGGAAAAAGCGCCTCGGGTACATGAGCCAGAAGTTCTCGCTCTACATCGACCTCACCGTCGAGGAAAACCTGCGCTTTTTCGGGTCCATCTATGGTCTTTCACATTCTCGTCTCGCCGACCGCGTCGGCGCACTCGCGTCGCGCCTGCGCTTCGAGCCACTCCTCGGGGAGCTCACGGAGAACCTCTCGACCGGCCAGCGGCAGCGCGTCGCGCTCGCGGCGGCCCTGCTCCATGAGCCGGAGCTCCTCTTCCTCGACGAGCCGACCGGAGGCGTCGACCCGAAGGGCCGCCGCCTCTTCTGGGACCTCATCTACGAGCTCGCCGCCGCGCGCGGGATGACGGTTCTCGTCACGACGCACTACATGGACGAGGCCGAACAGTGCGACCGCCTCGGCTTCATCCTCGACGGGAAACTGATCGCCGCGGGCAGCCCGCCCGAGCTGAAGGGCGCGCTCGCCGGCAGGCTCCTCGAGGTGCCGCTCGCGTCCGAGCCGTTCGCGGCGCTCGCGTCCGTGCGGGGCGACGCGAGCCTCGAGGACGCCTATCTCTTCGGCCGGCGCCTGAGAGCCGTCGCCCGCGCGGGCGAGGCCGGCGCGGCGGCACGGCTCCTCGCGCGGTTCGGCGCGCCGGAGGCCGCCGAGCCTTCCCTCGAGGACGTATTCGTATCGCTCGCCCGGAGCGCCGCGCCTTCCGGCGCGGCCGTGGCGGCCTGACGGAGGAACGATGACGCACCTTCTCGCCCTTGTCCGCAAGGAGTTCCTCCAGCTGCGCCGCGACACAATCACGCTCCGGATGATCGTGATGGTGCCGATCATCCAGACCCTCATCTTCGGCTACGCGATCAACTACGACGTCAAGCACCTCCGGACGGTGGTCCTCGACGAGGACAAGTCGTACGACAGCCGCGAGCTCGTCGCGAAGATGACGGCGAGCGAGTACTTCGACATCGTCAAGCACGTCAGCTCCGAGGCCGAGCTGCGCCACGAGATCGACGCGGGCCACGCCTCCGTCGGCCTCGTGATCGACCACGACTACGGCAAGGACCGGCACCGCGGCACCCCCGCGAAGGCGCTCCTCGTCGTGAACGCCTCCGACACGACGACCGCGAGCCAGGCGATGGCGATCGCGGGCGGGATCTCGAACCAGCTCTCGCTCCGGACGCTCGCGGCGAAAGCCGGCTGGAAGGAATCCGGCCCACCCGTCGATCTGCGCGTGAGGCCCTGGTACAACCCCGATCTCCGCACGGCGACGTTCATCATCCCCGGCCTCATCGCGATCCTCCTCACGTTCACGCTCATCCAGTTCACGGCGATGGCGATCGTGCGCGAGAGGGAGCGCGGCACGCTCGAGCAGCTCCAGGTCACGCCCGTGACGCGCGTCGAGCTCATCCTCGGGAAGATCGCGCCCTTCGTCGTGATCGGCGTCTTCCAGCTCACGCTCATCATCGTCCTCATGCGCTTCCTCTTCCAGGTGCCGATCGCGGGGAGCGTCCTCGAGCTGTACCTCGTCGGTCTCATGTTCATCGCGGCCGTCCTCGGCCTCGGGATGCTCCTCTCGACGCTCGCGACGACGCAGATGCAGGCGATGCAGATGTCGTTCTTCTTCCTCCTGCCGTTCGTGTTCCTCTCGGGCTACGTGTTTCCCATCGACGGCATGCCGAAGTTCTTCCAGTACGTCACCTACCTGATTCCCGCGAAGTACTTCATCCAGGTCGTCCGCGGCATCGTCCTGCGCGGCGCCCCGCTGACGGAGCTGTGGGAGCCCGTCGCCTGGCTCACCTTTTACACGCTCGCGATCATCGGCCTCGCCGTGTCCCGCTTCCACAAGACCGCGGCGTAAGGCTGTAACCAGGCCTCGGTCTCGCCCCACCGCCTGGCCGACTCGTCGGATGTGGATTAGAATAGCTATCGAGGCCTATATGAGAGATCGGTCATGAAGACGGTTCAAATGACGCTGGATGAAGAGCTGGTGACAGCGGTCGACCGGGTCGTGCGAAGGCTCGGCACGAGCCGGTCGGCTTTTGCCCGCGAGGCGCTGCGGGAGGCGTTGAGGCGCGTTCGGGTTCGGAGCCTGGAACAGAAGCAGCGGGACGGATATGCGCGCAAGCCGGTTGGACGCGGCGAGTTCGATGCCTGGGAGCGTGAGCAGACCTGGGTCGAACCGTGAGGAGAGGCGAGGTTCGCTGGTACCGGTTCGCCGCACCCGACAAGAGGCGGCCGGTCGTCATTCTCACTCGTGACTCCATCCTCGACGCGCTCGGTGAGGTGACGATCGCCCCGGTGACGTCGACGATCCGTGACATCCCCTCGGAAGTCGTCTTGACGGTCCACGAAGGCATGCCTCGCGACTGCGCGGCCAACCTCGACCACATCCAGACGGTAGCCAAGAAGAAAATCGGCGCTCTTATCACCACGCTGAGCCGCGACCGTATGGCCGAGATCCGGGCCGCCCTTCTCTTCGCTCTGGGCTTCTGAAGCGCCTCCCCGCTTCCTCGACGCGAACGTCGACGGCGACGCCCTCGCATCTGCACTCCAGAAGCTCGGGTTCGAGCCGCTCCAATGGGAAGGGCGTTTGGCCCCTAGAATCCGTCAGTGGAATTCGAATGGGATCCGGCGAAGGCCGCCTCCAATCTCTCGAAGCATCGAAGGCAATATGAGTCGCAGAGCTAAGGTCGAGCCAAAGGAAGAAATGCGGGCTGAATATGACTTCAGTCAGGGCGTTCGCGGGAAGTACCTCGAGCGGTACAAGAAGGGCTCCGTCGTCGTCACGCTGGAGCCAGATGTCGCCGAGGTGTTTCGGGATTCATCGTCGGTCAACCAGGCCCTCCGTCTCCTCGCCAACCTCGCGAAGTCTCAGGTTCGCCCGTAGGCCCCCCGTCCGCCCCACCGCCTCGCCGACTCGTCGAAGGTACTGGGTCATAATCCAACCATGGGGCTTCCGCTAAACACGCCCGCCGAAGACGACATCTACGGGGGCCGTGATCCGCGCGACATCCCCTTCTACGCGATTCGCGAGGCTTCTCTCTGCCTCGACCTCAACCCCGCAACGCTGCAAACCTGGGCCCTCGGGCGGAAGTATCCGGTCCGCGCGGGCCAGAGGACCGCCGACGCGCTCCTCGAGCTTCCCGACGCGGGAAACCCCATGCTGTCTTTCGTGAACCTGATGGAAGCACAGTTCCTGCGCGCCCTTCGGCGCGAGCACGACCTCTCGATGCAGCAGATCCGCAGGGCCCTCGAGGCGCTGCCGAGCTACCATTCCCAGCCTCATCCGCTCGCTTTCGTCGATTTTCTGACGGACGGTGTTGATCTCTTCGTCCGGAAGTTCGGCAAGCTGATCGACCTGAACCGACCCGAGCAGATCCTGATCGAGAAACTCCTCGAGTCACACCTCAAACGAATCGAGCGCGACGCGACCGGGCCCATTCGCTTCTTTCCCGTCGTGGTCTCGGACACGGAGAGGCCGATCGCCGTCGACCCACGCATCGCCTTCGGCCACCCCGTCGTCACTGGAACACGAGTGCGTACGGAAATCATCAGCGGGAGAGTTGCGGCGGGCGACAGCGTCGAAGCCGTTTCAAGAGACCTTGACCTCACGAAAGAGCAAGTCGAGCAAGCGGTCGCGTTCGAGCAGCGGGCGAAGCGGAAAGCGGCCTGATACCTCGAGGCTGCCTCCATTCTTCCTCGACGCGAAAGTCGACGGAGACGACCTCGCCCGTGGTAGGCGAGAGTGCTAGCCTGTGATCCACGGGCACCCATATATGACCGAAAGGGTTGAAGCCGCCGCTAAGCCCGCCCTGCTCGTCTGGGCGCGTGAAGATGCTGGGTTCAAGCACGCCGAGGTGGCGAAGAAGCTCGGTGTGAAGCTTGAGCGACTGGAGGCGTGGGAGCGGGGGGAGAAACGCCCGACGATCGCTCAGCTGCGCAAGCTCGGGAAGCTTTACCGACGACCGATTGCAGTGTTTTATCTCGACGTCCCGCCCACCACGTTTCGCCCGATGCACGACTACCGTCGCCTTCCTGGCGAGGTCGCGGGCAATGAGAGCCCGACGCTTCACCTTCAGGTCCGGAGGGCATACGAGCGGCGCGAAATCGCGCTGGACCTATACGGCTCGTTAGGTGAGCCCCTTCCGGGCGTTCCTCTTACTGCACGGCTCAGCGACGACCCCGAGGTCGTCGCAACGCGGATCCGCGAAGTCCTCGGCGTGCCCCTCGAGATGCAGATTGGCTGGAGGGATGAGCGCGAAGCCTTCAACGCCTGGCGCGGTACCCTGGAAAACTACGGCATCCTCGTCTTCCAGATGGTGAAGGTTGCTGTCGGAGAGGCGCGCGGGTTCTCTATCACCGATACTCCGCTCCCGGTCATCGTGGTCAACCGGAGAGACTCCCTCCGTGGTCGCATCTTCACTCTCTTCCATGAGCTCACGCACGTGCTCCTCCGCGACGGAGGGCTTTGCGACCTTGAGGAGGAAGAGGCACGCCGCGATCGGAGTGACCAGGAGGTTGAAGTCTTCTGCAACGGCGTCGCGGCGGCCGCGCTCCTGCCGCGCCCAGCCCTCCTGGGGCACGCGGTCGTCCAGCGCCGCGGCGGTGGACGAGTGACGTGGCCCGACGACGACCTACTCGCCCTAGCCCGTGACTTCAAGGTCAGCCGCGAGGCGGTTCTGCGCCGGCTTCTCACGGTTGGCCGGACCACAGCCGACTTCTACCAAACAAAGCGCCGGCAGTTTCTCAAGGAACTTCGGCTCGCGCCGAAGAAGGGCGGATTCGTCACGCCCGACCGCGAAGCGCTCAGCACCGCCGGGCGCCTTTACGTCCGCCTAGTCCTTCAAGGCTACTACCAGGAGAAGATCACTTCGAGCGACGTGTCCGACTACTTGAGTGTCCGCCTCAACCACCTCGGGAAGATCGAGCGCGCCGTCGGCGATACCGCCCCTGAGGCCGCTGCATTCGTGTGACCCCGCCGCCTTGAGCTACGCCATCGACACGAGCGCAATCCTCGACGGGTGGCTCCGCTACTACCCCGAGGACGTGTTCCCAGCCGTCTGGGAGAGGCTCGCGGAATTGGTTTCAGCGGGCCGCCTCGTCGCGCCCGATGAGGTGCGTGAGGAACTCAAAGCGAAACTCGACGACGCCTACAAGTGGGCGAAGAGCCAAGCGGCTCTATTTGTCCCCCTTGACGCGTCGATCCAGTCGGCGGCAAGCGCCATCCTCAAGACGTACCCGAAGCTCATCGATAACCGCCCGAACCGCATGTCCGCTGATCCGTTCGTGATCGGCCTTGCGCAGGTCCGTCGCCTGACTGTGCTCACCGGCGAGCGGCCTACGAACAGCCTGAACCGCCCTAACATCCCCGACGTCTGCAGCGCTCTGCACGTGTCATGCATCAGCATGATGGAACTCTTCAGGCGAGAGAAGTGGGTTTTTGCCTGAGGTGGGGGTTTTACGAACCTCGTCGGATGGCCGTAAGAGGCGGAAGGCTGCCCCCTTCGTCAAGATCATCAGACCCAGCGGGACGGTGAAGCCGCTCGCGTAGAGGCCGGCTGGGGCCGGCGCCAACCTCCGATCGCATCCGGTTCCCGTCCGCAAGGGGCCGAGCCCGACCGCTACGTGCAGTATCCTTTGAGGACCACCACACGTCGATGCGCGATCCCCATGTTGAGCGACTGTTCTTCGAAATCGGCGCCGGCGAAGGCACTTCGTATCGGAACCCCCCGCCATTGTCAGGCGCCACGTAAACTGACCCCCTTACGCCAGTAAAACTGACCCCCCTCGA
>DAIOUV010000095.1:0-7192 GCA_036759345.1 Acidobacteriota bacterium | reverse complement strand
GGGCCCCCGTCAATTCCTTTGAGTTTCAGCCTTGCGACCGTACTCCCCAGGCGGGGTGCTTAATGCGTTAGCTTCGGCACCGGAGGGGTCGATACCCCCGACACCAAGCACCCATCGTTTACGGCGTGGACTACCAGGGTATCTAATCCTGTTTGCTACCCACGCTTTCGCGCCTCAGCGTCAGTACCGGTCCAGGGAGCCGCCTTCGCCACCGGTATTCCTCCCAATATCTACGCATTTCACCGCTACACTGGGAATTCTGCTCCCCTCTCCCGGACTCAAGCCATGCCGTATCAGAGGCAGTTCCCGGGTTAAGCCCGGGGATTTCACCTCTGACGCACACGGCCGCCTACGCGCCCTTTACGCCCAATAATTCCGAGTAACGCTTGCCCCCCCCGTATTACCGCGGCTGCTGGCACGGAGTTAGCCGGGGCTTCCTTTGCCGGTACAGTCAAATCGGGATTGATTAGCATCCCGACCATTCTTCCCGGCCGACAGGAGTTTACGATTCAGAGAACCTTCATCCTCCACGCGGCGTTGCTGCGTCAGGCTTTCGCCCATTGCGCAAAATTCCCCACTGCTGCCTCCCGTAGGAGTCCGGACCGTGTCTCAGTTCCGGTGTGGCCGATCACCCTCTCAGGCCGGCTACCGATCGTTGCCTTGGTGGGCCATTACCCCGCCAACTAGCTAATCGGCCGCGGTCCCCTCGGAATGCGCCAGGTCTTACGATCCCCGGCTTTGCTCTCCCGGGCCAGAGCCCAGGAGACCATATGCGGTATTGTCCCGAGTTTCCCCGGGGTATCCCCCACATTCCGGCAGGTTAACCACGTGTTACTCACCCGTTCGCCGCTTTACTCAGGTATTGCTACCCTTTCGCGCACGACTTGCATGTGTTAGGCACGCCGCCAGCGTTCACTCTGAGCCAGGATCAAACTCTCCAGTTTTGTTCTGAAGTTTTGAAGTTCAGGCTCTAGTTTTACGACTTCCCGAAGGACGTCGGCACCGCGTCGGACTTGCGCCCGCCGCGTTGCGATTTCGGAGCTGTTTTAGAAGTGCTCCGGGAACCCGGACTCGCGCCCGGGACCCTTTTGGCTTCAAGCTGTCCGTCGACGTCTCTCGAGATTTCTCTCTCGATCCATCCCCGGAAAGCTCCTCAAAGGATTCACGTAAACTGTTCAATCCGCATCTGCTTTCGCAGACGCGTACTGATGTCTCTGTTCAGTTTTCAAGGAACCGGCGCCGTCCAGCGGCAGGGAGGCGGATACTGGCAGAAGCGCTTTTTAGCGTCAAGCGAAAAGTGAAGCCGAGATTCACTTTTCCCCGTTTGGCTTCTAAACGTCAAGAAACGTCAAGAAACGGCGGCAAACGCCAGCGAGCGCGAAAGAACACGCCCCACGCCGCCAGCGCGGGGGATCGGAACATAGGCCCCGATCCGCTCCGCGTCAAGGGGATTGCACTCGGAACAGGGCAAAGAATGCACAGGGGCTCGAGGAATCGGTCGGTCCCGGCTCGAACCGGGCGGAAGGCGAGGCGAGGGCGACCCCGCTTCCCCGCACAAACCGAGCCCCTGCGCGAAAAAATCTCACTCAAAAGAACCCGGCCGCGTCAGACGACGCGACTCAAACTGCTGAAAAGAGATGCCTTCGGAGCGCGTGGGCTCCCGACCGCCGCAATCACGCCACCTTCTTTCAAAAGCTGACTAAAGGTAGGGATATGGCGTTCGAGAGGCAATCCCTCGAAAGTGGGATTCTCAAGCGGGGGCGAGGGGCTCTGGAAGCTTCACGGAACGGCCGGAGATCCACCAGCCGCCCTCCAGAACGCGGCGAACGGAGGCGACGTAGAGCGCGTGCTCCGCCAGAAGAAGGCGAGCGGCGAGGGAATGCTCGTCGTCGGCCGGCAGCACGGGCACCGCGGTCTGGGCCACGATCGGCCCCGTGTCGGTCCCCTCATCGACGAAATGCACCGTCGCTCCGGCCACGCGAACTCCATAGGCCACCGCCTGGGCCTGAGCCTCGAGGCCCGGGAAGGCGGGCAGAAGGGAGGGGTGCACGTTCAGGATGCGAAGCCGCCAGCGCCCGACGAAGGCGGGCGAAAGGACGCGCATGAAGCCGGCGAGGCAAACGAGGTCGATCCGAGCCTCTTCGAGGAAAGAGTGAAGAACAGCCTCCCGCTCGACGCGATTCGACCAGCCGGCCTTGTCGACGACTTTCGTCGGAATCCCCCGCTTTTCCGCCCTCCGAAGTCCCTCCGCCGCCGGGTTGTCGGAAATCACGAGGCAGACGTTCCCGGGGATCTCGCCCCGCGCACAGCCCTCCGCCAGCGCTTCGAAGTTCGAGCCCCGCCCCGAGAGCAGCACCGCAAGACGCGCCGGCAGCGGACAGAGGGGCCGGGGAAAGGGAACGGTGGCGCTCACCGATCAGGCGAAGCGAACGGTTCGCGCGCCCTTCTGAACGCGCCCGATCTGCTTCCAGTCTTCCCCGCTCGCATCCAGCCGATTCTTCACCTCGAGGCCGCGGGCGGGCGGGATGATCAGGACCATCCCGATGCCGCAGTTGAAGACGCGCAGCATCTCGGACGGAGGAACGCCCCCGGAGTCCCGGAGTAGCCGGAAGAGAGGCGGCCAGCTCCAGGCCTCGGGGTGCACGACGACATCGAGATTCTTCGGAAGGACGCGCGGAATGTTGTCGGGAAAGCCCCCGCCGGTGATGTGCGCCATCGCCGACAGCAGGCCGTTCTTCACGAGCGGCAGCACCGGGCCGAGGTAACTGCGGTGGATCGCGAGAAGCGCCTCGGCAGCCGTCATGCCGAGCTCCGGCACGGGAGACGAAGGCTCGTAGAGAAGCGTCTCGAAGAGGATCTTGCGCGCGAGCGAGTACCCGTTCGTGTGGAGCCCGGAGGACGGCAGGCCAATGAGGAGATCCCCCTCGGAGACGCGCGATCCGTCGAGCATCTTCGGCCGGTCCACGACGCCCACGATCGTGCCCGCGAGATCGTAGTCGCCCGCCGCGTACATGCCCGGCATCTCGGCGGTCTCGCCCCCGAGGAGAGCGCAGCCGTTTTCGCGGCACGCCTTCGCGACTCCCTCGAGGACTTCGCCCACGATCTCGGGGCGCATCTTTCCCGTCGCGATGTAGTCGAGAAAGAAGAGCGGACTCGCTCCCTGCACGAGGATGTCGTTCACGCAGTGGTTCACGAGGTCCTGCCCCACCGTGCCGTGGACACCCGCCGCGATCGCGACCTTCAGCTTCGTGCCGACGCCGTCGGCCGAGGCCACGAGGAGCGGGTCGGACATCCCGGTGAAATCGGGGCGAAACAGCCCGCCGAATCCACCCACGTCGCCCACGACGCCGCGCGTGAAGGTGGAGCGGATCGCGTCCTTCGCGCGGGCGACGGCCCCCATCTTCGCGTCGATATCGACGCCGGCATCCGCGTAGCGGAGCGGGCGGGGCTCGGTCACGGCGCGGATCGTAGCAGCGTCAGAGGAGACCCATGCCGGACGCCCACCGCCGCGCCGCATCCTCGAGAGTGAGAGGCAATCGCACGACCTTGTCCTGGGAGGTGTCTCCGGAGACGATCTCCACGTCCGACGTCGCAAGGCCGAACGTCTCGGCCACGAGCGCGAGGACGTCCCGGTTCGCCTTGCCCTTCTCGGGCGGGGCCTTCACCGATAGCTTGAGCGCGCCCCCGTGCACGCCGAGGATCCGGCGGCGCGAGGCCCCGGCCGAGACGCGGAGGCGGAGACGCACGCTCCGGCCGCCGCCCTCGGGCGTGAACTCCGGCTCGTCCCCGGCCGCTCGGGCCGCTTTGGCCACGGCAGTCAGGTCTTGGCGGCACGGACGAGCCGCGGGAAGGTCTCGGCCGGCCTCTCCCCCGAGACGTCTGCGTGCGGTTCGTCGGTGGGAAACAGCGTGGCCTGCGGGTCGGGCACGGTCAGCGGAATCGGATAGCGGCCCGAGAAGCAGGCCGCGCAGGAATCGTTCTCGGAGCGCCCGAAGGCCGTGAGCATCCCGTCGAGCGACAGGTAGCCGAGCGAGTCGGCCTCGATGAATTTCCGCGTCTCTTCGAGGTCGTGCGTCGACGCGATGAGCTCCTTTCGCCGTGGCGTGTCGATCCCGTAATGGCAGGGGTTCTTCGTGGGCGGCGACGAGATGCGCATGTGGATCTCCGTCGCTCCCGCGGTCTTCAGCATCTTGACGATCTTCTTGGACGTCGTGCCGCGCACGATCGAATCGTCCACGAGGATCACGCGCTTGCCGGCCACGACCGAGCGCACCGGGTTCAGCTTCACCTTCACGCCGAAATGGCGGATGGACTGCTTCGGCTCGATGAACGTGCGGCCGACGTAGTGATTGCGCACGAGGCCCATGCTGTACGGGATCCCGCTCTCTTCCGCGTAGCCGAGCGCCGCGAAGATGCCCGAATCGGGCACGGGTACGACCACGTCGGCTCCCACGGGGTGCTCGATCGCGAGGCGCCGGCCGAAGGAGCGCCGCGACTCGGCCACGGACTTCCCGAACACCGTGGAGTCCGGCCGCGAGAAGTAAACGTGCTCGAAGATGCAGAAGGCCGTGCGCTGCCCCATCGCGAACGACGCGGAGGCCGTTCCGCCGGCGTCGAAGACCACGATCTCGCCGGGCTCGACGTCACGCAGGGGTTCGGCGTCGATGAGGTCGAACGCGCACGTTTCGGAGGCGACGACGCGCGCGTCGGGCGCGCCCTCGATCCGCAGGCGGCCCAGCGTCAGCGGACGGATGCCCTGCGGATCGCGCGCGGCGATCACGCGATTCCGCGCCAGGAGGACGATCGAGTAGGCACCGCGGACGCGCGCGAGCGCGTCGCGGAGCGCGCCCACGACGTCGTCCACGCGCGACCGCGCCATCAGGTGCAGGAAGACCTCCGTGTCGGAGCTCGTCGTGAAGATCGAGCCCTCTTCTTCCAGCTCGGCGCGGATCTCGTCCGCGTTCACGAGGTTGCCGTTGTGGGCGATCGCGAGCGGCCCCTTGTTCGTGTTGTAGACGATGGGCTGCGCGTTTTCGAGACGGGACTCGCCCGTCGTCGAGTACCGAACGTGACCGATCGCCGACGAGCCGGGCAGGCGGGAGAGGCGCCCTTCGTCGAAGAGGTCCGCCACGTACCCCATGCCCTTCTCCACCGACACACGCGAGCCGTCCCACGTCACGATGCCGGCGGATTCCTGGCCCCGGTGCTGCATGGCGTAGAGGCCGAGGTACGTGAGGTTCGCGGCGTCCGCGTGGCCGAAGATGCCGAAGACGCCGCACTCGTCCCGGAACTTGTCCTGCGCTTCGTCCCGGAAGGCCCCCGCCACGCAAGGAGTCTAATGGAATTGGCGCCGCGGGGCCGGCGTGGCCCTGCTGAGAACCGCGTCCAGCATCGTGGGCGTCAGCCGACCCGTGAAGGTGTTCCGCTGGCTGACGTGATACGAGCCAAGAAGAAGGAACGGGCCCAGCCGGACTTCCGCGCCGTGTGAGAAGGCCGGGAGGGGCTTTGGGCGTGGGGCGCCGTTTTCCGCGAGCGCCTCGATCGCGGCCCGCCACGCGTGAGCCCCGAGGGCGAGGACGACGGAAAGGTGCGGCAGCGACGCGATCTCGCGGACGAGGAACGGACGGCAGCGCGCGAACTCCGCCGGCGTCGGCTTGTTGGCGGGCGGGGCGCAGCGCACGGCGGCGGCGATCCAGGCATCCCGCAGCTCGAGGCCGTCGCCCTGCGAGACCGAGCCCGGCTGATTCGCGAAACCGGCCCGATGCAGCGCGGCGAAGAGAAAGTCTCCCGAGGCATCGCCCGTGAAGACGCGGCCGGTGCGGTTGCCCCCGTTCGCCGCGGGCGCGAGTCCCACGACGAAGAGGCGCGCCTCGGCGTCGCCGAAGCCGGGCACCGGGCGCCCCCAGTAGCGTTGTCCCTGAAAGCGGCGCGGCGGATGCGCGGCGGCCTCCTCACGCCAGGCGACGAGGCGCGGACACGCGCGGCAGGAGACGATCTCCGCGGCGAGGCGGCAGAGGTGAACCGGAGTCTTCGAAATTACTTCTTGGGGGCGACGGCGGTGCTCGCGGCCTTCGCGGCGCCCGCGGCGGCTTCCTTCGTCTTGTCGGCAGCCTTGTTGGCGGCGGCGACGGCCTTGTCGGCTGCTTTGTCAATGGCAGCGGCAGCGGTGGCCGCGGCGTCCTTCGCCTTGTCAGCGGCTACACTCATGGACTTGGCGGCTTCGGCCGAGGCGTCCTTGACCTTCTCGACGGCCCTGTCGGCCGCGGCGCCGGCCTTCTCCATCGGGCCCTTTTCTTCTGTCTTCGCGCAACCTCCGAGAACGAGAACCGAGGCAGCGGCAAGAGCCAACGCGCCTCCGAACGAACGACCCATCGTGAGCTTCATGTCGTGATCTCCTTCTGGCGCTCCTTCTGTTCAACAGGGGCGCGTCGCTGAATTTCCAGCAAAAAAGCGGCGCGGAGAAAATACGAGAACGAGTGGAGAAACGCAATGTAGAAACCGACAAGGCCGTCCAGAAACCCCGCCAGCAAAACGAAAGAGCGCAAGAATTCGACGAGCGGGCGGAAAAAGAGCGTCGAGACGCTCCCGCGCGCACCGCGGTCGAAGCGGTCCTGCGCGCCGAGCCGCGCGTACGTCGAGGTCTTTCGGAGCGCGTCGGAGAGGTCGCGGTATGGATAGTGAACGAGCGGCGCGACGAGCCTCTCGACGGGACCGTCGACCACCATCACTTCGTGGACGCGCCCTCCTTCGGCCCTGAGGCCGCGCGACCTTCGTCCCAGGCGCATCTTGACGTCGGGATACCAGGTGCCATGGCGCACCGGCCGGGAGAGGAAGTGGGACAGTCGCGGCATCCGGTAGCCCGAGATCCGCGCATCGTCCTTGTCGAGCACCGCGAGGATCTCGTCTCTGAGCGTTGGCGAAATCCGCTCGTCCGCGTCGAGCACGAGAACCCAGTCGTGGCGGGCCTCCGCCAGGGCCCGGTTGCGCGACGCGACGAATCCCTCCCAGCCGATGGACTCCACGCGGGCGCCGCCGAGGCGCGCGACGCGAGCGGTCTCGTCCGTCGAGCCGGTGTCCGCCACGACGATTTCATCCGCGAAGGCGACGGACGCGAGCGCGCCGGGGAGCCGGTCCTCCTCGTTCTTGACGAGGAGGACGACCGAAAGCGGGGCGCGCACGGGCGCGACATTAG
>DAIOUV010000094.1:0-7224 GCA_036759345.1 Acidobacteriota bacterium | reverse complement strand
CGTCATGCAGATCCACACCCTCGACCTCGAGTTCTTCCGCGGCGAGACGATCGCCGCGTATCTCATCGAATCCGGCGGCCACCTCGCGCTCGTCGAGACCGGGCCCGACTCCACGTGGCCGCACCTCGTCGCCGCGCTCGCGAGGCACGGCGCCAAACCCTCCGACGTGAAGGACGTCCTCGTGACGCACATCCACCTCGACCACGCCGGCGCCGCCTGGCGGCTGGCGCGGACCGGAGCGAACATCTGGGTGCACCCGCGCGGCGCGCCGCACATGGCCGACCCCTCGAAGCTCCTCGCCTCCGCGACGCGGATCTACAGGGACCAGATGGACACGCTGTGGGGCAGGCTCGAGCCGATCCCCCCCGACAGGCTGAAGATCACGGAGGACGGCGCCGACATCCGCATCGGGAACGCCGCCATCCGCGTCCTCGAGACGCCGGGCCACGCGATCCACCACAACGCCTACTTCCTCGAGGGATTCGTCTTCACGGGCGACGTGGGCGGCGTCACGATCGGCGACGGCCCGAACCTTCCGCCGACGCCGCCGCCGGACATCGACCTCCCAACCTGGACGCGCTCGATCGAGCGCATCAAGGCGGCACGCCCGGACGGCTTCTACCCGACGCATTTCGGTTTGCACGGCGATGTCGCGGGGCGCCTCGACGAGATGATGGAGGAGCTCCACGTGTGGGCCGGGTTCGTGCGCATGCGCCTCGACGCCGGCAAGAACGAGCCCGCGATCGTGCCGGAGTTCGAGGCGTGGCTCACGGACCGGCTCCTCGCGAAGGGCGTTGGCGCGGAGGGCCTCGAGGCCTACAAGACCGCGCTCCCCTTCGCGATGAACGTGACGGGCCTCGTCCGCTACTGGAAGACCGCGGGCAAGGCCGCCTGACGGCGCCCTACATCCCCGTCTGCGGCCTCGCGTCGATCGTCGGCCTCGGCTCGTAGTGGCTCAGGAAGTCGCTCACGCTCTCCTGCTGGGCGGACTTGAACGCGGCGCGAAGCTGGATCTGCTCCAGCGCCTGCGCGAGATACCGGGGGCCGCCCATGTATTTCGGCGCCTTGTCCTTGAAGAACGCCTGGACGTCGGCCCGGTGCTCCGCGTCGCTGAAGCCCGAGGCGAGGCCCGGGAAGCGGGCCGGCGACTCGCGCGGAAGCCGCGAAACGAGCTGGTCGAAGTTCGTTTTCAGGAACGCCCACGCCTCGGGACGCGTCTCGCGATTCGACGCCACCTCCCGCAGGATGACGATGGACTCGCGCGCGTCGAACTCGTCCGCGAGCGTCACTCTGAGCGCCGCGGGCACGACCGACGGGTCCCGGAACAGGCCGAGGCTCGACAGGAGCCGCGTCCGCTCGCGCCGGTCCGTCGCCTTTCGCGCCTCGGCGAGAAACGACTGGAAGAGCTGCATGTCGCCGTGCCGCGCCGCGACGTCGAGGACGGCGGGCGCCATCTGCGCGTCGACCGCGCCGCGGTCCTTCAGCCAGGCGTTCGCGAGGCGCATCGCGTCGGCCACGAGCGCCGGCTCGTCGCCCTCGTTCGCGACGAAGGGAACGAGCGTCTCACGCAGAAGCTGCGTGTCCTCGTCCTCTCCACTCTTCGCTTTCCAACCGAGGGCCCGCGCGCGCGCGCCGAAAACCTCGCTCACGAACCGGCGATACCGCGGGCGCATCGCGTCCGTGACGAGGAGATCGCGCGGCGCCGCGGCGATGCGCTGGACCGACTCGACGACCGGCCGGTCCCGGTCGTTCGCGAACGCCGGGACGAGTGAGAGCGCCGTCGCCATCGGGACGTCCCCGCTCCGCGCGAGCGCGGAGACGTCCGAGAGCGTCGCGACGCGCTCGGACGCAGTCAGGTGCTTCCCGCCGTCGGCGAGCACCTTGCCGAGAAGGCTGCCCGCGTAAAGGACGCGGTAGTAACCCGAGCCGGCGTTCGCGAGGACGCGCGCGGGGCAGGCGCCCGGGAGGGCGAGCTCGCCCGACGGCTGCGTGAGAAGCGTGCACACCCTCGCGGTGCCGGGGTCGCCCGCGCGCGCGCAAACCGGCACCTGCCACGTCTCCTTCGTCGAGCCGGTCGAGCCGGTCGGGAGGAACCGCTTCTGCGAGAGGAGAAGCCGGGGCGCGCCGCCCGTGCAGACGAGCTCGGCCGTGACGAGGGGAACGCCGGGCTGGTCGAGAAACGAGCGGAACGCCGGGACGACGGCCGGTGTCTTCGTGGCTTCCGCGATCGACGAGACGAAGTCGTCTGCCGTCGCGTTGCCCCAGGCATGGGTCTTCAGGTAGCGCTGGATGCCCTGCCGGAATCCCTCCGGTGAGACCCAGCCCTCGAACATCTCGATGACGGCGGCGCCCTTCTGATAGGTGATCCCGTCGAAGGCACTCACGATGTCGTCATTGCCCTCGATGGGCTGCCGGATGCGGCGCGCCGTCACGAGCGAGTCCTGGTCCATCGCGCCGGTACGGGCGCTCGCGCGCTGCACGGCCCAGGCCCACTCCGGCTTCCAGCGGTCGACGATCTTCGACCCCATCCACGTCGCGAAGGCCTCGTTCAGCCAGATGTCGTTCCACCAGGCGGTCGTCACGTAGTCCCCGAACCACTGGTGCGCGGTCTCGTGCGCACAGACGCTCGCGTAGGCGCGGCGGAAACGAATCGTCTCGTCGGCGGGCTTCGCGAGGAGGAGGCCCGAGGAGTACGTCACGAGGCCGGCGTTTTCCATGGCGCCGAAGCCCACGGTCTGCGGGATCACGAGGTGGTCGAGCTTCTCGTACGGGTACGGGATGTCGAAGTACGTCTCGAGCTGCTCGAGGATCTGCCCCGTGGACGCGGCCGCCCAGCGCGCGTCGGCGCCGCGGCCCTTCGGCACGATCATGCGGACGGGCACCTTGTTTCGGCCCGCGGTTCCCGCGTTCACGACGTCGAACGGACCCACGCCGAACGCCACGAGGTAGGTCGGGAGAGGCTTCGTTGGGGCGAAGACGAATTTCCTCCAGCCGTCCGCCTCGGCAGCCTCGGACGCGACCAGGGTGTTCGAAACGGCGAGCGCGCCTTTCGGCGCGTGAATGGTCAGTTGCCAGGGCGTCTTGAAAGAGGGCTCGTCGAAGCAGGGAAACACGCGCCGCGCGTAGATCGCCTCGAATTGGCTGAAGGCGTACCACTCGCCCCCGTCCTTCTGGCGGAAGAGCCCCTCCGTGTCTTTCGCTTCGATGCGGCCCGTATACGTGACGACGACCTTCCAGTCGCCCGGAGAAAGATTCTTCTGAAAGGTAAGACCGACGTAGTCCTTGCCGTCGGATGTCGGCGCGGCGGGGATCGCCTCGCCCCCTCCGGCGGGTTGCGCGGAAACCGCCTTGATGTCCAGCTCCTTGCCGTTCAACCAGACCGTGCCCGTCTCCCCTTTCAAAGAAATTCCGATCTCGATTTTTCCTTCGAATTTCTCCTTCGAAGGGTCGATCCACAGCTCCGCCGCGTAGCGAGTCGGCGCCGTGCCCGCGGGTAGGCGCAGTTTCGGGGGCGCCGGAGCCTCCGCCGCGGCGAGGGACGCCGCGAGGGTGGAAAGAAAGAATGCCGCGAAGGAAAGGGTCCGGACCGTTCGTTTCATGCCGCCGACTCTACGATGAAATCGGGCTGTGCTCCCTGAGGTAGCATTTCGGCCTCATGACCATTCGAAGAACTCTCCCCGTCCTCGTGGCCCTTGTCGCCGCCGCCTGCGGCAAGACCGAGACGAAGCCCGTCTCCCCGACGCCGGCTCCGGAGCCGACGAAGGTCGCGTCCTCGATCCGGTTCGAGGACGTCACGAAGGCCTCGAACGTGGCGTTCCTCCACGTGAACGGGGCCGCCGGGAAGAAGTGGATGCCCGAGACCATGGGCTCCGGCGTGGCCGCCTTCGACGCCGATGGCGACGGCCGCATCGACCTCCTCTTCGTGAATGGCCGGTACTGGCCGGACGACCCGCGCGCCAAAGCGGGACAGCCCACGCTCGCGTTCTACCGGAACGTCACCGAGCCCGGCGGCGCGATCCGCTTCGAGGACCGCACGAAGGAAAGCGGGCTCGCGATCTCTCTCTTCGGCATGGGCGTCGCCGTCGGCGACGTGAACAACGACGGATTCCCCGACGTCGTCATCACCGGCGTCGACGACATCCGGCTCCTTCTGAACGACGGGAAGGGCCATTTCCGCGACGCGACGAAGGGCTCGGGTCTCGTGGGATCCGGCTGGGGCACATCCGCCGCCTTCGCCGACTTCGACGGCGACGGCGTCCTCGACCTCTTCGTCGGCCAGTACGTCAACTGGACGGTGAAGACGGACATGTACTGCTCGCTGGACGGGAAGACGAAGTCTTACTGCACGCCCGAGCGCTATCCCGGCACGCCCTCGCGCCTGTACAATGGCCTCGGCGGCGGGAAGTTCCGGGACGTCACGAAGGAAGCTGGCCTCGTGAATCCCCTCGGTAAGGCGCTGGGCGTGGCCGTGCGCGACGTCGATGGCGACGGGCGGATCGACCTCGTCGTCGCGAACGACACGTCGCCGAACAATCTGTACCGGAACGAGAAGACCGTGAACGGCATCCCCGTATTCCGCGACGTGGCCGTCGAAGCGGGCGTGGCCGTGGGAGAGGACGGCCGCGCGCGCGGCGCGATGGGCGTCGCCTTCGGGGACACGAAGAACGACGGCGGCACATCCCTCGTGATCGGCAACTTCTCGAACGAAATGTGGTCCGTCTTCGCGGCCGGGCCCAAAGGCGACTTCTTCGTGGACGAATCCATCCAAAGCGGCATCGGGCGGACGTCGCTTCTTCCGCTCACGTTCAGCGTCGCGTTCGCCGACCTCGACCTCGACGGCGTGCTGGACCTCGTGGGCGTGAACGGACACGTCGAAACGTCGGTCCAGGACGTCCAGCCCATGGTGACCTATCGCCAGGCGCCGCTCGTCTATCGCGGCCTCGGCGCCGGCAAGTTCGCCGATGCCTCGTCCCAGGCGGGCGCGGGCTTCCTCTCACCGATCGTCGGGCGTGGGCTGGCCGTGGCCGATCTGGACGGAGACGGCCGGCCCGATCTCGTCGTGACTGAAAACGGCGGCCCGGCTCACGTCTTCCGCAACGTGACAGAGACACCGGCGAAGGCCGTGCGCCTCGTCCTCGCGACGAACGGGAAGAACCGCGGGGCCGTCGGCGCGCGCGTGACCTGCACGATGGGCGGCAAGAAACGCGTGGACGAGGTCTCGGGCGGCGACGGCTACCTGTCCGTCAACGAGCGGACGGTCGTGATCGGACTCGGCGCGGCGCCGAAGCTCGACGCGGTCGACGTCCGCTGGCCCGACGGCACGACGGCCTCGGCGAAGGACCTCGCGCCCGGCCTCTACCGCTGGGTCGAGGGCGGCGCGCCGGAACCAGCGAAGCGCTAGCGCGCGTACAATCGACGAGCAGCATCATGTCGGGACGCACGGCCATCGTCGCGGGCGCCAGCGGGCTCGTGGGCGGGCACTGCCTGCGCCGCCTTCTGGCCAGCGGTCTGCATGAACAGGTCATCGCGTTCGTGCGCGGGCCGCTCAACGTCACGCACAAGCGGCTCCAGCAGCGCACGGTCGATTTCGATCGCCTCTCCCGCATGTCGGCCTTTCCGCGCGGGCAGGACGTGTTCTGCTGCCTCGGCACCACGATGAAGAAGGCCGGCTCCGAGGCGGCGTTCCGGAAGGTCGACTACGAATACGTCGTGCGCCTCGCGGAGACCTCCCTCCGCACCGGAGCGGACCGCTTCTTCCTCGTCAGCGCGGTCGGCGCCGACCCGAAATCACGCGTCTTCTACAGTCGGGTGAAGGGCGAGGCGGAGGACGCGGTCGCGCGGTTGGGATTCTCTGGACTTCACATTTTCCGGCCGTCGCTCCTCGTGGGCAGCCGGCCCGAAAAGCGGCCGGCCGAAGAGCTCGCGATCGCCGCCGCGCGGCTCGTTTCCGGCGTTTTCTTCGGGTCCGCCCGCAAGTACCGGCCGATCAAAGCCGACACCGTCGCCCGCGCGATGATCGTCATCGCACGCGAAGGGTCGCCCGGCAAGCACGTCTACACCTCCGACGAGATGGAGGGGCTCGCGACGCTGCCCTGAGTGCGCCGCTTCCGAGGAAGCCAATGAAGCTCACGACACTGCTTTCGATCCGCCTCCCGCTGTGCCTCGCTCTCGGCCTCGCTACCGCCTCCGCCTCGCGGGCCGCCGAGGAGCCGCTGGACCTCGCCGTCGGCGACCCGGCCCGGCGCGACCGTCACGCCACGGTGACCCTCGACGCGATCGTCGACACGCGGACCGGCGACGTCCTCTCTCCGGACGAGCTCGCCTCGCGCCTCGGAAAGATCCGTCTCCTTCTCGTGGGAGAGGGACATACCAGCATCGAGTCCCACCGCGTGGAGCGCCGGATCCTGGAGGCGCTCGTCTCGGCCGGTCGAGAGGTGCGTGTCGGCCTCGAGATGTACCCGTACACGGAGCAGGCGTGGCTCGACCGCTGGTCGAAGGGGCAGCTCACCGAGGACGGTTTTCTCGCCTTGTCGCGCTGGTACCGCAACTGGGGCTACAACTGGGGCTACTACCGCGACATCTTCCTGTTCGCGAGGGACAGGGGCCTTCCCCTCGCGGGCGTGAATACGCCACGGGACGTCGTCTCCGCGGTGCGCAAGAAGGGGTTCACGAACCTGACACCAGAGGAGGCGGCCCACGTGCCGGTGCGCGTCGACACGGACAGCGCCGAGCATCGCAAACTCTTCAAGGCATTCTTCGACGCCGACGCCGGCCTGCACGGCGGCCTCACGGAAGAGGCGCTCGACGGGATGTTCCGCGCGCAATGCACGTGGGACGCCACGATGGCTTTCAATGCCGCAAAAGCCCTCGAGGCCGGCGTGAGGACCGGAGACCTCCTGCTCGCGTTCGACGGGCTCCCGGTGCCCGACAAGGAGGCGCTCGCGATTCTGCTCGCCGCGAAGCGCTGGGGCGACCGGGTGACGCTCGACGTGCGCCGCGGCGGCCAGCCCGTCACGCTGACCGCCCGGCTCCGACGCGCGCTTCCCTTGCCGCTGGCGACCGCTGCCCCTCTTCCTTTCTAAGAAATCCCCTCTTACCTTCTCAGAAATCCCCTCTTTTCTTCGAGCTTCCCGTCGCGCAGGGAGTAGAGGCGGTCGGCGGCGACGGCCTCGAAGCGCGCGGCGGGCGCCGTCTTTCCGGGCGGGATGACCTCCACCGCGGCCG
>DAIOUV010000093.1:0-7391 GCA_036759345.1 Acidobacteriota bacterium | reverse complement strand
CGTAAGATCGAGTGCGGGAGGTTAGCTCAGCGGCAGAGCGTCTGCTTTACACGCACGCGCTGGCCCATTCTACCGGATTCTGCCACGTGGCGCCCCCCCCTGCAATCCCCTTGCACACTAGCACTTTAGCCACTAGCATGCTCTCGGAGGGTTGATGAGCATGCTATCTCATCTCGGGCAATGCGGGCAAGGTATGGGCAAAGCGTGACGGTAGAGCAGGGCTTCAAGATCGGGCGACGGTCGCTCGACGCGCTCGGCCCGGCCGACAGGAGCGAGCGCGGCACGTGGCATGCCGACCGGGAACTGCCAGGCTTCTGTGTCCTCGCATACCCGAGGCGCTTGGTATTCGCCGTCAGGTACAGGGTCAACGGACGGCGCCGCATGGTCACGCTCGGACGATACCCGATCCTGTCACCCGAGGACGCGAGGCGAAAGGCGCTCGCCGTCCTCGGCGGCGCCGCGAAGGGCGAGGACGAGGCCGAGAAGCGCGCGGCCGTGCGACATGGCGTGCAGGCGAAGTCGGAGCGCCTCACGTACGGGGACTGGCGCTCAACCTACCTGAAGGACGCCGCCCGGCGCCTCAAGGGCCTGCGGAACGTCAGGCGCTACCTCGCGATGCCGGCGGTTGCATGGGACGCCAGAGCGCTCGCGGACATCACGACGGCCGCCGCGACGGCGTTCCGCAATGGGCTGCTAGAAGGCGAGCACCGCGCCGGCGCCAACGGCGAGACACAAGCGAACAGGTGGACGCGGGTCCTGAGCGCGTGCTTCGCGTCGGCAATGCGTCTCGGGTTGATCGAGAAAAATCCGGTGGCGCTTGTCAAGCTCCTCCGCGAGAACGATCCGCGTCAGCGGGTCCTGAGCGCCGCCGAAGAGAAGCGGCTTCGTGAGACTCTCGAATCATGGGACGATCCGTTCGCGAAGGTGGCCGTCACGCTCATGCTCGACGCCGGTGCTCGCCTCTCTGAAACGCTCCACGCGAAGTGGGCCGACTTCACGCTCGACCCGGAGACGTACGAGGGGACGTGGAGAATCCCAAGCCCGAAGTCTGGGACGCCACAGGCGGTGCCGATCATCTCAAGCGTCGGCGCCGTCATCGGCGCCACGCCTCAGCTGGACGACAATCCGTTTCTCATGCCGGGTCGGAAACCGCGTGAACATCGTGGCGATCTGAAGAAGCCGTGGGCCAAGCTCAAGACGGCCGCGAAGCTCGACGACGACCTCTGGATTCATGACGTACGCCGTAGTTTCGGCCTGCGGGTAACGCTCGCATCGGGGATCTTCGCGGCGTCGAAGCTCCTCCGCCATGCCAACTCAGGGGTTACGGAGCGCGTGTACGCACCGTTGAGCGTCGAGCACTTGCGCGGGTTCGCCGACGCGACGGAGGCCGCGCGGAAGGGTAAACTCGGAGCATGAGCGACAAGCCGATCATCGACCGCGCCCCGGTTTCGGGCCTGGCACCTGGACGGCCGTCCCCGGACAGCGACCCGGACGAAGCCGCTCCGCCCACTCCCGAGAAAGACTGGCTTCGCTTCGACTTCAAACCGGGCGCGAGCCCCGAGCAGATCGCCAAGATTCTGATGGAGTCCCTCGCGCGGCACAGCGACGACGGTGAAGACGACGACGGCGTAGCCGTTGATCGCGGGACGTTTCTCGCGCGCTAGCACACGTACCAGCGGCTAGGACGACTCGCGCGGCACGCTCTGAACCCGTGACCTGAGGAGCCCGTGCCCGGGAGGAAGTCGGGACCGGGGAAACAACGCCCGGGCGCCGAAGGTGGCGCTTCTCGCTTCGAAGAATTCGTCCAAAGATTCGTCCAAGACGCCCGAGAGTAGGATCGTCCGATGAGACGAACGCTCGCGCTGCTCGCCGTCGTGATGGCGGCGGGCCTCCTCACGGTCCCGTCAGTCGGGCTGGCGGCGGAGGTCACTCGCGACGGAGTGGCGCGGCTTCGGAGATGGTTCAGGTCGGCATCGGTTTGCAAAGGCGGCCGGAGGCCCTTCGTGATCTAGAATCGGCGCCCGAAGGAACTCTCGCTTGACATGGACCCCGGCCTCTCCGCCCCGAGTGCTGAAATGGAATGAACGCCCCGGCTCCACTTACGCGGATGGTGTCCAAACTGTCCAGTTAGAAAACTGGACTGAGTTCGCCGAATTCCTGAGCCGGTTCGTGCCCTGGGGAAATTACATTTGGCGCGGGCACAGCCGGGACACATGGCAGTTAGAGCCATCGCTGGACCGCCTCCTGCGGGACACTGGAAAGGCGGGCGACGACCAGGCTGTTCGTGAACACCTAGGCCGATTCGAACTCGCCGTTAGGGGTCGCCGTGGTGCGAACCCGACCAGACTGATGAAAGAGGAACTTTGGGCGTTGGGTCAACACTATGGTCTTCCGTCGCCCTTGCTCGATTGGACCGCCTCTCCGTTCGTCGCCGCATTCTTTGCCTTCGAACAGAGGGATCCTCATGGTACGAGTCAGCGCTCAGTATTTGCGCTAGATACAAACGCGGTCGTTCGACGTTCAGGTGAAATTACGGGCGACGTGCGCCACGGCCCGTCACGAGGTCTCCGAGTCGTTAGACCACGGAATTATCATGACCAACGGCTCATCAGCCAGGGGGGTCTTTTTACGAGAGGCCCGAATGGTGTCGATGTTGAAACATGGGTTCGTACGTACTTTCGAGGCTGCGAGCGCTACTGGAAACTGGTCCGGATCAACCTTCCGACGTCGGAAAGAGCCACCGCCCTCAAAGCGCTCAACCGGATGAACATCAATCATCTCTCCCTTTTCCCGGATTTGAGCGGAGCGGCCCGCTATTGCGATATGGCTCTAGAAGTTACTGATTACGACCGCCCCGAGGGAGTGATCGGGCTACCCGAGACATGGCCAGCGCTTGACTCCATTCTTCCACCAGAACCGCGTGACTTCACTAAGAAGGGCCGAGAGTTAGACGCTGCGCAGTTGATTGGGATCTCTCGAACGAACGCTAGATTTCTGGAGATCGAGAAGAAACTGATGGCCATGGTTAGTCAGACTGGAGTGCCTTCGTTGGACTTCGATTTGCGTGGCTTCGAGCCTTTGATTGAACTCCTTCGGAGTGCCGGGATAAGGCGCACCGCTGAACTGGAAGGAGTAATAGCGGAGGTTGACACAGGCTCGCTAGTCGCACTGCTCTGGGAATTCGGTCTTCGCCAGGTTCGTGCCTGGGAGATCATGCATACGCTCGCTATCTTCGCCGGGGCGATCCGGTTCGATGAGACTGAATTCGACAAGTTCTTTAATGAGAATAGGCTCGTGTTCGCGGAGGGTAGTGCTGCGCTGCGGGCGAAGTTCCTTCGCTTGCGCGTAGTGGGCGGAGGCACCTCGAAGGTGACCTAGCCCGCCAGCGGACTCGCTTGCGCTCGCCGCTGAACTCGCCGCCGTTCATTTATCCCGCGCACGGTTCCGAGGACGTACGCGGATTCGCCGAGAGCACGGAGACGGCGAGAGTGCTGAGTTTCGCCAAGAGAAAGGCGGCGAAGTGACGGCGAGTTATGCTCTGCCTGTGAAGACGCTGAAGGCTCTCGGGACTGGAGGGCCGCCCGCGAACGGCGACCTGGACGAAGACCCGCCGCCGCCCGGCAAGAACTGGATCAGGTTCGATTTCCCGCCCTGCGCGGCTACACTCCCGAACTCTTCGACCGCTTCGACTCGATCCTCCTCGCGGCCACCGTCGTTGCCTACGCCCTCTACACCGTCTCGCCCGACACGTCGAAAGACGTGAACATTACGCTCGCATGGACGGACCGGGCGAGCGACATTCGCCTCGACCAGAACGTAAACCTCACGAATGACCTCGACATCTATGCTATGATCATCGGTCTCGGTCAGAGCTATACGTGGGTCGGCAACAATTTCTATTACAACCGCGACGCCTGCACGCGGGACGGTTACTCTCTGCGGAATCCCTCGCCGATCGTGTGGGATCGCAAGAACAACGTCGAGCGAATCAACATTCGTGCGGCCGATATTCCGCCGGGCGCAACGAGCATCACGATACAGGTCGTCGCGAACAGCCTGACCGGAGATGGCATCAACCCAGGAAACAGCTCGATCTTTCAGCAAGACTTTGCGCTCGCCGTGGAGAATGCGCGTTAGAGGTGGAGAATGTGGTCTAAACTGGTGACTAGGTGTTTGTGCGTGGCGCTGGCGGTAGTCGGTGGGGGCTCGGGAATGGCGCAAAACCTCGAGACACTGTACGTTCCGTTGGTTCAGGCCAAAGTCGGGTCAACTATTGCGCCGGATGGGCACAGCGTAAACATCGAGACCTGGGAAAGCACGATGTCTGTGTTCAACCCAACAGCGTCCCCCGCAGACATTGTGGACATAGCCGTGTACGGAACAGGGGCGAAACTCGGGCAGGCATCACGCCCGCCGATTCCGCCGCACCAAGGGGGAGGGATCGGCGCGTCCGTGTCGCCGTTCCCGGAACGCGGTGTCGGGTTTCTCGAGATGCAGACGTCACCAGGAATCGTGTTCTTTGCGGACGTCGAGCGCGTGACGCAGCATTGCGAGATAGGCGCGCCAAACTGCACCTCCTTCTCGCATGGCGGCGTAAACATCCCGTTCTATCGGGCGCTCTTCCCGGCGGGCAGCGTCGCAATCAGTGGTGCAGTCGAGTTGGGCCAGCTCGGTCCTTCACCGACCGGCGTTCCACCAGACTTCGAGCGTCGCAGACGCATGAATGTAACCCTCTTCAACGCTGGAGACGTGCCGGCGACGTTCATCGTACAGACATTTCCTCACAACTTCGCCACGAGCCCCCTCGCTGAACAAACGGTAATCGTCGCAGCGAAGGACGTCGTTCAGATAAACGGCTTTCCCGTGCCCACGGAGGTTTCGCCCTCCGGTGAACTGACATCAGTGCACGGGTCCAGCATCTGGGTGACAATTAGCGCCGACCAGTCGTTTCTCTCCTACGTCTCAACGATTTTCAATGCAGCTGAGGCTGGAGACCTACCGTTTCAGGTCTACCCGTCGTACCTGAAGAACTGAACGTGGGGAGTCCGCGTGGGTCGCGAGCGACGATCGACGGCGGGATGCGACCATTCGATGGGGGCGACGTAGGAGAGGAACGAGAAGGCAGGGAACTCGCGGAACGGCTAGGAGCGGACACGGCCCTGCGCGGGAGGCTCTTCGCGTACGCGTGGCGCCGCTTCGGAATTCGCCCGTCGGAAGCGGCCGAGACAAGGTCGGAAGCCCGGGGCGGGAAGGAAGAGGGGAGGGATGACGATGGCTGAGACATCCAGAGACGCCGCCGAGTGGCCTTCAGGCAGTACGGACGCCGATATCCTGCCCACCGGACAGGGGAGTGGCGCGGGCGCTCCTCCAGACGCGCGTGGAGGCTGCCAGGAAGCGGCCCGAATGGGTGGCTGCGATGCAGATGGCGGTAGGGCTGACTCCTCCTGGATCGAGTCCACGAGAAGTGGAGTTGAGCGCTCTCAGTTTTCTCGAGGACGGGATCCTGAGCTTGTCAGATCTCTTTCGAGCGGCCGCTACTGGTTCGAAAAGCAGCTTGAAAGGCGGCCACGACGGTCAGCGAAGGAGTCTGGAGAGGGTCGAGGCGTTCACTCTGGGTGCGTGAACGACGACGAGACCACCGGTCTTTGCGCGCCATTGTGCCCTCCCTGCGATGTCGAATTCGCACGCCTATCTCCCAGTATGTTGTCGACGATTGCCTCTAACTGAGACAGGCTCTTCACGCCCCGCAGGCGTGATTCCGCCCGCCATCCTCGGGCAATCTCCAGCGTCCCCGTGCCGTCCTCTGCGAAGATCCCCCCTTCGCCTGGATTCAGGATCGGCATACCTGGAATAGAACGTGCGACCACGATCACCATCGCGCCCTGACGCAGCGGCGATAACTCGCCAGTACAGAATTCCCAGTTTCCGACCGCAAACTGAGCGCGGCTCGTGAACACCAAGACGCTTGGAGATAACCGCGTGCCAATCGATGGACCGAACTCACGAGCGACATTTATTTTGAGGAGCGTGCCCGGCAAACCCGAAAGAAATCCTGGGCTAGCGGCCCCCACGGTCCCGCGCAACCAGACGTATGGCTTCTCGAGGGTTTCAGCAAGACTCCGTTGCGACCCGCCCGACACAAGAATGGAGGTCCCACGGCATTCGCCAGGACCCATCAGCCGCGCCTCTACGGCAGCGTCCGGTTGCGTCATTGATCGCCGGTCACGAGCTTCTTGACGTTCGAAATGCCTAAGTTGGTCTAGGGCAAGGAGATCTGCACGGGGGTGACCGCTCGAGTCGAATGCGGCTCGCGCGGAGATCCAAAGAGGTCTATCTCCAGGACGCGCAGACGCATCCTTGAGTATTTCTGGAAGAGGAGAGGCGGACTCCGGGTTGCCACTCGGCATCTCTGCCGTAAGGAGCTGAGAAACGGCGAGCGAAACGGCGGCAATCATCATTAGAGGCCTCTTTCCCCCTCGGCGGCATTTAGTAGTCATTTCTGGCCATCTCCTTTCAATGAAGACTTATTGGCTCTTCCGGGAAATGAGTGGGTATCAACAGGGCTCGAAAGGCGGGTTCCAGCCGCTCTGGGACGAGGTTTGATAGGGTCGGCTGACTGAGGGTTGATGGCGAGGTTTTGATGAAGCAAGCGAGTGGCTCCCTACGCGACGCGTACCGATTTAGGGGCTTCGTTCCGGGGCGGCACGTCGAGCCGCACCCGACGATGTGTTGGGCTGGGTGCTTGAGCTAACACCGCCGGGCAAAAAAGGGGGTCTGTCGAGCGTGTGGACGAGGGCGCTGTGGGACGTACGACAGCCGACGGGTCCTCGTGCGGGATCTGGAGTTTGGAGGGCGCAGGGTCTATCTCCGTCTCGAGCTGAGACTTGGCTAGCCATGCCTCTCCGTTTTGATGGATGTCGCTTGTTTGCCGGGGCGGGAGGCGATTGAGGAACGAGGACACCCTCAACTCGACGAACCTCCGCATACTGATCTGTCTCTGGGTTCGGATTTCTCACTGATGCAGATGCTCTACCCCCAATTTTCTAGACAGGTGAAGGCTGAGGGTTGAGGGCACGAAACTCCATCGGCGAGAGCATGCCGAGGGACGAGTGAGGGGCGAGGCGGTTGTAGTCGTCGATTGTAGGGGTGCAATGGGAATTGCGGGGCGCTGTGGCGCGTAGAGACCAGAGTCAAGCCCTCGGTTTCTTTCTCGGCGCGCACACGTCGACCCGGCCTGAGGCTGTTTGCCGAGCTTCTGTAGTCCCGATGGATCTGCCATTTCGCGTCGAGTACCTCGATGCGGAGCGGCTGCTGCCGGTACTCGTTCGAAAAGCAGCCTAACAGCCCGTGGAAAAACGGGCTAAAGGGTCCGAGTGGACCGCGGCGAAGGG
>DAIOUV010000092.1:6281-7488 GCA_036759345.1 Acidobacteriota bacterium | reverse complement strand
AGACCTGGCCCGTGAAGCAGCGTCCCTGATCCGAGACGAAGTGCGACGGCCGTCCGTGGCGCTTCGCCGCCCTCGACACGAAGCGAGCGATCTCGGCCGAGGGCTGAAGTGGATCGAAGTGTGCGCTCTGGGCGCGAGAGCGATGACGAAACCGCTGGTCTGTGCGCGCCAATGCGCCCTGCAATTCCCATTGCCGCCCTACACGTGTAGTCAGAAGGGTTTCCGAGTAATGCGCCCGTGCAGGCGCTTCACACCCCCCCGCCCAGGACCTTGTAGAGGGTGACGAGGTTCGCCTGCTCCGCGAGGCGGACGTTCACCTCCCCCTTCTGCGCGGCGTAGAGCGCCTGCTGGGCCACGAGGACGCCGAGGTAGCCGTCGATGCCTCCCTGGTAGCGGGCGTCGGAGAGACGCAGCGTCTCGTCCAGCGCGAGGACGAGGGCCTCCTGGGCTTCGCGCTGGGCGACGAGTGTCGTTCGGAGCGTCAGGGCGTCGCTCACCTCGGCGAAGGCGACCTGGATCGCCTTCTCGTACTGCGCGATGGCGATGTCGCGGTCGACCTTCGAAACCTTCAGGTTCGCGAAGAGGGAGCCGCTGGCGAAGAGGGGGGCGACGATCTGCGGCGCGAAGCTCCAGATCCTGGTCCCCGCCCCGAAGAGGTCGGAGAGCTCGGGGCCTTGAGTGCCGAAGCTCGCCGTGAGGGAGATCCGCGGGAAGAAAGCCGCTCGGGCCGCCCCGATGTTCGCGTTCGCGGCGCGGAGCTGGTGCTCGGCCGCGAGGATGTCGGGCCGGCGGAGGAGGACGTCGGACGGCAGTCCTGTGGAAACTCCTCTCGGGTCCGTCACGGTGCCGAACCGGTCGGGGAGGAGATCGGGACCGACGGGCGAGCCGACGAGGAGATGGAGCGCGTTCCGGTCGACAGCGACGGCGCCGGTATACGCCGCGACGTTCACTCGCGCCGCCTCCACCTGGCTCTGTGACTGGCGGAGGTCGAGGTCGGAGGCGAGGCCGGCGTCCCGGGTCTCCCGGATCAGCTCGTACGACGACTGCTGCGCCTGGAGGGTCACCCGGGCGAGACGGAGGTTCTCGTCGTCGGCCGCGAGGTTCAGGTAGCTTCCGGCCACGGCGGCCACGAGCGCGGTCTGCGCGGCCCGGCGGGCCTCCTCCGTCGCGAGATACTGCTCGAGGGAGCGGGCGTTCAGGCTCCGGA
>DAIOUV010000092.1:0-6181 GCA_036759345.1 Acidobacteriota bacterium | reverse complement strand
TCGATGAGCGACCGCAGGCGGGCGTCCGTGAAGAAATCCTGCCAGCGGAGATCGGCCGCGGCCGCCGGGGTCTCGGCTGGAGCCGGGGCCGCCGCCGGTTCGGCCTTCGGCGGGGTTCCGTCCGCCCAGGCGTCGGGAACGGGCGGAGCGGGGCGCTCGTACTTCGGGATCATCGTGCAGCCGCCGAGGAGGAGCCCCGCGGGGAGGAGTGCGGCGAGGACGAGAGCGATCAGCCTGCGGTTCATGGCTTTCCCTCCGCCGGGAGCGGCGCTTCGGGAGCGGGAACGGCCGCGCCGGCCTTTTTCCTCTCGAAGAGCTGGACGATGAGGACGTACAGGAGCGGGATCAGGAGGACGGCGAGGAAGGTGCCGCTCAGCATTCCACCGAGGACGCTCGTGCCGATCGCCATCTGCGCCCCGGCCCCCGCTCCCGAGGCGAGCGCGAGCGGGAGAACGCCGAAGCCGAATGCCATCGACGTCATGACGATCGGACGGAGCCTCGTCTTCGCGGCCTCGAGCGTCGCCTCGATGAGGCTCATTCCCTTCGCACGGTTCGCCGTTGCGAACTGGACGATCAGGATCGCGTTCTTCGTCGTCAGGCCGAGGACCGTGAGGAGCCCGATCTGGAAGTAGACGTCGTTCGACATCCCGCGCGACGACGAGGCGATGACGCCCCCGATGACGCCGAGCGGGAGCGCGAGGACGATCGAGATCGGGACCGTCCAACTCTCATAGAGCGCCGCGAGGACGAGGAAGATCACGAGGACCGAGAAGGCGTAGAGGAGCCCGGCCTGCGACTCCGACATCCGCTGCTGGTAAGAGAGGCCGGTCCACTCGAAGCCGACGTCCGCCGGGAGCTTCTTGATGAGCTCCTCCATCGCGTTCATCGCCTCGCCGGAGCTGCGGCCCGCCGCCGGCTCGCCCTGGATGTTCATCGCGGGAAACGCGTTGAAGCGCTCGAGGCGCGGCGAGCCGTAGACCCACCGGCCGGAGGCGACCGCCGACAGCGGGACGAGCCCGTTCTGCCGGTTGCGTACATGGAGCCGGTGGAGGTCCTCCGGAAGCATCCGGAACGGAGCGTCGGCCTGGGCGTAGACGCGCTTCACGCGTCCTCCCTGGACGAAGTTGCCAACATACGCGCTGCCGAACGCGGTCGAGACGTAGCTCTGCACCGAGCTGACACTGACGCCGAGCGTGCCCGCCTTCCCCCAGTCGACATCGACCTTGTACTGGGGAACGTCCGTCATCCCGTTCAGCCGGACGCGAGAGAGACGCGGGTCCTTCGCGGCGAGACCGACGAGCTGGTCGATCGCCTTGGAGAGACCCTCGTGCCCGAGGTTGCCCCGGTCCTGGACCATCAGGTCGAACCCGGTGGCCGTGCCGAGCTCGACGACGGCGGGAGGCGGGAAGGCGAAGATGATCGCCCCGCGCTGGGCCGAGAGGGCCCGCATCGCCTTCCCCGCGACGTCCTTGGCCCGCAGGCCCGCGCGATCCCGGAGCTTCCAGTCCTTCAGCTGGACGAAGACCATTCCCATGTTCTGGCCCCGTCCGCCGAAGCCCTGCCCCGCCACCGCCCCGCACGACTTCACGGCGTCCTTCTGGTCGACGAGGAAGTGACGCTCCACGTCGGCCATGACCGCCTGCGTCTGCTCGAGCGTGGAGCCGACCGGGAGCTGGACCATCGCCATCAGGGTCCCCTGGTCCTCGTCCGGGAGGTAGCCGGTCGGCATCCGCTGATAGAGGACCGCCATCAACACGACGATGACGAGGAAGACGGCGGCGTAGCGGGCGCGCCGACCGAGGACGTGTCCGGCTACCGCCACGTACCGGTCGCGGATCCGGAAGAAGGAGCGGTCGAACCAGAGGAAGAAGGGCCGGAGGAAGGGGACCCCGGTCTCGGCTGCCTCGTGCCCCTTCGCGACGGGCCTCAGCAACGAGGCGCAGAGGACCGGCGTCAGGATGAGGGCCACGAGGACCGAGAGGAGCATCGAGGCGATGACGGTGACGGAGAACTGCCTGTAGATGACGCCGGTAGAGCCGGGGAAAAAGATCATCGGCCCGAAGACCGCCGAGAGGACCAGGCCGATGCCGATGAGGGCGCTCGTGATCTGGTCCATCGACTTCCGGGTCGCCTCGAAGGGGGGGAGCCCCTCCTCGCTCATGATCCTCTCCACGTTCTCGACCACGACGATGGCGTCGTCGACGAGGAGGCCGATGGCGAGGACCATGCCGAACATCGTCAGCATGTTGATCGAGTAGCCGAGGAAGCCCAGGACGCCGAAAGTGCCGAGGAGGACGACCGGGACGGCGACGGTCGGGATGAGGGTCGCGCGGAAGTTCCCGAGGAAGAGGTACATGACGAGGAAGACGAGGAAGATCGCCTCCAGGAGCGTCTTGAAGACCTCGTCGATGGCGACCTTCACGAAGGGGGTCGTGTCGTAGACGAAGATGGCCTTCATCCCCGGAGGGAAGAACCTCGAGAGCTCCGCCATCTTCGCCTTGATCCGGTCGGCGGTCTCGAGGGCGTTCGCCCCCGCCTCCTGCCGGACGGCGAAGACCCCGGCGGGCTTCCCGTTGAACCGGAACTTGAGGTCGGGGATCTCGGTCCCCAGCTCCGTCCGCCCCACGTCCTTCACCTTCACGACCGACCCGTCCGGGTTCGTCCGGAGCGGGACCGACGCGAACTCCTCGGGCGTCTTCAGGAGCGACTGGACCAGGATCGAGGCGTTGAGGCGCTGTCCCGGAACCGCCGGAGCGCCGCCGAGCTGCCCTGCAGACACCTCGACGTTGTAGGCTCTAAGTGCAGCTACGACGTCGTCCGAGGTCATTGAGTACTTCGTCAGCTTGTCCGGATCGAGCCAGACCCGCATCGAGTAGGCGGTGCCGAAGACCTGGACCTCGCCGACCCCTGGGACCCGGCCGATGACCGACTCGATCTTCGAGACGGTGTAGTCGTTGAGGTCGGCGTTGTCCATGCTGCCGTCCTCGGAGACGACACCGGCGATGAGGAGGTAGTTCCGGGTCGACTTGCTCACCGTGACGCCCGTCTGCTGGACGACGTCGGGGAGGGCGGGCATCGCGAGCTGGAGCTTGTTCTGGACCTTCGCCCAGGCGATGTCGGGGTCGGTCCCGGGCGCGAAAGTGAGCGTGATCGCCGCGCTCCCCGAGGAGTCGGACGTGGAGTCCATGTAGAGCATCCGATCGAGGCCCGTCATCTTCTGTTCGATGATCTGGACGACCGAGTCCTCGACGGTCTTGGCGGAGGCGCCGGGATAGACGGCGCTTATCGAGATCGACGGCGGTGCGATCGGCGGGTACTGGGAGATCGGGAGCTTCACGATCGCCAGGGCTCCCGCCAGCATCATGGCGATCGCGATGACCCAGGCGAAGACGGGGCGGGAGAGGAAGAACCTGGACATAGGCGCCGCCCTTACTTCGCGGCGGCGGCGAAGGGCACGGCCTTCACCTCCGCCCCGGGACGGACCCTCTGCAGCCCGTCGACGATGACCCGATCTTCCGCGGCGAGCCCCTTCGTGACCAGCCAGCGGTCGCCGAGGGCGCGGTCCAGCGTGAGCATCCGCTGCTCCACCTTGCCGTCCTTGCCGGCGACGAGGGCGTAGGGGTCCCCCTTCTGGTCGCGAGTGACCCCCTGCTGCGGGACGAGAATCGCCTCCTCGTTGACCCCTTCCTCGACGATCGCCCGGACGAACATGCCGGGGAGGAGGACGTTGTCGGGGTTGGGGAAGACCATCCGCAAGGTGACGGAGCCGGTCGTCGGGTCGACCGTGACGTCCCGGAATTTCAGCTTCCCGGCGAGCGGGTAGGGAGTGCCGTCCTCGAGGAGGAGCTTCACCCGGCTCCACCCGTCACCGCTCCGCTTGAGCCGGCCGCTTGCGAGACTCTGCCTAAGGCGGAGGATCTCCGCGGAAGACTGGGTCACGTCGACGTAGATCGGGTCGAGCTGCTGGATCACCACCAGGGGAACGGGTTGGTAGCCGGTGACGAGCGCCCCGACGGTAACGCTCGATTTCCCGGTCCGGCCCGGGATCGGCGCACGGATCGGCGTGTAGGAAAGGTTGATCCGGGCGCTCGCCTCGGCCGCCCTCGCGGCCGCCACGCTCGCCTCGGCCTGCTGGAGGGCCGCCAGTGCGTCGTCGTAGTTCTGCCGGCCCGTCGCCCGGATCTCGACGAGCCCCTTGAGGCGCTCGGCGCGCAGGCGGGCTGCCGGAACATTCGCCTCGGCCATCGCGAGCGTCGCCTTCGCCTGTTCGTACGCGGCCTGGTACGGAGCGGGGTCGATCTGGTAGAGGAGGGCCCCGGCTTTCACGTTTGAGCCTTCCTCGAACGCCCGCTCGCGGATCAGGCCGTTCACCTGCGGCCGGACCTCGGCCACGAGGTAGGGGGAGGTCCTGCCGGGCAACTCGGTCGTCAGGACGACCTTCTCGGGGTTTACCGTCACGGTGCCCACTTCGACCGGACCCTGCTGCGAGGGACCGGATCGGCCCTTGCCGCAGGCGAGGGTCAGCGTCGCCGCGGTCGCGGCGAGGCAAAGCGAGAGGGCGGGAACGATGCGCCGGTTGGCTTTCATGTCTTCTCCATCAGGTCCAGGCAGCGGCTTGATCTATCGAGGTTCGGTGCGCAATTTCCATTGCACCCCTAAAGCGACCGCCCGTCTCGAGGCCGAAGCGCCTCTTCTTGAGCTCCGGGAGCCGCTCGTTGAGGAAAACACTCGTCCGGCAGTCTAGAGCGCCTTGTGCGAGCCGTCGCAGAAAGGCTGTCCCTTCGAGAGGCCGCAACGGCACCACGCAGAGGTCTTTCCCGCCTCGAGCTTCACGTCGATGGGCTGCTTGGTGGCACTCTCGGCTCCTGATCGAGGGCACCCGCGCATGCGGCTGAACAGAAATGACCTCCGGGCTGAGAACGGGTTAAATCTGGGATCTCGCACCAGAGAACAAGGTTCGCACAGCCGACCGACCGCGGAGCCACTCATTTTCCCGCGAACGTAAGGCTGACGCGGTTGACACCGAACCACCGCGTTACGAAGCTCTTCACGAAGGACTCAGAAGCAGGTGCCGAGGGCCAAGCCGACGCCGACGCTCCGCAGCCTGATGTCGTTGTCATCCTCCCGGCTCACCTCGTGCTGGGTGAAGTACGAGCCTTGGATCGTGGCGTCGAGGCGGAGCTTTGCGCCAAGACGCCGGCGCATCCCGATCGAGATGTCCGCATGCCCTTGCGAGATCCTCACGACACCGCCTTCCGAGCGGAGACTGTTGACCGACGGCAGCCAGCCGCCGGTTACAACGCTCGTCAGCGACAGCGCCCCGCCGATCGGCAGCTCGATGCGCAGCGTAAGGAGCGGCACGGGTAGCTCCTGTGTCAAGAAGTCTTCGCTCGTCTCGTTACCCCGCGTGGTCGCCGCTAGAGAGCCCTGGAGGCGGAAGTCGAGAAGGACGTAGGAGAAACCGACTCCGGCGGCGACACTGCCCCCGCCGGCAAGGTGAGCCAGCGTCCGCTCGTAGAGGGCGTTCACCCGGAGGAAGAAAGGGTGTGTCACCAGACGGGTGCCGCCCTGGAGCGTGGCGCCGTTGAAGAAAACGTCGCCCGGCAGGGTCGCGGAGCCGTAAAGAAGGAGTGCATCGACACTCAGCCGGAGATCGGAGCCGCTGCGGAGCCGCCGTACCACCTCGAGACCGAAGCTTTCTGAAGTCTCGATGCCAAGGTCGTGGCGCAGGTCGAGGTGGGTCCCCTGAATCTCGTTCTCTCGAACCTGCACGTATCCGTGCGGGATGCCAATCTCTCCCCGCATCTCAAGCTCCCATTTGTCTTGCGCGGAAGCGATGCGACCCGACGCCAGCAGGAAAAGCGTCATGCCGATCCGTCCTTCGAGGCCTCTTTTCGAGCGCTGCAGAGCCACCTGTCGTCCCCCCGTGCGCCTCGAGCGTAAGACAACTTCCGCGATCGGCTCCTATCCCTTTGACGGTGGCCCCCATGCGGCCTGACTAAGCCCCGTCGCTTTAACCTTTGACCCGTTATCGGACTGTGTGCAAGAAAAGAGGCGCAAGTGGCGGAGTAACTCGCCGTGATCAGGACGCTCTCGTCGTCCGAGGAATCCCCCCGTCAGGGCCGCGGAGACTCCCGGTAGCGCGTCAGCACCCAGACCACGAGGATGGCCACGCCCGCGC
>DAIOUV010000091.1:0-7859 GCA_036759345.1 Acidobacteriota bacterium | reverse complement strand
TGAGCACCGTCAGAAGATTCCGGCGGACGAGAACGCCCGTAACGCCGATCGTGAAGAGGAGGAACGAGAGGGCGACGTAGTGCGTGACCGTGATCATCAGTCCACGCGCTCCATCGTCCGCTTGCCGAGGACGACCGCGCCGATCATCGCGACGAGAAGGAACACCGAGGCGACTTCGAACGGCAGGAGGTAGTCGCGGTAGAGCCCCCAGGCGACCGCCTGGCTGTTCCCCGCGACCACTTCCGTGACGGGGGTCCGGACCTTCTTCCCGTCCACGGTCTGGGTGATGGTGCGCGTGATCGTCGTCGTCGAGAGCTTCGACGCGTCCGCCAGGCGGCCCCCGTCCGCAAGGTCGCCGGCGCGCGAGGAGCCGACGACGACGCCTCCCACGACCGCGAGGAGCAGAAACGCGACGAGGAGCGCCGCGCCCGCCTGGCGGTGAACGTACGGCTCGCCCGCCGTCCGCCGGAGGTTCACGAGCATGATCGTGAAGAGGAAGAGGACCATGATCCCGCCGGCGTAGACGAGGATCTGGACGGCCGCGAGGAACTCCGCGCTCAGCGTCACGAAAAGGGCCGCGACGCCAAGGAAGGAGAGGAGGAGGCAGAGCGCCGAGTGGACGGGCTGCCGCATCGCGACGACGCCGACGGCGCCGAGGACGACGAGGGTCGCGAAGAACCAGAAGAAGAACGGAGCGGTCAACGCCCCTCCCCCTGCTCGACGATCGTGAAGGGCTTGACGTTCTCGTCCCACTTCGTGAGCTTCCTGATGTCGAGGTAGAGCGCCTCGTTTCTTTCGTACGTCCCGAGCTCGTACGTCTTCGTCCGGAGCCAGATCGACTTCGGGTTCGTCGGGCAGGCCTCCTCGCAGAGGCCGCAGAACATGCAGCGCTTGAGGTCGACGTCGAAGCGGTCGAGGACCTTCTCGTTCTTGTTCTGCTCGTTCTTCTCGTTGTGCCAGTCGATGAAGATGATGTTAATCGGGCACTCGATCGCGCAGAGCGTGCACTTGATGCAGCGCTCCTCGTCGAGCCGGAACATTCCGCGAAAGCGGTCGCTCGGCTCGCGCGCCTGCTCGGGATATTCCACCGTGTCGGCCTTCCGGAAGAGGTGTCTCCCCGTCATCTTGAGGCCGCCGAAAATGTCGAGGAGAAGAACGCGATCCCAAAAGCTCATCTCAGGCCTCCGCCGCGCGCGCGCCGGCCGGGGCGGGCCCCGCGCCCTGCGGCCACTTCTTGGACGCGCGCAGCCGCGTCACGATGAGGAACGCGCCGATGGCGAAGACCCAGAGGATCGCGCCGAGGATCCGGAGCCCGCGGAACCCGTCGAGCGCCGCGAGCGCGACGAGGACGAGGTTCGCGAGCGAGATCGGGATGAGGGTCTTCCACCCGAGCGCCATGAGCTGGTCGAACCGGTAACGCGGGAACGTCCCGCGGAACCAGATGTAGACGAAGAGGAACACCGAGACCTTCAGGACGTACCAGATCACGCCCGGGATCACGTCGAGGAACGAGAGCGCCCCGACGTTCGGGAAGGGCCGCAGCCAGCCGCCGAAGAAGAGCGCGGTCGCGACCGCCGAGATCGTGATCATGTTCGCGTATTCGGTCAGGAAGAAGATCGCCCAGCGAAAGCCCGAGTACTCCGTGTGGAACCCCGCGACGAGCTCGCTCTCGGCCTCCGGGAGGTCGAACGGGATGCGGTTCGTCTCCGCGACCCCCGAGACGAAGTAGAGGAAGAACGAGACGAGCCCGGGGAGGATGAACCACATGTGGTGCGTGCGCTGCGCCTCGACGATCTCGACGAGGGAAAGCGAGCGCGCCATGAGGATCGCGCTCACGACCGCGAAGCCCATCGGGACCTCGTAGCTGATGAGCTGCGCCGCCGAGCGGAGGCCGCCGAGGAGCGCGTACTTCGAGTTCGACGCCCAGCCGCCGAGGATGATCCCGTAGATCCCGATCGACGTGATCGCGAGGACGAGGAGGAGCGACACGTTCAGGTCGGCCGCGTACCAGGCCGTCGTGATCTTCCCGAGGCCCGGAATTCTGGCGGTAAACGTGGGGCCCCACGGCAGGACCGCGAAGACGGCGAGGCCGGGCACCATCACGAGGACCGGCGCGAGGAAGTGGACGAAGTGCTGCGCCTTCGCCGGGACGACGTCTTCCTTCGTGAGGAGCTTCACGACGTCGGCGACGAACTGGAAGATGCCTTCGGGCCCGACGCGGTTCGGCCCCTTGCGTACCTGGAGGAACGCGAGGGTCCGGCGCTCGATGTACGTGAGGACGCCCGCCGCGGTTGCGACCAGGATCACGACCACCACGGCCTTGACGGCCGGGATGAGGAAGTAGTTCAGGACGCCTTCGGAGATGTCCATCTAGCGGTCCACCTCGCCCAGGACGATGTCGATGGTCCCGATGATCGCGACGAGATCGGAGACCATGTGGCCGCGGGCCATCTCCGGCAGCGCCTGCAGGTTGATGAAGCTCGGCGGCCTCACGCGCAGCCGGTACGGCTTGTTCCCGCCGCTCGAGACGAGGTAGAAGCCGAGCTCCCCCTTCGGGGACTCGACGCTCGCGTACGCGTCGCCCACGGGCGGCTTGATGACGCGGGGGACCTTGCCCCGGATCTCGCCCGTCGGGTTCGCGGTGAGCCAGTCGCAGCACTGGAGGAGGATCCGCCGGCTCTGGCGGAGCTCGGCGATCCGCACGAGGTAGCGGTCGTACGTGTCCGCGTTCTTCCCGACCGGGATCTCGAAGTCGAGCTCCGGATAACACTCGTACGGGATCGCGCGGCGGACGTCCCACTTGAAGCCCGCGGCGCGCAGCGGCGGGCCCGTGACGCCCCACGCGATGCAGCGCTCCGTGTTCAGGATCCCGACGCCGATCGTCCGCTCCTTCCAGATGCGGTTCTCGGTCAGGAGGTCCTCGTACTCGTCGATCTTCGACCCGAGGTCCTCCGTGAAGGCGCGGAGCTTCTCGATCCAGCCGGGGGTGAGCTCCTCCTGGAGGCCGCCGACGCGCATGCAGTTCAACGTGAGGCGCGCGCCGCAGTAGTCCTCGAAGAGGTCGAGGATGACCTCGCGCTCGCGAAACGTATAGAAGAACGGCGTGATCGCGCCCAGGTCGATCGCGGCCGTCGCGAGCCAGAGGAGGTGCGAGGAGACGCGCTGCATCTCGTCGAGGACGACGCGGATGTACTGCGCGCGCTTCGGGATCTCGAGGCCGAGCAGCTTCTCGACCACGAGGACGTACGCGTGGTTGTTCGTCGCGGCCGCGACGTAGTCGAGGCGGTCCGTGTGCGGGATCACCATCGGGTAGGTCTCGGTCTCGAACAGCTTCTCGGTGCCGCGGTGGAGGTACCCGATGTCCGGGCGCGCCGAGACAATGCGCTCGCCGTCCACCTTGAGGACGATGCGCAGGACGCCGTGGGTCGACGGGTGCTGCGGCCCGAAATTGAGCTCCATCTCGCGGAGCCCGAGCATCGTGTCGCCCGAGTCTTCGACCGCGCCGACGGTGCCGACGGTGCCGACGATCTCGCTCACGAGACGGTCTTTCTGTTCTTGTCGCCGGGCCCGGGCCCGCCGCCCTCCGGATAGCGGTCCGGGTAGATCGCGGCGCCGGTGTCGATCCCCTCGACCGGAAAGTCCTTCCGGAGCGGATGGCCCTGGAAGCCATCCCACGTGAGGATGCGGCGGAGATCGGGGTGGCCCTCGAAGGCGATTCCGAAGAGGTCGAACACCTCGCGCTCCATCCAGTTCGCGGTCTCCCAGACGCCGGAGACGGTCGGGCAGGGCGCGCCGTCCGGAACGCCGACCTTCAGGCGCACGCGCTCATTGCCGCGCGCGAAGGAGTGGAGCCAGTAGACGACGTCGAAGCGCGGGTCGCGCTCTTTCCAGTCGACGGCCGTGAGGTCGACGAGGAACGTGAACGTGTCCTCGTCCTTGAGATGCCGGCACGCCTCGACGAGCTTGTCGGGCGCGAGCGTGACCGTCGTCTGACCGACCATTTTCCTCGCACCGAGAACGGCGCCGGGCACGGCGGCCGCGAGCGCCGCGACGAGGGGCTCGCCCATCGCGTCGACGGGAGCGGGCACGGGGGCCTTCGGGGGCGCTGCCGGCTTCGGAACGGCGGCGGCCGGTGTGGCGGCAGGCGCCGCCGGGGCAACGGGCTTCGCGGGCTCCGCCGGCTTGGCAGGCTCGCCGGCGGGAGGCCCGGCCGCGACGTCCTTCGGTTCGTCAGCCAACGGCGAGCTCCTCGGGCGCTTTTCTCACGACCCGCATCTTCTGGATCTTCTTCTGGAGCTCCATGAGGCCGTAGAGGAGGGCCTCGGGCCGCGGCGGGCAGCCGGGAACGTAGACGTCCACCGGGATGATCCGGTCGACGCCCTGTGTGACCGCGTAGCTCCGGTACGGGCCGCCGCACGTCGCGCACGAGCCCATCGCGATGACCCACTTCGGGTCGGCCATCTGGTCGTAGAGGCGCTTGATGATCGGCGCCATTTTCTCCGTGACGGTTCCCGCGACGATCATGAGGTCGCACTGCCGCGGCGAACCACGGAACACCTCGGCGCCGAAGCGGGCCATGTCGTGGCGGCTGTCGACGACCGCCATCATCTCGATCGCGCAGCACGCGAGGCCGAACTGCATCGGCCAGAGCGAGTTCTTGCGGCCCCATCCGATGAGGGCGTCGACGGTGGTCGTGAGGACGTTGTCCGGGAGCGAGTTTTCGATCAAGCCCACGAAAGAGCCCCTCGCCGCCACGCGTAGACGTACCCGACGACCAGAATCACGAGGAAGATCAGCATCTCGACGAAGCCGAACAGCCTCAGCTTGTGGTACATGACCGCCCACGGGAACAGGAAGATCGTCTCGACGTCGAACACGACGAAGAGGACGGCGATGAGGTAGTACCGCACGGAGAACCGGTGGTCGAAGGCCTCGGTCGGCGACGCGACGCCACACTCGTACGGTGCGAGCTTCGTCGGCGTCGGCTTCGAGGGCCGGAAAAGCGACATCGCGGCGAGACCGGCGACCGGCACGATCGCGGCCATGACCGCGAAGTAGAGGATCGGCAGGTAGGACGCCATAGACGGGTTCATGAGCACATCCCTCGCGGTCCGACCGCGCCGGCGCACCCTCCGGCTTCGGTCAAGACGGGAAGGATTTTGTGTGCCGACCCCGGTGAAGTCAAACGATGCAAAGGCATCAATTGTGCCGAGGCCAGGAGGCCAGCGTCGACCCGAGAGCCGTGCCTCGGGACGCGAGGAGGACGCGAATAGACTCCCCCATTCCACCAGGCTGGACGAGGGCTGCGGCGGCCCGGCGGTCCGCCACGCGCGCGGCGTCGGGGGGAGCGTCGGCGTCGGTCGCGAGGTCTTCGAAGATCCCCGCCGAGGCGAGGACGCGCGACTGGCTCACGGGCCCGGCGACGTCGAGACCCGTGTCCGCGAGCGCCTCGGCGAGCTCGGTGAAATCCACCCACGCCGTGAGGTCGCGACCCCCGGGCCCGGACAGGACGTCACGCGTGACCGTGTGCGAGACGAACGCCTCGAGCGTCCCGTTCGCGCGCCCGGCGGAATAGAGCGCCTTCGCGGGAGCACCGTAGTCGAAGACGAGAAGGAGGCCGGAAGAAAGGCGCGCCCCCAACGCCGAAGCAACACGAGCGGCGCCGGAACGCACTTCGACTTTTTGATTTCTCAGAAGATGAATACCTCGAGCTCGGAACCGCTCGAGCAGCTCGGCAGCGTCGGCGCAGGGGGCAAGGCTCCACGCAAAGCCCTCGCCGCCCGGTTCTAGCGTCACGACACGCTCCAGCAGCTTTTCACCTTCGAAGAAAAGCGCCCTCACCGGGAGCGCATCGAACAGCTCGTAAGCCACGATCAGGCCGCGGACATGGGGGATTTCTTCGAAGGATGGAACCCACTCCGCAGCCGGGCATCGTTCGGCGGCGATGCGGCGACGGGTCGCGGACCTTTCGACGCCGACGAGGCGGAATTCCTCTCGGATGCCCCACGCCCGCAACGCCGCATCGGCAGCCCGAAGGAGCTCGCCCTCTCCGGCGCCGACGTCCACGATATCCATGACGTCGGTTGCCGCGCGCAACCCGGATGGGAGCCCCTCTTCCCCTTTCGCAGAAATCTTCTTCTCTCCCTCTTCATCCCGCAGCCTTCTCGCGATACGGGCCATCGTGCGCCCGAAGGCCGGGTGCCACGAGGGGCCAGTGACGAAGTCGCCACCGCGGCCCACGCGCCCTTCTCGCTCGTAGTACCCGCCCTCCGGGTCGTACAGCGCCGCTTCCATGAAGCGGTCGAACCGAAGAGGCCCCTCGGCGCGGATGAGCGCAGCGATCCGGTCGTGCAGGCGCATCATCGCCGCGAGACTAGCAGCCAGTTAAGATTCTGCGACGGATCGAGGAGGATCCACACGTGCCTTACGGGATCTCCGAGACTCCCTCCGGACTCACGATCACGCTCGCCGCGACGACCCGCGACGAGCTCTACCGCGACGCCGTGAAGGCCGCCCTCCAGGCAGCGTATGGCGGCGAGCCGCCGGCCGGCACCTCCGACGGGCAGATGTGTCCCGTGCAGGGCGCCGGGCTCGCGGAGGGTGACCTCCTCCGGACGTTCGTCACGGAGTGCTTCGAGGCCGCGCGCCGGGCCCCGGGGACGTTGCACGCGCCGAGGTGGCTCGCCTTCGACGAGGGCCGCGTGACCGCGAACCTCGCCTTGTCGACGCCGAAGACGCCTGCCCGCGAGCTCGATCCGGCGCTCCATGGGGCCTTCGAAACGGCGGGGGCGTTCCCGGACTTCCGGGCGACGCTCGCGTTCAGCGTCCCGTCACACTGACGGGACGGCCGCAGCGGCCTCCTTGCGCGCCTTGTCGAGGTCGGCGTCCACCATCATGTTCACGAGGCCCTCGAACGTCACCTCCGGCGTCCAACCGAGCTCGCGCCGGGCCTTCGAGGCGTCCCCAAGGAGGAAATCCACCTCCGCCGGGCGGAAATAACGTTCGTCGACGCGCACGCGTACGGCGCCCGTCTTCGCCTCGACGCCCGACTCTCCGGCTCCCGAGCCCGTCCAGCGGAGCGGCCTCCCGGCCCGCGCGAACGCGCGCTCGCAGAACTCGCGCACCGTGTGCGTCTCGCCGGTCGCAACGACGTAATCCCCCGGCTCGTTCTTCTGAAGCATCAGCCACATCGCCTCGACGAAGTCTCCCGCGAATCCCCAGTCGCGCCGCGCGTCGAGATTGCCGAGATAGACGACGTCCTGCAGGCCGCTCGCGATTCGTCCGGCCGCGCGCGTGATCTTCCGCGTCACGAACGTCTCGCCGCGCCGCGGCGATTCGTGGTTGAACAGGATGCCGTTCGAGGCGTGAAGCCCGTAGGCCTCGCGGTAATTCACCGTGATGGCATAGGCGTATGCCTTCGCCACGCCATACGGCGATCGGGGGTGGAAGCGCGTCGTCTCGGTCTGAGGCGACTCGGCCACTTTCCCGAACATCTCGGATGAGGACGCCTGGTAGAAGCGCGGACGGAGCCCGAGCTCGCGGATGGCTTCGAGGATGCGGGTGGCGCCAACGGCCGTGACCTCCGCCGTGTATTCCGGGACGTCAAAGGACACCTTCACGTGGCTCTGGGCGCCGAGGTTGTAGATCTCGTGCGGTGTGGCGACGCGCAGGATGCGGTTCAGGGAGGACGCGTCGTTCAGGTCGCCGTAGTGGAGCACCAGGTTCCGCTTCGGCACGTGCGGATCCTGATAGAGGTGGTCAAGGCGCTCTGTATTGAAGGACGAGGAGCGGCGGATGATCCCATGGACCTCGTAGCCCTTCGCCAGCAGAAGCTCGGCGAGATAGCTGCCGTCCTGACC
>DAIOUV010000090.1:0-8551 GCA_036759345.1 Acidobacteriota bacterium | reverse complement strand
TGACGACTACGTCGCGAGGACCTTTATAAACGACTGCTTTCATGATGATTCCTTTTAAACAGATAGTTTCCGGACGGTGCGAGTCGAGATGCGTGTCGACAGCGCTGTTGTCTCAACCGGAGCCCTAGGCATGGTGGTGGTCTTGGAGGAGCACCGGCCCGGTCGGTCCGGCGGTCTGCGCGTTCTGGTTGTCGGTGACCGGGGCGCCAGCGGATGTGGTGAGTGTCGGTTTGTCGGTCATTGGTGTGCTCGTCCTACAGACAGCGGAGGAAGGCCACGAGATCCTTCTTCTCCGCGACCGTCAGATGGAGCTGCTGAATGAGGTTGAAGTACTCCACGGTGTCATCCAGCGTGAAACACCGCCCGTCGTGCAGGTACGGTGGCGAGTCCTTGATGCCACGGAGGGGGAACGTCTTGATGGGGCCGTCGTGCGACATCATCATGCCACCCGCCATGGTCTGCCTGTAGAACCGCTCTGCCTTGAGGTTGTGCATGCTGTTGTCGGTGTAGTAGGGAGCCGGGTGGCACGTGGAGCATCGCGCCCTGCCCACGAAGAGGGCCTGGCCCCTCGTCTCGGAGGGAGTGGCCTTCACTTGATCCAGCTCGCCGTAGATGTCGAGCTTGGGGGCGGGCGGGAAGTCGAGGATGGCCTGGAACTCGGACATGAAGTGCACCTGGGAGCCCCTCTCGAGCACGTTCACGCCCTTCTTGGCGGCCATGACGTGGTCGCCGTCGAAGTAGGCTGCGCGCTGCTCGAACTCGGTGAAGTCCTCTACCGTCTTCATGGCGCGTTGCGAGCCGAAGAGGCGCTGAACGTTCACGCCGCGGAGAGACGGCGTGACGATCCGGTGCCGGAACTCCTGCGGGCGAATGTCGCCGACGAGGTGCGTCGCCTTGTTCGTGTGGCCGTTCACGTGGCAGTCGAAGCAGGCCACCCCGATCATCCCGTCTGCACGATCCGTTCGCCGGTCCTCTGTGGCGTTGAACTGCTGCTGGGGGAACTGCGTGACCAGGAGACGTAGGCCTTCGAGTTGCTTCGGGTTCAGGAGGCCGTTGAAGATCTCGTAGTAGTTCTCGAGCGTGATGACCTTGCCCCTGGAGACGTCGCCGAGATCCGGCCGCGTCGTCAGGTAGATCGGGGGAGCCTTGTCCGGCAGGAACTGCTCGGGCAAATCGAAGTCGAGATCGAAGCGCGTCAGGCGAGGGAGGACGTCGATCGTCATCTTCGGGAAGAGCATTCCCCCTTCGGCATGATCCGGGAACGGGAGCGGCAGGTAGGGGAAGAGGCCCTTTTCCCTAATCTGATCGGGCGTCATCTTGTCGAGCTGCTCCCACGTGCCGGCGAGACGGGCCGTCGGACCCGCCGGGACCGCCTTCCCGCCCGACATGAGGGCATCTCCCGGCGCCCTTTTCAGGTCGTATCTAGAGGCGAGCAGCGCTGCGTGGGCCTTGGCGCGGTCGGCCTTCACGGCGAGGCGGTCCGCCTTGATCTGGCTGAAGGTCACGTCCTGGTTGGTGGGCCCGTAGCTGGAGACGACCTTCGTGGATTCGCCGTGGACGGCGAGGGCGATCGCCAGGGCTCCAGCACCGGCGATTAAGAAGGAGCCGGTTCGATTCCGCATCATTTCCTTATCTCCTGTTCTGTTTCCGAAGTCGTTCCTCGAATTCCCCACATCTCACCTGAATTCATGTCCGCGAAGACCTCCTCGTAGAGCCTCAGAAGCTCTGCCCGGTAGACCTCATCGACCTGGACCGCCTTCCTGGCGTACGAGGCGCACCATCCGCAGGCGGAACAGTCAGCGGACCGGCAGTCCCGGCCCTGGAAGCCCTGTATGAAACCGTTCAGCTCACTGTTGTCTATGTAAACCGGCTCGCCCTCGAGCGGCTCGAGCATCCCGCGCCGGGCGGCCACTTCTTTCAGCTTCAGGAGCTTCGACAGCCTGACCGTGCGCGGCCTGAAGAAGTACTTCAGCTTGCCGTACAGGTCTCCGAAAAGCGAGACCTCGCTCTTGTCCTTATACCCGAAGGGCTGAATGAGGTCGAGCAGGTTTCCCTCGTATCGCCCCTCGCTGTAGGCCTTGACTCTCTTCGCGAGGACCGGAGTCGGGGCACCCCGCTCCAGCACCTTGAAGGAGTCGTAGCCGAGGTCGCGGTACAAACCCAGGTCTTCCGGCCGGATGAACTCGGAGCGCAGGTACTGAGCCGGGTCCTTCAGCTTGTCGTAGGAGCACTTCATCACGCACCAGTCGAGCATGAAGCCCCGCGAAGGATGCCCGCTCTGCGACGCGTGAGAGAGATTCACCATGTGCTGGCCGGAGAGCGGGCAGAAGAGCTGGCAGTTGGCGTTTACGATCAGCTGCAGCTCGATCTTGAGCGCCTTTCGGAGAGCCGCGAGCAGGCTGAAGTTGCGATTGACGCTGAGGGATTCGAGCGTTATGCAATCCGCGCCCTCATCCTCCCAGAACCTGGCCTTGGTGACCCCATCCACCCTGGCGTACACGCCCACCCGGACTTTGAGCCCGGGATGGCGCTTCTTGATGACCGGAAGTAGGAACGGCAGCGAGATCGTCACCGCACTCACTCCGGCGGTCTCGACATACTCCAGCAGCGCTTCGATCTCCCGCTGTCCTTGCCTGGTGAACTCGCGGTTGTCCATGCACGCGGGGTTCAGTAGGTAGTTGAAGCCGATACCCTTCGATCTCGCCTTCTCGACATGGCGCTCGAATCGCCTGCGCGACAGCGGCGGGAGCGTGAAGGAAGCCCGGCCGCCGCCGACTGCGTCGGACGAGAGCTTGCCGAAGACCTCCGTGACCGGATACGCGGAAAAGGCGTCGAGAAGTCCATCGTCGAAGTTGGTCGCTACCGACAAGCTCAATTCCCTCATCTCAGCCCTTCTCGCACGTCAGGAAGAGGAACGCGAAGGACGCCGTAACGAGGAGGCTCGAGGAGAGGCCGGAAGTCATGCGGCCTTTCAGGCGGCCGGCGGCCGCCGAGTCGTACCCTGCTCAGGAGTCTCGTCGCCACCGCAATTCCGATCAGCAGAGCGGCCTTCAGAAAGAGCTTGAGCATCCAGGCTGGATCCGCGGGCGCGGTGGGCGGGGGGGATGCAATGCACGTCAGCTTCCGTTGCACCTTCCGCCCGAGTGTTTCGTGCCTCCGGGCGCGGTTGACCATCACGACCGCTCCGGTCACGGCTCCGATGATCGCAACCCCGGCCCCGATCACCAGACCCGGGTGCTTCTTCACCTGATGCTTCAGATCGAGGGCCTCGTGCCGGCGTCGATCGAGCTCCGAGATGTACGTGCCCAGCTGGTCGCGCGTCTCGTCGATCTCGGTACGAAGGCGGCTGATCTCCACGGCAGGCTGCTCTTTGTCTTCGTCCCTGTCCCTGCCTGCGGCTTCCCTCCTCCTGTCGATGGTCCCCGAGGCCGTCGAGACTCTCGCGTTCGGGCGCTCCGGTCTCAAGCGAGTCGATTCCTCGTCCATTCGAGGTCCTCCTTCAAGCTGGCCCGGGTGGCCTCGAGCGGTTTCGTCACGCGCCTGGTCCATCCGATCGCTCCCATCGCGATGCCAACGACGATGAAGGGAGCCGCCACGATGAGTGCGGCCGCCCATCCAGGAACCATCGTGGCGAGCGCGAAGGCGGCCGCGACGAGAAGCATGTTGAGGCCCAGGAGCCCGCACACGGCGGCGATGCCGAGACTCTTGGCCATCGCGATCTCGGACTTCACATCGGACCTGATCTCGGCCTTGGCGAGCGCGACCTCCTTGGTGGCCAGGAGCTTCACGCGATCGGTGATCCCCGAGAGCAGATCCCTGAGCGGAACGTCTTGGAGGGATTCGGGGTGGGAAGGGACAGTCCCGATGGCCGTCCGAGTCTCGTTCGTCGTCTTCACGGGAACCTCCTTGAAAACATGCTTCTCCAGCAGCTGTTCCTGCCCATGCAGGGCGCGCGAGAGCTGAAGCGCCTGTCGGTAGACGATCTGCCATTCCTCGTAGGGAACGGTCAGATTCGCGATTTCACGAGAGATCTCGGCGACCCGTTCGCGGAGGATGGCCGATTCGAGGTGGTCTTCGGGCCGCGCCGCGTAGACCTTCCAGACATCCTTGATCTCCCTCTCGACCACCTGAGCCCGGGCGTCCATCGACTGCAGAGCGCTCGTCCCGGTGATCGCCTCGGCGATGAGTCCGTGGGCTCTCGAGGTCGTGCTCTCCTTGCCGCGAAGCGTGACACCGCTGGGGCTGAGCACGACCTCGAGGTCTTTCGCGAGGTAGAACTCGATCTGCTGCGGCATGAAATGCCGGAAGGCGCTTCCGCCGACAGCACCCATGATCGCTCCGGGAGCCTTCATGACCCAGCTCGGATTCCAGCGTCTCAGCGGAAAGCCGTGCTCCACGAGGACGCTCTCTATCCGGCGGGCCGTCTCCTGGTAGTCCTGCGGCTCGACGATGAGGGGGATGTACTCGTCCATCAATCCACGGGCCGTCGAGATGAGCTTCTGGATCGGAGCCGCGACGAGGACGAAGAGGAAGGCGCCCGCGAGCCCGAGAGTGATCTGGAATCCGCGCAGAAACTTGAACGGCCCGGAATCGGCCCTGGTGTGCGGGGGTGCGCGGCGGACGAACACGATTCCGACGAGAATGGGGAAAAGCAGGGCGAGCGCGATCCAGACGATCCGGAGCGGGCCGCTCGGAGCGGACCTTGCCACGGGCACGAAGGCCACAAGCAGGGTCGCGACCTTCGGTGCGATGACCCCGAGGAGGAGGATCGGCCAGACCGCCGCGGCCCCCACGACGACGGAGAGCACCTTTTCTTTCGCGGGGAGTCGTCCGACCGAAGAGAGCCGACACGGCCCAGCCGAACATCGCGCTGAAGATCCTTCCGGCCGACCGGCTGATGAGACTGATGATCGCCTGCAGGAGCACCACGCTCTGGCGACTAGCAAGGAGCGAGCCAGGGAGGCGCGCGGCGAAAAGAGTGACCGGCTGGACCGCAATCCGGAAGAGCTGGATGCCGCCGGAGGTTTGTCTCTGGCTCGGCCCTTGCAGCGCCTTTCGCCTACGGAGGTGCGCCATGGCACCACGATCAGGAAGACAACGATGTCCCTGCCATGGCTCCCGATTCGATCGCCTAGGAAACGTCGTCAACGGGCCCGCGAACAGCAACCTGGCTGACGTCGAGGACGGGGGGCCCGCTCAGGACTGAGAAGAGGGCTCGAGCCGTTTCCTGCCGCTTCGGAGTGTGCCTGTGCGACCATCTCCCCGCGGCAGGTGGCATGGGCCTTGCGGCAGGTGGCGCGTGAAAGATCTACGCCCCGAAATGAAGAAACTGCCGCGCGCTCTTCGCTTCGCGAGACGTCCGCTCGTAGTCGCGCTCTCGCTGGTCCTGGTCGTCTTCGTGGCGTCGTTCTTCGTGGACGAACCCCTCCGCCGCAGCATCGAGCGCCGGATGAACGACAGGCTCGAGGGCTACGACGTCCTCCTCCCGAAGCTGCGCGTTCGCGTCTTCTCACTTTCGATCGCGCTCGACGGGCTCACCGTAAGGCAGAAGGCGCACCCCGAACCCCCGGTTCTCCGCATCGAACGCCTGACGACGAGCGCTCGCGTATACGCACAACGACCAGCTTAACGTCGACCTATTGGCATTCCTCAAGACTGAAGAAGTGTCCCGGTGAACCGTGAACAAGGAGTTGACTTATGGAACGACGTGATCTGCTCAAGAGGGCCGCGTGCCTCGCAGCATGGTCAGGATTCCGGGCATCGCAGGCCGGAGCCGCTGAAACCGATCAGCCCTCGGCAGCCCCCAGAAGCGAGAAGACCGGCCAGCCCTCGCCCGAAATCGGATCTGCCCCTACGGAAATTCGCAAGGGCAACATGCTTTACCGCACGCTCGGACGCACCGGCGAGTGGGTTTCCGCGTTCGGTCTTGGCGGCCACCACATCGGCCTCGTGAAGGAGGAGCAGGACAGCGTCAAGCTCGTCCGCTCCTCTATCGACCGCGGTATCACCTTTATGGACAACTGCTGGGACTACCATAACGGCAAGAGCGAGGAGTGGATGGGCAAGGCCCTGCGCGACGGCTACCGCGAGAAGGTGTTCCTCATGACCAAGATCGACGGACGCACCAGGCAGTCGGCCACCAGCCAGATCGACGAATCGCTCAAGCGGCTGCAAACAGACCACATCGACCTGATGCAGATCCACGAGAACCTGCGAATGGAGGACGCTGACCGCTGCTTCGCCGAGGGCGGGGCGATCGAAGCCCTTGAGGAGGCAAAGAAGGCCGGCAAAGTTCGCTACATCGGCTTTACCGGCCACAAGGATCCCGTGGTCCACAACCGAATGCTGGATATCGCCGCCGAGCACAAGTTCCATTTCGACAGTTGCCAGATGCCGCTCAACGTGCTCGACGCCACTTTCCGAAGCTTCGCCCAGCATGTCGTACCGAGACTTCTAAAAGAGGGAATAGCCGTCCTTGGCATGAAACCCATGGCCAATGGCGCCATCGTCCAGAACAAGATCGCTACGCCGAAGGAATGCCTGACCTATGCCCTCACGCTTCCGACCTCGGCCGTGATTACCGGCATCGACAGCATGGACGTGCTCGAGCAGGACCTAGAGATCATGAGGGATTTCAAGCCGCTCGACGGCGGCCAGATGCGCGAGCTGCTGACCCGGACCATGAAATCCGCCCGGACCGGCAATTACGAGAAGTTCAAAACCGGCACCGTCTACGACGGCACCGCCAGCCACCCCGAGTGGCTGGGCTGAGGCGCGCGCTTGGGGCACCGGACTTCGGCATTCGCGGCCGGACTGCTTGAAAGGATAACAAGAGCCGTGGCACCTACGTGCTCGGCGGTAGCACAATCACTTTCAAGGGTGGGCACCTCGATGGACAGGCGGCGCGCTCCGTCGGTGGTGGACGATTCAACATCGGCGCCACCGCGTGTGAACCGAGGCGGGACTGATCCGCGACCTCCCGCGGTGATGGGCGCGCCTTGAAAATCGGCCCCATCGCGGAGACTCTTCGAGAGCGGGTCGCCCTGCTCCTCGGCATCGGGCCACGGCCTCTTCTCGAGACCCACAGCACTCTGCTCCTGGCGCAGGCTCTCATGGTCGCGGCTAAGGTCGGTCTCTTCGAGGCGCTCGCCTCCTCCGCCCTCAAGGCGGCCGACGTGGCGGCGCGCTGCGGCACCGAAGAGCGTGCCACCGCGAAGCTGCTCTCCGTCCTCGAGGCCACCGGATACGTCAAGACGTCGGCCGGGCGGAGCTACCACCTCACGGCCGACGCCCGAAAATGGCTGCTACCGGGAAGCGAGCAGTCGCTCCACGAGAGCTTGCTCTTCAGATTCGTGGAATGGGGCTGGATCGGAGGCCTGGAGAGCTTCGTCCGCTCCGGTCGGCCGCTCGACATCCACTCCGGAATGTCGGCTCCGAATTGGAACCTCTACCAGCGCGGCATGCGATCCCTGGCGGCGGGGCTGGTCCGCGAGGTCGCCTCGAGGACCCCGGTCCCGAACGGCGCTCGCACGATGCTCGACCTCGGTGGTTCCCACGGACTCTTCTCCGTCGCCCTCTGCCGCCGGCATCCCGGACTGCACGCCGAGGTCCTCGACCTTCCCGACGCGGTGGAACAGGCGGCCCCGCTGCTCGCCCGGGAGGGGTTGGGGAACCGCGTGAAGATCCGGGCCGGGGACGGGCTCAAGGAGGAGCTCGGCGCGGACGCGTTCGACCTCGTCTTCGTCTCGAACCTCCTGCACCACTTCGAACCCTCCCAGAGCCGGGACGTGATCCGGCGGGTCGCTCGTGCCCTGCGGCCCGGCGGCATCTTGGTGATCCAGGAGCTGTTCACTCCGTCCTCGGCCGGACAAGCCGGTCAGGTAGGCGCTCTGGCGAACCTCTACTTCGCTCTCACGAGCGCGTCCGGCACGCTGTCGGTTGGCGATCTGGCAGCCTGGGAGAGAGAGGCGGGCCTCAGGCCGAGGCGGCCGGTGCGGTTCGCGACGCTCCCGGGAGCCGGCCAGCAGAACGCGGTGAAGCCCGGATCGCCGATTTGAAAAACGAGATCGTCATGGCCGCTCCCGCTGCCGCATTGCGCGACGCTTTCGCGTAGCGACCGTCGGATCCGGGGCCTGTCGACTCCCCTTTGACGGCGCGGCCAAACCCCCGCGAGTTGTAGGGGCGCAATGGGAATTGCGGCGGGCGTTGTCGGCCGGACCAGGGATCGGCCGTGGAGCTCGGACCCGGGAGCGCAGGCCCTCGCCCTCGTTCCATCTGGGGTGGCACTCTTCAGGGTACGCGGACATGCGCCATGCAACCGCTTCCATCCGAAGAGGATCGTGTCCTGAGATCATTTGAAGTTCTCAGTTTCCGACCTGAGAACAGTTCGCCCAGGAGACCGAGTGCGGAGCCAGGTTGATCTCTCAGAGCGTCGAGGAGAATGAATTCCCGGCGCTCTGAGTTTTTCCAGGACCTCTTCCGGTGCGGGTCTCCCGTGGATTGAGATCTCAAGCGCGTCCTCGGAGATCTTCACGTTCGCGATGACCAGCCG
>DAIOUV010000089.1:0-8646 GCA_036759345.1 Acidobacteriota bacterium | reverse complement strand
GCCCAGAAGCCCACGCGCACCATCGCCAGCAGGAAGAACCCGGCCTGCCGGAACAGGAACAGGCCAGCGACGGCGCCGTCCGTGTGGGGATTGATCTGGAGGCCGGCGCTCGTGAAGGCCGCCTGCACGACGGCGCCGAGGGCGAGCCAGAACAAAATGATCCGGATTCCGGAGGCGCGGCGCCCGCTGAGACGTTGCTTGGCGACGCGGTAGGCGCCGCGGGCGTTTCGCGCGTCTCCGCGGGCGAGCGCGATGCGCGCAAGGTCGAACCTGAGTCCGACGTTCAGGAAGACGATCGCGCCCACGACGATCGCCCACCAGAAGGCGAGGTCCGGGAGGAACGTGTGCGGCGGCGCGTCCTTGCCGAGCTTCCCGAGGAGCTTCACGGGTGCCGCGACGAGGAGCCCGCCCCAGAAAAGCGCGGTGAGCGCGAAACGCCCCGTCGCCCAGAGGTTCGTCTTGAAGAGGCCGGCCGACTCGGCTACGACGCGCGCGAAGACCGGCCGGGGCCTGCCGTCGACGAGGTCGCGCAGCACGCCGCCCGTCAAGAAGATCTGGAGCAGCGCAAACGCAAGGAGGGCCGCCGCGATGGAGGCTTCGGCGATGGCGATCTCGTGCCGCTGCGTGAGGAGGAAGGACAGCATTCCCCAGCCGTCCCAGCCCTTCACGAGGGTCTCGCGGAACGCGCCCTCGTCGAAGACGGCGAAGAGGGCCTTCATCGGGTACCAGGTGACGAGGGCGGATGCAAGGAGCGAAAGCCAGAGGACTCCCGCGAGACGCCGGTGCCGAAGGGCCGCGGAGAAACCGCTCCGGGTCACGCTCACAGGACACCCCACAGGGTGGAGAGGAGGATCTCCACGAGGTGCAGGGCGTAGGTCCGGCCCTTCGCGGCGGCCGATGGCCCCTTGTACTTTTTCGTATAGCGGGCGTTGTTCCAGGGGTTGCGGTCGAGGACGGTCCGGTGGTCCGGGTCCACCTCGGCCTTCACGAGCGGCGAGGAGGACGTCACGCGGTACTTGATCCATCCGCCCGCGCCGTCCCACATCCGCTCGACCTTCTGGCCGTCCTTGAACGTGAGGACGACGTACGCCGGCATCTCGATGTCGCCGTCGCGAGAGGCGACGACGAGCGACTGCCACGGACCCTTGTGGTTCTTTTCGTCGGGCTTCTTCGGCGGCTTCTTCTTCGGGTCCGGGTCGAAGTTCACGGGCTTGTCCGAGTCGTCGAAGCCCGTGAAGCCGTCGTCGGCCATCGTGCTCGCCTCGAGGATCGCGAAGTCCACCCAGCCGCGCCCGTACCACGTCTTCGGGATCAGTGCCGCGACGTGCGGGTCCCCGGAGGCGCGCATCGCGTCGAGGAAGTCCTCGGACGTCGGATGGTCGAAGCGCCAGCGCTCCGCGTAGCCGCGGAAGGCGCGCCAGAAGGCCTCCTCGCCGAGGAGATTCCGGATCTGCTGGATCGTCGTGCCCGGCTGCGGGTAGGAGTTGCGCCCGTATGAGTCTCCGTTGGCGTACTTCCACGCATAAGACTGGATCGGGTCGTGGTCCTGCGTGAGCGCGGTCTGCGCGCGGCTCATCTCCTCGTCCCTGAAGCCGATGCCCGGCGGCACCTTGAGGAAGGCGCCGTATTTCCGGTCCACCATCACGAACTCGGTGAAGGTGTTGATCCCCTCGTCCATCCAGCTCTCCTCGAACTCGTTGGAGGCGAGGAGGCCCATCCAGTAGCCGTGCGTGAACTCGTGGATCGTGACCATCTCCGGGAGGTAGATCCGATCCAGCGGCCAATGCGAGAGGGCCTTGAACGTGAACGTCGTGTAGATCGTCTCGTACTCCATGCCGCCGGCGCCCATGCCGTCCTCGGGCGGGTCGACGATCGAGACCTGCGCGTACGGGTACGGGAACGCCCAGAGGCCCGTCCAGGCGAGCGCCCACTTCTGCGCGTCGAGGTGGCGGCGGTCGAACGCGCGGTGGTCGGGCTGAAGGTAAAGCCGTATCGCGACCTTGTGAAACCCGGCGCGGAGGTCCGCCTCGGAGCGGCCGAGGGTCTTCGAGGCGCGTGCGACCTCGTCGGCCGGGATGTCCTTCGCGGGGTCGAACACGTCTTCGACGACGACGTACCGCGGATCGGCCGTGAAGGCGAAGTTGTGGATCGACTTCTGCTCGAACGTGAGGGTTTTCTTCCCGCCCGCAGTCTTCGTGTCCACGAGAGCGCCCGCCGAGCCGACGACGAACTTCTCGGGAAGCGTGATCGCGACGCGGTAGTCGCCCCAGTCCGCGTAGAACTCGGAGTTCGCGTGGTACTGGTGGCAGTTCCAGCCCGAGTCGGTCCGGCGGCGGCGGCCCTTCGGCTCGTAGACGCCGACCTGCGGAAACCACTGGCCGAACATGAAGAAGTCGCGGACGTAGCCGGCGCGCGCGTAGACCCTCGGGACCTTCGCCTTCCACGCGATCGCGAGCGTCGCGGTTTCGCCGGGCGCGACGAGGCGGGGGAGCGGGACGACGAGGACCGTCCGGTCGTCGGGGTTGCCGTCGTCCGGGCTCTCGAAGCGGGCGCCCTTCACGAGCTCGGCGCCGTCCCACTTCATCGAGGTCACGTCCGTGTAGCCCCAGCCCTTGCCCGTGTCGGCCTTGTCGCCTCGCAGCTGGCCGCCCGACTCCTTGAAGAACGTCGACCGGTCGTTGCGGAACGCGTTCCAGTAGAGGTGGAAGCGCAATTCACCAACCGGGACGTCGGACGCGTTCGTCCACTTCAGCGTCTCGGCGCCCTCGACGAGCTTCGTCTCGGGATCGAGGGCGACCTGGATGTCGTAGTCGACGATCTTCCGCGGTGCCTCGAGCGCAGAGGTGGGCAACGCACAGGCAAGGGTCAAGGCGACTCCGAGCAGGAGTTTTCTCATCGGAGGGCGTGGATCATAGCCGAGCGATCCGGATACACTCGCGGGATGGCGCTCGGCGACCTCGTCGCTCTCACGGGAGGCACCGGCTTCGTGGGCAGCCACGCGGTCGACGCGCTGCTCGCGGCCGGTTACCGCGTGCGCGCCCTCGTGCGCCGCCCCGAGAGCCCCGGCTGGTTGAAGGGTTCGGGCGTCGAGATCGTGCCGGGTGACGTGAGGAAGCCCGAGTCGCTCGACGCTCTCGTCCGAGGCGCGTCGGCGGTGGTGCACGCGGCGGGGAAGACCTCGGCGCGAAACGAGCGCGAGTATCTGGAGGCGAACGCGGGCGGCACGGCGAACGTCGTGGCTGCGGTTCGGAATCTGGCGCCGGGCGCGCACGTCGTCCTCGTGTCCTCCCAGGCCGCGGGCGGTCCGAGCGCGAACGGAGAACCCGTCCGCGTGGGCGACTCCCCGCATCCCGTCTCGTCTTACGGCCGCTCGAAGCTCGCGGGCGAGGAGACCGTACGGAAGGCGCCGGGCCTCGCGTTCACGATCCTGCGTCCGAGCGCGGTCTACGGCCCCCGCGAGACCGCGATCCGGGAGCTGTTCGTAGCCGCGTCGAAGGGGTTCGTGCCGGTCCTCGCGGGCGGAATCCCGCGGATCCAGATGGCGTTCGCCGAAGACGTCGCGGCTGCCGTGCGCGGCGCGCTCGCCCGGGGTGGGCGGGGCGAGACCTTTTTCGTCGCGCACCCGGAGGTTCTCGACTATCGCCGTATCGCCGAGACCCTCGCCGGCCTCCCGACCAGGCGCCCCTGGATGCTGCCGATACCCGGCGCCGCGATCCGGGTGGCCGGGTTCCTCGCCGGCGCCTTTTCCGGCCTCGGGAAGGGCCCTCCCGTGTTCAACGCGGAGAAGGCGAACGAGATGCTCCAACGGGCCTGGATCTGCGACGTGTCCGACGCGCAAGTGGCTCTGGGTCAGCCGTTTCAAACCGATTTCGCGTCGGGAGCCCGGCGCACGTGGGATTGGTATCTCGAGCGCGGCTGGATCGTGGACAGGGGTGGTAAAATCCGTCCGACAGGGGAGCCGAATGACACAGCCTCGAATGGCGCGGCCCATGGCCGCTAAGGGTGAACCGGTGCTCAGGCGGCCGAATACACGCGTGACGCCCGCCGGAAATCGCTCAATCTTTGAAAAATGTCGGATGTACACCGTGCCAGACGATCTCCGGGCTCTAGGCCTCTTCACGTTCTTCCGGACCATCGAGTCGGGCCAGGATCCGGTCGTCATGATGGGTGGCCGCGAGATGATCATGCTGGGGTCGAACAACTACCTCGGCCTGACCTCGCATCCGAAGATCAAAGAGCGGGCAATCGAAGCCATCCGGAAGTACGGCGCCGGATGCGCCGGCAGCCGCCTTCTCAATGGAACGCTCGACATCCACGTGGAGCTCGAGGAGCGCCTCGCGGCCTTCATGAAGAAGCCCGCCTGCGTGACGTTTTCGACGGGCTTCCAGGTCAACCTCGGCGTCATTTCTTCCCTCGCGGGCAAGGGGGACGCGATCTATCTCGATCGCCAGGACCATGCCTGCATCTACGACGGGGCGCGCCTCGCCGTCGGCGCCGAGGTCAAGAAGTTCAAGCACAACGATCCCGCCGATCTTCGGCGCCTGCTCGCCCTGAACGGGGACCGCAGCGGGCGGATCCTCGTCGTCGACGGCGTCTTCTCGATGGAAGGCGACATCGCGCCGCTTCCGGAGTACACCGCCATCTGCGACGACTACGACATGGCCCTCATGGTGGACGATGCGCACGGCATAGGCGTTCTCGGCAAGCACGGTCGCGGCACGGCCGAGCACTTCGGCCTCGAGCACGAGGTAGACATCATCATGGGAACGTTCTCGAAGTCGCTCGCGACCGTGGGCGGTTTCGTCGTGGGCGAGCCGGACGTGATCAAGTTCGTCAAGCACCGGGCCCGGTCGCTCATGTTCACGGCGGCGCCGCCGCCCGCGTCCGTCGCGGCCGCCCTCGCCGCTCTCGACATCATCGAGAGCGAGCCCGAGCGTCGCGAGCGCCTCTGGGAGAACACCCGCTTCATGCTCACGGCCCTCCGCGCGATCGGCTTCGACTGCGGCCATTCCTCGACGCCCGTCATCCCGATCGTCGCCGGACCCGACATCGTCGCTTTCAAGATGGCGAAGAGGCTGGAAGACGAAGGCGTTTTCGTCAACGCCGTCGTGAGCCCGGCCTCGCCTCCGGGGCGCGCGCTCATCCGCACGTCGTACATGGCGACACACACGCGGGCGCAGCTCACGCGCGCTCTCGAGGCCTTCCACAAGGTGGGCCGCGAGCTGGGGCTGGTCTCCTAGGGGTCGTTCGACGGAGAGCGCCGGCGTTCAGTACCCTTCGCCGTCTGCCGCCGCGACCGCTTTTCCGCGATGAACGCGGAAGACGATGACGAAGTAGAGGATGGCGAGGGGGAGGCCGATCGCGAGCCAATAGAGCGCCGTCCTGAGGCCCGCCGGGTCGCCTCCCGCGTTGTGGGCGGTGAGCGAGAGCGCGGCATCCGACGTGGACCGCAGCATGACCGGGAAGACACAGGCCGCGGTCGCCATCGAGAGGCCGGCGAGGAAGGAACACGAGCCCAGGAACGCCGTGCGATCGCGCCCGCGCGAAGAGGCGGCGAAGACGGTGGCGAGGCCCCCGACCGCCCCAGCGGCGAGGAAGATCGCCAGGGGCCGCCCGGGCAGCGCGGCGAGGAGATCGGGGTTGACCGCCGCCGTCGCCGCCGTCACGACGATCCAGAGAACCGCGACCGCGGCATGGAGCGGGCGCACGAGCGCCCGGCTTCTTTCGTGCACGGGGCCGTCCGTCTTCCACGCGAGAAACGTCGCGCCGTGCCCGAGCAGAGCGACGAGCGCGAAGACGCCCACGAAAACCGTGTACCAATCGAGGATTCCGACGGGATCCTTTGCCGTGAAGTCCGTGAACAGCGCGAGCTCGAACCAGCCGTTGCGATCCAGCGGGACGCCGCGGATCAGGTTTCCGAGAGCGGCGCCGAAGAAGACAGGGAGGAGGGTGCTCGCAACGGCGAATCCGAGATCCCAGGTCCTGCGCCAGATCGAGTCGTTCACGTGACTGCGGAATTCGATGGCGATCCCGCGCAGGATGAGGGACCAGAGCACGAGGAAGATCGCGAAGTAGAAGCCTGAGATCCCGGAGGAAAGGATTTTCGGGAAGCCGACGAAGAGAGCGCCGCCCGCGGCCAGCAGCCAGACTTCGTTTCCGTCCCAATAGGGGCCGATCGCGGCGAGGACGTGGCGCCGCTCGGAATCGGTCTTCGCGACGAACAGGTGGAGCGCTCCGGCACCGAAGTCGAAGCCGTCGAGGACCACGTAGGCCGTGAGCATCAGGACGGCGATGGCATACCAGAGATCAGGCATGGGCCGCCTCGCGCCGCGGTGCCTCGGGCGACGGTCCGTGGCCGATCTCCCGCGCGATCAGGAAGAGGAAGAGCACGCCGAGGACGAGATAGAGCCCGCAGAAGCCCAGCAGCGTGAAGAGCGCCGTGCCGCCGTGGACCGTGGGGCTCGAGCCCTGCGCCGTCCGGAAGAGGCCGTAGACGAGCCATGGTTGCCGTCCCAGCTCCGTCGTGACCCATCCCGCGATGACGGCGATGTACGTAAAAGGGAAAGCGAGCATGAGAACCCAGAGCATTGGACCGGTCTTCTCCAGGCGGCCCATCCAGCCCAGAACGTTCGCCGCCACCATGATCGCGATCAGGATCGTCCCGAGGCCCGCCATGATGTGGAAGGCGTAATAGAGAAGCTCGATGTTGTCGGGCCAGTCCTTCTCGGGAAAGTCGTTCAGGCCCTGGACCTCGCTGGACGTGTGGCCGAAGGCGAGCACGCTCAGGACCAGGGGCACCGTGACGGGATTGTCGAGGCGGCGCTCCCGCACGTTCGGCTGGCCAATCATGCTGAGGCCCGCGCGGGGCCCGCTCTCGAAGCGGCCCTCCATGGCGGCGAGCGCCACGGGCTGGTACCGGGCTACGTGCTTGGCTTGAGTGTCGCCGGTGGGGAAGGCGACGAGGACGCTCGAGATCAGGCCGGCCGTCGTGCCGAGCTTCAGGAAAAGGCGGGCCTCCTCCAGGTGCTTCCCCTGAAGAAGGTAGAAAGCGCCCAGCGCCGCGACGACGAAAGAGGCCGTCACGACGGTGGAGGTCATGTTGTGCGCGTACTGTGCGATCGCCCAGGGGTTGAAAAGGAATGCCCCGAAGTCCGCGAGGACGAGCGAACCGTCCGGTCCGACGCGGTGCCCGACCGGATGCTGCATGAAGGCGTTCGTCGCGATGATGAAGTAGCCGGAGAGCCAGCTTCCGACGAAGAGCGCGACCGCGGCCGCGAAATGGCCGGCACGCGAAAGCCGCTTTTCGCCAAACACCAGGAGTGACAGGAAGCTCGATTCGAGGAAGAAGGCGAAGACGCCCTCCATCGCCAGCGTTTGCCCGATGACGTTGCCGGCGTAGCGGGAGAAGCGCGCCCAGTTCGTCCCGAACTGGAACTCCATCGGGATGCCCGTCACGACGCCGACGGTGAAGTTGATGCCGAAGATCCGGATCCAGAAGCGCGCGGCGTCGTTCCAGCGCTCCCCGCCGCTTCGCAGGCCCAGCGCCTTCATCACGACGATCAGAAACGCGAGCCCCATCGTCAGGACGGGGAAGAGATAGTGGTAGATCAGCGTGAAGGCGAACTGGAGACGGTGGAGAAAGAGGGGGTCGCCCATGAGACTCCTTGAGCCCGACCGCGGCGCAGCATTGCACGATAGCTCATGCGCGCCCCCCGGGTCGGCAGGGCTTGATCGCTCCGAACCGCTGTGAGACCGTTTGCATGAGGAGGCACGACACGACGTGAACGATAAGGCGCCCTTACGGGTGGATCCCGTCTCCTCGCCGTCCGATCTCAAGGAATTCGTCGAGCTCGCGTACCGGATTTATGCGGGCGATCCGAACTGGCCGCCGCCCCTCAGGAGCGACGTTCGCTGGATGCTCGACGAGGCGAAGAACCCGTTCTGGAGGCACGCGAAGAGGAGACTCTTTCTGGCGCGCCGCGCGCGAAGGGTCGTCGGGCGCATCGCGGCGATCGTGGATGACGAGCACAACCGGGTGCACGGCGAGAAGACGGGATTTTTTGGATTCTTCGAAAGTGAGAACGACCGGGAGGTAGCGCTTGCCCTTTTCGGCGCCGCCGAGGCGGCCGTGCGCTCGATGCTGCCCGGGTGCGAGAGGCTGCGCGGTCCCGCGAATCCGTCGCTCAACGACGAGGTCGGTGCGCTGGTCCCGTCCGAAAGCGATCCCGGCCTTCCGTTCCTGATGATGACGTACAACCCCGCGTACTACCTCGACCTCTTCGCGGAGGCGGGGTATGCGAAGGAGAAGGACCTCGTCGCGATCCTCGCGCCCGTGGGAGATCTCTCGTTTCGGAGGCTCGCGCGCCTCTCGGACGCCGTTCGCAAGCGCGAGAAGGGCCTCGTCGTGCGGCCGATCCGCATGGACAGGTTCGACGAGGATCTCGCGATCGTGAAGACGATCTATAACGCGGCCTGGGAGAAGAACTGGGGCTTCGTGCCGATGACGTCGGAGGAGATCGACGCCATGGCCAAGAAGCTCAAGCCCATCATCCATCCGCCATACATCCTCTTCGTCGAAATCGACGGGAAGCCCGTTGGGTTCCACCTCGCGCTTCCGGACTTCAACCAGGTCCTCGTGAAGATGGG
>DAIOUV010000088.1:0-8757 GCA_036759345.1 Acidobacteriota bacterium | reverse complement strand
TCGGGCTCGCACGAGCCGCAGTTGATACAAGTGTCCTGAATCTTCATGGCCATGAGGACCTCCGATGCCGCGAAGGGTGCCACCTGCCGGCGCCCGGCGGCCATGATACACGCGCTTCAGGCTCGGCCGAGGCCCACGTAGTTCCAGCCGGCCTTCTTCATGTCCCTGGGCTCGTAGAGGTTGCGAAGATCAACGAAGTTCTTCGCCTTCATCGTGCTTGCGAGGCGGTCGAGGTCGAGTTTGCGGAACTGGTTCCAGTCCGTCGCGAGAACGAGGACGTCGGCGCCAGCCGCGCAGGAGTAGACGTCGTCGGCGAGCTTGAGCGAGGGCATTTCCTTCCGCGCGTTGTCCATCGCGGCCGGGTCATAGGCCACGACGTCGGCGCCGCGCGCCTGGAGGTCGGACGCGAGCCTCAGGCACGCGCTCTCGCGGATGTCGTCCGTCTCCGGCTTGAAGGCGATCCCGAGCATGGCGACCCGCTTGCCCGCGAGGTCCGGGCACACGGCCGCGACCTTCTCCACCATGCGCGCCTTTACGTGGTCGTTGACGGAGAGGACGGCCTCCATGATCTCGAACGTGTAGCCGACCTTCCGCGCGAGGTCGACGACTGCGGAGGAGTCCTTCGGGAAACACGAGCCGCCGTAGCCGGGTCCGGGGCTCAGGAACTGAGGCGCGATACGCTTGTCGAGGCCCATGCCGCGCGCCACGTCCTTCACGTCGGCACCCATCTTTTCGCACATGGCCGCAACCTCGTTGATGAAGGAGACCTTGAGCGCGAGGAAGCCGTTCGACGCGTACTTGATGAGCTCGGCCGACTCGACGTCGGTCACGACGAATGGCACGCCGCCGATCGAGAGCGGAGAGTAGACGTCCTTGACGATCGCGATCGCCTCCTCGTCGCGCGAGCCGATGACGACCCGGTCGGGGTGCATGAAGTCCTCGATGGCCGACCCTTCGCGCAGGAACTCGGGGTTCGAGACGACGGAGAACTTGTACCGGCCGTTCTTCGTGCGAAGGATGTCCTCGATCTGTGCGCCCGTGCCCGTCGGAACGGTCGACTTCGTGACGACAACCTTGTACCCGTTCATGTGCGTCGCGATCGACTCGGCGACCTGAAAAATGAACGACAGGTCGGGCGAGCCGTCCTCCTTCGGGGGCGTCCCGACGGCGATGAAGATCACGAGACTGCGTTCGATGGCCTCCGCGAGGTTCGTCGTGAAGCGCAGGCGGCCGGCCTTCTCGTTCTTATGGATGAGCTCTTCGAGACCGGGCTCGTAGATCGGCGAGACACCCTTCTTCAGGAGGCCGATCTTTGTCTCGTCGTTGTCGACGCAGGTCACGTCCATGCCGAAGTCGGCGAGGCAGGCGCCGGTCACCAGGCCGACATAGCCCGTTCCGACCATGCAGATGTTCATCGGGTAAAGCCTCCGGAGAAGAGAATCCCGGGAACGGGGATCTTACCCTCGCCGGGTCACACTTCAGGAGCCGGGCTTGCGGGTCGTGTCGAACGGCCGGCGAAACATTTCGAAGAGCTCCCGCCGCGAGACCGGCTTCGGCGGGTCCGCGGAGGCGGCCGCCGGGGCCTCGGGCCGCTGGTACGCGCGGGCGGCCTCGGCGGGGAAAAGCCGGGCGCGCACCGTATCCCACACGATCTCCCCGAGGCCGAGCTGCGGGGAGAAGCCGAGCGCCTGCCAGGCCTTCTCCATGTCGGCGATCCGGGGCGTCCGCGCGGAAGTCCCGGTCACCGTGAAGCGGCACTCCTTGGAGGCGCGCGCGGCGAGGGCCCGGACGAGCTCGGACGGCTTCACGGCAAGGCCGAACCCGAGGTTCACGATCTCGCCGATCGGCCGCTTGCGCAGGGCGGAGAGGACGCCGCGCACGACGTCCTGCGGATGGACGAAGTCCCGGGGGGCGTCGTCCGCGAGGAAGGCCTCCTCGCCCGCGAGGATCGCCTCGAGCGCGTCCTGCGGGAAGCGCGCGGGCCCGCCGCCGGGCCCTGCGGCGGCGAAGACGCGCAGGATCACGAAGGGCAGGCCCGAGGCGAGGAGCGCCTCCTCCTCGGCCGCCTTCGCGAGGAGGTCGCGGTCCTCTCGGGGCTCGACGGGCTCGTCCTCGCGCGCGCGGAGGCTGGCCTCGTCGCGCGGGCCGTAGAGCGCCGCGTCGGAGAGGTGGACGAGAAGGCCGACGCCCGCTTGGCGGGACGCTTCGACGAGCGGCCCGAGGCCCGCGGCGTCGAGGGGGAGGCGCATCGCGTTCACGACGGAGGCGGGCCGATGCTCGGCGAAGACGGCCTCGAGGAGCTCCGCGTCCGTCCCGTCGCCGCGCGCGACCGAAACGCGCGGGTGGCGCCCGAACGAGGCGAGCCGCTCCTCCTTGAGGGCGTGGCCGTCGCCCGCGTCGTCGAACGTGTCGAGGATGACGACGCCCTCGCCCGCGCCGAGGAGCTGCCGCGCGACGGCGGCGCCGAGAAAGCCCGCGCCGCCCGCGACGAGAACGAGACTCACGGAACCGGACTGGGCATCGGCGTCGGGGCCTGATGCGCCGCGTCGTAGCGTTTCTGGATGCCGGATCTCTGGCGGTCGCGGATGAGCCAGCGCAGGGCCTTGCTCTTGTCGATCCCGACGAGGATGTCGTTCATCGCGTCGGCCACGGCCGGATCGGCGATGAGCTTGCCGGCCGTGCCCTGCGTCGAATCCAGTTTCGCGGCGACGTTCGCGAGGTGGGACGACAGATTCTTCAGGTCGGCAAGGAACTCCTTCGAAAAGTCGCCGTTCGAAACGAGCTGTCCGAGGAGTCCGTTCCCGGACTTGAGGTCCTTGGAGAAAGATGCGAGCCCGGCGGCGGTCGACTGCAGCGAGTCGACCATCGCGAAGAACTTCTTCTTCCCCTCCGGATCGGAGAGGAGCGCCGGCACGAGGCCTTCCCCCGTCTTGACGCCCTTCTCGACGCTCCCGAGAATCCGGTTAAGCGAGGCCGACGCCGACCCCAGCTCGCCGAGAACGCCCTCGGCGGCTTTTTCGTCGTTCAGGAGGCGCCCGACGAGGCCCTTCCCCTGACGCACGTCCGCCATGAGCCCGTTCACGCTGTCGAGCGTCTGGCGCAGCGAGCGCGAAAGCGCCTGGCCGTTCTCGGAATCCGACGTGATTTCGCCGAGGAACCCCTCGCCCTTCTCCGTCCGCCCGAGGATGTTCTTGAGCGACTTCGAGATGGCCACGACGTTGTCCACGAGGTCGCCCGAGCCGGCGAGGATCTTCTCGAGCTCGGCGCCGCGGAACGCCATGATCTCGTGGTCGGGCTCGAGATCCGGCTTGTCGGTCGAACCGGGCGTCACCTCGAGAAACTTGTCGCCCAAGAGGCCGATCGTCTTGATCTCGGCCCGGCTGTCGGTCTTCACGAGGTGTTGGTACTTTCGCTCGATGTCGAAGTGAATCGTGAGGTCCTGACCCGGTACGCGCGGCACCTCGATACCGCGCACGGCGCCCACGATGACGCCGGCGAGGCGCACCTGGTTGCCTCCCACCATGCCCTGGGAATTCGGGAAGCGGGCGAAGTACGACGTGCGGCGCACGAAAAAGCCCTTCGTCCCTCCGATGAAGAGGATGGCGCCGGCGAGCAGCACGAAGGAGGCGAAGAGGATGACCCCGACGCGGGTCTTGGTCTTGACGTCGGCTCTCACGGCGGGCCTCCCTTTGAAGCGGTCAATTCCGGAGCGACCCCCGCGGCGAGGAAGGCGCGGAGGTCGGCGACGTCCGAGGTCTGCGCTTCTTCGGGCGTCCCGACGAACGCGAACCGGGCATCCTGGAGAAAAGCGATGCGGTCGGCGACGAACAGCGTCGAGACGATGTCGTGGGTCACGACGACGGACGTCGTCGCGAGCCGCTCGTTCAGGTCGACGATGAGCCGGTTGATCGTCATCGCGGTCACGGGATCGAGTCCCGTCGTCGGCTCGTCGTAGAGAAGGATGTCGGGCTTGAGCGCGACGGTTCGCGCCAGAGAGACGCGTTTTTTCATTCCGCCCGAAAGCGAAGAGGGGAGCAGGCGCTCCACGTCGCGTCCGAGGTTGACGAAACCGAGCACCTCCGCGACGCGGGCCGAGATCTGCTCTTCCGACCAGGATGTGTGCTCGCGCAGCGCGAAGGCGATGTTCTCGAAGACCGTCATCGAATCGAAAAGGGCGCCGCTCTGGAAGAGCATGCCGACCTTCTTGCGCATGGGGACGAGCTCCTCCTCGGGCAGAGAGGAGACCTCCACGCCGTCCACCCAGACCTCGCCGGCGTCAGGCTGCTCGAGGCCGTTCATTTGCCTGAGCGACACGGACTTGCCCGTGCCGGACCCGCCGAGGATCACGAGCACCTCCCCGCGCTTCACGGAGAGGCTCACGTCGTCGAGCACGCGGTTGGAGCCGTAGGCCTTGGAGACGTGCTTGAGCTCGATGATCGAGGCGCCCGCGGGGCGGGCCGCCTTCACGAAGCGCACGACGGCCGTTTCGCTGTACGTCATTGGAGCCCCAGCGGCAGGACGAGGAAGAGCTTCGTGAGGAAAAAGTCGGACATGAGGATCGCGATTGAGGCCACGACAACCGCGATCGTCGTCGCGCGCCCGACTCCGTCCGCTCCCCCGGAGGCGTTCAGGCCGTTGTAGCAGCCGATCATCGCGATCTCGAACCCGAAGAAGGGAGTCTTGAAAAGCCCGTGAAGCACGTCGTTGACGTGCACGGACTGCTGGATGGTCGACAGGTAGAACGTGGCGCCGATCTTCACCTCGAAGACCGCGATGAACAAGCCGCCCACCATTCCGAGGAAATCGGCGAGGAGCGTGAGGACCGGAAGCATGAGCGTGACGGCCACGACGCGCGGCAGGACGAGCTTCCGGATCGGGGAGGCGCCGAGCGCCCGCATGGCGTCGACCTGCTCGGTGACCGACATGGTTCCGAGCTCGGCCGTGATTCCCGATCCGACTCGCGCCGCGACCATGAGGGCGGTCAGGGTCGGCCCCAGCTCGCGGCAGATCGACAGCACGACGACGCGGCCCACGAACAGCTTGCCGCCGAACTGCGCCAGCGCGTACGACGTCTGGAGCGCGAGGACCATCCCCGTGAAGAGAGCGGTGAGGCTCGTGATGGAGATCGACTGGACGCCGAGGGCGTCCATCTGGCGGATGATCTCGGCCGATTCCCAGCGATTCCGCGCCTCGCGCGCGAGTTGCGCGGTCATCATCGCGACGCCGCCGAGATGGAAGGACACGTTCAGGACCCAGCGCCGGATGCGCGCCAGCTTCCAGAGCGGTTCCTTCAATACCACGACGTACTGCGTCCTTGAATCGAGCTGGGCCACGTGCGCATTCTACGGGCGCGGCCCGCCGGTCCCGTACACTCTCGTTCATGCTCCGCGATTTGGTCGTCTCCGTCTGGAGCTGGGCGGTCATCGCGCTCATGGCGGCCGCCTATGGCCTCCTCGCGATCCTCACATCGTGGATTCCGCCGCGCGGGCGGTTTTACCTTTTCTGGGCCCGCCTCTGGGCCCGGTCCATCCTCTTTCTGACCGGAGTTCCGGCCACGATCGAGACGTCGCAGGAAGCCGCGGCCCTCCCGCAGGCGATCTACATGTCGAACCACGAGTCGGGGATCGACATTCTCCTCCTCCTCCTCGCCATCCCTCAGGACGTGCGCTTCCTGGCGAAACGCTCGCTGTTCTACGTGCCGTTCATGGGCTGGTCGATGTGGCTCGCCGGGTTCGTGCCCGTCGACCGGCGCCGGACGGAGAAGGCCAGGGAGGTCTTGTCCGGTCTGGACCATTGTCTTGCGAGGGGCGAATCCATCCTGATCTTCCCCGAAGGGACGCGCTCACGCGACGGAAGCCTCGGCGCGTTCAAGAAGTCGGGTTTCCTGACGGCGCTGAAGTCGGGCGTGCCAATCGTGCCCGTGGGCGTTTCCGGGGCCCGGGCCGTTCTCGGAGCTCAGGGAATGATCGTGCGACGGGGCCCCGTGCGCGTGCGGGCCGGGCGCCCGATTCCCACGGCGGGGCTGGGCGTCCGTGATCGGGCGGACCTGATGGTTCGCGTCCGGCGCGAGATCCTCCTGCTGCGCGGCTGAGCGGCGGGCGCACGCCCTGATTCCTCTGCATCAGGCTGGGACTGGGCGCAGGCGCCAGCTTATGGCTGAAGGAGTCTCTGCCATGAAATCTCAGGCACACGTCTCACGGGGCCCGCTGGGCTTGCACGCGCACCCGGACCTCTGGAAGGGGTTGCTCGCGATCCTCGTGGGCGCGATCGTCGCCGTGCTGCCCGTGCCGGCGGGTCTGAAGCCCACGGCCTGGTATTTCTTCGCGCTCTTCTGCGCGGTCGTCGTGGGTCTCGTCCTCGAGCCAATCCCGGCCGCCGCCGTCGGTGTCACGGGCGTCGCGCTCGCGACGGTCCTCGGCCTCGTCGAGCCAAAGCCCGCGGACGCGATCAAGTGGGGCCTGTCGGGCTTCTCGAACACGACGGTCTGGCTCATCTTCGGCGCGTTCATGTTCGCTCTCGGCTACGAAAAGTCCGGCCTCGGCCGGCGCCTCGCCCTCGGCCTCGTGAAGAAAATGGGGGGCAACTCGCTTGGCCTCGGCTACGCCGTCTCGCTGTCCGACGTCGTCCTCGCGCCGTTCACGCCGTCCAACACGGCGCGCAGCGGCGGGACGATCTTCCCGGTCATCCGGAACATCCCCGGCCTATACGGCTCCGAGCCGGGTCCGACGTCGCGGCGCCTCGGAGGGACGCTCATGTGGACCGCGCTCGCGACGACGTGCGTGACCTCGACGCTGTTCCTGACAGGCCTTGCGCCGAACCTCCTCGCCCTCGAAATCGTCAGGAAGACCGCGAAGGTCGACATCTCGTGGTCGACGTGGCTCGTCGGTGTTCTCCCGGTCGGCGTCGTGCTTCTCCTCCTCGTCCCGTTCCTCGTCTACAAGATCTACCCGCCCGAGGTGAAGCAGAGCGCGGAGGTCCCGGTCTGGGCCGGCAAGGAGCTTTCGACGATGGGCCGCGTCTCGCGGAACGAGGTCGTCATGGCCCTTCTCGCCGTGGGCGCCCTCGCGTTCTGGATCTTCGGCGGCAAGCTCGTGGACGCGACTGCCGTCGCCTTCGCCGCGATCGCCCTCATGGTGATCCTCGGCGTCGTCGCGTGGGACGACATCCTCGCGAACAAGGCCGCGTGGAACGTCCTCGTGTGGTTCGCAACCCTCGTCGCCCTCGCCGACGGCCTGAACCGCGTGGGCTTCGTGACGTGGTTCGCCAAGCGCGCCGCCGCGCCGCTCGCGGGCTACGCGCCGCTCACGGTCATGATCCTCCTGACCGTCCTCTTCTTCGTGACGCACTACATGTTCGCGAGCATCACGGCCCACGTGACGGCGATGCTCCCGGTCATGCTCGCGGCCGGCACCGCGGTCGCCGGCGTCGACCCGCGGATGTTCGCGATGCTCCTCTGCTACACGCTCGGCATCATGGGGATCCTGACTCCGTACGCGACCGGCCCGTCGCCCGTCTATTTCGGCAGCGGCTTCGTCCCGCGCAAGGACTTCTGGCGGCTCGGCGCGATCTTCGGCTTCATCTATCTCGCCGCTCTCCTCGCGATCGGCGTGCCCTGGCTGCTCTTCATGAAGCCCTAACGCCCGCGCGGCCGCCGGCCCTTTTTGTGAGATCCTCTCTCACCGAGAGGGAAGCAGAAACGTGTCAACGGCAACGCTCAACGAACAGACCATTCTCGACGCGCTCCGGCAGGTCAAGTATCCCGGCTTTTCGCGCGACATCGTTTCTTTCGGCTTCATCAAGGACCTCGCGGTCGGGGGCGGGAACGTCTCGTTTCGACTCGCGCTGACCTCCGACGCCCCCGCGGCGGCCGAGGCCATCAAGCAGCAATGCGACGCGGTCCTACGAGGCGTTCCGGGCGTCACGTCCGTCACGATCTCCGTGCAGGCTGCGCCCCCGCAGGCGCCCGTCATGTCGGGAGCCGTCGGGCGCAAGGACATCCTCAAGGACACGCGCTTCGTCGTGGCCGTGGCCTCCGGCAAGGGCGGCGTCGGCAAGTCGACCGTCTCGGCGAACCTCGCGCTCGCGCTCAAGAAGCTCGGCTACGAAGTCGGGCTCATGGACTCGGACATCTACGGCCCGTCGCAGCAGATGATGATGGGCATCACGACGAAGCCGTTCGTGAACGAGGAGGAGAAGATCCTCCCGATCGAGCGCTTCGGCGTGCGCGTCATGTCCATCGGCTTCCTGATGGACGTCGACACGCCGGTGATCTGGCGCGGCCCGATGATTTTCAAGGCCGTCGAGCAGTTCCTCGGCGACGTGGCCTGGGGTAAACAGGATTTTCTCCTGGTCGATCTTCCCCCCGGCACGGGCGACGCGCAGCTCACGCTCACGCAGAAGGTCGCTCTCTCGGGGGCCGTCATCGTCACGACGCCGCAGGACGTCGCGCTCATCGACGCGCGCAAGGGCCTCGCCATGTTCCAGAAGGTGAACGTGCCCGTCCTCGGGATCATCGAGAACATGAGCTACTACGAGTGCCCGAAGTGCGGGAACCGCGACGAGATCTTCAAGCACGGCGGCGGCAAGAAGACGGCCGACCTCCTCGGCGTCCCGTTCCTCGGTGAGATCCCGATCGACCCGCGCGTCGCCATTCAGGGCGATGCTGGGACGCCGATCATGGTGTCCGACCCGGATTCGACGGTCTCGAAGGCGTTCCTGCGCCTCGCCGAGCAGGTCGCGAAGGCCGTCGGCGCCTGA
>DAIOUV010000087.1:0-8767 GCA_036759345.1 Acidobacteriota bacterium | reverse complement strand
AACCTGAGCAAGGTCTACCGGCTGTATACGGCCCCTCGCGACCGCTTCTTCGAGGCGCTGACGGGCCGCCCGCGGCACGCCGAGGTGCGGGCGCTCGACGACGTCTCGGGCGGGATCGCCAAGGGCTCGGTCCTCGGCGTCATCGGCGAGAACGGGTCGGGCAAGAGCACGCTCTTCAAGATCCTCGCGGGCACGACGGCGGCGACCTCGGGCACCGTGAGCCTGTCGGGGCGGGTCGCCTCGATCCTCGAGCTCGGCACGGCCTTTCATCCGGACGATACGGGCCGGCGCAACGTGATCCTGCAGGCCGCTCTCGCGGGGCTTTCGCGCGAGGAAGTGGCCGATGCGCTGCCCGAGATCGAGGCGTTCGCCGAGCTCGGCGACTTCTTCGACAGGCCGGTCAAGACGTACTCGTCGGGCATGCAGATGCGGCTCGCGTTCTCGGTCGCGACGGCGGTCCTGCCCGACGTGATCCTCCTCGACGAGGCGCTCGCCGTGGGCGACGGCCGCTTCCAGAAGAAGTGCGTGGACCGGATCTTCGAGCTGAAGGCTTCGGGCAAGACGATCTTTTTCTGCAGCCACGCGATGTACTACGTGTCGACGCTGTGCGACCGCGCGCTGTGGCTGAACGCGGGGCGCGTGGCGGCGGAGGGCGACTCGCAGAGCGTCGTCCTCGAATACGAGAAATTTCTCGCCGCCAAGGACGGCAAGGTGGCGCCGCACGGAGCGGGGGCGGCCGTGCCCGAGGGAACGCACGGGCGCTTCCTCGAGGTCGTCGTCACCGGAGGCGACGGCGCGCCGAAAGACGAGTTCCGGCCGGGAGAGCCGTGGGGCGTGGAGATGGAGTTCGCCGCCGACGATCCCGCGCGGCCTCTTCAGATCCACCTCGCGGTCTCCACGCGCGACAACGTCGTGTGCTTTTCGGCCGACTCGCGGCTCGACGGCACGGGCCCGTTCGTCGGGCAGAGCGTCTACCGGGTGCGCGTCGGCGTCGACGCGCTTCCGCTCGGGAAAGGGGAGTTCGTCGTCTACGCCTACCTCGCCGACGAGAAGTCGCTGGCGCTCTTCGACGCGCGCAGCGACCGCACGTTCCACGTCGAATCCGACGTGTGGCGGAGCGGGCTCATGAGCCTGCGCGCGGCCTGGACGTCCCTTCCCGCGCGCCGCGGCGCTCCTCGATGAGAATCGCGTACGTCCTCGAGTCCCTCGAGCTGTCGGGCGGCGTGAAGGTCATCGTCGAGCACGCCGAGGGGCTCCGCGCCCGCGGCCACGACGTGATGCTCGTGACCCGCGACGCGCGGCACGGCTGGCTCCCCATCGGCGTCCCCGTCCTCGAGGTCCCCGTCTTCGACGCCACGACGCTTCCGGAGGCGGACGTCCACGTCGCGACGTGGTTCCCGACGGTCGCGCCCACCGTGCGCGCCCACCGCGCCCCGAAGATCTTCCATTTCTGCCAGGGCTACGAGGCGCCGCATCCGCACACGCTCCACCGTCTGGACGAGATCGACGAGGCCTACCGCCAGCCGGTCCCGAAGCTTCTCGTGTCGGCCCACCTCGAGCCGATCCTGGCCCCGCGGTACCCCGGGACGTACCACGTGCTCCCGCAGGCGATCCCCGCGGCCGACTTCGCGCCGCCCGACCCGCAGCGCAACGCGCCCCGCCGGCCCGCGACGGTTGGCGTCGTGGGGCCGTTCGAGGCTCCGCTCAAGGGCGTCGGCGTCGCGCTCCGGGCCGTCGCGCGGCTGCGCGAGGCCGGGCGCGACGTGCGCCTCTACCGGGCGAGCGCGCTGCCCCCGGGAGACGTCGAGCGCCGAATCCTCCTCGCGGACGTTTACGGTCACGCGCTCCCGGCCGGCGTCATGCCGATCTGGTACCACGCGTGCGACGTCCTCCTGCACCCGTCCTTCGACGCCGAGGGTTTCCCGCTTCCGCCGCTGGAGGCGATGGCGGCCGGGGTTCCCGTTGTCCTCACGGACATCCCATCCTTCCGGCCCCTCGCGGACGACGTCGTGTCGCGGGTCCCGCCCGGCGACGCCTCGGGGATGGCCCGCGAGACCGCGCGCCTCCTCGACGAGCCCCGGCTGTGGGCGACACGGCGGGCGAAGGGGATCGAGGCCGCGCGGGGCTTCTCGCTCGACCGCGTCCTCGACCGGCTCGAGGAGATCTTCGGTCAGAAGATCTCGTGATCGAGGAAGCGGTAGTCGAAGGCCCGGGCGGCCGCATCCACTGCGAACGCGGGATCCAGCGCGCGTACGGTGAAGTGCGTGTCCGTCGGGATCGGGGAGAAGCCCAGCTCGGCCGCGCGCGCCGCGAGCCGCGACGCCGAGCCCGCGCGGAGCACGAGCGTGCGCGCCGGAGAGCCGGCGTACGCCTCCGCGACGGTGTCGAGGAGGTCCGCCGCGTCTCCGGCCTCCTCGTCGGCGGCCTGGAGATCCGCGAGCAGCGCGCGGTCGCCCAGGACGCGCACCGCCGCGTAGGCGCGCGAGCGCCCGCGCCCGTCGAGCAGCTCGAAGAGGTCGTACGCGGCCCCGGGGCGCGCGAGGCGCCAGGCGAGCGTGGCACGCGAGCGGTCGGTCCGCCAGCCGGGCCGGGCGTGGAGGATCTCGGCGAGGGCGTCGTGCCCTGCCGAGAGGGACGCGCCGCGCGCGACGCGGCGGAAGCGCCGCCTGAGCCGCGAGACGAGGCCGGGCCGGGCGACGGGGCGCGCCCACTGCGCTGCGGGCTCGACCGAGCGGTAGGCAAGCATGCGCTCGCCCGCGAGGCGGTGCCGGTCGTTCGGAAAGCCGAGGACGAACGGGGCGCCGGCTTCCCCGTTGACCCGGAAGAAGGCCTCCGCGAGCTCCTGGAACAGCGTCCTCCGGCCGAGGGCCCGCGCGGAGGGGGCCGTCATGACATCCACGGCTGCGAGGCCCGGGAGGTCGCCGGAGGCGCCGCGGAACCGCGTCCCGAGGCCGCCGAAGAACCCCAGCGCCCGTTCCCCGTCGAATGCGCCGAGGGAAACCACCCGGTGGGGCGCGCGGTCGTACTTCCACGCCCACTCGGCGGGGCTGGCCGGCGAGCCGAACGCGGCCTCGGACAGCGCGAGGAGGAGCGGCCGGTCGGACGCTTCGGCGGGGCGGATTTCCACGGCCATAGGGCTGAAAATACCTCATGCCCGTGATCTCCGCCGTTGTCGTGAGCTACCGGTCCGGCGCGCTGGCCGCGCGGGCGCTCGAAACCATCCGGCGCGACGCCGCGGTGTCGGGGCTCTCGCTCGAGACGATCGTCGTCGTGAACTCGGACGACGCGGGGGAGGCGCGCGCCCTCGAGGGCGCCGCCGACCGCGTCCTCGTCCCGGGCCGCAACCTCGGGTACGCGGGCGGGCTGAACGCGGGCCTCGTGGCCGCGTCGGGCGAGGTCCTCGTCCTCTCGAACCCCGACGTCCTCGTCCGCCCCGGCGCGCTCCTCGCCCTTGCGGGAGCGGCGCGCTCGGGCCCGGTCGCCGCCGGCCCCGCGTTTTTCCTCGACGAGGGCGAGACGATCCACATGCCGCCCGCCGAGGAGCCGCACCCGCTCGCGCTCGCGCGGCGGCGGCTGGCGGGAACGCCGGCCGCGTTCCGCCGCGCGCTGCGCCGGGCCTTTGCGGCGGCGGACGAGGCCGCGGGCGGCGGGACGCGCGCCGTCCGGGCCCTGTCGGGCGCGCTCCTGGCAGTGTCGCGCGCGACACTCGAGCGCGCCGGCCCCTTCGACGAGGGCTACGCGCTCTACTACGAAGAGAACGACTGGCAGCGCCGCCTGCGGACGCTCGGCGGCGCGCTCCTCTGCGTCGGCGCGGCGCGCGTCGTCCACGCGTACAACCAGAGCGCGGGGGTCGAGCCGCGGGCCGCAGCGTGGTTCGCGGCGTCCGAACGCCGGTACTTCACGACGCACTTCGGCGCGCGCGGCGTTGCGGCCCTCGACGCGCTGGCGTCGGAGGCGACAGCGACGGCACCTCCCGCGCCGCTTGCGGACGGAGTCCTCCGTTTCACGGCTCCGGCGGCCGCCATCGCGCTCTCGCCGCTCGCCGACTTCGGCTCTTTCGCCTTCGTCCCTCGCGTGCAAGCCGGCGAGTGGCGCCCGCCGGACGACGTGCGCGCCGGCTTCGGGAGCGCAACGTGGTACGCGCGGGCGGTGGATCTCGCGACGTTCGCGGTCGTCGCGGAGGGCGCGCTCTGACGCTCATCTCGCGCGTGACGCTCGTCTAGCGCGGAAGCGGGAGGGCGCCCCGGACGCGATCCCGGAGGCCGCGCCAGCGCTGCGCGGCCTTCCAGACGCGCGAACCGGCGATCGCGCTCAGCGTCTTCCCGAGCTCGTGGCGCTCGGCCACGAGCCCTGTGCGCGTCCGGTGCTCGAAGGCGAGGAGCTCGAGCGCCGCGCGCTCGCCGGGCGGCACCGCCCGCGCCGGCGGGAGGCCGTCCATGAACGCGCGGAAGCGCGTCGCCGTGAGCTTCCACGTGAAGCGGCGCGCCGTCTCGAGGCCCTTCGCCGCGAGGCGCTCGCGGAGCGCCGGGTCGTCGAGCAGGCGCCGGATGCCCGCCACGAGCGCGGCCGAATCCCGCGGGGGCACGAGGAGCGCGTTGACGTCGCGGACCGCGTACTCGGACGCGCCGCCGGAGTCCGTCAGGACGCACGCGGCCCCGCTCGCCATGCCCTCGAGCCCGATGAGGCCGAAGCCCTGGAAGAGAGAGGGGTCGATCACGACGTGCACCGTCGAGAGGAGCTTCGGCACCGCGTCGCGCTGCAGCGTCCCGAGATGCGCGTGCCGGAAGCGGGGCGCGTCGGCCGACACCGCTGCGTGGCCGAAGAGGACGATCTCGACGTCGGGCCGGTTCGCGACCTCGGCGAGCGCGGGAAGAAGGAACTTCATGCCGCGGCGTTCGTCCTGCCTCAGCATCGCCGTGATGCGCACGGGCGGAGCCGCCGGCCGGTCCCCACGCGGGTAGTACACGTCGGGATCCGCGCTGATCGGGATCGGGGTCGCCACGTGTTTGTGGCGCGTCTCGATCTCGCGCGCGATCCAGGTCGAGATCGTGACGATGCGGGGAATGAGGTCGTACGTTCGCGCGACGTACTCGGGCGAGTCGGATCCGAACCAGCCTTCGTAATCCTGGACGAAGTAGGCCGTCTGGATCCCGCGGGACGCCGCGGCCGCCGCCACGTGGGCGGCGGTCTGGTATCCGGTGGCGACAAGCAGCTTCGCGGGCGGACAGCGTTCGAGGAATTCGGCCGCCGAGAGGCGCAGCGGCCGGAAGAAGAGCTCCATCTCGATTTCCGGCGGCACGGTTTCGAGGACGACGACGCCGGCGCGGACGCCCTGGAGGACGAGCGCGTTCGCGAGCTCGAGGACAGTCGCGACGCCTCCGTAGATCCCAAGGAGCGGCAGGACGAAGAGGACGTCGTAAGGAGCCTCGGGCTCGGGGTCTCTCAGCGTCCACTCGAACGTCGCGGCGTCGCGCACCGCGCCGAGCTCGTTCCGGGCGTTGAAACCTTCGAGCTCCTTCTCGTGCCTCTCGCGCCAGCGGGACATCAGGATCCTGAGGTTCTGAGCGATGCGCGTGTCGGAGTCCGAAAAGCTCGCGCGCTGGCGGTGGTGGATCCACGTGTCGTCCGCGACGACGCACCGCCAGCCCGCCGCGCGCGCCCGGTAATGGAGGTCGGTCTCCTCGCAGTAGCCGCGTCCGAAGACCTCGTCGAAGACCCCGAGCGTCCGGATGACCTCGCGCCTCACGAGCAGGCAAAAGCCGACGATCGTCGTCGCGTCTGGGTACCGCGCGGGACTCGTCCGCGCGACGCGGCGCGCGAAGGAAAAGACGTCGGCACCGGGAGGAAGGTTCACGGAAAGGTTCACGGCGCCGTTCGAGAGCGGGCAGCAGAGGCCGATCGTTGGATCCTTCTCGCAGCCCGCCACCATGCGTTCGAGGGCTCCCTCCGTGAGGAGCGTGTCGGAGTTGAGGAGACAGACCCACGGCGCGTCGGAGAAGAGAAGCCCGCGGTTTGCGGTCTTCACGAAACCGAGATTCACCTCGTTTTCGAGGAGGACGATTCCTTCCTGCGCCCTCAGGAATTCCGTCGTCCTGGCGTCGCTCCCGTCGTTGACGACGACGATGCGGGCCCAGACCGGGGCGAAGTGGCGCACGCTCTCGAGGCAGTCGCGTGTCGAGCGCAGCGCGTTGTAGACCGGGATGACGAGGTCGCAGCGCACGCCGGCGGTCGGAACCGTCATCGCTTCAGGAACTCCTTGAACTTCCACCACGGCGTGAAGAGCCGCCACGCGAGGGAGCGGTTCATGGCGTCGACGGTCGCGTACAGACGGGCGGCCTCGGCCTGAAGGCGGATGTTCTCGGCGGCGAGCGCCTGCTCGCGCGCGGCGGACTCCCCAGCGAGGCGCGCGGTATCGGCCCGGGAGGAGAGGAGCTGGGCCTTGCGGGCGGTGGCCGCGGCGAGAGCCTCCGCGATGCCCAGCCGGAGCGCCTCGGCCTCCGCGCGGGACGCCGCGGTCGCGTCGCGGAGGGCATACGTGTCGCTCTCGAGACTGTCGACGAGGGCCATTTCGGTCGAAGCCGACCGGCGAGCCGCGTGCTTCTCGAAGAGGCGGCCGCGGGCCGTCTGCGCGTCTCCCGAGTGCCAGGCCTGGGCGGCGGTGATGTTCGACGCGTCGTTCCGCAACCGGTAGACGGCGGTGACGACCGGCAGGTGATGGAACCGCGTCCGCGCGGAGAGGCGAATGAGGAAATCCCAGTCCTCGAACTGATCGAAGGTTTCGTCGAAGCCGCCGATCTCTTCCGCGAGCGCGCGGCGATGCGCGAGGCCGATGAGGGGGATGTCGTTCTTGTAGAGGAGACGCGCGGCATCGAACGGCCTGCCGTAGACCGTGATTTCGCGCCCGTCCCGGTAACGCCCGTCGTCGCCAAGCACCTGCTCGATCTGGCGGACGGACGTGTAGGCGGCGCGGTACTCGTCGCTGCCGTCGAGGAAGCGCACGAGTGTGTCGAGATGCTTGGGCAGGTAGAGGTCGTCGTCGTCGAGATAGGCCACGTACGTGCCGCGGGCGGCGGCGAGGCCCGTGTTCAGGGCGCGCGTTCTCCCGCCGGGCGCCGGCGGGGCGAGCACCCGGATGGCGCGCCCGGGCACGGGCTCGAGCAGCGCGGCGGGGATCGGGCCGCCGTCGTTCACGACGATCGTCTCGAAGTCGGAGAACGTCTGGCGGTGCAGGCTGTCCAATGCCTCGGCGAGGAAGCCCGGCCTGTCCTTCGTTCGGAGAAGCACGGAAACGCGCGGAGCGTCCGCCTGATCGACCACGGATCTCATTGTAGGCGGTAAGCTTCCGCGATGCGGTCTCCGGATTTTCCAGACGAGCGGACCCTGGTGCCTTACGCGGCATCCACCTTTTCGGGGAAGCGCGTTCTCGTTCTCGCGCCGCACCCGGACGACGAAGTCTTCGGCTGCGGAGGCGCCCTCGCGGATCTCCTCGAGCGCGGGGCCCGCGTGGACGTCGTCCTCGTGACGGACGGCGCGGCGGGTGCGCGGAACGAGGAAGAGCGCGGGCGGATCGCGTCCGCGCGGATTGCGGAGTCGCAGCGGGCGCTCGAGGCCCTCGGCGGCGGGATAGTGCATGCGGGCGGCATTCCCGATCGCGGCGCCGGCGACCGGCTTCCGGAGATCGAAGCGCTCCTCGCCCGGTGGCTTGTCGAGGCGGCGCCGGACCTCGTTTTTGCTCCCTCACCGGTCGAGACCCATCCCGACCATCGCGCGGTCGCCGTGGCGCTCTTCCGGGTTGCGGCGCGTCCCGCGTCGGACGCGGCCGCGCGGGCGCTGGACATAGCGACGGTAGCGTTTTTCGAGCTTTCCCAGCCGTTCCGCCCGAATTTTCTCGTCGACATCACGCGGCTTAGGGCCCAAAAGGAGCGCGCGATGGACGCATTCGTGTCCCAGGCGGCCGCGCGCGACTACGCGGGGTTCGCGACGGGTCTCAGCGCGTATCGGAGGATGACGCTTTCCGCGGACGTCCTGGCGGTCGAGGCGTACTCTGTGGTTGGCGGATTCCAGCTCCGGAGCGACCCGGGAGGGGTCGTCCGAGGCCTTCTTCCGCTCGCCCCAGCGGTAACGGGCGGATAATGGTGTCCGGGACAGGGGACGGTCGGGCCGGAGGTTTCGGGCAGGGTCCTTGCAATGCTATCCATGGGACGGGGATCGAAATCTCGTCCGGGGGTCTCAAGATGGTCACGAACGCGTCTTCTCGCTTCCTTCGCCCCTCTCTGATCGCGACGGCTGCCCTTGTGGTGGCCGTGGCACTCGCCCCACGGGCCGCGGCGCAGGCCCGCGGCGGGTCCGGGCACGGCGGCAGTTCCGGACATGGGGGCGGCGGCGGCCATTCCGGCGGGTCGGGCCACGCAGGTGGCGGAAGCCGCTCGGGCGGCGGAGGCCACTCGGGCGGCGTGAGCCACTCGGGCGGCGGGAGCCGGGTGAGTCCGCACGGCGGCGGCTGGTACAACGGTAGGTATCGCCGAGGTGGCTCGGGTTACTACCCGTATAGCTGGGGGTGGGGCTGGGGCTGGGACCCCTTCTACTCCTCGTGGTTGTGGGGAGGCCCGAGCGTCACCATCGTGACGGGCGGCGACGGCGATGCGGACGGAAGCGTCGATGGCAGCGCCGATGAAAGCGTGGGCGTGCCCGCGCGCACCGGCCGTTACGCGATCGTCAAGACCGACGTCTCGCCCGAGGAAGCGCAGGTCTTCCTCGACGGCAAGTA
>DAIOUV010000086.1:0-9005 GCA_036759345.1 Acidobacteriota bacterium | reverse complement strand
GGGACGCTGGCGTGGGCCCGGGCAGCCAGGGGGCTCAGGGTGAAACGGGAACCGCTGCGGCTGCGGGAGGTGGAGCGCGTTCCTGGGTAGCGCGGCGAGCGGAGGCGCCAAGGTGCTCGAGGATGCGGCGGATGACGCGGCCCTCGGTGATGAAGGCGACCACCCGCATCACGCCTCGGCAGCGGGGACAGACGAGCGGATCGATCTCGTACACCCGGCGAATGAGCTGGGCCCATCCGCGGCGAAGGGCGGCCAACGAGGGGGACGCGGAGTCACGCGGCGGCGTAGAGATACAACAGAGCCGCACGGAGCGCCCCTCAATCCGATGGGTGTGCCACCTGGACCCGAGAGTTGATCAGAGCCGGGTTGTCGAAGCGGTCCTCTCGGGCGCAGTAGTGCTCGGTGACGGGGGCCAAGGCGTGTTCCATAAATACCTCACGATGCAGAGTTTCGCCGCCCCGCGGCGGGCAGGAGAGACCGGTCCGGACGCACGAGAGGCGGGAAGCTGCTCATCTGGCGACGGTTAGGACGAGACGGTTCGCCCGGCGCCTTCCTACCTCGAACGATCTGTAGTCCCGGACCACCGCGCTTTGAGCCATCCACCCCGCTTTAAGCTACTCGAGCGCCGTGTCGGAGCACGTACACGGTGCGGTTCGAGCGCCGCTTCTCAATGGCCAGCGACGTCTGGTCCCGAAGACTCGCGCGCTGAGCCATTACTCCGGGGACGCCTTCTAGGAAAAGGCCGATTACTCGAACCTAAATCCCCGGTCGAACAGAATGCCCGTCTACGGGCCGGGATTGAAAAGGAGACCGAGGGGCGTGCCTCTGGTCTCTACGCGCCACAGCCCCCCGGCAATTCCCATTGCGCCCCTACAGGTGTCGGCGAATTGCAAAATTTATACATCCTGCGCTTGTACAGAAAAGGACAATGTCGCCGAGAACAAGCCTCGACGGACCCGGCCTTTACGCGCGGCGTATCACGCGTCTCACGCCGCCTTAGGTACACCGGTTTGCTTCTTAAAAGGGGACTTATGGGAATCGCCTCACTTTCAGACCCTCCTGCGCCGAAGGCTCCAGCTTGTGAATAGTTTCACCTGAATGCCCCACGGGTGTGCCTGTAGGGGCGCAATGGGAATTGCGATGCCCGTTGGCGCGCAGAGACCCGCATTTCGCCCTTGCTCTCCCGCCCGAACGCACACACCGCACTCTTTTTGGAACGATTCGCTGAACCGTCGTGACGGCCTTTCAGGCTGCTTTTCGAAACCACTACCGGCAGCAGCCGCTCCGGACGTCAATATAAGGGGTTGGGTCGCGGTAAGCTCCTCATCCTGCGACCGTTAACACGAGCGGTTGGCTCCGGCGTCGCCTGAGCGCAAGAGCCCGGTAGTCTCGGACCACCGCGCTCTGAGCCATCAGCCCGGGGAGCCACTTTCGTCTGAGTTGCGGAAGTCGTCTCGGGTCCGGCAAGACTCGAACTTCCCGACCTCGAGACTTTTCCTGTCTTGACGGTGGGGCGAGCGCGGCGATAGCCTCCAGCCTGCTCCGGTCAGACCATCAAACATGGCAGTGCCTTTGCCCGATGCGTGAAGTCCTACCCGAAGAGTTCGCGGTGTTCGGAAAGAACGGTGATTCGCAGATGCCTCTCTTGCCGGCGAGGTCGGCTCCCTGGAAGGTTCGACGGACGGTCCCCTGCGGTTCTGCGCATTCCAGATCGGAAAACCTGATTCGTGTTCTTGTGGTGGGCGGCGCCCGCCAGATTGCGGCGCTCGCTTGAGGACGAAACGACCTAATCTTTCTAAAGGAGGAGTGTCATGAAGAGAGGGAGATTGATTCGGCTCGCCGTCGCGGGCGCCGTCGCGCTCGTATTTGCTACGGCAGCCGTCGGCCTCGTGGCCGTGCGGCAATCCCGGGAATCCCGGTCGTTGAAGGCTCGAGCGGATGCGATCGTGCTGAAGAAGGGGAGTCCCGACAAGATCAAAGCGGGGAAGAACGCCGAGGCGGCCATCGGCGCGAACGAAGTCCGGGGAGCGGACTCCTCCCCCGGCGTCGAAGCGGCCCTGCGGCGGGCATATCCGGCTGCCGAGGTGTCCTCGGATGCGACGCTGGCCGCGCAGAATGCGTGGGCGTCGCTCAATGCCGGCGCGCACTCGACCGGAACCTGGCAACTGATCGGGCCGAGCAAGGCCACCTATCCGGCCGTCTTGAACGCTCTGGGCGACGGAGCCCAGTACGTTACTGCTGGCCGAGTCACGGCGGTGGCCATCGGCCCTAACTGTAATCATGGCGACTGCCCGATCTACGTCGGAGCCGCCGGGGGAGGTATCTGGCGAACGAGCGATGGGCTTGCCGGACACCCGAACTGGCAGTTCGTTTCAAACAGCTTCGGGACCAACGCGATTGGTTCGCTCATCGTCGATCCGAACGACCCGAGCGGCAAGACGCTCTACGCGGGTACCGGCGAGCCGAACGCGTCGGCTGATTCCGAGGCGGGCGTGGGCATCTACAAGTCGATAGACGGCGGTCAGACCTGGTCGCTGGTGCCCGGCAGCGGCATCTTTTGGCAGCGGGCGATCGGACAGCTGGCTTTCGACAACGCGGGCAACCTGCTCGTGCCGATCGCGAGCAGCGTGCGCGGCATAGACTCCACCGACGGCGGCGGTTTGTCGAGCGGGTCGACGACGCATCCGCTCGTGACCCGCGGCCTCTGGCGGCAGACGGGGGCCACCTTTACGCTCATCCGGCCGATTGTGGCTGTGGCCACGGCTCGCGGATCCACCACCGTTCAAGTCGATCCCACACATCTTGGGGTCATTTATGTTAACGAGTTTTCGCGGGGTGTCTGGCGTTCGATCGACAATGGCGTGACCTGGACCCAGATCAAGACCCCGCTCAACGCCGGGCTCAGCACCGACCGCGCCGAGTTCGCGGTGACCACTCTGCCGGACGGCCATACGCGCATGTACGTGGGCGTCGGCAACCAGGGCGCTCCGGCGGCCCGCTTCTACCGCAGCGACAACGCAGACTCGGCGGCAGCGTTCATCGACATGACGACGGCGCAGAACATCAACTACTGCACGGGGCAGTGCTGGTACGACAACGTCGTGCACTCGCCGGCCGGCCATCCGGACGTCGTCTACCTGCTCGGCTCTTTCGACTACGGCCAGCTCGGCGGCGTCTCGAACGGCCGCGGCGTGCTGCTGTCCACCGACGGCGGCGCGACGTGGAGCGACCTGACACAGGACGGCGATCCTCACCACGCGGAGTTCACGCACCCGGACCAGCACGCGATCGTCACCAACCCGAACAATCCGTTTCAGTACTGGGAGGGTTCGGACGGAGGCGTCGTTCGCTCGGACGGCAATTTCGCCGACGTCTCCTACAAATGCGACCAGCGCGGTTTGAGCGCCGCGGCTGTGGCCTACTGCAAGAGCCTGCTCTACCGGGTGCCGAATCAGCTCTCCAGCCTGAACGAGGGCTTCTCGACACTTCAGTTCCAGAGCCTGTCGGTGAGCAGCAAACGGCCGCAGAATAACCTTCAGGGCGGCACGCAGGACAACGGGACGTTCCAGTACACGGGATCGTCCGTCGTCTGGTATCAGGAGATGTACGGCGACGGCGGCCAGTCCGGCTTCAGCTCGGCGGACGACGGGCTGCGATTCAACACCTTCACCGGCCAGGCCAACGACGCGAACTTCCGCAACGGCGATCCGACGAAGTGGGTCATCATCGGAGCTCCGATGTTCGATAGCCCCGAAGGCGCCTATTTCTATCCGCCGATCATCGCGGATCCGAATCCGGCCAAAGCAGGCTCGATCTTCCAGGGCTCGTTCTCGGTTTGGCGGACGCAGGACTGGGGCGGCAACCGCGATTTCCTCGAAGCGAACTGCCCCGAGTTTACGACCTTCGCTGGACAACCGGGCTGTGGCGACTTCGTCCCCATCGGCCCGCCGGGAGCGACGGATCTGACCGACACCTTTGCGATCAACTACGGGACAGACCGCCGTGGCGGAGCCGTTGCAGTGATCGAACGTAGAGCGAGCGACACTGGGACGCTCTGGGCTGCAACGGGCACCGGGCGTGTCTTCATCTCAACGAACGCCAACGCCGCAGCGAGCTCGGTGGTCTGGACGCGGATCGATCAGACTTCGTCCACCGATCCAAACCGATTCCCGACGAGCATCACGATCGATCCGGCGAATGGAAACCACGCGTGGATCTCCTACTCGGGGTACAACGTCAACACGCCGACCCTGCCAGGCCACGTCTTCGAGGTGACGTACACGGGCGGGACGGCGACATGGACGGATCGCAGCTACAACCTCGCCGACCTTTCCATCACCGACCTCGTGCGCGACGACGTGACGGGAGACCTCTACGCGGCCTCCGACTTCGGGGTCATGCGGCTGGCCAACGCCGCCATCACGTGGACCGTCGCCGGCTCCGGTCTTCCGCAGGTCGAGGTCCCCGGTCTGACGATCGTGCCAAGCGCACGCCTTCTCTACGCCGCGACGCACGGCCGGAGCGCCTGGTTACTGCCACTGCCATAAGATTCACGATTCGGAAAGTGAAAGGGCCGCCTCCGGGCGGCCCTTTTTTTGGCTGGCGCTGTAGGGGTGCAATGGGAATTGCGGCGGGCGTTGGCGCGCACAGACCAGAGATCGGCCGTGGTGCGCTTGCCCAGAGTGCAGGCCTCGCTCCATTCCATCTGGGGTGGCACTCTTGAGGGTACGCGGACATGCGCCTTGCAACAGCTTCCATCCGAAGAGGATCGTGTCCTGAGATCATTTGAAGTTCTCAGTTTCCGACCTGAGAACAGTTCGCCCAGGAGACCGAGTGCGGAGCCAGATTGATGTCTCAGAGCGTCGAGGAGAATGCATTCCCGGCGCTCTGAGTTTTTCTAGAACCTCCTCCGGCGCGGGTCTCCCGTGGATTGAGATCTCCAGCGCTTCCTCGGAGATTTTCACGTTCGCAATGACCAGCCTGATCCCCTCACGCTGTTGGTAGGGCGGTAACGTCTGGTACAGCGACCGGAACTTTCCGAGCGACGCCAGAACCCCTTCCTGGTTCACGGCGTTCCTCTTGATCTGCTCGACCGTCGTCTCGATTTCGGCGATCGTCATCTCAAGACCGGCGCGGCGCTTCCCGAGTTCCGAGAGCTTCTCCTTCAGAAAGACCTCTCCCTCGGACCCTTCGAGTCCCACGCCGTCAAGGAGCCGTTCTGCCTGGCCTTTGATCTCGTTGACCTCGCGCTCTAGCGTGGCCTTCCTGACCTGGAGGGCCGGCACCTCGGCCTGGAGCGTCTTGTTAGTGACACCCACGAGGGTGCCGAGGAGCCGGGGGCTCCGGGCGATCTTCCCGATCCGGCCGAGGACGACCTTGAGCAGCTCCTTCTCGGCGACGCGGAAGCTGCAATCCTTATTCTTGCAGACGTAGAAGTAGTAGCGCTGGCCGAGCCGTCCCGTTCCGGAGCGCCCTTCCATGTGGCCCCCGCACTTCCCGCAGGTGACGAGACTCTGGAGCAGGTACACGTGCTTCTTCGTGTCGGCGCGGTTGTGGCCGGAGCGCAGGTTCTCGCCGAGCAGGAGCTGAACCTTGTCGAACGTTTCCTTCGAGACGATCGGCGGCCAGTTCGCGTCCACGATCCTGTAGCGCTTGCTCTCGGGGAGTTTCGACTGGTCGAGGTTCCGCTTCTTCTTGTTGACCTCCTTCTTCGCGATGTACGCGGGGTTGCACAGGAGCCACCGCATGCTCGTGTACCAGAACCTCTTCGGCGGATGGGTCTTGCCGCGACGGGACGAGTAGCCCTACCGGGTCGACGATCTTCGTCGCCACGGGAGCGGTTATGTGAGTGCAGGTGCGGCGAAGATCCCGCGAGAGAAGAAACCCTATCGCAAGGTCTCTGAGGAATAGAGGCGTTAGCGCCGCCGCCGCGCATAGCGGCTTGCCCTCGCCGGGACCCTTCAAAAGCATTCTCATGTGCTGGCCGGTGACCAATAGCCCTCCTCTCGTCGAGCTAACTATCACCGCCTAAGCTAGTTACGAGGCTCACCACACCGCAGGTCGGGAGTTGTCGTCATCCTTCAGTTCTAGTTGTCGCTGATTAGGCGGAACCCCTAGAACGGCGATGGCTCGGGAGAAGAGAGCTTTCGTGGGCCAGAGGTTGGTGCGGAGGGCCTCCGCACCCGGGCTCCCGGCGAATCTCCAGGGTTGCTTGAACTTCGCCCGCACTCCGGTACCCCGGCACCCGACGAGGGTCACTTAGAAAGGGCCGCCTTCTAAGTGAGCTATCGCTGGGGACGGCCTGGCCTAATTCTCTGTGGAGGGAGTTTTGCAATGGCCATCTCACACATTGAATGGACCGACGCGATCTGGAGCCCCGCTGCGAGCATTGCTACGTGGAGGCCTGGCAGTGTTTGGAACGAACGGAAAGTTTACGTGGTCCCGAAGGCCATCCAACGGGGGACCCTACTGCATCGGAGGCGCAATTTCGCTCTCGACGCCGACCGTCCCTGGCGCGAACTATTTCTGGACGGGTCCGAACGCCTTCGCCTCCACGGTCCAGAACCCGACGATCGCAGGCGCCGCGTTGGCGAACTCAGGACAGTACAGCGTGACGGTGACGCTCGGCGGTTGCCCGTCTGACCCCGGGACGACGGCGGTCGTGGTCAATCCGATGCTGCTGACGCCTACGGTCAGCAGCAGCGGGCCCTACTGGCCAGGGGCGACGATCGCCCTTTCGACGCCGACGATCTCTGGCGCGACATACGCATGGACAGGTCCGAACGACTTCACTTCGGCACTCCAGAATCCTCGGATACAAGCGGTCACGACGGCCGCGACGGGTGTCTATTTCGTGACAGTAATGGCGGGCGGCTGCATCTCACCGCCTGGCTCAACGAACGTCATCGTCAACCCGGAGCTGCCGAAGTGGGTCGTGCCCGGCATGGCATACGTTCAGGGCGCGATCGCGGGAACCATCTGGCAGTCGGATGTGACGATCTTCAACGCCGACCCGTCGCGAACCGCGACATACTCGATCGCGTTTCTCGACGCGCGTAACCCGGTCGATGACTCTTTGGGGCTGACGTGGTACCCGCTCAACGTGCCGCCGCTGGGCTCCACCGCATTCGGCAGCATTCTCAGTGGCTTCTTCGGGCAGACGCTTGGGGCTTACGGCGCTCTCATGATTCGAGGCGACTTGGCGCCGCTTGCCCCCGTAGTCACGGCCCGCACATTCAACAACGGCGATCCGAGAAAGGGCACCTTCGGCCTATCGGTGCCTGCGTTGCCGTCGACAAGGGGCGTGTCGGCGCAGTCGTCCGCCGCGCAACAGCTTCTTATCGGCCTGCGCGACGACGACTCGGCGTACACGAATATCGCCCTAGTCAACCTCATCGGGACCGACTGGAGCCACGCGCACCTGACGTTCTTCGACGCGGCTGACGCGAGCCTCGGATCCCTCAGTGTGGACGTGCCGCCGAACGGTGTCTTGCAGCTCAATAAGCCGCTCACGAGTGGAGGCGGGCTCGCGAATCCGCCTCTGGCTCTCTACCGCGTGCAGGTCACGGTGAATCCTGGTGGAGCCGTCTATCCATACGCGACGGTGATTGACCAAATGTCGACGGACCCCATCGTCGTCACGCCGACGGAACAGCCCGTCAACACTTATCGGGTTCCGGGGATCGTGCGGCTTGCCGGCGCGAACAACACCGTGTGGCGGAGTCGGTTCACGATCACGAACCCCTCGGAGAGCGGAGCTCGCAAAGTCCACATGGTTTTCACGTACGCTCCCTGCAGCACGAGTGGCTGCGGGAGCGCGGTGAGCGTCGGGGGCGACGTGACGATGAACCCGGGGCAGACTCAGTCGTGGGACGATTTCGTGAAGATCTGGCTGACCGTTAAAGGGGGTATCCCAGTTGACGACTCGATGAGCTACCAGAACTCGTTCCTCGACGTGTCGCCCGGGGATTCGAATTCCGATCCGCTCGTCGTCCTCGGCGAGACGTATAACGACACGCCGAACGGCCACGTCGGTCTTCAGGTCACTGGCTTCACCGACCTCGACGGCGGCTCGAAGACGGGAGCGGGCAAGCGGCTCCTCCTGACCGGCCTCGCCTCGAGCAACGATTTCCGGACGAACGTGGCCTTCTTCCTCACGAGCGGGACCTCGGGCTACTTCAACTTGCGCGTGCTTTCGGACACGGGTGTGACGCTCCGAACGATCGGATGGAACCTGACCGGCTCGAGCCCGTTCAAGCAGTTCGGCGATTCGGAACTCTTCGGGGGCGTCAACACGTCTGACCGGATGTCGATCATCGTGGATTCCTTCGACGGCTCGTCGCCGGTGGCCGCCTACGCGACGATCATCGACAACACGTCCGGCGACGCGACGTTCGTGAAGGCCCAGACGGCTCCCTGACGAGCGAGTAAACCTCCGTTCGTGAAGGCCCGGGCCCAGCGCCCGGGCTTTCTTTTTCGACGGAGGGAGCCGCGGCGATGGTGACTCCGAAACCTCCGAGGAGGGCCGGATGGAAATTCCGGATCCGCAGGATACGGAAGCGCTGCTCAGGTCCGTAGTGCGGGCGTTGGCGTTCGGGGACCTTGTCCCAGTGGGCACCGAGGATCGCGGCAGCCTCGTGCATCATCCTGAGGAGCAGGGCACGCTCTTCAGCCTTCTCGAACATCCTCGCCAGCGTCACTCCCGTGTCGCGCAGCTTTCCGAGGGCGGACCCGAGAGCGAGACCGAAAAGGTGGGTGGCGTGCAACAAGGCGGGTAGTGCCGCCGGAGGGCTGTTGCTTCGAGATGGCCGGAAAGAGCGCATGAAGGGCTCCCGTCCGGCCAGAATGCTCGTTTACGGGATCGGATTCAGACGGCGAGACCTTGGTCTGTACGCGCCATAGGCCCCGGCAATTCCCATTGCGCCCCTACAGGCTGATGTCTCAGAGCGCAGTGGTCCGGGACTACCGGGCTTTGGAGGTCGGGCGACGCCGCTCGAACCGACTCG
>DAIOUV010000085.1:0-9165 GCA_036759345.1 Acidobacteriota bacterium | reverse complement strand
TCCAGGGCCCGGTAGTCCCGGACCACCGCGCTCTGAGACATCAGCCCGGGGACGCCTTCTAGGAAAAGGCCGATTACTCGAACCTAAATGGCCGTCCGGACAGAATGCCCGTCTACGGGTCGTGAGGCATCAAGCGGCTGATCCCCGTTGATGATTGACGCTGGAGGACACCGGGTCCACGCTAGCCGCGAAGATTCCGTGCGGAAGATCGCTTTGGCGGCCCCTCCGTGCCCGCCCATGCGGGTCAGAGACACCATGTCCAAAACGCTCGCGTGCGACAGGGCGCTGTGACAATCGGCGAGACACCGGCCGAGCCGGCGGCGCTGCACGAGGCCCGGAAGTCGCTGTCGCTCCTGGAGGCGACTCTCGAGTCCACGACGGACGGCATCCTGGTGGTGGACCTGAACGGGCACATCGTCTCTTACAACCAGCGGTTTGCCGAGATGTGGCGGATTTCCCCGGAGGTCTTGCAGACACATGACGACGACCGGGTGCTCGCCTTCGTCATCGAGCAGCTCGCGGACCCGCAAGCCTTTCTCGACAAGGTACGGGAGCTCTATGCGAGCCCCGAGGCGGAGAGCATGGACCTCCTCACATTTCGCGACGGCCGGGTTTTCGAGCGCTTCTCGAGGCCTCAGCGCCTGCAGGGGCGCCCCGTGGGGCGGGTCTGGAGCTTCCGGGACGTCACCGAGAGGAAGCGCTCCGAACGGCTGCAGCAGGCGACGTACCGGATTTCCGAATCGGTACACGAGGCCCCGAGCCTCGAGGAGCTTCTCCCGGCTCTTCACGCCATCGTCAGCGAGTTGATGCCGGCCCTGAACTTCTACATCGCTCTTCACGCCCCGCAGAGTGACACCATCAGCTTCCCCTACTTCGTGGACGAGTACGATGCTCCGCCCGCTCCGAAGCCCCTGGGGCGAGGCCTCACCGAGTACGTTCTTCGGAACGGCCAGCCGCTCCTGGCCTCTCCGGAAGTCTTCGAGGAGCTCGTTCGCCGGGGCGAGGTCGAGCTCATCGGCGCTCCCTCAGTCGACTGGCTAGGCGTCCCGCTCAGGACGGCTCAAGAGACGATCGGCATCGTCGTGGTCCAGAGCTACACGGAAGGTGTCCGGTTCCGTGACACCGACCGGGACCTCCTTGCGTTCGTCTCCACCCAGCTCGCCATGGCCATCGAGCGTAAGGCGGCCGAAGCGGCCATGCGGGCGTCCGAGCGTCGGTACCGGCTCCTGTTCGAGCGGGGTCTGGCCGGCGTTTACCGGATGACGGCCGACGGGTTCATCGTGGAATGCAATCCGGCATTCGCCAGCCTGCTCGGGTACGCCTCGCCGGGTGAAGTCCGAGGGCTCGGACCCGTCGAACTCTTCGCGAACCCCACCGAACGGCAGGTCGGACTCGAGCGTCTGCGCGCACAGCGCACCGCCGTCAACCAAGAGGTCTGGATGCGGCGTCGCGACGGCACGTCCGTCTGGGTTCTCCTGAACGAGAGTCTTGTCGAGGAGGCCGGCGCCCCTCCCATCGTTGACGGCAGCCTCATCGACATCACCGACCGAAAGCTCGCGGAGGAGCGAAGCTGGCAGATGGCGCACCACGACTCGCTGACCAGCCTTCCCAATCGGGCGCTCTTCAACGACCGCCTCGAGCTGGCCATCCAGAGGGCCCGGCGGGATCGGCAGCGGCTCGCCGTCATGTTCCTGGACCTGGACGACTTCAAGCACGTCAACGACACGCTGGGTCACTCGGCTGGGGACGAACTGTTGGTGCAGGTCGCCGGGCGCCTCAAGCATATTCTTCGCGGAGAGGACACAGTAGCGCGATTGGGGGGAGACGAGTTCCTTCTCCTGCTGACCGGCGTGAGGGATTCGGCCGGCGTCGGCGTGATGGCGCAGAAGGTTCTCGCAGTCTTCGAGTCTCCCTTCCTCGTCAAGAAACGGGAGCTGTTCCTCTCTGCCAGCCTCGGGGTCGCGCTCTACCCCGAAGACGGGAGCGACCCGGAGGTTCTGCTCGCCAACGTCGACACCGCGATGTACCGGGCGAAGAAGACCGGCCGCAACAACTTCCAGTTCTTCACCGCCGAGATGCAGCGGCACGCGCAGGAGCGGGCCCTGCTCGCGAGCGGTCTGAGGCGCGCCCTGCCGCGAGGCGAGTTCGTGCTCCACTACCAGCCCATCCGGGAGCTGGGCAGCGGAAGAATCGTCGGCCTGGAGGCGCTCGTGCGGTGGCAGCACCCCGACCACGGTTTGCTTCCCCCGGGAAACTTTATCGCGCTCGCCGAGGACGTTGGCTTGATCGTCCCGCTGGGGGCCTGGGTTCTCCAACGGGCCTGCGAACGGACCCGCGCCTGGCGGGAACAGAACCTCGGCAACCTCACGATCGCCGTGAATCTGTCGGCCCGCCAGGTTCAGAACGAGGAATTCGCGCGCCAGGTGGGCCAGATTCTCCGCGAAACAGGTCTGCCGCCGACCGCCCTCGACCTGGAGATCACCGAGTCCACCGCCATGCAGAACGTTGAGGCCACCGCCCAGGTCCTCGGCCAACTCTCGGCGCTGGGAGTGAGGATCTCCATCGACGACTTCGGCATAGGACACTCGTCGCTCAGCTACCTGAAACACTTCCCCATCAATCGCCTGAAGATCGACCGCTCGTTCATCGAAGGAATGACTCGCGACACGCGCGACCGCGCCATCGTCGCCGGCGTCCTGTCCATCGCCCACAACCTCGGAGTGAAGGTCGTGGCCGAAGGCGTCGAAACACGGGAGCAGGCCTCCATCCTCGCGGATCTCGGCTGTGACGAGGTACAGGGGTTCTTCTTCGGCGTCCCTGTGCCCGAGAGTCAGGTCGAGAAGCTACTTGCGGAGGGTTAGGACCCGCGCGCGGCGGCGGCTACCATCCTGGACGAGAAGCCATAGGGCGTGCCTCTGGTCTCTACGCGCCACAGGCCCCGGCAATTCCCATTGCGCCCGTGCAATCAGCCGCACTGCCGCCGAAAATCAAAGTTCCTATCACTGAGCGTGGCTATATCCTCTGCTGCAATATGCGTCTCAAAACACTAGTGCTGGATAGTTGGATGGACATTTTGGAAGGTGAGCCTGAGCGAGTAGCGGACGTTCCGATTCTCCATCACTACACCGATGCAGCAGGCTTGCACGGCATCGTCTCGTCGCATCGCCTCTGGGCAACGGCAGCGCAGTTTTCCAATGATTTATCAGAAATTGAATATGCTCTTACAACCGCTTGCGAAGTTATCGAAGATACTTGGAAGGGTAGGAAAACCCTGAGCGCGTGGGAGCATATGCTGCATGCGCATTTGCAGCGATTTTTTGCTGCGCCGTTTCCTGATTTCAATCAGTCTTTCTTGGTTTCATTCTGCGAAGAAGGAGACCTACTCAGCCAGTGGCGTGCTTACGGTCACAGAAGCGGATTTTCGCTGGCGTTCAAGTTGCGGGCCGGGGAATCTGACCTGCTTCGCTGTGAGAAAGCTTTCCGTACCCTGCTCAGAAAGGTTATATACGATCCTGCTGCTCAAAGACAACGACTCAACTTTTTGTTTAAAAGGCTTATTAAGCTGGTTAACGGTTTCCAAAGTACGCCTTCCTCGGATGAGAAACACGGAGGGAAACTCCACGTTGAGCTTTCCCTAATCCTGATTCTTGAATTGACCGATTGGGCTTGCAGCGTGAAGCACAATGCTTTCTCAGAGGAGCGCGAATGGCGGCTCATCTCCTTCACAAACTTTGGAGCAAAGGTGGAGAAGAACGTTGGAGTGTTGGTACGCCCCACACCGGAGTTCCTAATTCCCTACATGGTTCTGCGTTCAACCAAAAGCGCACGATTGCCCATCGTTGAAGTTCGATGCGGCCCTAGCCGCCTTCAGGCGGAATTAGCCAGAGCGGCAACAATCCTACTGAACAAGGAGGGATACGGTTCAGTATCAATTGAATATTCCAAGATTCCGCTGCGAATCTGAGGTTGACTGTAGGGGCGCAATGGGAATTGCGATGCCCGTTGGCGCGCAGAGACCAGCGCTTTGCGCGGGCTTTCGGTCTCGGCAGGCACACATCGGCTCGCTCGAACGCCCTTCGCCGAGATCCGTGACCGCCCTTCAGGCTGCTTTTCGAACGAGTACCGGCAGCAGCCGCTCCGCATCGAGGTACTCGACCCGGAACGGTGAATCCATCGGGCCTTCGCCCGGACTGCCGCGAGGAGGCGGGATCGCGGAGAGCTTGGAGCTCGCAGGTCGCTCACCCCGCGACGGTTAGGACGAGGCGGTTCGCCCGCCGTCGTCCAATCCCCGGCACCCAAGTAGTCCCGGACCACCTTGCTCTGAGGCCTGCACCCCGCCTCTAGGCTGCTCGGGTGCCACCTCGGAGGATGTACACAGTGCGGTTGAAGCGCCGTTTCTCTACCGCCAGCGACGTTTGATCCCGAAGACTCGCACGCTGAGCCATTACTCCGGGGAGCCTTCATGGAAAAGGGCCGATTACTCGAACCTAAATCGCCGTACCGACAGAATGCCCGTGTGCGGACCGGGATCGGGAAGAAACCGAAGACGTGCCGCTGGTGTCTACGCGCCACAGCCGCCGGCAATTCCCATTGCGCCCCTACACTTGCCCCCAGAAACGTAAGCAAGGTCAACTCCTGCTCGTTTGCCCTACTTCCGGCGGCGCGATGTGCATCATCGCCTCCATCATCGACGCATCCACGCTACGCGACTTCCAGGAGGCGGCCGCTACATAAGCGACATTATCGGACGTGCGACCCACCGGCGATTTGCCTGCACTACACTAACAACTCTCTCCCACCGGTTCCCGGAGCCACCGAAGTCAAGCCCCCAAGGAGTACTCCGCGTGAAAACCACCGTTCTCAGCTACATCAAGCCGACCGTTCCGGCGACCACCGTCACCGAATCCGCCGACTCGAGCCCCGCGCTGCTGGGCGCGGGAGACGACCTCTGGCTGGCCTGGGCAGATACGAAGAGCCCGCGTGCTGTCCACTTCACGCACGGGCTCGCGCTCACTCAGGACGCATTCCAGGAAGCGCCCACCATCGTCGTTGCGACGGGCGCGGACAGCGTGGTGGGCCTGGCCCTGCTCAACGGCAAGTTCTACGTCGCCTGGAGCGGGCCGGGCCTGGCCGTCCATATCGCCAACTCCGCGGACGCCGGCAAAACCTGGAGCGCACCCCTCACGCATCCCTCCGCACAGACCGCCGACGGCGTCAGCCTGACCGCGCACGACAGTGCGCTCTACCTGGCCTACCGGGACGCCGCCACGGGCCGCGCCGCGGTGACCTCCTACGACCCCCGTCCGGGCGGCGGGTTCAGGCCGGTGACGCCGCTCGGCGTCCCGACCCCGAGCGTGCCCGCGATCGCCTCGGTGCAGGACCCGCTCGCGTGGCCCGCGCTCCATGTGGCCGTTGCGACCAGCGGCGCCAAGATCGTCGCAAGCCGCTGTTTCAATAACGACGTGGGAGACCTGGCCGCCGCGTTCCGCGAAGTGGCCGGGCTGGCGGGGGACGCCGTCACGCTCGCGCCGTTGCGGGTGAACCATCAGCCGGGGATGGCGGTCGGCGTCGTCTCGCACCGGCGCAGCACCATCTCCACCGCGACGCTCATTCCCGATCCGCCCTTCTTCACCGTTCAGCGCTCCGATCCGCTGGGAGACCCGGGCGTCGACTTGCCGCGCATGGCCACGGTGGATGACGAGCTCTTCCTCGGCTACAGCAACCTGTCGAAAGAGGTGGTGGCGGCCTGCTATATTCACGCCTGCGCGCTGGACCCGAGCGACTCGCGCATCAACCAGGATTGCGATCCGGACGCCTGCCCGCCCGATCCGCGACTGGTCTGCGCGCTGCAGCCCGCGCACTCCATCCGCTGGACGCCCGCCACGATCGATAACGCGATGAAGGGCGACCTGGTGCTGAGCCCGGCGGACGGAAACGGGGTCATCGGCACGCTGCTGGGGGCGCTCACGCCGAAGCAAATTTACGACCACATGGGCATGATGGTGGAGAATAGGCGCGTCATCCGCCACTGCACGGAGAGCAAGGACCGTCTTAAGGACAAGCGGTATTACACCGGGGTGCTTGTGGTGGAGCCCGCGCCTACAGACGGCCTGCGGTCCGACCACATCACCTACGGCTGGCCGGGGATCATCCACCAGACCGTGGAGGACGCCTTCTATACCGGCCTGCGCGGGCCGTATAACGAGGACTGGGCCGGCTCGCCCACACTCAGCGGCCCACCCCTGGTTTCCATGAAGGAGTTCCTGTCGGTCTCGCCCGGCGAGCGGGAGGGGAAGTACCCGGGGAACTGGGACGCGCTCAAGTTCTACGATCCGGAGGAGAACTTCACGGCGGATCCATACCGCTACACCATCCGCAACCTGCCGAAGGACCCGGCGCTGCGCAAGTCGGCGGCGTTTCCGGATGGCGAGCTGCTCTGGCCCATCGTGGTGCGCCCGCCGCTGGATGCGGAGGAGAGACTCTCGTGGGTCCGTCCCCTGCTCCACCGCGTGGCGGATGCCTCGCTGGGACTGAAAGCCCACTACCGCTTCTATTGCTACACCCGCTCGGCCATCTCGATCGACGGTTCGAAGGACCCCCCGCCGGCGGGCGCGCCCTACTGGTCCACTATCAAGCAGCCGGTGACGGTGGAGGATCCGCCCGCTCCCTTGCCTCCCGTCGACCCGAACGACCCCGGAAACCTTCCCGATATTCCGGAGCCGACCTCTCACACGGAATATATCCCGATCGGCGGGGTGGACTGGGCGGTGGGCACGCACCCGATGGTCTGCTCCACCTTCGTCTGGGCCGCGGTCCGCGCCGCCGAAAAGGGGCTGGGCCGCAAGATCGTGCTGGAGGGACCGATCGAGCCGTTGAACAACACGGGCGGGCCGCACCGCGCCCTCGGGTCGCAGGACGGGCTCTACAACTACACGGAGAAGGAACGGCAGGATTCCGCCGCCACACTCCACGCCGCGCTGGTCCGGGAGGTCCACGAGTCGCTGGAGGAGGCCCAGAGCGGGATCGTCGGGCTGATCGCGGACTTCTTCGCCTGGACGTCTGACATCGCGGACGATGTCGCCACGCAGAACGTCAACGCCTTCGCCCTCGATCGCGCCGACGAGGTGAATGACCAGCTATACGAGTCCCCCGGCGACGGCGACTCGGTGGGCCCGGATGACATCCTCCTGCACTGGGACGCGCCCAACGGCGCCGACGGCGAGGGCTTCCGGGGGCTTTACGGAGACCAAGTTCCGGCGCTGCTGGTGCAGGGCGCATATACGTGGGCGGCGGATTTCAAGTATCAGCTCGCCAACGGGATGGCCCACACGCGGGTGCGCATGAACTTCACCGATCCGACCACGGGAATGCCGCGGCTGGTGCGCGCGCTCGTGACGTTGGGCTGCGAGTCGGGCTACACGAACGCGCACGGAATCTTCTCCGCGCTCGTCGGGGCCGGGATGGCGGTGATCAAGGCGAACGCGTGGGACCCGGTCCTGGGCGTCTGGCTGAAGCACGAGAGCACGCACGACCTACACGAAGGGATCAATAACCTCGACCTGAATCTGGGGGCCCCGCCCCCCTGGCGCCGGCGCATCATCTGGTTCGGCGAGACGCGCATCTATCACAATCCGGACATCGGCGCGAAGCAGCAGCGGACCTCGCCCTTCGCCTCCTCAACGGTGCTGGCGTGGGACCCGGACGTGATGTCCCACAACCCGCCGGCGAACGTGGTCGATTACATGACTCACGTGAGGATCGACGGCGCGTCGGTCCATTTTGACGACCACTACGTGACCTACGTGTTCGAGGTCCACCTCCAGTCGGACGGCTCGCTCGTCTACGACGGCATCTGCGATTTCTACGTGGACGGAGACCGCCAGGAAGACCAGAGCCGCACGTTCAACGGGACGATCCTTCCCGACGACAGCAGGACCTTCAAGTACGAGGTTACCCACGACGCCTTCCTGGACAGCCACGACTACGGGCGGGTGGTACTGACGGTGCAGAATGTTTGGGCGAAGTATTGAGGCGGCCAGCGCACACGCCCGGCTCGCCGTAACGCTCGCGCTAACGCCGGGGGTCTCAGCTCAATTGCTTGTGCGTGTGGGGCGGCAATGGGAATTGCGGCCCGTCCTGGCGCTCGGAGACCAGCGTTTCGTCTTTGCTCTTCCGCTCGGCGCGCGCACGTCGGCCCACTCCAGCGCCCTTCACTGATCTTCGTGACGGCCCTTCAGGCTGGTATTCGAACCAGCACGAGCAATATCCGCTCCGGGCGGCAAGAGAGGGTCGGGCCAGTGCAAAGTTACTCACCCCGAGACGGTTAACACGAGCCGGTTCGCCCTGCGCCGTCCGATCTCCAGCGCCCGATAGTTCCTGACGAACGCGCCCTGAGCCACCTACCTGGGGATCTGAGCTGGCTCTCTAAGCCGCCCGAGCACCACTCCGGAGGATGTACACGGTGCGGTTGGAGCGCCGCTTGTCGATCACCAGCGAAGCTTGGTCTCGGAGGCTCGCGCGCTGAGCCATTACCCCGGGGACGCCTTCTAGGAAAAGGCCAATTACTCGAACCTAAACCGCTGTCCAGAAGAGGGCGTGGCTCTGGTCTCTACGCGTCACAGCTCCCGGCAATTCCCATTGCACCCCTACACCATACGGGACTAACGATATCAATCCGGCCAGAATGCCCGTCTACGGGCCGGGATCAAAACGCCTCGGCCGCGCCCCGGTCCCCGGCAATTCCCATTGCACCCCTACACCTTCTAGGAAAAGGCCGATTACTCGAACCTAAATGACCGTACCGCCAAAATGCCCGCCTGCGGGTCGGGATTGAGAAGGAAACCGGGAAGGTGACTCTGGTCTGTACGCGCCACAGCGCCCCGCAATTCCCATTGCGCCCCTACATAATCTCTCTATTCTGGTATCAATGCCCCGGTTTAAGAACGACCTTGGTCCAGCCCTCCTTGCGCGCATCAAAGTTTTCGTAGGCTTCGGCCGCCCGGTCGAGTGGCAGTTCGTGCGAGATGATGAAGGACGGTTTCGCTTTTCCCTCTGCGATCAGCTTACACAACTTGCGGTTGTATGCTTTTACATTTGCCTGGCCAGTCCCGATGTGCTGGCCCTTGATCCAAAACTGGCCAAAGTCGAACGCAATCTGACCTTGCT
>DAIOUV010000084.1:0-9660 GCA_036759345.1 Acidobacteriota bacterium | reverse complement strand
TCGAGGGGGGTCAGTTTTACTGGCGTAAGGGGGTCAGTTTACGTGGCGCCTGACATATCGATCAGCCAGCGTCGTATAGCCCACGCAGACGCCCGTGGCTCTGGCCCTTTCCCGGAGGGTCTCGACCATTTGTCTCTGCGGCGAGCCGGGAGGAGAGCAGGCGATCATCGCCTCGAACGGATCTTTCGTTTTCGCGAGTGCTTCCTGAAGTCCTGGAAACATGTCGCGTAGCGGGATGTCCTTCTGGACCGCTCCTTCGGCCTTCGCGTACTCCTCCTCGGCGGCCTTCTTTTCCTTGAGCGCATCCCTCATTAGGACGCTGACGACGTCCAGCGATGCGGGATGTGTTGCGCCACCACCTGGGATAGAGGGATTCTCGGCAGCCCATCTCTTAATCGCGTCGATGAGCGTTGCGCTCTCCAGCCAGAAATGGGCGAGGTAGGCAGACGTTCCAGGTGTCGTGAATGTGCGTTCGATGTGGCTGACTCGGCCCACGCTGCACCTCCAGGTTCCGCCCGACCGCACAAAAGCCTAGCCGATACGCGTTCTCTTGTCCCACTCCGCGGTCCCGGACCCGCGTTTTCATCACAGCAGATGGAGGGACGCATGGCGACGGGAAGGTCGGGGACGATTCGGTACAAGCGGCAGGCCTCGGACAATGAGCGCGCAACAGACCCGCGTGCGGATGTGGTCGAGATCCTCACCTCGGCCATCCTGGCGGCATTCCTCCAGCCGGGGCGCCGCCTATCGCCGAATGGGGCTCCTTGCCCTCAACAGGACCCGAATTTCGCCACTTCTGGCCAGATTCGGGGCTCTCTGTGACCTTGCTTTACTCCCCAGAGAATGCCGTCATGTCCCTCGGGGGCGGGTCGATTCCGCCGCTCCACGGAGGTTCGGGAATGGCCCGAGGAGCCGTCAGAGAGCATCCTGATCGGGCAGCGATCGCCACGGTCGCCGCCGACCTTGCCGCTCTCCAGCGGATGACCGGACCAGAACTCGCGGAGAGGTACCTCTCTCTATTCGGCGTGCCTCCCCGCTCCCGTAACAAAGACTTTCTGAGAAAGCGCCTCGCATGGCGGATTCAGGAGCTGGCCGAGGGTGGCCTTTCGGAGCGCGCCCTCGCCCGGATTGAGGAGCTCGGCCCAGCCGCGCTGGCCTCGTGGCGTCGACCGGCTCGCACCGGCATCTCCCCGCAGCCGCGGACATCCGTGTCCCCGCGCGCCCGCGATCCCCGCCTCCCCGCAGTAGGGACCGTCCTCACCCGGATCCACGGGACGACGGAGTACCACGTGGCCGTGCTCGACGACGGCTTCGAATATCAGGGCGAGCGGTATCGGTCGCTATCGAAGATCGCCCGCGTCATCACGGGCACGCCCTGGAACGGTTACCTGTTCTTCTTCGGGCGGGCGAACGGCACGAAGTCTCGGGCTGGGGCAACCGGGCGATGAAACGGGGCACTTCTCCAAAGGCCGCGACCGACGCCCGTCGCTGCGCGATCTACACCCGCAAGTCGACCGCCGCTGGCCTCGAGCAGGATTTCAACTCCCTCGACGCCCAGCGAGAAGCGTGCCTGGCGTATATCCAAAGGCAGCAGGGCTGGACCCTCGTCGACGAACGCTACGACGACGGCGGCTTCACCGGCGCGAACATCGAGCGGCCGGCCTTCCAGAGGCTCCTGACCGACATCGACGCCGCGAAGATCGACGTCGTGGTCGTCTACAAGGTCGACCGCCTGAGCCGCTCGCTCCTCGACTTCGCGAAGCTGATGGAGCGGTTCGGGGCAGCGGGGACCACCTTTGTATCCGTCACCCAGAATTTCTCGACAGCCGACGCGATGGGGCGGCTCACTCTGAACATGCTGATGTCGTTCGCCGAGTTCGAGAGGGAGATGATCGGCGAAAGAACCCGGGACAAGATCGCCGCGCAGAGACGCCGGGGCAAGTGGACTGGCGGGACCGTCCCGCTCGGCTACACCGTCGAGGACAAGAAGCTGGTCGTGAACGACCTCGAAGCGGTTCTGGTCCGGGAGGTCTTCTCCCTCTACCTCCAGCAGCACTCGACGCTGGCGGTCGCTCGGCTCCTCAACGAGTCGAACCGCTCCACGAAGCGGCATGTCGCCGCGAACGGCCGGCTCAGGGAGGCTCGCCCCTGGACGAAGGCGGACGTCACGAGGCTCCTCCGGAACCCCATCTATGCCGGCTACATGTCGAGTCACGGGGAACTCCACGATGGCGAGCACGTGCCGATCGTGGACCCTGAGACGTTCTCCAAGGTTCGCGACCTCCTCGACGGCAGATCCGGGCCGACGAAAGACCGTGGCCGAAACGCGGACTACGTTCTGCGGGGCCTTCTTCGGTGTGCGTGCTGCGGCTCGGCATTCACGCCCGCCTCCACACGAAAGGGCCGGACCGAGTACCGGTACTATCGCTGCGTGAAGCGGGACAAGGAAGGGAAAGAGGCGTGCCCATCGGCTCCCCTTCCCGCCGGCGCCATCGAGGAGTACGTGGTCGAGCGGCTGCGGGAGGCTGTCGCCGCGGGCTCGCTGGCCTCCGACGTCGAGACGAGCGTGAAAGAGCGGCTCCGGGTTCAGCGGAAGGACCTCCTGACGGAACGCAAGAAGCTGCCGGCGCAGATCGCGGCGCTATCGGCCGACGGGAAGCGCCTCCTGAACACCATGGCCGAGGTGGACGGCGTGGCGCGCAGGCTCGCCGACGGGCGGCTTCAGGGGCTCGGGAACGAGCTGGGGCGGTGCGAGGCTCGTCTGGCCACGGTGGAACGCGAACTCGCCGTCATCGAGAAGACCGAGATCGATGCCTCCTGGGTGGCGCGGTGTCTCAACGACTTCGCGGCCGTCTGGGATGTGCTGACGCCTGAGAACCGTGGACGGCTGCTCCGGGCGGTCGTCCAGCAGGTCGAAGTCGACGAGCCCGCTAACAAGGTGAAGGTGTTCATGGTGGACCTTTGCGCAGCCCTGCCTGAGCCGGTCGAGGCGGTTCCCGCGTGAGCGCCACCCGGAGGCAGGACACGCAGGTCGTCACGGGTGAACTGCACCGTGTCCGGCGCGGGCGTGGGAAGGGGTTCACCGCGGAGCCCCCGCCGGGGCCGTCCCGCCAGCCAGCACGTGTCACGGTCACGCTCGCCCTCGCGCATACGATCCAGCGCGCGATCGACAGGGGTAGGATTCGGGATCAGGCCGAGGCCGCGAGGAGGCTCGGGCTGACGCGGGCGCGGCTGACGCAGATTATGGATCTGACCCTTATCGCGCCCGACGTGCAGGAGGAGATACTGTTTCTTGAGGCAACTGGTGGCGTTGAGCCTCTGAGCGGTAATGCGCTGCGGGATATTGTGTACCGCGAGACGTGGATGGAACAGCGGCACACTTTCGCTTTAGTGCGACAGCCTCGAAGAAAGGCTTCATGATCGCCTTCTCGGAACTCTCATGGCGAGGCCAGGTCGCGATGCCGTTCGCTGCCCAAGGACATGGAATACCCTCAGAACACCGCGATCGCCTTTACGACAATTGCGCCCGACGCGCTTCGCCCTGTGAAGCGGCCGAAAACCCTGAGATCGATGAACTTCCCGGATGCCGCGGGAAGCTCTGCCGCCTCCGGCAGAAAAACGTCGATCGTGATCTTCCTCGGATCTGACTCGATAAAACCCTCGAAACGGCGATCAGTGCCGATGGCCTCGCGACGTGCCAGCGAAAGTGCCACAACGAGGAGGTCGGGTGGACTTGAGAGGATGTCATCAACCTCCTGTTCGGCCTTCTTCATTGCGTTCCTGATCTCTTCGTGCTGCCGCTCCATTTCTGACTCAAGCACAGGATCGATCGGATCCTCCAGCGCCGCACGCACCACGCCGAGTCGCCGTCGCAGGTCCCGCATCCCGATGTCCATGATCATGGGGAGACGACCCTGGATGAGTGCAGCTCGCTTCTGCTCGAGGCAGTAGTGGATCAGTTGGGCCGTCCGTCGCTCAGGGGATGCCGCGGTCCGCTCGAACTGGCTGGTGGCATCCGTGTTGGTGTTCCTCTCGGCTGAGGCACTCGAGCCGCCGACGCCCACGGAGACCTTCGCGGCCGCCTTCTGGGCCTGCTTCTCGATCCGTGTCTTCTCCACAAGGTCGGGTTCGAGTTGCGCGACTAGCCCATCGACCGCCTTCTGATCAATGTAGTAAAAGGCAAGGGGCGGGTCGAGCGAGACGTGGCCTACGCTGGCCATAAGGTCGATCGACACTTCGGCGAGATCGACGACCTTCTTTCCCATCTCCAATAGTTCCCACTCCCGCTTCTTCGAAGCATTCACGAGCAGTGCGGTGACTCCCATGGCGACGACCGCCACCAAGATCGAGATGCCGCCGTGTTCGTCCATGAAGGCGAGGAGTCGCCGCCGTCGGCGGTAGAGGAAGATGAAGCCAGCGCAAGCTAGAAGAAGAGTGAAGGCAGCCTGGAGCGGAACGCGATTCATCTCCTGGACGACAGCGAGATAGTTCCGAGGATGACTCCATCCCCGCCGCCAGATAAACGAATACCACCAAGTCGGATATCGGATGCATCCTACGACGACGTAGACCGCCGTGGCCCACGTGAGCATGATGGCGGCGCGCCAAAGCACGATCCACGCCCCGAAAACGATGTGCGTGATCTTCCCGGCTTCACTCAGCTTCCTCTCCGAGTTCTCGGCAGCCCCCCCTCCACTATCGAGTCGGGGGGGCTCGCGATCCTTTGCAGGCTCTCCCGGCAGAGCCGCTACAAGCGGAGCTTTTTCAGCTGCCTTCCCTTCTTCGTCCTCAGCTCCGGGCGTCCCAGTCGTCTCCATTCGTAGCTGTTCAAACCTAAGGGGCAGTCTATCGCGATCCCCCGCAGCGCGGCGGTCGCCGAGGCCTTTCCCGAAGAGGCCCTCGCGTGAGGACGATTCGACCACGAGGGTGGTGACGGGCGAGCTGCACCGGGTTCGGCGCGGTCGTACCAAGCGGTTTAGCGCTGAGCCGCCACCGGGGCCGTCCCGCCGTCCAGCTCGGGTGGCGGTAACGCTCGCCCTCGCTCATCAGATCCAGGGCGCCATCGACCGCGGCGAAATCCGGGATCAGGCAGAGGCGGCGCGGCAGCTGGGGCTGACGAGGGCGCGGCTGACGCAGATCCTGGATCTGACGCGCCTCGCGCCGGACCTTCAGGAGGAAATCCTGCTCTTTCCGGCGATCACCGGTGTCGAACCGCTGAAAGAGCGCGTTCTACGTGGCATCGTTCGCGCGTCATGGGCTGACCAAAGGTCGCGCTTCAAGACAGAGCGCTGATGCTGGACCGAAGAGCCGACAAGACTCCAGAGGACCGTCTGTCCTGAGAAGAACTCTCAGCCAACGTCGGGATCCCCATGGTTCTTGTGGACACCCGACGGATCCTGGGTTGCAGCCCCGACGGCCTCCATCTCACTTTCTATGACCGCTGCCTCGTCGTCAGTGATTCCATAGAGACCTCTCACGAGCGTCTCAATCCTGGCGTCGACAAGCGTGATCTCTCTTTCGCGTTCGGCAACGTCGTGAGTGCTCCTGGCCTTCTCTCGTGCCGCCGCTGCTCGCTGCGCCCGTTCAACCAGACCGACGATCTCGTCATGGATCGCGACCTGCTTCTTGTCGCTGAAGTCAATTCGCCGGATGGGGAGCTTCGAGACGCTGTTCCAGAAATACTCGTAGATGCCGCCGCTCTTGAGCTTGCCGATGCTCCGGAAACGGAATGTCAGGAGACGCGAATTCAGGAGTCCCAAAATATAGAGTAGGCTTTCGGCTTGGCCATTGTCGAAGAGCACGGTCGTGTCCGTAAGACCGAGGAACTCGTTCTTGCTCTCCAGCGCGAACCGATTCGTCTGAGCCAGATAGGGGCAGAGGATTCTCTTGCGATCGTACCAGTCCTTATGAAGCGGCCACGTGTACTTCCACCATTCGCAGTTGCCTCGCTTGAACGCGGCTCGTTCCTGTAGAGCCTTCGCATTGTCCCGGAGGTGCTTCTGAACGCCCTTCGGGAGAGCAACGAAGTCGGCAACGTCTTCAAGGTAGAGCAGGCATTCACCTCTATCGCGGAGCAAGTAGCGCTGGATGTCGGAATTCGTCGCCCGCTTGTACCACAGGGTGCCGGGGACAGCCCAAGCACGAATTTCCTCCTCGTTCCGTTCGCCGAAAACGTCGTTCCGTCCAGTCTCCATGCCCTTACCAAGACGAAGCACGCGGTCGACTCGCTCTCCGGCGGCGTCTATCTTCTCCTCCACGGCCCGCACGCTGGCCGAGGAGAAGCTCCATGGGCCGACCGAGAGTTGCGTCTGCGCTACCCGAACCGTTCGAAATAGGGAAGGGCTATCGAGTGCCGAGGCAAGGTCGTATGGCTGCGGAAGCGAGCCGCGTAGCTTCGAGCTCGTGACATCAGTCGGTGCGCTCCCCGGCTGGAGCGCTACAATTGCCGTCGTGATTCCGACTCCCGGGAAGACGTAGAAATTCTGGAAGTCGATGACCCTCTCGACCTTGCAGTGGCTGAGAAGCCACGAGCGGAGGCGATCGGCTTTATACGCCTCTAGGAAGGCGCGAGAGACGATGAAACTCAATCTGCTCTTGCAGAGCTGGCCACCCTTTGCGAGGAAGTAGAAGAGGAGATCAGTCTTGTCGTTATAAATCTCCGGAAAGCTCGTCTTGATTAGACCGAGACGAATGTCTTTCGTCCCCCACGTGTCATCAATATTTAAGTAGGGCGGGTTCCCGATCACGACGTCGAATCCTCCGCCGTCGAGAATCTTGGGAAACTCGCGCTTCCAGTCGAACGGATTGACCTGACGCATCTCCTCTGGATCTGGGAAGAGACCAGCTGTGAAGGCGTCAGTCCCGATGAGCGAGTTCCCGCACTTGATGTTCCCTTCGAGGCTCGGAAGCGCTCGCTCGCCGAAAAGGGAGTGCTGCTTGAGCGTCTCGTCGTTCTCGCCCTCGAGGACCTTCAGGAGGAGCGAGAGTTTCGTCACCTCGACGGCCTGGCGGTCAATGTCGACGCCGTATATGTTGTTCAGGACGATGCGCCGCTTCTCGGCGGTTGTGAGGCGCCAGTCGCCACCCGGACCGACGAAGACCTCCTCGGGGTGCTTCTCCGGCTGACGGTCGCGGTACCACGCGAGGTGCCGGTCGAGCAGTTCCTGGTACGCCCGGAGGAGGAATGAGCCCGACCCGCAGGCGGGGTCGAGGATGCGGAGCTTCTCCATCTGCTTCGGACTCCTGCCCCCGCAGAGCGTGCCGACCGTCTGCTTCACGATGTAGTCGACGATGTATGTGGGCGTGTAGTAGACGCCGCCCGCCTTCTTGACCTCGGGTTTCTCCTCGACAACGGCGCGGTGGCCCGGCGTGAGGCGGATGACCTTCCCGAGGAACTGCTCGTAGACGTTTCCCAGGATCTCAGCCGGGAGGACCGAGAATTCATAGGGCGACTGCGGGTAATAGAGGTTGAGGAGGATCGGCTTCAGGACTTTGTCGTCGATCGCAATACCGGTCGTCAGGCGATCCGATTTGAAGTCGAAGAGGCCGGAGTTGTAGCGGACATCCGCCTTCCGGTAGAGGGCGACGAGACGCTTGTAGATGTCGGGGCCATTTACTAAAGCGAGAAGATTCGCGTACGGCTCCGCACCGCGGCCCTCAGCGATGCGGAGAAAGATGATTCGGTCGATCGTCGTCTGGACGGCGAAGTTCAGGTCATCGACAGAGAGGTCCTCGTTACGGATCGCGATGTTTCGTGCCAGCTCGTCGCGCCAACCCTCGATCTCGCGGAGAAACTCGGCGTCGACCTCCGAGGTGCCGCGCTTGCCCCGCGTGGCCTCGGCATAGCGATCGAACGAGCCCTTGAGGACGGCGTCTTTCGAGAAGATGTCCCAGAGCTCGTCTAGCTTCGGGAGGAGCTCGTCGTAGGTCAGGTAGAGAATCCGCCCGACCGAGGGTTTCTCGCCCTCCTTCGGGCGGATTCGCGTGTCGTATACCGCGACCTCCTCGAAGTCCGTGAGGACGGACAGAGGTAGCTTCGCGCTCCAGGCGTAGCGCCGGAGCTGGTAGGCGGGGGCGGGGTCGCTCTTCAGATCGACGAAGGGTTTCTTTGCCTCGACGAAGAACTTCCGGACGCCCGCGACCCGGAAGGTGTAGTCCGGTGCCTTCGTGAAGTCACCGACCTTGATGCCCTCTTCGTGGATGACGTCCTTGTACTGCTCGGCGTAGCCCGCCTTGTTTGTAACGTCCCACCCGAGTGCCTCGAAGAGTGGCGTAATGAACTCGGCGCGGCAGGTCTCCTCGTTGTACGTCGACACCCGATAGCGATCGCGGTTGCGTGTGTAACGCTCGACGAGGACGGCGATGGTCACGCGGGCCGCGTCGCGGCCGGCCGAGTCAGACGGCATCGAAGCGATCTCTCCTCGTCGAGGCACGGAGCGTCACACGGTGAACGGGAGTCATGCTAGCACCGACTTCGCTTGCGCTCGCCGCTGAACTCGATATCGTTAGGCACGGAACGATGCACTCAACCAATCGAGGCACCTGCGTATATTGCCGGAAGCGCAGGTATCTCACTCGTGATCATCTGCCACCGCAGATCCTATTCGCGAAGCCCCGGCCCTCGAACCTCGTTACCGTTCCAGCCTGCAATAGCTGCAATCAGAAGGCATCTCGAGACGATCACTATTTCGGCCTCGTCATCAAGGCCGGCATCGACAGCGAGCAGTTTCCCAGAGAGTTTCAAGCGTCACTCGATGACATCCGAAAGCTGGGAACGGCGGCGCGTCGCGGCCTCGCCAAGAGAATGCTAGCTGGCCATAGTGTGGAGCTGGCCGAGGCAAGCTCAGGTCTTCTGGTTCAGCGCTTTCGCTACGGCGTGGACAAGGAGCGTGTCCACGCGGTCATTGAGCGCATTGTCCGTGGATTCTATTTTCGCCGCCGCAACTTCCGCCTTCCGCCCTCTCACCGCGTCTGGACCGCCTTGGCCGAGTCGCCGTCGGCGCAGGAGGCCTCATTCATTCAGGCCAACGGTTCATTCTTCGTTGCCTTAGACGCCGAGCCTTTGAGCGATATCGGTTCGGGTGTGTTCACCCACCGAGGCCTCGTCTTGCCCAGCCGTTCGTATCGTTCCTTCTGGTACTTCTCGTTCTTCCATAAGTACGTCTTCCTGGCGGCTACGCTGCCCCGCGCATAGCGGCTCGTCGCAGCGCTGTTAACCACCGATGTCTCGGTCCGTCCGACCTGTTAACCGCTCTCAGCCGCTCTCGACATTTCGGGGAGACAGAGAGCAGCTTCGGGGACGATTTCAGCCCTTGGGGCGAGGCCCGCCGTTCTCTGTTTTCGCAACAGAGAAACGGCCGTCTCGGGCGCACCGTCGCAAACCCTTCTGACTACACGCCCTTTAGACGCGACACCCCGCGACGTGAATCGCGGGGTACGTGTTAACCGCGAACCCTTCTGAAGCTCGCGGGAGGGAAGTCTGGCTCCGCAGGCAGGACTCGAACCTACAACATTTCGGTTAACAGCCGAATGCTCTACCATTGAGCTACTGCGGAATGTGAAAGACCAAGGTCCCTTCGCCGCGCGGAAAACGCGCCGAAGAGCGGTGGATCGTAAGGAACGCGTGAGGCCGCGTCAAGCGGCTGGCTTTTCGGTGTCGTA
>DAIOUV010000083.1:5289-9779 GCA_036759345.1 Acidobacteriota bacterium | reverse complement strand
GCGCCGACGAAGTTCCAGAAGCCGACCGCCATCAGAAAGTAGATGGCCCAACGGTGGCGGTCGGCAAAGTTCGCATGGCAGTCCTCGCACTTCCGGTCCCGCAGCCGGATGAAGTCCCAGGCGTCGAGGGTGAGGAGGGTGAGCGGCACCACCTCCAGCGCCGAGAAGCACGCGGCCAGGCCGATGTTGAGCGTTCCCTGGCCGGTGAAGTACCAGTGATGCCCGGTCCCCACGATTCCTCCGGCCAAATAGAGGATGGCGTCCAGGTAGATGACGCGCGTGGCGGTGCGGGTCGTAACCAGGCCCAGGATCACGAACATCACGGCGACAAGCACGGTGGCGAACAGCTCGAAGAAGCCCTCCACCCACAGGTGGATGATCCAGAAGCGCCAGTTGTCGATCACGGCGAAGTTCGTGCGGGGGCCGAAGAAGAGCGCGGGCAGGTAGAAGAGCGGGATCGCGGCCGCGGCGTAGAGGAAGAGCGAGGCCAGCTCGGACCGCTGCCGGTCCCGGATCGCCGGGCGCAGCGCCCGGTACATGAGGACGAGCCAGCCCGCGAGCCCGGCCGCCAGCAGGAGCTGCCAGAAGCGGCCGAGGTCCAGGTACTCCGAGCCCTGGTGGCCGAGCCAGAACCAGAGCGTGCCCAGGCGATCGTTGAGACCCAGCCATTCGCCGCCGAGGCTCCCGAAGACGACTACGGCAAGGGCCACGAGCAGCGCGAGGGCGCCCGCCCGCTGCCCCCGCGGCTCGGCGCCGCCGACGATCGGCGCGAGGAAGAGGCCGCCAGCGACCCACGCGGTGGCGATCCAGAAGATGGCGAGCTGAAGGTGGAACGTCCGCAACAGGTTGTAGGGGAAGATCCGCGCGAGGTCGATCCCGTAGAAGGCGCCGGACTCGACACGATAGTGGGCGAGGGCGCCGCCCGCCAGCGTCTGCAGCAGGAACAGCAGGGCGACCACGCCGAAGTAGAGGCCGACCGCCTTCTGGCTCGGAGTCAGGGTCCAGCGGGCGAGGGCGCTGTCATGCACGTGCCCGCTCGCCGACGACGGGCCGTGCCAGCCGAGGTAGCCGAAGCGGCCGAAAGCGAACAGGACGGTGCCGAGCCCCGCGAGGAGAGTCACGAGGCTGAGCGCGCTCCAGAGATAGGTCGAGGCGCTCGGCCGGTTGCCCACGGCCGGCTCGTACGGCCAGTTGTTGGTGTACGAGTAGTCCTTGCCGGGGCGGTTGGCGACGGTCGCCCAAGCCGCCCACGCGAAGTACGAGGTGAGGTCCTCGAGCTCGCCCCTGTCGCGGATGTACTTCGCGGGCAGGCCCGGCGCCGGCGTCTTTCCCGAGAAGTACTCGGCCCACTCCGCCTTCTGCGTCTGCCAGGCGGCCGCCTCGGCCGCCGAGAACCGCAACGCGCCGGTGCCGGGATCGTAGCGGTTCTCCTTTAGTAGGCGGTGGACGGCAGCGTCCACGCCCGAGGCCGCGTCCGGATCGAGCTCCGCGTACGGGCGGCCGTGACGCTCGCGGGCGAGCGCGTCACGGGCGACCTCCGCCAGCCGGTGCAGGTACTCGGCGCTGTAGTCCGGGCCGAGGTACGCCCCGTGGCCCCAGAGCGTACCGTGCTCCATGAGGCCGTGCTTGAGGAAGACCTCCTGCCCATGCTCGACGTTCTCCCGCGTGAAGAGGGTCGCCCCGGCGACGTCGGTCACTCGCTCGGGGATGGGCGGGGCGTTCGTGTAGGTGAGGACGGTCACCAGCGTGAGCAGGCTGAAGCCGAGCGCCATCACGAGGATGACGGCGTGGCGCCACCATGGCGAGAGCGGCTTCTCCGACAGGTCGGTCGACATGGCTAACTCCTCTTTCATAATTGCCGGACGGCGCGAAAGGTCCCCTCGTAGATCACAGGGCCACCCCGCGTGAATGTGCGGCCGGCGACCGGGCGGTTGTACTCCGTGAGCGGCCCCGGCGGGTCCTTCTCGAACCCGCCGCGAAGGAGCTCCCCCTTGAGCTCCGCCTCGGTCAGGAAGCACTGGGGTTCGCCCGCGAACTGGGTGAACACGAACGGCTCGCCCGGAACTGGCTGGTCATCGGGGGCGAGCGTGGCGCGGGAGAAGGTGAAGACGAACAGGCCTGCGTCCGGCCGGGCGACGCGTGCCGCCTCGGCGATCGCGCGCCGGAGCTCGGCGGCTGACCGAGACAGATTCCAGATCCCGTGAGCGACCACGAGGTCGATGCTCGCGTCACGCAGCGGCAGCCGGTCCATGGGCGCCCGAACGAGCGCGACCCGCTCGGCGACGCCTTCCGATACGACCCGGCGTCCTGCCGCCGCGAGCATGGGCCAGGCCAGGTCGGTGCCCACCACCGTGGCGCCCTGCGCCGCCATGGGCGCCGCGTTGCGGGCCGCACCGCAGCCCACGTCCAGGACGCGCAACATCGGCCGGCGCGCGAGCTCGGCGCGGACGAAGGCCAGGAGGATCTCGTTGGCGGTGGCCGTCGAGAACCCCCGGACGACCCCCACGTCCTCCCAGCGGCCCGCCACGTTTAGTGCTTGTGCTCGGCCGCGGGCGCCCCGGCGCCGTGGGCAGCCGACGTGGTGGCGTCCAGGTGCAGGCGCTGGACATAGTGTGTGAGCTCCACGTACGCCTCGACGAACTCGCGGCCGGCGGCCACGCCCGCGTCGGACCGTTTTTTCGCGGCGGCAGCGCGCGCGAACCGCTCCCGGATCCCTTCCTCGATGTGATGGGTGATCCCTTTCACGAGCTGGTCGGCGCTCCCACTCACGAGGGCCTCGTCCCGCCCCTCGGCGATGAGCTGGATGTACCGCCCGGCGTCCGTCGCGACCGCGCAGCCGGCCTGACACTTGACCTGCGCCTTCCAGTGGTCGAGGTCGGGAAACCGGACGCGAATGGCCATGTGAGCTCCACGTTGTTCCGGGGCAGCGCCCTCCCGTTATGACGGGCGTCATAGGGGCCGCCTCTTTCCCCCCGAGAGGCGGTTTTCAGACCGTCGCGGCGCGGCTTCCTCGCGGCCGGCGTTTCCACGCGACATAGGGCCTCGCGAGCGCGCGCAGCGCGATGAGCTTCGTTTCGTAGAGGCGCGTCCCGAGCGTCTGCGGAACGAGCTCGGCGGCCTCCTCGGGCTGCACGACGAGGGAAACCTGGATTCCAGGAAGGATTCCGACGGGCAGGCCCACGCGCGTGACCGCCCGCCAGAGGTACGCGAAGACTTCCTTCATGTCGTCCGGCTTCGGCGGGTCGATGTGCTCCATCGCGCTCCCGAGCGTGGGCCGGAAGATGCACACGGTCGGGAACGCGCCCGCGTTCACAATGCGGTCGATCGCGCGCTTCGTCGCGTCGATCGGCTCGGGACCCGCGATGATCTCGCCCGAGACCTTGCCGGGCCCGAGCTTCTTCGCCGTGTACTCCATCGCCTCGAAGAACGCCTTCTGGCCGACCGTCTGCGCCTTGCCGGGGCAGAGGCTCGCGAAGACCTCCGGGTCCTCGAACTCGTAGCAGAAGGAGAAGTGGTCGGTCCCAGCCTCGATGAGGTCGTCGTACTCTCTGAACTTGCGGCGCGGGACGGGCACGGCCTGGACGCCGATGAAGCCGCCGACCTCGGCGCGGATCGCCTTCACGAACGGCTCGCACTGCCTCAGGCCGTGAAGCGACTCGAGCTTGTCGACGTCCTCGAAGTGGTAGCCCGTGTTCAGGTGCGTGAAGATCGAGCCGGAGTGGTCGCGCGCGGCCTTCGCGACCTCGACGACGTCCTCGACCTTCTTGCGCGACTCCTCCGCCTCGCCCACGTTGCGGCCCGTCGTGCAGAACGCGCACGCGGGCGAGGCGGGCAGGTTCCAATAGAGGCAGGAGTTCGAGACGTAGATCCCGAGGTACGTGCCCTGGAGGACGCCGACGCGGCTCATCTCCGTGCCGGACGTCGTCTTCCACGAGTACCACTCGGGCTCTGGCGGCACCTCGACGGGATAGTGGTCGCCCGTGCGCGTGTCGGAGACGGCGTAGCCGCTTCCGCTCTTGAGGAGGAGGAAAGGCGACTTCGCCGCGAACGGCTCGACGACCGGGACGTTGATCCAGATCTTCTTCCTGGGCGACGGCAGCACGAGCTCGAGGCCGGAGCCGAGGCCGGCGCGCGTGCGCGAGATTCGGCGCCCGTCCTCGTCCACGTGGCAGGACTCGTCGATACGCATCCCGAGACAGAAGAGCTCGATCTCCAGCTCGACGGGCTTCAGCATGAATCTTTACCTATCCCTTCAGGCGTTTGCGCCGGGGGAGCATGTCGTTGATCTCGCGGAGGGCCAGCTCGAAGCCCTTCGTGACGCCCGCGGGCTCCTCGCCGCGCTGAACCTTCATCGTGTACTCGTCCTTCAGGCGCGTGAGGCGGTGGCCGAGCGCCCACAGGATCGTCTCGACCGCCTTCTGCTCTTCTTCCGACCGCAGCTTTGCCATACGCGCCATTCTGGACCACGATCGCGCGTCATGACGCTCCGC
>DAIOUV010000083.1:0-5189 GCA_036759345.1 Acidobacteriota bacterium | reverse complement strand
GCAGCTTTGCCATACGCGCCATTCTGGACCACGATCGCGCGTCATGACGCTCCGCATCGTCCTTGTCAGGACCCACAACCCGGGCAACCTCGGGGCGGCGGCGCGCGCTGCGAAGAATTTCGGGGCGGAGATTGCTTTGCTCGGACCGCGCAGCGATCCGGCACACCCCGATGCGATCTCTTTCGCGTCGGGCGCCGAAGATTTGCTTAGAAAGGTCAAGACCCTCGCGGACTGGGATGAGGTCGTCTCGCGAGCGGACGACGTGATCGCCCTCTCGTCGCTGCGCGGCCGCGTCTCGCGCGGGCTCCCGCCTCCCGTCACCTTCGAAGAAGTCTCCTCTTCTCTTCGCCGCGGCCGACGCGTCGCCCTCGTCTTCGGGCCGGAGCGCGGCGGGCTGACGACCGAAGAGCTGCGGTTCTGCGACGCGCGCCTCAGGATCGAGACGCAGCCCGAATTCCCGACCCTCAACCTCGCGCAGTCCGTCGCGATCGCGCTCGCCCTTCTTTCACCCTTCGAAGCACCGCGGCGAAGCCGAGGAACGCCGAATCCCGAAGAACAGCCGGCCGCCGCGAGAGAGGTGCGCCGCCTCCTGGCTTCTTTCAAAGAGACTCTCTCTTCCGCGGGCTACCCCGGCCGGGGCCACTCCCGAGAAGTGCTCCACGAAATCGACTCGTTCCTGCGCCGCGGGAAACCGACGTCCCGTGAAGTCACCCTGCTTCTCGGGGCTCTCGCGTCGCTGTCGCGCTCGATCGCCGTCAGGCAAGTAACCGTCAGACGTCGAGGTCGTCCGCGTCCTTCGCCCGCTCCATGATGAAGCGGTAGCGCAGCGACGCGTCCTTGCCCATGAGCACGCCGAGCGTCTTCTCGACCTCGAGGACGCTCGGCACCGTGACCTTCAGCGCGCGGCGGCGCGACGGGTCGAGCGTCGTCGCCTTGAGCTGCTCGGGCATCATCTCGCCGAGGCCCTTGAAGCGCATGATCTCGGGCTTCACGTTTTTCGGCAGCTTCGCGAGGATCGCGTCGCGCTCCCTCTCGTCGAGCGCCCAGTAGGTCTCCTTCGCGGCGTCGATCCGGTAGAGCGGCGGCTGCGCGAGGTAGACGTGCCCGCGCTCGACGAGCTTGGGCAGGTGGCGCCAGAAAAACGTCAGGAGAAGCGTGGAGATGTGGTGGCCGTCGGCATCGGCGTCCATCAGGAGAAAGATCTTCCCGTAACGGAGCTTCGAGATGTCGAAGTCCGCGCCGACGCCGCAGCCGAGCGCCGAGACGATGTCCGAGAGCTCGCGGTTGCCCGTGACCTTCGCGGCGTTCGCCTGCTCCGCGTTCAGCACCTTGCCGCGCAGCGGGAGGATCGCCTGCGTGTGGCGGTCGCGGCCCTGCTTCGCCGAGCCGCCGGCCGAGTCGCCCTCGACGATGAAGAGCTCGGACTGGGCGGGATCTGTGGACGAACAATCCGCGAGCTTTCCCGGAAGGTTCAGCCGGTGCGAGACCGCCGTCTTGCGCGTAACTTCTCGGGCCGCCGCGCGGCTTGCTTCGCGGGCGCGCGACGCGAGGACGATGCGCCCGACGATCTGCTCGGCGAGCGTGGGGTTCTCGTTGAGCCACTTCTCGAGCGCCGGCCGCACCGCACCGTCGACCTGCGCCGCGATCTCGGGGTTGTTGAGCCGGTCCTTCGTCTGGCCCTGGAACTGCGGCTCGAGGACGTACGCGGAGAGGAGGACGACGAGGCCCTCGCGGATGTCCTCCGCCGAGACGCTGACGCCCTTCGGGAGGAGCTCGTGCGTCTCGACGTAGTTGCGCACGGCCTTCGTCACACCCGAGCGAAGCCCGTTCTCGTGCGTGCCGCCGGAGGGAGTCGGGATGCCGTTCACGTACGAGCGCACGTGCTCCTCGGTGGATTCGGTCCAGACGAGGGCGAGCTCGAGGCGAGGCTCGCCCTCGCGCGCGAAGTTGAAAGCGCCACCCGTCGTGCCCTTCTCGCGCTGAAGGACGACGCGCGTGAGCCAGTCCGCGAGGCCGCCCTCGTGCGTGAACTCGTCGCGTCGGGCCGGCTTTTCGGTCTCGTCGAGGAACACGATGCGGAGGCCGCGATGGAGATACGTCTTGGCCTCGAGCCGCTCGCGGATCTCCTGCGCGTCGAAGGCGAGCTTCCCGAAGATCTCGACGTCGGGGCGGAAGCGGATCGTCGTGCCCGAGCCGCGCACTTTCTCGCCGCCCGAGACCTTCTGGACCTTCGACGTCGCCTTCCCGCGTGCGTACGTCTGGCACCACTCGTGACCGTCGCGCCGGACGGTGACGGTCATCTCCGACGAGAGCGCGCAGACGACGGACGCGCCCACGCCGTGGAGGCCGCCCGCGTGGACGTAGCTCCCCTGATCGAATTTTCCGCCGGCGTGAAGGGTCGTCAGGATCAGCTCGAGCGCGCTCTTCTTGTACTTCGGATGGATGTCCACGGGGATTCCGCGCCCGTTGTCCACGACCTCGATCTCCCGCCCGCCCTCGAAGAGCGTCACCTCGAGACGCGTCGCGTAGCCGTTGATGACCTCGTCGATCGCGTTGTCGACGATTTCATTGACGAGATGGTGGAGGCCGCGCGTGTCGATGCCCCCGATGTACATGCCGGGGCGCTTGCGGACGGGCTCGAGCCCCTCGAGAACGGTGATGTCGCGGGCGGTGTACGTCGTGGACGCCATTCGCCCATGAAGGTAGCACGAGGGTCGGAAGGCGTGTAACGCCTCGGCGCACCGGAGCCGGTATCGTCCTCGGCGACGGATTCGATGTCACACCTACTCTCGCGCATCTTCGATCTCGCGGCGCTCGTCCTCGACCGGACGGGCGCGGCGCGCGCGTTCGCCTCCTCGCCGCTTTTTCCCGGGGCCATGGGTCTCGACGCACGCCTCGCCTGGACGTTCGCCCTAGCGGGCACGGCCGCTCTCCTCCTGTATGCGGCCCTCGCGGCCGGCTCGGACCGCGCCGTGCGCGCCTTCCGCGTCGTGACGCTGCTCCTCGGCTGCGTGCTTCCGATGCTCGCCGCGCGCTTCGTGCCCGCGGGTTCCGCGCGGCCCTTCGGAGGCGGCGTCCTCGCGACGCTTCTCGTCGCCGGGTTCGTCCACCGCGCCCTCGCGCCCCGGCGCCGCGAAGGGGCCGCGGCCCGCGCCATCGAGGGCGCGCGCTGGGCGCTCGAGATGGCGGGTCTTGCCCTTGCGACGGTCGCGGCCCTCCTCTATTTCCGCGAGGGGCGCCTTTCGGCTCCGACGACGTTCTGGGCGCTTTTCCTCCTGCGCCTCTCGATCGCGGACCTCCTCGATCCCTCGCGTCTAACGCGCGAGACCGGCCTCGCAAAGAGCGCGGCGAAAGATCTGAAGGCCGCGGGCCGGGGCCGCCGGCCCGTGAGGCGCGCGCTCCAGGGAGCCATCAAGCTCCTCCTCGTTGTCTTGTGGATCGCGCTTCCCCTTCTCGCCGCGCTCGCGCCCGGGGAGGTCGTGCGGGGAGAGTGGCCGCGCCGGGCGCTCATCCTGGCGCTCTACCCGCTCGCGGCGCTCGGGGTCACGGGTCTCATCCTTCTGCGCGATGCCGTGCGTCTTCTGACGCGCGATCCTCTCGACGCCGCGCGCGGCGCGATCGTGGGTGCCGGAACTCTACTTTGGCTGTGGCTCTGCCTCGGTGAGCCGTCGATCGGGGCGTCGATGCGCGTCCTGCCGGGTCTCTACGCGGCCGAGACGCTGGCCGGCTTCCTCTTCGGTGCCACCTCGCGGCGCCGCTGAAAACGCGGGCGCGAACGCGTGCGGAGCGTTAGCATCCCCCGATGCCGGACAACACGTTTCCGGGAGCGCCGGGCGCTCCGCGCGAGCTGCAACGCACTCTCGGGCTCTGGAGCGCCGTCGCCGTCGTCATCGGCTCCACGATCGGCTCCGGGATCTTCCGTTCGCCGGCGGACATCGCCGCGAAACTCCCCGGACCGCTTCCCATGCTGTGCGTGTGGGCGGCGGGCGGGCTCTTCGCGATCTGCGGCGCGCTGACGCTCGCCGAGGTCGCGAGCGCCCTGCCGAAGACGGGCGGTATGTACGTCTTCTGCCGCGACGGCTGGGGCCGCCTCGCGGGCTTCCTCTTCGGATGGGGACAGTTCGCCATGATCCGATCCGCCTCGCTCGGGGCGATCTCGATCGTGTTCTCAGAGTACTTTTTTCGCGTGATCGGGATCAATCCTCAGGACCCCACGAACCTTTGGGACGTGCGGATCTTCGCGGCGTTCGCGATCGCCCTCACGGCTTTTTTCAACATCCGCGGCGTCACGCTCGCGGCGATAGTCAGTAACGTGACCGTTCTCGCGAAATATGGCGGGCTCGTCTTCATCGTCCTCGTCGCGTTCGGCCTCGGCCTCCCGGCGACGGGCGGCCACTTCACGCCGGCGGTTCCCGCGGGCAGCTTCACGCTCGCCGCGTTCGGCCTCGCGCTCGTCTCGACGCTGTGGGTGTTCGACGGGTGGGCCGACCTCGCCTACAACGCGGGCGAGGTCAAGGACCCGGCGAAGAACCTCCCGCGCGCGCTCATCGGGGGCACGCTCGCCGTCGTCGCGATCTACCTCCTCGCGAACCTCGCGTACCTCGCGGTCCTTCCGATCGACCAGATCCGCGTCTCGAAGCTCGTCGCCGCCGACGTCGCGCAGGCCGTCCTCGGGCCGGTCGGCGTCGCGTTCGTGTCCGTCACCGTGATGATCTCCACCTTCGGCACGCTCAACACGGTCCTCTTCACGAGCCCGCGTATCTTCTTCGCAATGGCGTCGGACCGCCTCTTCTTCAAGCCCGTCGCGTCCATTCACCCGCGCTGGGGCACGCCCTGGGTGTCGATTTCGATGACGGCCTCTCTCGGCATCGTGTTCGTCCTGTCGCGCAGCTTCGAGCAGCTCGCCGACGCGTTCGTGACCGCGTCCCTGCCGTTCTACGCGCTCGCGGTCGCGTCCGTGTTCCGGCTCCGGCGCGTCCCGGGCTACGCGCCGTCCTTCCGCGCGCCGCTCTTCCCGCTCGTGCCGATCCTCTTCCTCGCATCCGTCCTCTATCTCCTCGCGAACGCGATCATCCAGCCGGAGAGCCGCATGTCGACGCTCGCCGTCCTAGGCGTCCTCGCGGCGGGAATCCCGGTCTACTACCTGACGGTGGGGCGCCCGAGACCGCGTCTCCAATGAATTGGATGGC
>DAIOUV010000082.1:0-9904 GCA_036759345.1 Acidobacteriota bacterium | reverse complement strand
TTGATGCGCGCAAGGAGGGCTGGACCAAGGTCGTTCTTAAACCGGGGCATTGATATCAGAATAGAGAGATTAATATCCGAAACTTCGTTGTCGGTGTCGGACTAAGCGCGGAGGTGGAATATCCAGCCCGCGAATCTCAATGATGGCGAACGCTATCCCAAGAAAGTTAGAGATTATGAAACTTCCTGATTATGTCACGAAAGACGAAGTGAAAAGAGTGTGCAAGGAATTGGGTATCAGAAATTGGGCAGCTCTTAGGAAAGTGGCGCTGAGCGTGGAAGAAGCCAAAACGATTAAGGCAGCGATAGGTGCGGCGGACATCAGGGTCGGCGCCGCGGATTTTCGGGATGGGCTTGAAGTTGAGCTTGAGCACGGAACGAGATACCCTGAGGCAAACGTAACGAACAACCATCCGCTCCTGACAGGCAAGATCGTCATTGCGCATCTGAAGGAGACGCTGGGTTATTATAGGCGGTTGAAAATCATGGAACTCGAGATCGTTATTCACAAGGCGCTCGTCGCGAAAGACGCCGCGAAGCTCGAAAAGTATCTGAAGACACTCGAGAAAGAGAAGCTCGAGCTCAGCAAGTCGGAAGTCGCCCAACTAAAGTGAATCGGGCGCTGAAGGAATTGTAAAATAGTAAGGGAGTTCCAAGATGAAAATCAGAATCGCCGTCCTGTCAGTGATGCTGCGGCCGGGGGGCGGCGCCGCCCCACGGCGCTTCCGCGACTCCTCGGAAGCCTCGCCCTGCACATTTAATGATAATCTTCGTATCGTATGGCATCACCTCATGTTGGAATAAACGTTGCAATGGCGAAAAATAAGATCCCGCGTCACGTAGGTTTCATTCCCGATGGAAATCGCCGCTGGGCCATGGATCATGGTCTGCCCAAAGAAGCCGGGTATGCTCATGGTATCGCCCCGGGGTTGCTGCTGTACGAGAAATGTAAAGAATACGGAATCAAAGAAGTTTCCATCTACTGCTTTACCCAGGACAACACCAGGCGGCCTCCCATTCAGAAACAGGCATTCAGTGAGGCATGCGTTGCATTCGCTTTCGAGATTGCACGCCGTGGAGCGGCCCTGCTTGTTGTGGGCGACGGGGCCTCGACGCAATTCCCCAAGGTGTTGAAAGAATTCCGGCGGCGTCAGGGTGTCGGAATGAAGGTGAATCTACTCGTCAACTATGGTTGGGAATGGGATCTGGCCGGTCTTAAAAACGGCGGCCTGCGATCAGATGACGTTTCACGTCTGGATTTGATTGTACGCTGGGGAGGAGGACGCCGATTGAGCGGTTTTCTCCCGGTGCAATCGGTTTATGCGGATTTCTACGTCAGGGATGAATATTGGCCAGATTTTGATCCGCAGCATTTTGAGCACGCACTCGCCTGGTTTAAAAACCAGGACCCGACACTCGGCGGGTAATGCATCGTTCTGATCGCAGCTAATCCGGTGTATGACCGCGTAGCGCCTTCCGCCGTATGGTATAGGGGCGCAATGGGAATTGCCGGGGACTGTGGCGCGTGGAAAACCAGGGCCGCACCCTCGGTTTCTTTCTCAAATCGAGGCCCGTGGACAGGCATTCTGTCCGGACAGCGATTTAGGTTCGAGTAATCGGCCTTTTCCTAGAAGGCGTCCCCGGAGTAATGGCTCAGCGCGCGAGTCTTCGGGACCAGTCCTCGCTCGGGGTGGAGAAACGCCGGTCCAACCGCACCGTGTACATCCTCCGGAGTGGATCTCGAGCAGCTTAGAGAGCCAGCTCAGATCCCCAGGTAGGTGGCTCAGGGCGCGTTCGTCCGGGACTACCGGGCCCTCGAAACCGGACGGCGCCGCGCGAACCGCCTCGTCCTAACCGTCTCAGGATCAAGGAACTGAGAGTCTGCCCTCCATAAACTCCCTCCGCGTACCCATCCGGTGACACTGCCGTGGCACAGACGTTGCTGCGTCCTGGCACGGGCTCTCTTCGGGCCGAACGCAATGCTAAACACTGTTCGCGAGCGTCTTTCATTCCGCAGCGCCGGACGGATGCCGCCCTCGACAATGGCCTCCGCTATCCGGATCGCTCCCCTTTCCAGTGCGTTCCTGTCACTGGCCTCGTGCGAACTCGGTAGCTGCGCATTTATAAAGGTGGATCAGCGGGAGGTATGAGATGGCATACCGAATGGTGCGGCAGGTCTGTGTTTTGGCGGCTATGTCGGGAATTCCGTTTCTGTTGATGGCTCAGGAGCAGCCGCCGACGGCAGAGTTCTCTGGGAACCAGGAATCGGTCCAGACCCAGATTCTAGGTCCGGAGCAATTGGCTGACCTGGTGGCGCCCATCGCGCTGTATCCCGATCCGCTGCTGAGTCAGGTCCTGGTAGCGAGCACCTATCCGCTGGAGGTTGTTGAGGCGCAGCAGTGGCTGCAACGAAACGGACGTCTGAGGGGACAGCAACTGACGGATGCAGCTCGGCAGCAGAATTGGGACGCGAGCGTTCAGGGCTTGGTGGCGTTTCCGGACGTGGTGGCGACGCTGAACCAGGACGTCCAATGGACAGCGGCATTGGGCAACGCATTCCTCGCGCAGCAGTCGGACGTCATGGAAGCGGTGCAGCAGATGCGCGCACGGGCGCAGGCCAACGGCAAGCTCTCTTCCACTCCGCAGCAGACGGTTACGACCGAGACACAGGACGCGCGAACGATCATTGAGATTGTACCGGCCGATCCGCAGGTGATCTACGTGCCGGAATATGATCCAGAGTATGTCTGGGGACCCCCGGCGTGGGGCTACTATCCGCCGCTCGCTTACGCCGGTTACGGCTTTGGGTTCGGTCCAGGGATCGACATCGGATTCTGCTTCAGCGGTTGGGACGGCTGGGGTTGGCGCGGCTGGGGTTGGGGCTGGGGCCCGAACTGGTTTGGCCGTTCGGTGTTCGTCAACGGCGCCTTCTTCCGACACCATGGTTTCCACGGTCGGTTCTTGGCTGGCGGGTTTACCGGCAGAGCACCGTGGCGCCACGACCCGGGCCACCGGTTGGGAGTCTCGTACCCGAACGGTCGGCTTGCCGCCAGGTATCAGTCTGCCTCGCCGGCTTCCCGGAGCACGATGGCAAGATCGGGAAGTTTCAATTCCGGCCGATCAGTCGGCACGGGAAGCTGGAACCGGTTTGGATCCGGGACGGTGTCAACGTACGGAAGCCGTTCGGTGACGCAGGGCGCTCGCGTCGCGACACCGAGGAGCGCGGGGCGCGCAACTGCGGGACAGTCGCGGCGTTTCCAAGGTGCGCAACGCGCTCAGGTTCCGACCCAACGTTATTCGGCCTCGGCGCAGCGGTATTCGGCTCCGATACAGCGCTACCATTCCGCGCCGCGAATGTCCGCGCCGAGCAGTGGCGGGCGTAGTTTCGGCGGCGGTGGCGGCTCATATAGCTCCAGCCGTGGCGGAGGCGTGCATAGCACCGGCGGCGGCCACGGCTTCGGTGGCGGCCCACACGGTGGCGGGCACCGACAATGACTCGGATGAGGAACGCGACCGTCGTTAGGTAGCTTTCCGCCAAGGACACCTCGAGAACGCCTCCAACACCGCTCGGGTAGTACCTCGCTTCAGACCTGGGGATTCGTCCGATCCGGCTCCTCGGTTTTGAACTAGCATGAGAGCCAGAATGTAAGGGGGCGCACGCCATGGGGAAGAATCTGGCTGTTTCGCTCGCTCTCTCGCTGATGGTCTTGGCCTCGCCGCTCCTGGCCCAGGACGACGCAGGCTATTCGGCTTTCTCGCCGGACCAGCTCGACAACCTGCTCGCTCCGATCGCGCTCTACCCCGATCCCCTGCTCGCGCAGGTCCTGGTGGCTGCGACGTTCCCGGACCAGGTCGATCAGGCGGCCCGCTTCGTTCGCGACGATACCAACGCGGACGACGTCGACGGCCAGCCGTGGGACGTCAGCGTCAAGGCCGTTGCCCACTACCCGGAAGTCCTGGAGATGATGGCCGACAAGCTCGACTGGACGACCGCGCTCGGTCAGGCTTACGTCAACCAGTCGACGGACGTGATGACGTCGGTGCAACACCTCCGAGCGCAGGCGCGGGCGGCAGGCAACCTCGTCACGACCCCCGAGATGCAGGTGGTCGATTCCGGCGGCGAGATCGAGCTCTGGCCGGCTCAGCCCCAGTACCTCTTCGTGCCTGCGTACGACCCGGCGGTCGTCTTCTTCTCCCGCGCGCCGCTGTTCTTCCCCGCCCGCTTCCTCATCGGCGCGTGGCTCAATTACGACTTCGACTGGCGCGGGCATCGAGTCTTCTATCACGGCTGGGACCAGGGCCGCGGATGGATGGAGCGCAGCCGACCCTTCGTCCGCGTCAACAACGTCTACGTCAACAACGGTTACCGCAACGTCACCGTCGATAGACACGTCGTCCAACGGAAAGTGAACTACCAGGCGTTGGGCCGCTACGACGACGTGCACCGCGGGGCCAACTTCGACAATCTCCACCGGGCCGCTCGAGACATAGGTAGCCCGCCGCCTTCACCGAACCGCAATGCGGTCCAGAACAAGATCCCGGCGCGGAACTTCAACACCAACGACCCGAGGCTAAACCAATACCGCGGACACGTTCCGCAGGCCCCCACTGCCATTCACGCGCCGAATACCCCGGCATTCACCCCCGCTCGCGGCGGGTTTGATCCGCGCGCGGCAAGCCAGCGGGGCCAGGCCAGCCGAGCGCAGGCGCAGCCTCAGCGGCCGCAAGCGCCTGCCCGGCCTGCGGAAGGGAGACGCCAATGAACCGCGAAACGGAGACCAGGAGCGTCGCGGCGGCCACAATCGCGCCGTTCGTCCTGGCATTCGCCTTGTTCGCTGGCCCGGCGCCGGCCGCGGACGCGAAGGCGCCGAAGCAAAGGCTCTTCCCCACCCCCCAGGAGGCCGTGCAGGCGCTGATTGAGGCCGTGAAGACAGCGGACCAGGAGAAGCTATCGGCGATCTACGGGCCCGAGCGCGAGAAGCTGCTCTCGGGCGACGCCGTCGAGGACGTTGCTGCTCTAAGGGGTTTCGGCGAACGGCTGGAGAAAGGCGCGATGCTCGAGAAGGTCGACGACGCAAAGTACACCCTGGTCGTGGGCGAAGACCGTTGGCCGTCGCCGATCCCGATCGTCAAAGATGGTCGGAAGTGGCGCTTCGATACCGCGGCCGGCCTCGACGAGATCCTCAGCCGGAGGATGGGCGAGAACGAGCTCTCTACGATCATGACCTGCCGTGCCTACGTCGTCGCGCAGTGGGAGTACTACACCGAGGCGCGAGACACGGCCCGCGACGGACTCGCCGTCTACGCGCAGCGCTTCATCAGTACCCCCGGGAAGCGGGACGGGCTGTTCTGGGAGGTTCCCGAGGGAGGGAAGCCCAGTCCGCTCGGAAGCCTCATCGCGCAGGAACGGGCCGAAGGGTACACCCCGGGCATGGCCAAGAGCGGCGAAGCGAAGAAGCGCTCTCCCTATCACGGGTATTTCTTCAGGATCCTAAAGGCCCAAGGACCCCACGCTCCGGGCGGCAAGTTCAGCTACGTGATCAACGGCAACATGATCGCCGGTTTCGCTCTGATCGCGTACCCCGACAAGTGGGGGACCTCGGGAGTCATGACGTTCATCGTCAATCAGCAGGGCCGTGTGTACGAGAAGAACCTGGGAGAGGAGACGGCCGAACTGGCTGCGGCCGCCACGGAATACGAACCCGACCCGACCTGGAAGCTAGTCGGGGAACCGTAGCCGGGGGTCGCCCGGACGAGGTCGGCGCTCCACGCCTCCAGCCGTCTGGTGTAAGGGAGTTTGAGGGCGCAATGGGAATTGCGGGGTGCTATACCGCGTAGGGGTGCAATGGGAATTGCCGGGGGCCTGTAGCGCGTGAAACCGGAGCCATTCTGTCTCTTTCTCGGTGCGGCCGACGCACTTTCATCCCAGATGGGGTTCAAGGGGTCGCGAGTTCGAATCCCGCCCTCCCAACCATTGACGCCGTCTTCGTCAGCGTTGGCGAAAATGTCCGGCCGTGGTGTGGCGCAGCTGAAATGTCGGCGGTGCAGACGGGCGTCCGGGACGCGGCAACGTCGGCCTCGGGGCGGCGAAATGAGCGGCGGTGCGCTGGCGGAGGCCGCTGCTCTTCGGATGGCTTCCGTACCACACCGGGAGATAGGTTGGGGCGTAGAACGGCGGCGCCTCGATGACGACCTCAGGCTCGGGCTCTGTCGTGACTGGCTCCGGTTCAAACGTCGGGATGAAGTAGCTCAGGCTTTGCGGCACCGTGCTTTCGACCGCCGAGAAACCTCCGACGGCCTTCCTGCCCTCGCGGAGCTCTCGCGCAACGTCTGACAGGCTGCGGGGCGTGGCGCTGACTGGCGGTCTGTCGGTCTCTCCCGTGAGGGTCAGCGAGACCGTAGGTGGCGGAACGGCTTCGATTGCTGCGAGAAGGGCGAGGGCCATCAACATGAGCGGGCCCCTCCTCACCACCAAGCATAGGGCGCCGAGAGCTCCGCCGCCAGAGAGGAATCAGAGTCAGGTCTGTGTTGGCCGCCCGGTCAGAGTCGGGCGAGGACCGTGGCCGCAGCTTCAGCCGAGGACCCGCGCGTAAGACGAGCCGGCGGCGCATGGTCCATCGGAGATGGTGTCGTTCGCGTATGCCGACTGACGCCGCTTCGAGAGAGGAGCGGGAGCCGGGACTCGGCCTCGGACTCTGTGGGGTGCAATGGGAATTGCCGTGGGCTGTGGCGAGTAGAGACCAGCGGCACGTCTTCGGTTTCTTCCCGATCCCGGTCCGCACACGGGCATTCTGTCGGTACGGCGGTTTAGGTTCGAGTAATCGGCCTTTTCCTAGAAGGCGTCCCCGGAGTAATGGCTCAGCGCGCGAGCCTCCGAGACCAGACCCCGCTGTCCGTCGAGAAACGGCGCTCCAACCGTACCGTCTACATCCTCCGGGGCGGGTCCCGAGCAGCCTGAAAGCGTTCAGGCGCCGGGTTCTGTGACTCAGAGCGCCGTGGTCCAGGACTACCGGGCCCTGGATGCCAGACGGCAGCGGGCGAACCGGCTCGTCCTAACCGTTGGGGAATGAGGGGCTTCACGCCTTACCGTCGCGGCCCGGTAGCGGGCTTCATGCCGGAAGCTCGCTGATCTGCGCCGAGCGCGGTAGTCAGGGAGTTCCCTAGGGGGAGCCGCCCGGTGGCTTTCCTTGGCCGAAGCTCTTGAATACAAGCCAGAGAACGCCGATCACGACCACGATCCCGAGGATCCACCAGACGTTCATCGAACCCATGCCCATGCCGTTACCCCCGTGCATCACTCACCTCCATCAACTTTCGCGCGCAGGATCAGTCGGAATTGTGCTCCCCTGGCTTCTCCGGTTTGCGCGAGGCGGGCCGGCGGCTCCCGAGCCGCGTCACCTTCTCGGTGAGGCTCCCTTTCCTCACATGCAGACCCGAGCGCGTCAGGTCGCCGATCGGCCCTTCCAGCGGCACGTCGAGCCCTGCCGACTTCGACAGGCCGATCTTCTGGCTTGCGTAGACGCTGCGGTGCCCGACGAGGAGAAACGCCGTCCCCGCTGTGAGCGCCGCGTAGACGCCGACGTCCCGCGGCAGGAGCTCGAGGCCCATGACGGCCGCCGCGATCGGCGTGTTCGCGGCGCCGGCGACGACGCCCACGAAGCCGAAGGCCGCGAAGAGCCCCGTCGGGAGGTGCAGGAGCCGGGCGAGAGCCGCGCCGCTCGTCGCCCCGATGAAGAAAAGGGGCGTCACGATCCCGCCGCTCCCGCCAGTCCCCAGCGTGACGGTTGTCGCGACAATCTTCCACAGGAACGCGAGGATCGCGATCGTCCCTGTGGCGGCGAGGGCGTTCTCGATAGTCGGCACCCCGAGACCTGCGTACGTGTCGCCGACGAAGGCGTAGAAGGCCGCGAGAAAGACGCCCCCAACCGCGGCGACGAGGTATGGGTGCTCCTCGAAGCGCCTGAGGCCGCGCTCGAGCCCCCGCATCGCCTCGATCAGGAGGAGCGCGACAAGGCCGAAGACGGCTCCGAAGACGATCGACAGACCCACCAGCTCCGAGCGCCCGAGCCCGCCGAGCCCTTCGGGAAGGACGGGTACGGGCGCCCGCGAGCCACAGACGAGGTGCGCCACGATGCCGGACACGAGGCAGGGAAAGAGGACCGCGTACTCGATCCGCCCGAGGTAGAGCACCTCGATCCCGAAGAGGGCGCCGGAGATCGGCGTCCCGAAGACAGCCGCAAAGCCGCCGCCGATGCCGCAGATCACGAGGCGGCGACGGTCGTCGTCGTTCAGGCGGAGGACATCGGCGAACAGGCTCGTAATCGCGGCCCCGATTTGGGCGCAAGGTCCTTCCTTCCCCACCGAGCCTCCGAAGGCGAGGGTCACGACCGTCGCCAGAAGCTTGATGGGCGCGACCTTCCACGGGATCCGGCCGGACTCCCGGTGGATCGCGGCGATGACAGCTTCGGTTCCGTGGCCGCGCGCTGTCGGCGCGAACCGCCGGACCAGGAGCACGCACGCCGGGAGCGCGAGCGGCAGAAGTAATGTCGGCGAGATCCCGCCCGGGGTCACGCGCTTCACCCACGTCCCGGACTCGGCGAGCGCCCACAGGAACGCGCGCGTCCCGAAGCCGACGCAGAGGCCGGCTGCCGCGCCGAGCAACGCCCACTTCAGCGTGCTGATGACGAGCGCCGTGTGCTCGGTGTACCAGCGCGTCTCGTCGGCCAGCCTTGGCGGCGGCCGTTCCTCCGGCATCATCGTCAGCGTGCCGTCACGACAAAGTGCCCTCGGCGGTTCTGGGCCCAGGCGGCCTCGTCGTGGCCCGTCGCGAATGGACGTTCCTTGCCGTACGAGATTGTCGCAAGGCGCGAGGAGTCCACTCCGAGCGTCGCAAGGTACTCACGCACGGCAGCCGCGCGGTGCTCGCCGAGGACCATGTTGTAGGCTTCCGTCCCGCGCTCGTCGCAGTGGCCTTCGATGCGGACCTTCACTGAAGGGTGGCTCCTCAGCCACGTTCCGTCGGCGGCGAGAGTATCGCGCTGGTCCGTCCGGATCTCCGCCTTGTCGAAGTCGAAGAACGCGTCCTTGACGTAGCCACGCTTGTTTATTTCGTCCACGCTCGACGGGAGCGTGTCCTCTACAACGGCGGGGCGAACGGCCGGCGGCTCGGGAGCGGGTTCCGCACGGACGATCGTCGGGGTCGGCGCCGCCATCGGCGCCACGCTCTGAGCGGCAGGTTTGGACGAGCAGCCGGCAGTGAAGACAAGGCCTCCGGCGAGGAGGAAGGCGGCCATAGTAGATCGGGTCATCGAATGGTTCTTCTTTCCGTTTCTCAGAGGGTGAATCATCTCCTTTTTTTAGTTTGAGGTCAAATCAGTTTGAGTTTATCATGAGTTCATGCGAAGTCCCTCTCTGACCGACGGGGCCCCATCCCTAGGGGAGGTCCTCGACTTCATGCGTCTCATCTGGGCGCTCGACCACGGCCTGCAGTCCCTCTCGAAGAGGATGCAATCCTCCATCGGGCTCACCGGCCCCCAGCGGATCACGCTGCGTGTTGTAGGCCGCAGGCCCGGGATCTCCGCCGGCGCCCTCTCGGACATCCTCCGGCTGCACCCGAGCACGCTGACCGGGATTCTTCACCGGCTCGAACGTCGGGGCCTCGTCCGGAGGACCCGTGACCCGGAGGACCGACGGCGGGCCCGGCTCGCGCTTACGGCGCGCGGCCGGCGGCTCAACGTCTCCACCCCGGGCACGGTCGAGGCGGTCCTAAAGCGTGTCCTCGCCGGCATCCCCGAGACCAGGCTCCGCCCCGCGGCCGAACTCCTCGCGGCCGTTGCCGCCGCGCTCCTCGAGGAGCCATCGTCCGGACGCGGCCGCCGCGCGTTCGCCCTGAAACCGCGCGCCCC
>DAIOUV010000081.1:0-10051 GCA_036759345.1 Acidobacteriota bacterium | reverse complement strand
AGGGGGGGTCAGTTTTAGTGGCGTAACAGGGTCAGAAATTGGTGGCGCTTGACACGATACGCCATCAAGTCGACGAAGGAGGATCGGGTCGAGGTCGCAGCGCAACTCATTGCGTCACTGGGTGATCGCGGCGAGAACTACGAAGCGGCCCGAAACTGGCTACAGGGCTACGAGCAGAGGATGCAGACGACGAATCAAACTCGTCCGTTCACGAAGGCCGAAGCTCTTTTCTTCCACGAAGTGATGCAGACCCTGCTGCCTCTGGTGTGCCTCTTCGAGAATCCGAGTCATTTCTTCTGCGATCTTCTGCCCCGCGCCGATCCGAAAGAGCTGCAGCGGCCTGTGCTTGAGCTGATGGCGCGTTGGGGAAGCGGAGTCTTAGCGAACCCTGGCGTTTTGGAGGCGTACCGCAAGGAAGCTGTTAAGCCCGGGTTTTCAAAGGTCCTTTCGAAGCTCGAGAAGAGGACTCCCTTTCGGGGTGCGGGAGGTGCTCCCGGGGGCCCTTCTCCGGGTGTCCGAGGCTATAGAAGTCTCGCTACCACCTACTACTCCCTCCCGAAACCCGAACGCTCGGCATGGCTTGAAAAAGAGGCTAACCAGAAGCCCTTTATTTCAGTCGCTTCGCTCAGGCGACAGCTCTCGAAGAACCGCGTGAAATAGGTTTTGGACGCGAACCTCTAGGGAGGTTCCTGTCCAGTGCGCCGCTCCCCGGCCCGCCGCAGCTTGTCCATGTGAGCTGGGCCATGAGAGAGGTGACGCGAAAAGACTTCATCGAAGAGCGAAGCGCTCGCCGGCGGATTGATCCACCGGGGCGGCGGAGCTCTGTGAATCGCCTGACGTTCTAGCCACCTCGAATAGCGCGTGACGCCCAGCCGAAAGGCGGGCGCCGATGCGCGCGAGGTGGGAGAGTGTTCGCGCTGCCCTTGTCTCGACAATCACGACCCTCGATTCGGAGCGGGACTTCCGAAGCGTTCGTGAGACGGAGATGGCTCTCCGTCGTTTCGAGAGTCCCTCCGCGCTCGTCGCTTACCTGACGGGCCGAGGCGGCGACCTGGATGAGAAAGACCGAATCTACGGGGTGCTCGTCGGATCCGTTCACGCCCGCGCCGACTGGTCCGAACTTGCAGCGGTGATCGCCTGGCTCGGACTCTTTCCGGCGCTCGACGCCGTCTACCGTCGGAGGCTGCGGTTCTTCGGCCGGAACCCTGACGAGCTCGTGTCTGCGCTCTGCGAACATTTCGCCGCGGCGATCGGAAGTGCTGACCTCACGAGGATCCAACGACTGGCCGCGACCCTCGTCATGAACGCCGAGCGTCGGCTCAGTGACGATCTGAAAAAGAGGTGGAAGGTTGAGGCCCGGCGCGCAGACCTGCCAGACGACGACCGACTCGCTCGACAGCGCGAGGTCACACCTGAGTTCCTCGGGGCCTGCTCCGAGCCTCAGGAAACGGCGAAGCTGCGGGCCCGGCTGATCCTGATCGTCAGCCCCCGTGACGTCGATCTTGTACTCGCGGTCAGTCAGGGAGAGTCACAGCGCGCGGCCGCCGAGCGACTCGGCCTCACGCACGACGTCGCCAGGAAGCGATACCAAAGGGCCCTCGAACGAATCCGAGATTCCGAGGCAGTCGTTGTCCCATTCCGTCCTCAGAACCTGCGTTTATAGGAGGAGGGGAACGAACCTCGGGAGGTTCAGATGAGAGAGACGGAGACGGGAAGCCGGGAGCCCGAAGAGGAGCCGTTCGTTCGGGTGCCCGGCCTGCACCGAAGCTGGGAGATCCAGCAGCTCCTGGAACCTGGCTGCGAGCTTCGCATCGAGGAAGCCGGGGAGGCCGGCGACGGAACCCCGCTCTTCGCGGTCTATCGGAGGGACCAAGACGAGCTCACGGACCCACCGCGGTGAGCACGGCACTTGAACGTGTCATCGAGGCACTCGAGGTTGGCGGGTTTCGCCCGAAGGCGAACGGCTCGGGTTGGACGGCGCGTTGTCCCGCGCACGACGACGAGCACGCGAGCCTTTCTGTCAGGGAAGGCGCTGATGGCCGCGTCCTTCTTAAGGACTTCGCCGGCTGCAAGCCGGAGGACATCGTTTCAGCCCTTGGGCTCCAGATGACCGACCTCTTCGAGGCTACTGAGGCCCGCCCGAATCGGAACGGCCGCCGCCGTCAACCTACCCCTGACAATCCCTCGGCGCCGTCCGCTGAGCCGTCGGGCACTCTCTCGCATCCCATTCACGGCGCGCCCACCATGGCCTTCGAGGTCAGGGGCGCTGATGGATCCCTCTTTGGCGTCCATGCTCGATTCGACCGAGCCGGGAAGAAGAAGACCTTCGCCTGGTGGCGAGATGACAGGTGGGACCTTGACGGCACGAAGCTGACAGACGCCCCCCTCTATCGGTCAGAGCGCATCGCGGTCGAGGGCCCGATCGTGGTCACGGAGGGGGAGAGAAAGGCGGACACCCTCGCGGTGGCCGCGCCGGGTCTCTCGGTCGTTGCCACGGTCACCGGTGCGAGTGGAACGCCCGGGAGCGGCCCGCTGAGCGTCCTGAAACGGCGAAACGTCATCTTATGGCCCGATTTCGATCCTTCCGGAATACAGCACATGGCGAGAATCGCGGCTGCTATGAAAGGCGTCGCTATGTCCGTTCGGACTATCGACGTAGAGGCCTTGCGTCTGCCGGAAAAGGGTGATGCGGTCGAATGGCTCGAACGGTTCGACGCCACCGAAGACGTCGGCCCGCTCCTCATGACCCTCAAGATGACGGGCGAGGGCGACGCCTCACTCGCGCCCGTCTCTGTTGTCTCGCTCCTCGGCCGCATCTACACGGGAAAGCGCTTCGCGACGGGCGTTCTGGCGTTGGACGGGACCTTCAAGGGCGGCTTCGCACCCGGCTTTCTTTTCGTCATTGGTGGCGAACCCTGGATCGGAAAGACGACGTTCCTGGTGCAGCTTGCCGACGCGCTCTCCCGGGCCGGAGTCGTCGTTTTCATCTGGGCCACCGACGAGGCCGCCGAGGGACTGGCGCTTCGCCTCGGTCAGCTTCAGGGCGAGCCCCAGAACGAACTGAGTTCTGCGTTTCCCGTGGTCCTCGATCGGGTTCGCAGCGCAATAGGTGAGAGGGTCCGCTTCATTCCGGAGGCGTGCAGCTCCATCGAGCAGGCGACAGAGATTGCCCTCAAGAACACGCCCGAGGGATCGGTAGGCGCTCTTCTTCTCGATTCGATTCAGTCAATCGCCCAGCGCACAGCCGAAGAGGGTGAGTCAGAGCGCGCCGCTATCGGTTCCGTCATGGAGGCCCTGAACGCTGCGAAGGCGCGGGGTCTGATCGTCGGGGCAACGTCGGAGCTGAGCCGAGGCGGCTACGCGTCTCAGGACCCATCTCAGCGCACGCGGTCCCTGGCTGCGTTCGCTGAGTCGCGAGCCATCGAGTACCGCAGCGATATCGCGATGGTCATGACGAAAGCCGGCGGGGTCGAGGACCTCGCGCGGCTCGAAATCCTGAAGAACCGACTGTCGCATCAAAAGGGAGGGCTGACCCTCCGCATGGATCACCAGCGGGCGCGGCTCTGTCCGGTCGACGAGGAGGACCTCCGGAAGCAGACGGCTGCGAAGCAGAAGGTTGCGGAGGCCGACAAACAGCACAGCCAGGAGAGGAAGATTCTGGAGGCTCTGGAGGGAATCAGACCTGAGGTCGCTCATCTCGGGCTGACGCGAGAAGAGATTCGGGACCGCACGCGGTTCAACAATGCCGAACTCGGGCTCGCCCTCGGCCGTCTCGTTGACAACCGGCGGATTCAGGAATTCAAGGCGCCGCGCGAAAAAGGTCAACGGGGGCAGATTTCGAAGCGTTATCGGCTCGAGGGAGTCCAGGAGTCGCCGGCGTGAGGCCCCCGAGGTCCTATTTCCATTCCAACTCATTCCAACTCGTTCCGAATTCGGTTCCAGAACGGAATCCGATATTTCCATTCCCGTTCCCTTACGTAAGTAGGGAATGGAAATCCGGAATGGAAATAGAACCCCTTCTTTGGGGATTCCCGTTCCAGGGTTGGCCCGCGGGCGAACGGGTGGTTCGCGCCAACTCCACGGACCCCCTCGTTGTCCCATTTCGTTCCGTGGGACCGCGTTTTCTCCTCAGTGGCGGTGTGTCCCGCCGAAGGGAGAATCCCATGAGCTATCAGTTCCGGATCCGTTCGTCCCTCAGGCCGAGGTCGCGATGAAAATCCGCGACCGTGTAGTCGAGTTGCGCCGTGTCCGCGCAGCCGACCTCCGCCCCAACCCGAAGAACTGGCGCACGCACCCGAAGGCCCAGCAGGAAGCCCTCCGGGGGATCCTGGCCGAGGTCGGGTACGCAGACGCCTTGCTCGCCCGTGAGACGCCCGAGGGCCTGCAGATCATCGATGGGCACCTGAGGGCTGAGACAACGCCCGACATCGAGGTGCCGGTACTCGTCCTCGACGTCACCGAGGCGGAGGCCGACAAGCTCCTCCTGAGCCTCGACCCGCTCGCTGCGATGGCCGAAGGGGATGCCGACGCACTGAGGACCCTCCTCGAGCAGGTCGAGACTGACAGCGATGCCGTCCGGAAGATGCTCGACGGCCTCGCGAAGGAGTACGGCGCTCAGCCTGGCCCGAAACCACTCGACGACCCCGGCCCGAATCTCGAGGAGGCTGAGGAACTCCGGAAGAAGTGGGGCGTCGAGTCCGGGCAGCTCTGGATGCTCGGCGACCACCGCCTCCTCTGCGGCGACTCCACGAACCCCACCGACGTCGCGAGACTGATGAATGGTGAGCGCGCCATCCTCTTCGCGACCGATCCGCCATACCTCGTCGGCTACGACGGCACGAACCACCCTGGCACGCGGCCCAAGACGAACACCGACTGGTCCGGGACCTATGGAACGACCTGGGACGAAGCCGACTCGAAGCAGAACTCCGACCTCTACGACCGCTTCATCAAGGCCGCTGTCGACGTCGCCATCCTTCCGAATGCCGCCTGGTACTGCTGGCACGCGTCGCGCCGCCAGCGGATGGTCGAGGAGGCGTGGGAGAAGAACGGAGCATTCGTCCACCAGCAGATCATCTGGTCGAAGCCGAACCGCCCAATCCTGACTCGGTCCTGGTATCTGTGGGCGCACGAACCGTGTTTCTTCGGCTGGCTGAAGGGAAAGAAGCCGCCGAAGGAGACGGTCGACTACGGGCGGACAGTCTGGGAGATCGAGGGCCTCAACAACGACGAGCGCCCGGACCATCCGACGCCGAAGCCGCTCGACTGCTTCTCGATCCCCATGCGGCAGCACACGAAGGCGGGCGACCTCTGCTACGAGCCGTTCAGCGGGAGCGGGACCCAGATCATCGCGGGCGAGCGCGAGGGCCGGCGCGTATACGCGATGGAGATCTCGCCGGCGTACGTGGCGGTGACTCTCGAGAGGTGGGCCGAGGCGACGGGCGGGAAGCCGGAACTGGTGGAGAAGAATCCATGACCTGGAGGATCGGTGACGTCCGTGTGTTCCGGCGGTCCAGCGCGCTCTCCCGCTCGCCCGGCTGGCTCGTGCTCCTAGCTCTCGGCTGGACGATCGAAGCGATAGACGAGCGTTACTACAGCGTCCTCATGAGCCGCGTCGAGCGGCCTCAGTCCACGACGGAGGTTTCCTGATGTCCCGCCCGACTCTCCTCACCCCCGAGCGCCACAAGGCCATCGTCGCCGCTATCCGGGCCGGGTCCTTCGATTGGGTCGCGGCGGAAGCGAATGGAATCACCCGCGAGACGCTCAGGCTCTGGCTCCGCAAGGGCGCGCGCGACAAGCGAAAGCCCTACGTCGCGTTTTCGGACGACGTCCGCGCCGCCCGGGCGCAGGCCAGACTCTCTGCGGAAATCGAGGTCCGGAGGGACCAGCCCTTCAACTGGCTGCGCTTCGGACCCGGCAGGGAGCGCGATGGCGAGGCCGGCTGGACGGAGTCGACTGAGCTCAGGCACTCGGGATCAGTCGGCGTCATGTACTCCCAGGAGTGGACCGTCATCTCGGTCGCCATCGAGGCGGCGCTCGAGAACTTCCCCGAAGCGAAGCTGGCCGTGGCGGAAGCAATGAAGAGGCTCGCGAGTGCTAGCCCGGAACCTTGAACTCCGCCTCGACCCGGCGGCCGTCATGGAGCACGCCGGGATGCCGCCAGACGCGTGGCAGGTCAGGCTCTTGAGGTCGAGGGCCGAGCGGACGCTTCTGCTGTGCTCGCGCCAGAGCGGCAAGTCCACGGTCACCGCCGCCATGGCCCTCCATGAGGTCGTCTTCCACCCAAAGTCTCTCGTGCTTCTTCTCAGCCCGTCCCTGCGCCAGTCGCAGGAGCTGTTCCGGAAGGTCACGGATTTCAGGAACAGGCTCGGCGAGCCGATTGCGATCGCTGAGGAGTCGGCGCTCCGCGTCGAGCTCAAGAACGGAAGTCGGATAGTCGCTCTCCCTGGAACAGAAGGAACGGTCCGAGGCTTCTCGGGCGTGCGATTGATCATCGTCGACGAAGCGGCGCGGGTGGATGACCCGCTCTACTACTCGATCAGGCCGATGCTCGCGGTCTCGGGCGGCCGGATGGTCTGTCTCACGACGCCATTCGGGAAACGCGGGTTCTTCTACGAGGAGTGGACGGGCGACGGCCCGTGGAACCGGATCAAGGTCACGGCAAGAGAGTGCCCGAGGATCTCAGCGAAATTCCTCGAGGAGGAGAGAGCTTCACTCGGGGAGTGGTGGTACCAGCAAGAGTACGAGTGCTCCTTCTCGGACACGACGGACCAGTTCTTCAGGACCGTCGACGTCGAGCGGGCGTTCTCGGACGAGGTGACGCCGCTGTTTCCAGACGCGCCGCCGCTGCAGCCGCTGTCCCTCCCCTCCGGCGACGTCTTCCTCGACGACATCGAACCGATCACGGAGAAGGAGCAGTGAGGTTCGTTGTGGGCGTTGACCTCGGCCAGACGGCGGACTACACGGCCATCACGATCCTCGAGGAGAGGGAGCGCAACTCCTACGACGTCCGGTACCTCGAACGCCTCAGGAACACGCCCTACCCTTCGATCGTCAGGCGGCTCGACCACCTCGTTAAGAGGCTTCCCGAGAGGCCATCGATGGCCGTGGACGCGACGGGAGTCGGTAGGCCCGTCATCGACATGATCCGGGACGCGAACCTCCCCGCGAACGTCTACGCGATCACGCTGACCGGCGGAGACGCGGTCACCCAGGACGGGATGGAGCGGCACGTGCCGAAGAGGGACGTGGCCTCGACGATCGCCGTACTCCTCCAGACCGAGCGCCTCCGGATCGCCCGCGGCCTCAGGGAGTCCGAGACACTTCTCCGTGAGCTTCTGAACTTCCGCGTGAAGATCTCGCTCTCCGGCCATGACACCTACGAAGCCTGGAGGGAGCAGGAGCACGACGATCTCGTCCTTGCGGTCGGGCTCGCGGCGTGGCTCTTCGAAAAAGGACGAAGCGCGTACCTCGTGTACATGGAGGAAGAGCTCAAGAGGATCGCGAGGGAGAGGGCGGGTTGAGCTTCGTCATCGGCGTCGAGCTCGGTCAGGTTTCGGACGTAACGGCGATCGCGGTCGTCGAGTCGTTGACGCTGCCTTTCCTGAGGACCGAGGAGATCCGCGAGAGAAGGTGGGTCAGCCTACGATCGGTCTACCAGGGGCCGGACGGCAAGGAGGTGCGCGAGCACCCTCCCGTGAACTTCGCCCTCCGGCACCTCGAGAGGATCCCCGCGGGCGTGTCGTACCCGGAGATCGTCAGTCGTGTCCAGACCCTCCACGGTCAGCTCCGAAAGCCGGTCACCGTCCTCGATGGAACGGGCGTCGGGAAGGCGGCCGTCGAGTTGTTTCGAAAGTCGGGCTTCTACGCGTCCGTCTTCACCCTCATCGCAGGTGACCAAGTGACCCAGGACGGCAGCAACTACCGGATCCCGAAGAGGGACGTGATCTCCTCCACGCAGGTTCTGCTCCAGACGGGCCGACTCAAGATCGCCCGTTCGCTCCCTCATGCGGCCCTTTTGGCCCGGGAACTCGTCAACTTCCGCTTCAAAGTGGCTCATAACGGGCCTGAAGACGCCCTCGACTGGCGGGAAGGTCCGAACGATGACCTCGTCCTGGCTCTCGCGATCGCGGTGTGGGAAGCCGAGCGCAACCCCGGGCTGGGGTCGTACTTCGGTTACGGCCTTTTGGAATCGGCGGGGTGGGGGGCCTTCTAGCGTTGGGCCGACCGGGGTCCGAGAAGGGAACACGCGTGGCGGGCGGGCTTCGGCGCAGTCGCTCACGAGCCCATTCCCTCGCTCGACGTTGGCCCACGTGGCGCGAAAAGGGAGAGGGGGGTTTATTGGGGTGCGGTATTTATCCGGGCGGCCGTGCCGGGCGAAAAGGCGTGGCTCGGCAGCTTCTCTAGCGTCACGATAAGTGCTTATTATTGAAACACTTCGATCGAGCACCGACAAGCCCGTGGGAGACTGATCACGGGCAATCAGTCGGCCACTTCTGACCCCCCAGAGGTTGCCAACAAACTGATTACGCCAACTAATTCCGGGTGCCGATTGGGGTGAATTCCGACTTGCGCCCGATCCCATAATCTGGCTCGAGATCCGGCTCCTGCGATCGGCCCCTAACCGTTTGACGGTGGCGTCGATGCGGCCTGATGTATTCCCGTCAGTCTGACACTAGACACGTTATCGGACCGTGTGCAGGGGAGAGGGCGCAAGTGGCGAGGTGATTACCCGCGGTCAGATGCCGCGGCGGCAATGAAGCCGCTCTGGTCTCTACGCGTCACAGCTCCCGGCAATTCCCATTGCGCCCCTACACTTGACTCTGGTCTCACGCGCCACAGCACGCCGCAATTCCCATTGCACGCCTACGGCGTGCGGGACAAGGCCTCTCTTACGGTGACTACGAATTTTGGCATTGGGGTGGACTTCGATATGTATTCACGCCCGCCGATCTTTCCTTTTCCAGCCTCCACTTCATCCTCCGAGACCAAAGAGGTGAGAAAGATCACCGGTATCTTTTTGGTGCTCGAATTCCCGGACAGTAATCCGAAGGCGTCCCCTCCATCGAGAGAGGGCATCATGACGTCGAGAAGTATGAGATTCGGCTGCGCCGAAACAGCCAGCTCGAGGGCCTTTCTCGCGTCGGCAGCCGTCAAGACCTCATAACCCTCCTTCCTCAGAATGACTGAGTACAGCGTCAGCAGCCTTTCATCGTCGTCAACGATCAAGATCTTGTTCATGCCCTCTCCTTTGGCAGGCCCATGTTAGCGCGGTGTCCGTGAACCCTTTCCCATGCCCCTTTCTGCGAACTCCAGTGCCGTGCTCAAGATATCCATGAACTCCTTGACATCCTGGCAGAATGCCCGTTTACGGGCCGGATTGAGAAGGAAACCGAGGGCGCGACCCTGGTCTCTACGCGCCACAGCCCCCGGCAATTCCCATTGCACCCCTACAACTTCATCGGATTCTCGCTGAGGCACAGCGATCACTTCATCTTCTCCTCGACGCTCCTGACCTTGTCCTCGAGCGACTGGACCTTGTCCGTGCGCGTCCCGACGCGGAGCGTGGCGCTCACGCGCGGTACGCCCATGTCGTGCAGCACCTCGTGACACCGCCGCACGGCGGCGAACACCTCATCCCAGTCGCCTTCGATGTTCGTGCCGTTGGCGTGTAGCGCCGTCTTTAGGCCGGCCTCCTTGAGAACGCGCTCGCACTCCGCAACATATCTCGACAAGGACAGGCCGACCCCGAGGGGGACGACAGAAAGATCGACGAGTACCTTCATGGGGGCTCCTCCGAACGATCCTACGCCGTCGTCCGGACGGCGGCGCGCGGTGAGGCAATCCCCGTTGCGCCCCTACGCCTTCTAGGAAAAGGCCGATTACTCGAACCTAAACCGCCGTACCGACAGAATGCCCGTGTGCGGAACCGGATCCAGGGGGCGAGACCCTAGTCTGTGCGCGCCACAGCCCCCGCAATTCCCATTGCACCCCTACAGATCACGACAATACTTAGGATCGCGTGCTGCCGGTACGGATCTTGCTCATACTT
>DAIOUV010000080.1:0-10453 GCA_036759345.1 Acidobacteriota bacterium | reverse complement strand
TCACGGAGTCGGCGAGCGTGCCGATCGTGTCGACGTTCGAGGCGGCGGGACCGCAATGAGCGCCCGCAAAAGATCGGTTCTCGTCACCGTGCTTGTCGCGAGCGCCATCACGGGCGTCTGGCTCCGAACGACTCACTTCGAGACGTGGCCGCCGGGCCCGTGGGTCGATGAGGCTTACGCGCTGCGCGCCGCGCGCCTGCTGCCGGTGGATGCGCCCCTCTTCGGCGCGACGGCGCTCACGCCGCCCGATGAGGGCTTCGTCAACGCGTGGACTCCAAATCTCTACCTCGTCTTCGCGAGCGCCGTGGACCGGTTGGCGGGCGGCGGCATTGCGTCGTTCCGCGCGCTCTCCGTCATACCGGCGCTCGTTCTTCTGGCGAGCCTGTTTGCCCTCGCCTTCGAGGTGGCGCGGGGGCGTCCGTTCGCGCTCGGGTCGGCGGTGGCTCTCGGTGCGTCGTCGATGTGGCTTCTGACCACCGGCCGCTGGGGTTGGAACGCCGTCGCAACGTCCGCGCTCATCGTCCTCGCGACGTTCGCCGCTCTCGTCGCCGCTCGCAAGGCGTCCCGCGCGTGGGCAGCGGCCGCGGGAGCGATCGCGGGACTCGGCGTGTACGGCTACGCGGCGGGGCGCGTTCTCTTCGTGGTTCCCGCGCTCGTGCTCCTCGCGGGAACGCTGGGCCTGGACACGGGCAGGCAGCGCCGCGCGCTCCTGGCTGGAATCGCGTTCGCCGCGGCCGTAACGGTCGCGTTGCCGCTTCTCGTTGATTTTGTGCGGCACCCCGACCGCGCTCTCGCACGCGAGCGCGAGATCTCGGTGTTCAGGGGCGGCGTCCGCCTCGCGTGCATTGCACTCGCCCAGAACGTCGCGGACTATGCCGTCCTGTTCTTCCTGCACGGCGACACGAACGAACGTCACGGCGACCCTGCACGGCCTATCCTGCCCGTCGCCGTGTCCGGCCTCGCGCTCGTTGGAGCGGCTTTTGGACTTCGGCGCGGCGGCGTCAAACGCGCGGTCGCGCTCCCGGCCGCGCTCGCTCTCCTGGGAGGTCTTCTCTCGTGGGAGGCGACAGGTGCAAACGCGTACCGGGTCTCGCCGGCGGCACCTTTTCTCGTTGTTCTCGCGGGCCTCGGCGCGGATCGCCTCCGGGCGGGACTGCCGGAATCGTCACGGTGCTGGGGCGCGTTCACGCTCGCGGGCCTCGTCGCGATCTCCGCAGCGCTGGATATAGCGGGTTTCGTGCGCTGGACCGAGTCTCCGCGCACGTGGGGCGCGTTTGGCGGACCGGAGCGGGAGCTCGCGGACACACTTTCCGCGGCGCGGGCGAAGGGCCCGCGCCGCATCGTCCTGAATCTCAGGACCGCCTCACGGAACGCGTATGTCGTCGAGGAGCTTCTCGCGCCGCCCGGCCACCGAAGCGCACCCGTCGTCCTTTTTGCTGATCTGTCCCGCGAACGCATGAATCTTCGCGAGAGCATCCTATACGCGGACGGCGGCGAGCTCGCCACGCTTCCGGCTCTTGGAGGGCATCGGGGCGAGATCCTCGCGCGAAGGCGCGACCCGTGGGGCCGGCCGACCTTCGTGGTTTACCGGCTTGGACCGGACGAGCGGTAAGCGTCAGGGTTTTTCGAGCGCGTCGAGGAGAGCTGCGTGGAACGCCGCGGGCGTCTCCAGCGGTCCGTCGTGCCCGGCCCCCTCGAGGACGACGAGGCGCGCCGCGCACATCTTCGAGGCGGCTTCGCGCGCGGCGGCGAGAGGGAAGAGGGTCTCTCGTTCGCCCCAGATGAGCGTCGTGCTCAGCGGCAGGTCGGGGAGGCGCGCCGAGAGACCGTCGGCTTCGGTGAGTCGCGCGATCGTGGCGGCCGCGGTGCCGCTCCCGTAGTTCCGGCCGAAGGCGTCGAGGATGAAGCCGAGGGAAGGCGCGGGTTTTCGGAAGAAGAGAAGGTCGAAGATCCGGCGGGCGCCCGCGCGGTCCCGCGGAAGAACGCGCGCGCGTTCGGCTTCCGCGTCTCCTGGAAGCGCGAGGCCCGCCGCGTCCACGAGGACGAGGCGGCCGACCTTCCAGGGAAACTCCAGCGCGTACCAGCCGGCCGTCCAGCCGCCGAGGGAGTGGCCGACGAAGTCGAACTTCTCGAGCGCGAGAGCGCGCGCCAGCGCGTCCATCGCGGCCACGCGGCCCCGAAGGCCGAAGCCGGCGGGATCGCGCGGCGGCTCGCTGTGGCCGGAGCCCGGCGCGTCGGGAAGGATCACGGTGCGGCCGTGCCGGGCGAGGAAGCGCGCGGCGCCACTCCAGTAGGTCGCGTCGGCTCCGAGGCCGTGGAGGAGGACGACGGGCCGCTCCGCCGAGAGCGGTCCGAGGACGAACGCCGAAAGGGAGGTTCCGTCGTCCGCGGCAAAGACCTCCCGCCGCGCGCCCGAAAGGAAAAGGCGTTTCTCCTGAACCGCCCGGTAGACGGGGAGTGGATCGACGGCGAGCGCGCCGAGGAAAAAGGAGACGAAGAAGGTGAGCGCGGAGAGAACCCAGGGCAGGAGCGGAACCCGCCTGCTCATCGGCCCGGTGCTAATACGCGACGAGCGACCGCAGAGCCGCGAGGATGTCCTCGCTTTGCGGAAGCGTGGCGTTCTCCAGCTGCGGAGCGTAACCGCAGAATGCGTCCTTCGCGGCGACGCGCCTCACGGGCGCGTCGAGCCACGGGAAGAGCTCGTCCGCGGCGCGCGCGGCGATCTCGGCCCCGAAGCCGTGCGTCTGCCAGTCCTCGTGCACGACGAGGAGGCGGTTCGTCCGCTTCACGCTTTCGGCGATCGCCTCGAAGTCGTACGGCGCGAGCGAGCGCAGGTCGATGATCTCGGCGTCCCGGCCGTCTTCCTCCGCCAGGCGGGCGGCCGCGACCGCGCTCCGGAACACCGTGGCTCCATAGGTCACGATCGTGGCGTCGGTCCCGGGCCGCACGGTTTTCGCCTTGCCGAAGGGAACCATGAAATCCGGACCCGGGTAGCGGCCCTTGTTGTGCGTCTGCCGGTACAGGTGCTTGTGCTCGAGGAAGAGCACGGGGTCGTCGCAGCGGATCGCCGTGCGAAGGAGGCCGTTCGCGTCGAGAGCGTTGGACGGCATGACGACGCGAAGCCCCGGGATGTGCGTGAAGGTCACCTCGCCCGACTGCGAGTGGTAGGGCCCGCCCCCGGTGAGATAGCCGCCGATCGCGACCCGGATGACGACCGGCGCGCGAAAGGACCCGCCCGAGCGCCAGCGCGTCGTCGCGAGCTCGTCGCGAATCTGCAGCATGGCGGGCCAGATGTAGTCGAAGAACTGGATCTCGACGACGGGCTTCAGTCCGCGCGCGGCCCATCCGATGGCACGCCCGACGATGCCCGCCTCGGCGAGGGGCGAATTGAAGACGCGCGCGGGCCCGAACTCCTTCTGGAGGCCGGCCGTCACCTTGAAGACGCCGCCCTTTCCCTTGCACTCGCCGAGCGCGTCGGCGCGGCTCGCGTCGGCGACGTCCTCGCCCCACATCGCGATGCGCGCGTCGCGCGCCATTTCGTCGCGGAGCGCGGCGTTGATGAGATCGACCATCGTCGTGGGCTCGCCCGTGAACGCCGGCTGGTCTTCCGTGTCGAAGGCGGCCGACGTCGGATCGACGTCAAGAGACACGATGTGCTCGGTGACGGTGTCGGGGCCGGGCTGCGGGCAAGCGAGGGCCTCGTCCGCCGCGCCGTTCACCACGACGTCCACCTCCTCGCCGATCGCCGCAAGCTCCTCGGCGGTCGCGAGGTTCTCCTTCGCGAGAAAGGCCGCGAACAGTTCGAGCGGGTCGCGGGCGAGGTCCTTCTTCCGTTCCGCCTCGGACCGGTAGAGCTTCTCGTCGTCCGAGAGGGAGTGCGAATACGAGCGGACGACGTGCGCGTGGACGAGGGACGGCCCCTTCCTTTCGCGCGCGTAGGCGAACGCGTAGCGCAGCGCGTCGTACGAGGCGAGGAAGTCGCAGCCGTCCGTCTCGGCGACGAAAAGGCCGGGATACGAGCGCACGAGCTTCGAGATCGAGCCGCCCGGGGTGTTCACTTCGACGGGAACGGAGATCGCGTAGCCGTTGTCTTCGACGACGAAGACGACGGGGAGCTTCGAGAGGCACGCTGCGTTCAGGGCCTCCCAGAATTCGCCTTCGGAGGTGGAGCCCTCGCCGATCGTCACGACGACGATCTCGTCCGCCGCCGCGCCTTGGACGGCGCCGAGGAGGCCGGACGCGCCGGACGCTTGCTCGCGCTGGAGATACCGGCCGGCTTCGGCCGCGCCGACGGCCGGCAGGCATTCGGTGGCCGTCGCCGAGGAGGTCGTGAAGATGCGGAGAGGAGCGGAGCCCCAATGCGAGGGCATCTGTCGCCCGGCGGACGCCGGGTCGTCGGCGGCCCCGACCGCCTGCAGGAACATGTCCCGCGGGCTCACGCCGAGGCCGAGGCAAAGCGCTCGGTCGCGGTAGTACGGGAAGAGCCAGTCCGAGCCCTTCCGCATCTGGAACGCGATCGCCGTCTGGACGGCCTCGTGCCCGGCTCCGCTGATCTGGAAGAAGATGCGGCTCTGGCGTTTGAGCTGGATCTCCTTGTCGTCGATCCGGCGGGACGTGAGCATGTTCCGGTACGCCCGGAGCAGGTCCTCGCGCGATAGGCCTTCGTACTGGTCCGCTTGCGGCGGCGCGATTTCCGTCGCCATCGCGCGGAGATTACCGGAAAACGGCGTGCCAGTCCGAATGCGGCACGCGATTCTCGACGATCCACCCGCGAAGGAGCTCGCGGTAGGTGCGCGCCGTGATGCCCTCCTTCGTGAAGAAGGGCTCGAGGGAGGTGTTCAGGGCGGGGAGGCGGTAGAAGGGAACGGCCGGAAAGTAATGGTGCTCGAGGTGGAGGTTCGACCAGAGGTAGATGAACTCCCAGAGCGGCGAGCGGGCCATCCGCGTGCCCCACTTCGCGGGCTCTAGAGGCACGATGTCGTAGTGCTGTCCGAGGCGGTTGAGAGCGAACGCGGGAGGAAAGACGAGAAAGACGGGAACGGCATACAGCCACAGGAGGCGCGAGGCGCCACCGAAAAAGCCGATCGCCGCGGCCGCGAGGAGGTGCAGAGAGATCGCCGCGAGGCGCTCGCCGCGGATACTTCGCTGGAGCGTTTCCGGATACGTCGCGGTCTCCTTGCGGGCCGCGTGGAAATAGATCGGGAAGAGAGCGGGCGTCGCGTAGAGAAGCTTGAGCCAGCGCGCGTTCTTCTTCGGCGAGAGGTGCGCACGCTTCGGGTCGTCCGTGGAAGAGCCGAGCTCGGCATGGTGATCGAGGTGCCAGCGCGTGAACTGCGCCGGCGAGATGCCCGAGGACAGCGCGTAGAGGAAGCCGAGGACGCGGTAGGCGCGCGGCCGGTCGCCGTCGAAGACGGCCTTGTGGACGACCTCGTGAAGGAGAACGGTGCCGTCGAATACGACGAACCCGAGGACGAGCGCGCACGGGACCCGGACCCACAGGCTCTCGAAATGCCAGCCGAGCGCGAGCGCGCCCGCGAAGAGGGCGAGCTGGCGGGCGGCGACCGCGAAATGGCGGGAGGGGCTCTTGCGATGGAGCTCCTTCAGGACCTCATGCGGCACGGCGGCCGTGAGCCGTTGCCTGAGGTCTCCGATCGCGCCGTGATAGTAGCCCGACTTCATCGCTCCAAGGTTACGTCAACGTCCGGCGCGGGCGACGTATTCCCCGGGGCGTCAGCGGACCCCCCGACTTCTTCCGCCACGAGATAGAGCGGACGGCCCTTCACCTCGTCGTAGATCCGGCCGAGGTATTCGCCGAGGACGCCGATCATGAGCAGCTGCACGCCGCCGAGGAGCAGGATCCATCCCATGAGCGTCGTCCATCCGGGCACGTTGATCTTCAGGATCCACAGCGCGAGGACGACGAGGATGTAGAGGAACGCGAAGAACGACACGACGAAGCCGAGCCACGTCGCGAGCTGAAGAGGCACGTGGCTGAAGGACGTGAGGCCGTCGAGCGCGAACCGCAGCATCTTGCTGAGGGGGAATTTCGTCTCCCCCCGGGTTCGAGGCGGCCGCACGTACAGGACGCCCGTCTGGCGGAAGCCCACCCATGCCGTCATGCCGCGGATGAAGCGGTGCCGCTCGCGCAGGCGCCGGAACGCCGCCACGGCCCTAGGGCCCATGAGGCGGAAGTCGCCGACGTCGACGGGGATGTCCACGTTCGTCCAGCGTTTGAGAAGCCGGTAGAAGACGTGCGCGGTCCAGAGCTTGAAAGCGCTCTCGCCCTCGCGCTTGCTGCGCTGCGCGTAGACGACCTCGTACCCCTCGTCGACCTTCTTCAGCATCTCGCCGAGAAGCTCGGGCGGGTCCTGCAGGTCCGCGTCCATCACCGCCACGATCCGGCCGCGCGCGGCGTCGACCCCCGCGGTGAGCGCCATCTGGTGGCCGAAATTGCGGGAGAACCGGAGCGCCCGGACGCGCGGATCCTGGCGCGCGAAGGCGACCATTTTCTCGAACGACGCGTCGCTCGAGCCGTCGTCCACGTACACGATCTCCCACGTGCGAGAGGTGGCGGTCAGGACGCGTTGGAGCCGCTCGTTCAGCTCGTCGAGGTTTTCGACCTCGTTGAAGACGGGCAGCGCGACCGAGATGTCGGGGCGGGTCACGACGTGCCCTTCACTTCCGCGGGGGCGTCCGTGGCGAGCGCGGGCGCGGGTGCGGGCGGCTGCTGCGGCGCCGTCGCCGACCCGGTCCGCCGGAAGACCGTCACAAAGACGGAGCCGATCGGATTGTTGCCGTCGGCGCGGTCCCAGGTCTCTCGCGTGAAGAGATAGAGGAGAAGCTGCTTGACGTTCGGCCGGAGCGGCGAGAGCGACAGGTCGGGAATCCACCAGGCGCGGAACGGCACGCGATCGCGTTTGTAGGACGGCCCGAGGATCTCGGCCTGTTTGTCGGCGTCGCCTTCGTCGCACAGGACGATCGGCGGACGCAGGCCGCCCGTCGGAGCCTGCCAGTTCACGGGCGCTTTGCGAACGTACCAGCTCATCGGCCAGCCCGCCTCTCCCGAAACGATGGCGGCGGGCACCTCACCGACCTTGCCGTAGGCGAGGATCTCGTCCACGAGACCCAGCATCTCCGGACAGGTCTGAACTTGAATTGCCGATTCCGCCTTGCGGGAGTTGGGTGTGAGGACGGGATAGACGAAAGAGAGCGTCACCGCGGTCAGCAGCGACGCGGCCGCCACCACCGCGCCTCCGAGCTTCGCGCGCGAACCCTTCTCGGCGAGGAGCGCCCACGCAACGCCGGCGAGCGGCAGGAAGGGGAGCACCTGGTGGACGATGAGCCAGCCCGCCTTCTCGCCAAGGTACGCGTACATCGCGACCGACGAGAGCGCCCAGCCCGCGACGAAGCGCTCGGCGAACGTGAACCTCGACCAGCGCGTCACGATGAGCGCGAGCGCCGGCAGAAGGATCGCGAACTCGTACTGCAGGAGGCGCGGCAGGTAGAACGTCTTCGGGCCGCCGACACGCTCGAGTTTGTGCTGGCCCCACCAGTAGGAGATCGCGTCGAAGACAGGATTTCCCGACTCGGGATGGACGAGAAAGAAGGTGTAGAGGACTTCGGAGACGCAGAAAAAGAGGAGGAGGGCCCCGACGAGGGGGATCGTGTGCGCTTCGAGCCAGTCGATGAGGCGGCGCAGCCGGTTCCACACGTCGAGCCCACGCCCGGGTTCGGCCCACGCGGCCGCGACCGACGGCACCATGAGCGCGAGCAGAACGTAAAAGTTCTCCTTCGCGGCGAAGGCGACCGAAGCCGACAGGGAGGCGAAACAGAGGTCGCGAAGACGCCCGCGCGCGAGGTACTGGTCGAACCACAGGAAAAGGCCGGCCGTGCCGACGAGACTCCAGACGTCGTCGCGGCAGAAGCGCGTGTAATAAAGAAGGTTCGGCGAGAACGCCGCGAGGGCGCCCGCAGCGAGGGCCGCTCCACGGCCGAACCTTCGCCTAAGAAGGAGCGCCATCATGGAGAGCGCGATGCCACCGAGCGCGGGCGCGAGGCGCGCCGTGAAGTCCGAGTCGCCGTGCCCCCCGGACACGAGGCCCGCGACCTTGAAGACGAGCGCTATCGCGTAGTACTGGACCGGCCCATGGTAGACGGGGTTGTACTTGTACGTGCCGTCCTGGAGCAGGTGCAGCGCGGCCCACGCGTGAATGGACTCGTCGTGGTGGAGCGCGTGCGACCCGAGCTGGAGGAGATGGAGAAGCGTCGAGAGAGCAAGGAGCGCGATCCAGGCCTTCTTCTCCAGGTCCGAGAACGGCGGTTCGGCGGCGGAGCGGGGGCCGGCGTCGTTCATTTCAGGATCTCGAAGACCGCGGCGTCGCCGCCCGAGAACGCGGGGCGGAAGTTTGCGCGCAGGGGGAAGGCGCTCGGGCCGAAGTCGCGCTTCTCGAGGGTGCCGACGAAGACGTAGCGCACCTTGTAACGATGCAGAAGGTTGAAGACGGCCTCCGAGTCCTCGGACGAGTAGATCGCCCGGAGAGCGTCCTTGCGGGCCGTCGTCTCGGCGATGGAACGGCCGCCGCGCCACAGCCCTTCGTGATTCTCCCAACCGAGGACGGTCGGAATTCCGGTGGCGGCCCCGATGCGCCCGTAAGCCGTGTAGGCGTTGCCGGTTGCTTCCGCGAGGACCGCACCCTCCACGGCATGGGACCGCAGCCAGAAAACCGCGTCGCGATCGCCGGGCGCCTCGCGCGCCATCCAGCGCAGGCCGTCGAGCCCGTCGAGGGGGCCGGTCCATTTCGCGCGGAAGACGATCGCGGAGAGCGGGTGGGCGAGGGCGCCGACGAGGGCGGAGATGACGGCGATGCGGACGAAGACGCGCGCGTGGCGCGTGGCGAGCGCGAGCGGCAGGAGGAGCGCTCCGCCGAGCGCGAGGAGCGGCCAGGCTCCCATGAAACACTTGAAGACGGTGTTCATACGGCGCATCCCCTCGCCATAGGAGTCGGACACGAGGACGACGTCCGGCACGGCCGCGAGGACCGCTCCCGATGCCGCGAGGAGAAGCCCGGCCCGGATCGCCCCGACGGGCGGCGCGGGATCTCCCGGCGGCGCCTCGCGGAGCAGCAGCCAGAGCACGCCGGCGGCGAACGCCGCCGCGAGCGAGAAGACCGGCTTTTTCGTGAGGACGACGAGCGCGAGCGCGAGCGCGGGAAACGCGCACGCCGCGACGAGCGCCCGGTCGGCGCGCGTCTGACTGCGGACGAGGGCGATCCCGAACGCGAGGGCCGGAATCACGGCGAGGACGCCGAAGTGAAGGAAGGCGTCGGCGGATCCCGTCCCTTCCTTCCACCAGGAGAGGCCGTTGAACGCGGGTCGCGGCGAGAGCGCGAAGGGCAGGAGAAAGAAGGCCGCGGGAAGAAGCGTCGCGAGACTGCGGATGAAGGCGGGCCTGAAGTCCCGCTCGGCGAGGTTGCCGGCGCCCAGGACGAGGAGGGACGCGGGGAGATCCCAAGGGTTCGCCGAGACGACGGCCGCGAGGAGCACGCCGTCGAGCACGGTCCCGCCCACGCGCCCGATCCGGCCCGCGAGGCCGAGGAGCGTTACGAGGAACGGGAAGATGACCGCGTGCGGATGAAGATCTCCGAGGCGGAACGTGAAAAGCGGCCACTCGGTGATCGTGTGGGGGTTGTCGACGCGCCGCGAGGACATCCACCAGTCGAGATCGGTGAGCGGCTTATCCGAGAGAAACTGCCGGGCGCCGTCGAACGTCCCGCCGAGGACGAGAAGGAGGCCGCCGAAAACCGCGATCGTGCTCCCGCCGCGGCGCGCGCGGATCGCGCCGAAACCCGCGAGCGCCGCGAGGGCCGGCAGGAGGGCGGCGATCAGGTTGTAGGCGTACTCCGAGGGGACGCGGGCCGCGCGGGCGGGCAGGGCGAACAGATAGGTCCCGAAGTGGTAGTAGGGGAACCGCTCGCCGGAAAGCCACGGATCCGGGAACGGGAGGCGCGCGGTCGTCATGAGGCCCGACAGGACGGCGAAGTCCATGGGCTTCTCCGTCTGGCGAATATCGCCGAAGGTCCAGCGGATCCACAGAAAGAAGAGGAAGACGCCGAAGAAGACGACGAGGGGAAGGAAGCGCGCGCGCGAGCGGGGGAGAACTCCCGGAAGGTCGGCGCCGCCCCAGAGGAGTCCGGCGGACAGGGAGATGAACGCGAGCGGCAGCGCGAGCCGGCCGATCGGGACATAGAAGATCGACGACAGCAGCCAGCCCGGCAGGGCGGCCAGCACGAGGCCCACGGGCAGGGCGAAGGCGAGAACCGAATCCGCGCGGGCGCCGGGGTCCGCTTCGTCGCCCTGGAGAAGACGGGCGAGCACAGCCGCGCCCGACGCGGCCGCCAGGAGAAGAACGAAGGCGAAAAGAAGCGCCGTCGAGACCGTCACGGGACGGATTCAA
>DAIOUV010000079.1:0-11079 GCA_036759345.1 Acidobacteriota bacterium | reverse complement strand
TATGGCAAAGGTCCACGAAATTACGGTCTGGGCGCGCGGCGTCCTCCAGGACAAAGAGGGGCGCGACGTCATCAATCTCTTCGCCAAGGCCGCCCAGGCGGAAGGCAAGCACGCGCAGGCATTCGACAATTACGAAGACCTGCCCGATCGCGTACTCGTAACCGTCCGCAAATACGTACGGCTCAGTGATGAAGAGATCGAACACAAGTACGTCTACACGAACGACAAACCGGAAGTGGTCGTCATCGCCGAGGCGACCATCGTGAAGGGCATCGACGTCCTCAGGGGCATGGAACCGGGCGGCACCCTCATCATCAATACCAACCGCTCGATCGACGACATGCTGAAGTTCATTCCGAATGCCAACCTGCTCGCCACGGTTGCGACGGTCGATGCCGACGCGATCACCGGAATCCGCACCATCGACTTTTCAGGCTCCGAAGGTGGCGTCGACACGACCGGGATCGGCAAGGGCATCGCGGCGCCCATCGTCGGCGCCATCGCGAAGGTGACCGGCCTGATCAAGAAAGAAAGCCTCGCGAAGGTCGTCAGCGACGTCTCCGGCATGGAACGCGGATACAACGAGGTCAAGATCAAGCACTTCAAGCCCGCTGTCGCCGAACTCGTCAGCGGCGCTGCCGGCAGCAAGCACAGCAAATGAGCAAGGAGGACAATATGGCAAAAGCACTTCCCAGCTACGGGACAATTGTCGTTCCCGAGGATCGCGTCGTGCCCTTCGGCGCCGTCACCCCGGCTCCCGTCGGCACGCAGAAGCTGTTTCAGACGTCGAACTGGCGCGTCGTCCGCCCCATCAGGGACGAAGAGAAATGCACCAAGTGCCTGCAGTGCTACCTGGCCTGCCCGGATGCCTGCTGGATCTACAAGGCAGACGGCGAAACCCTGGAGTGGGTCGGCGATTTCTGCAAGGGCTGTCAGGTCTGCATCCAGGCGTGCCCGGAGGACGGGGCGCTCGTCGCGGTGCCTGAGCTCGATTTTGAGGGCGGCGTGGTTCGTCTGGAAAAGCCTTTCTAAAAGGAGAACGCTATGGCAAAAGAAAGCATGATGACCGGTTGCCGCGCAGCCGCAGAGGGCGCGAAGGCGGCCGAAGTCGAAGTAATCTGTTCTTACCCCATTCGCCCCTATACGGCGATCATGATGGAGCTCGCGAAAATGGTCGCCGACGGCGAGCTGAATGCGGAGTTCATCCACGGCGAGGGCGAGCATGCGCAGGTGTCGGTCGTCCTCGGTGCCTCCGCTGCCGGCGCCCGCGCGTATACGGGAAGCTCGGGCGTCGGCGTGACGTATGCCATGGAGCTTTACAGCCCCATGGCCGGCGGCCGGTACCCCGTGCAGATGACGATTGCCGATCGTACGCTCGACCCTCCGGGCGATTTCGGCTCCGAGCACACGGATGCCATGTCGACCCGCGATCAGGGCTGGCTTCTCGGTTGGGCCTGCTCTCCCCAGGAGGTGTACGACAACACCCTGATGTCCTACCGGATCGGTGAAGACCATCGGGTCATGCTGCCCCAGATGGTGTGCCAGGACGGCTACTTCATCTCCCATATCCCGGACAAGGTGATCCTGGGAGAAATGTCCCAGGTGAAGGAGTTTCTGCCTCCCTACCGGCCGATTCACCCCCTGAGCCTTACGAACCCGGTTTCGCACGGTCCGCAGATTCGGCCCGACCAGGGCGCTCCGATGGACGCGATGAGGGCCCAGACGTTCCTAGCCATTCCGAAGGTGATCGAAGAGGCGACGGCGGATTTCGCGCGCATCTTCGGGCGCAAGTACGACCCCTTCGTCGAGCAATACAAGCTGGCGGATGCGGAGATCGCGTTTTTTATCATGGGCGCTCATTCCAATACCGCCAGGGCGGCCGTGGACAGACTCCGCAAAGAGGGAGTGAAGGTCGGTATGGCTCGGCTGCGCTGGGTTCGCCCGTGGCCCACCCATCAGCTTGCCGAGGCCCTGGGTCATGTCAAGGCTGTCGGCGTTGTCGAGACCAGCACCTCCTACGGAGGAGCCATGAGGGGCGGCAACCTCGTTCACGAGCTCAGAGCCAGCCTTTATGACCTGGACACCAGGCCTCTCGTCACGTCCTTCATGGGCGGTCTCGGCGGCGAGACCATCTGGCCCGCCGATTTCAACTACATGGCGGGAATCCTCTCCGGGATGGTCAAGGAAAAACGCACCGATCGATACGTCTACTGGCTCGGGATGTAGGAAGAACGACACTCATGAGAGGATTATGGAGGAAACATGCCAGCATTTGACTATAAGTTTCAGCAGTTGGAACGGCTAAAGTCATTCAAGAGCGTGCCGGAGGACGAGCAGTATCTGCCGGGCCATCGCACCTGCGCCGGTTGCGGCCCTGCTCTGAATTACCGGCTCGTCGCGAAGGCGGCGGGCAAGGACACCATTTTCATCGGCCCCACGGGCTGCATGTACGTGGCCAACGCCAGCTATCTCTGTACCCCCTATGCCGTCTCGTGGATCCACGCCCAGATCACCAACGCCGGCGCCGTGGCATCCGGCATCGAGGCGGCTTTCAAGATCGCGATGCGCAAGGGCCGGCATACCGGGCCGTTTCCGAACATCATCGTCATGGCAGGCGACGGTGGCAGCGTGGACATCGGTCTTCAGGCGATGTCCGGAATGATGTACCGCGGTCACAAAGTTCTCTTTATCTGCTACGACAACGAGTCGTATGCAAACACGGGAATCCAGGTATCGCCCATGACGCCGTATGGCGCTGCGACCACTTTCACCCCTCCCGGCAAGGAGATTCCCGAGGGCAACGCTCTCTTCCCCAAAAACGCCCCGCAACTGGTCATTGGCGGTCATCCCGCGGTGAAATATGTGGCCACCACCACGATTGCCCATCCCCTGGATCTGATGAACAAGGTCAGGAAGGCGCTCAGCAAGCCGGGGCCGACCTTCCTGCATATCCTCTGCCCCTGCCCCAAGGGCTGGCTCTTCGATGAGAAGATGACGCCTGACATGGCGAAGCTGGCCGTGGAGACAGGCATGTGGTCGATGTACGAATGGGAAGACGGTGTTTACAAATACACGAACGTGCCCAAGAAGTACAAGCCGGTCGGCGACTACATGAAGCCGCAGGGCCGGTTTGCCCATCTCAAGCCGGAGCATATCGCTAAAATGCAGGCGTTCGTGGATGAAAAGATCAAACAGGTTCAGCGACCGATACCGGTAGCCGCTGCCGTTCCCACCAAGCAGCTAGCCTGATTTGCACCGGAATGAGTGAAGAAAACCGATGCGGCGTTGCCTAGAGACAAGGAAACTTTCTTTGACATGTGGAGGTAGGCACCATGAGTAAAGCGATTTCGGGAGCGAGGGTCGGCACGGTCCTCGTTTGTTCCCTGGTTCTGATTTTCCTCTCGGCCGGCACGGCTAATGCGTGGCAGCCGGACAAGCCAGTGGAGTTGATCGTTCCGGCGGGCTCCGGCGGCGGCGCGGATGTCATGGCCCGGTTTGTTTCGCCTCTCATCGAAAAGTACAAATTGTCCCCGAAACCTTTCATCGTCATGAACAAGTCCGGTGGCGCCGGGGCGGAAGGATTCATGTACGTGAAGGGGAAGAAGGGCGATCCGAACGTCGTCATCATCACCCTGGACAACCTGTTCACGACCCCATTGGCGACGGGAGTTCCCTTCAGCTGGAAGGACCTGACCCCGGTTTCGCGGCTTGCCCTCGACTATTTCAACCTCTGGGTGAATGCCGAATCTCCGTACAAGACCGCCCAGGAGTACCTCGATGCGGTCAAGAAGGAGCCGGGAAAATTCACCATGGGCGGCACCGGCTCGAAGCAGGAGGACCAGATCATCACGGTCATGTTCGAACAGATGTTCGGCGTGAAGTTCTCCTACGTGCCGTTCAAGGGCGGCGGAGAAGTGGCGGTGGAGCTCGTCGGTAAGCACGTCGATTCCACGGTGAACAACCCGGCGGAGGCCGTGAGCCACTGGAAGGCGGGAAGATTGCGCCCCCTGGCGACCATCGACCATGAGCGGATCAATCTGCCGGATTGGAAAGCGATCCCCACGATGAAGGAAGCGACCGGCAAGGATATGAGCTACCTGATGCTTCGCGGCTTCTTCGCGGCGCCCGGCATCACCAAGGAACAGCAGGAGTTCTATGCCGGGGTTTTCAAGAAGGTTTCCGAGACTCCCGAGTGGAAGAAGTACACGTCCGACATGGGGCTCAAAGACGCCTACCTGACCGGTCCGGAATACGTGAAATGGCTGGAAGAGAAGGATAAAACGACCCAGGACCTCATGAGAAAGGGAGGGTTGATCAAGTAATAAGGCGTTTGATTTCAGGAAATCCAGGAAGAGAGCGCCGCACCGGGGGCGAGGCAGGCCATTTCCGCCTGCTTCCTCGTCCGGCTGCGGTTTCATGATGGTTCGGACAGGGAGGCTAGATGCGGAAGGCTGAAATCATCGTCGCCCTTTTTTTCGTCGCGATCGGGATCATCGCCATCGTCGATGCGGCCCGCGTTGGCTTTGGATGGGGGCCAAGCGGTCCCGAATCCGGCTTCTTTCCTTTTTATCTGGGAGTGGGCACGTTGATCTGCAGTGCATTCGTCCTGACCAAGGGATTCAAGGAATTCAAGAAGGAAGGATCCGGGAAACGTCTGATCCCGGAAGGCGGGCTCAAGCCGATCCTCTGGGTTTTGCTCCCGTCGACCGGGATGGTCATCCTCACGGAATTCGTCGGCCTTCACATCGCAGCCGCGACATTCCTTGCGTTCTACATGCGGGCCGTGGGGAAGATTCGCTGGGTCACGATTGCCCTCGTGAGCATCCTCCTTCCGGTTTCCCTTTTCATCGTGTTTGACAAATTGTTCCTGATTCCGTTGCCGACGGGGTTGTGGGGAAGCAAACTGATCCCATTCTGAAATCGGAGTGAGAACAACGTGGTCGAGAATCTCCATCATCTCTTAGAGGGCATAAGCATTGCGATCCAGCCGGGGAATTTCCTGGTCGCAATGATCGGGCTGGTTCTGGGGGTGATCGTCGGCGTCCTGCCCGGCCTTGGCGGGGCGAACGGGGTGGCCATCCTCATCCCCCTGACGGTGACGATGAAGCCCGTTCCGGGCATCATCCTGTTGTCGAGCATCTACTGGGGAGCGCTCTACGGCGGAAGCATCACGTCGATACTCTTCAACATACCCGGAGAGCCGTGGTCGGTAGCGACCACGTTCGACGGTTACCCCCTGGCAAAGAAGGGGAAGGCGGGGAAAGCGCTCGTCATGGCGTTCTTGTCCCACGGCGTGGGGGCGGTACTCGGGGTCATCCTGCTGAGCTTCTTCGCCCCCATCATCGCGGAGTTCGCCCTGAAGTTCGGCCCGGCCGAGATCTTCTCCGTGATGATGCTCACCTTCAGCGCGTTCGTGGGGCTTGGAGGGAAGTCCCCCACAAAGACCCTGATTTCCATCTTCTTCGGGTTCATCCTGGCGGCGGTCGGGATGGACATCGTGACCGGACAGCTCCGGATGACCTTCGGGTCCGTCGAGCTGATGGGAGGGTTCAACTTCATCGTCGCGGTCATCGGCCTGTTCGGCCTGGGGGAGATCTTCCTCACGGTCGAGGAAGGCCTCAAGATGGAAGGGATCAGCGCGAAGGTGACGTTCAAGGATATCGTGGAAGGGTCGAAGGAACTTGTCCTGCACTGGAAGACGCTCCTCATGGGGGCGCTGATCGGATGCTGGATGGGCCTCAAGCCCGGAGGCGCGACGCCGGCCTCCTTCATGGCGTACGGTTTCGCCAAGCAGGCCGCCAAGAACAAGGCTGAATTCGGGCAGGGGGCCTCGGCCGGAATCATCGCGCCCGAAGCCGCGGCCCACGCCGCGGGAACCTCCGCGACGCTTCCCATGATCACCCTCGGAATCCCGGGATCGCCGACGATGGCCGTCATCATGGGCGGCCTCATGATATTCGGGCTTCTGCCGGGGCCGATGCTGTTCAAGGAGCATGCGGACTTCGTCTGGGGCCTCATCGGAAGCTGCTGGGTCGGTAATTTCGTCGGCCTCTTCATCGTCCTGGCGTTCACTCCCCTGTTCGCCGCGGTTCTGAAGATCAGGTTCGCCATCCTGATGCCCTCGATCGTGTACGTCTGTGCCATCGGCGCCTACGCCGTGAACAACCGGATGATCGACATCCATTACATGATCATCTTCGGCGTGCTCGGATATCTCTTCAAGAAGCTCGACTATCCCCTTGCGCCGATGGTATTGGCTCTCGTCCTGGGAGACATGGCCGAGGCGGCGATGAGGCAGGCCCTCATCATAGGACATGGCAGCCCGCTGATCTTCTTCAAGCCTCCGATCGCGTTGCCGATCATGATAGCGGCGATCATCATCTTCTTCATGCCGACCATCTCGCCCCTCTTCAAGAAGAAACGGCCGAGCGTAGGACCGGCCTAAAGGAAGGGATTCCTTGGGCGCGGGTTAGCCGGGAATCCAGACAGCCATGAAACCGGGAAGCAGGGTCCTGATCACCGGGGGGGCGGGATCGTGCGGGAGATACGTGACCGCCTGGCTGCTTGCGCGCGGTCACGCGGTCCGGGTGATCGACAGGAACGTGGGGCCCCTCCGGGCGATGGAAGGTGGGAATCTGACGCTTGTCCAGGCGGGGATCGAGGACAGGGGCATTCTGAAATCGGCCGTCGAGGGGGTGGACGCAGTACTCCACTTGGCCTGGTCCTTCTCCGAGGATCCCCTCGAGGTCCTGGAGCACGACCTTAAAGGCCACCTCTACCTCCTGGAGGAGATGGCCTCCCAGAAGGTCGGGCACATGATCTACGCGAGCACTGCGGTGGTATACGGGAAACCGGGATATTCCCCCATCGATGAAAAACATCCCCTGGTGGTGGAGGAGGCGAGGAAGCCCCTCTACGGGATCGCCAAGGCCGCAGCCGAGAAGCTCTGCCTGATGTACGGGAAGACGAAAGGGCCCCCGGCCACCGTCGTCCGGTTCTGGTGGGCGTTCGGGGAGGAAATCGGGGGGAAGCATCTGCGGGAGATGCTTCGGACCGCCGCGGCGGGCGATCCGCTGGAGGTTCCGGGAGATTCCGGAGGCAGCTTCCTCCATATGGAGGATCTTGCGAGAGGACTGGACCTGTGCCTCGGAAATCCGAAGGCATTCGGTCGGACGTTCAATTTCTCCACCATCTATGTCACCTGGGAAGAAGTTGCGGGAATGGTGAGGGATGCGACCGGCTCGCGTTCGGAGATCCGGTGCGTTCCAAGGGAGGAGTGGACGGGAAGCGCCTTCCTGGCCGACCCCTGGAAGCTCTCGGATACAGCCGCCAGGGAAGTCCTTGGATACCAACCCATGGACCCTTCCGAGGCGAAGGCCTCCCTGAAAGCGGCCATCTCGGCCTGCTGGAGGACCATGACGGCAAGCGACGCAAAGAATCTGTAGCGACTAACGGAGACATGGAATGTGGGATTTCGGTCGGTTCGGGTCCATATCGTTTGATCTGAAGTTTGTCTCGCAAGTATTGAGTATCGTCCTGATCGACCTGATCCTCGCCGGGGACAACGCCGTCGTGATCGCCCTGGCGGTCCAGTCGCTCCAAAGAAAGCAGCGAATATGGGGCATCATCCTGGGATCGGGGGCCGCCGTTCTCCTGAGGGTGGTCTTGACCTTTTTCGCGGCGCAATTGCTGAACATTGCCTTCCTGAAACTCATCGGGGGGATCTTGATCACCTGGGTCGCGGTGAAGCTTTTCATGCAAGGCACGGAAGAAAGGAAGATCGGCGAGGCGGCGAACCTCTGGCAGGCGGTTCGGCTGATCGTCTTCGCCGACCTCATCATGAGCACGGACAACGTGCTCGCGGTTGCCGGCGCGTCGCACGGGAACGTATTTCTTTTGATTTTCGGCTTGGGACTGAGCATTCCTTTCGTCGTGGGCACCAGCACCCTCCTCTCCATGCTGATGGACAAATACCCTGTCATCATCTACATCGGTTCGGCCGTTCTGGGCAAGGTGGCTGGAGACATGATCATCACGGACCCCTGGGTGCACCAGGCGCTCCAGCCCTCGAAGTCCCTTGAATACGGCGTGATGGCTCTGTTTGCAGTCGGGGTCATCGTGGCGGGGAAACTCCTGGCCCGGTGGAAGGAGAACAAGGAGGAGAAACCGCCCGAGGCGAACGGGCGGCTCCCGGTGGCCCAGGAGACGGCCCCGAAGGCGGAGGAGAAATAACATGGCCATCGTGACGATCTCGAGGGACAGCGGGGCCGGCGGGGAAACGATCGGAAGAGCAGTCGCGGCGAAGCTCGGCTATGAATACTTCGACACGAAGGCGATCTTCCAGGACCTCGAAGAGCATGGGAAGGAGTGGGCCCGGTGGGGAAAGGAAATGGACGAGCACTGCCCCACCGTCTGGGAACGGTTCGACCGGTCGTTCGCCGGGGTCGTGGCCTTGGTGGAGAACGGCATCCTTCAGCATGCTCTGAAAGACAACGTCGTCATCATGGGCCGGGGCGGCTACTGGCTCCTCAAGGACGTTCCCTACGCGCTACGGGTTCGCATCGACGGATCCATCGAGGAGAGGATCCGGCGGGTCTGCGACCGGGAGGCTGTGAACAGGGAGGCGGCCGAGAGGATGATCGAGTTCAGCGACCACGAGCGGTCATGCTATGTCCGAAGCGTTTACCGCAGGGACATCTCCGATTCCGGAGACTACGACCTGGTCCTGAACCTGGACAAACTGCGCTTCGACGAGGTGGTCGCCCTGATCGTCGACGAGATCCCCGCCCGGGACAAACAGGCCACGAAGGAAGCCCGGGAAAAACTGCGCCGGATGGCGGCCGCGGCGAACGTGAAGGCGGAAGTCAGCACCGATTTCCGGGTTTTCGTTCCGACCCTGGAAGTCCTCCACGACGGGACGGCGATCGTCGTCCGCGGCGTCGTCGACAGCAAGGAGGAACTGGAGCGAGTGAGGGAAGTCGCAACCCGAACGGCCGCCCCGGAAAAGGTCAGCATCGAGCTCCACTACCGTGGGGCATGAGGTGCCCACGCAATAACCGGAGCGGCGTGTTCAAGATCGCCATTGCCTTCGACGTGATCGCGGCCGTGGCCTTTACACCTAGCGGTCACGCTCTCCCGACGCGAGCGCGGCCTGCGCGGCCGCGAGCCGCGCCACTGGCACGCGGTATGTCGACGGCGACACGTAGGTGAGCCCGATCTGGTGGCAGAACGCCACCGAGCTCGGCTCGCCGGCGTGCTCGCCGCAGATGCCGATCTTCAGGTCGGGCTTCGTCTTGCGGCCGCGGTCGACGCCCATCTTCATCATCTCGCCGACGCCGCCACGGTCGATCACCTGGAACGGGTCGTCGGGGATGATCTTCTGCTCGACGTACTTCGTGAGGAAGCTCTTCTGCGCGTCGTCGCGCGAGATGCCGAGCACGGTCTGGGTGAGGTCGTTGGTGCCGAACGAGAAGAACTCGGTCTTCGTGGCGATCTCGTCGGCGATGATGCAGGCCCGCGGGATCTCGATCATCGTCCCGAACTTGAACGGGATCTTCCGCCCGCGCTCCTTCTCGACCGCCGCGGCGACGCTCATCACCTGATCGCGCAGGCGATCGAGCTCCCCCATCGTGCCGACGAGCGGCATCATGATCTCGGGCTTCGCGCTCACGCCCTTCTCGGCGGAGTCGGCTGCGGCGCCGAGAATCGCGCGGATCTGCATCTCGAGGATCTCCGGGTAGACGAGCAGCAGGCGGCAGCCGCGCAGGCCGAGCATCGGGTTGTCCTCATGGATCTGCTCGAGCCGCCGCCAGATCTTCCTCTTCTGCTCGAGCTCCGGTCCGTCCTTGCCGGTCGCCTCGGCGACGGCGATCTCGATATCGACATCCGCGAACTCACGAAGGAACTCGTGGAGCGGCGGGTCAATGAGCCGAATGACCACCGGCAGGCCGTCCATCGCTTTGTACATCTCGCGGAAGTCGCCCTGCTGGAACGGGAGGAGCTTCGCGAGCGCGGCCTTTCGGCCCGCTTCGGTGTCGGCCATGATCATGTCCTGCACGTGCGGGAGGCGCTCGGCCTGCCGGAACATGTGCTCGGTCCGCGCGAGCCCCACCCCTTCCGCGCCGAGCTTGCGCGCCTCGATGCACTCGCCCGGGGTGTCGGCGTTCACCCACACGCCGAGCCGGCGCCGCTTGTCGGCCCACGAGAGGAGCTCGATGAGCTCGGTCTCCTTCTCGTAGTTCGGCGGGTTCGTCGGCAGCTCGCCCGCGAACACCTCGCCCGTCGTGCCGTCGATGGAGATCGGGTCGCCCTCCTTGATGACGGTCTTGCCGACGCGCATCTCGCGCTTCCCGAGATCGATCGAGAGCTCGGCGCAGCCGGCGACGCAGGGCAGGCCGAGGCCGCGCGCGACGACGGCCGCGTGAGAGGTCGAGCCTCCGCGCGCGGTGAGGATCCCGGTGGCCGCGATCATGCCGTGAAAGTCGTCCGGCGAGGTCTCCGGCCGGACGAGGACGACGAGCTGCTTCTGGCCTCTGAGCGCGACAGCGCGGTCGGCGTCGAACACGGCGCGGCCGGTGGCCGCTCCGGGTGACGCGTTCAGGCCCTTCGCGAGGCACCGGCCTTCCTTTCGCGCGCGCTCGACCGCGGCCTGGTCGAAGCCGGGCACGAGGAGCTGCTCGACCTGCAACGGGTCGACGCGCTGGATCGCCTCGTCCTTGCTGATGAGCTTCTCCTTCACCATGTCCGTGGCCATCTTCATCGCGGCGCGTGCGGTCCGCTTCGCCGAGCGCGTCTGGAGCATGAAGAGCTTGCCGCGCTCGATCGTGAACTCGAGGTCCTGCGAGTCGCGATAGTGCTTCTCGAGCCGTTGTGCGATCTTCTGGAACTCCGCGTACGCCTTCGGCATGTCCCGCTTCAGCTGGTCGATCTTCGAAGGCGTTCGGATGCCGGCCACCACGTCCTCACCCTGCGCGTTCATGAGGTACTCGCCGTAGAGCTTCTTCTCGCCGGTGTTCGGGTCGCGGGTGAACGCGACACCGGTGCCGGAGTCGTCGCCCATGTTGCCGAAGACCATCGTCA
>DAIOUV010000078.1:0-11221 GCA_036759345.1 Acidobacteriota bacterium | reverse complement strand
CCGAGCGCGATCGGAAGCGTGCCCATGAGCGCGGCCATCGTCGTCATCATGATCGGGCGGAAGCGCACGACACAGGCCTCGTAAATCGCTTCCTCGGCGCTCTTGCCCGCGCGGCGCCCTTCGGCGGCGAAGTCGACCATCATGATGCCGTTCTTCTTCACGAGGCCGACGAGCAGGATGACGCCCACAAAGGCGTAGATCGACAGCTCCACCTTGAAGATGAGCAGAGTGAGCAGCGCTCCGAAGCCGGCGAAGGGGAGAGCCGACAGGATCGTGAGCGGGTGCAGGAAGTCCTCGTACAGGATGCCGAGCACCATGTAGATCACGAGGATCGCGACGAGGAGGAGGAGCCCGAGTCCCTTCTGCGATGCTTCGAACGCCTGGGCCGTCCCCTGGAAGGTCGTCTGAATGGTGGCGGGCAGCGTCTCGCGCGCGACCTTGCTGATTCTCGCGACCGCCTCGCCGAGCGAGACGCCGGGCGGCAGGTTGAAGGAGATCGTCACGGCCGGAAGCTGGCCCACGTGGTTGACGGCGAGGGGGCCCACGGTCTTTTCGAGCTTCGTGATCGCCGAGAGAGGGATGAGGTCGCCCTTTTTCGACCGGACGTACAGGAGCTGGAACGCCGACGGGTCGCGCTGGAACTGCGGCATCAGCTCCATGATCACCTGGTACTCGTTGTTGGGAGAGTAGATCGTCGAGATCTGGCGCGAGCCGTACGCCGTGTAGAGCGCGTTCTCGATGGATTCCGGCGTGACGCCGAGCGCGGCCGTCCGATCGCGATCGATCGTGAGATAGGCGGTCGGGTTGCGGAGCTGAAGGTCGCTGTTGACGTCCTGAAGACCCGGGATCCCGCGCATCTTCTCCTCGAGAAGGGGCGCGGCCAGGTAGAGGTCCTTCGTGTCGGACGCCTGCAGCGTGAACTGGTACTGCGCCCGCGTGAGCGCTCCTCCCAGCCGGATCGGCGGCAGGTTCTGGGGATAGACCCGGATTCCGGGGATCTGCGCGAGTCCCGGGCGCAGTTGCTGGATGATCTGGTCGGCCGAGAGCGTGCGCTCGTCGCGGGGCTTCAGGCGCATCATGATTGTGCCCGTATTTCCGCCCTGGACGTTGTTGCCGCGGTTGCCGCAGCTCGACATGAAGGCCTCGACGTTCGGGTTGGCCCTCACGACCTCCGCGACCGCCTGCTGGTGGTGAACCATGGCCTCGAACGAGATGCCCTGCGCCGCCTCGGTGGGGGCGAAGATCTGCCCGGTGTCGTCGCTCGGAATGAAGCCCTTCGGGACGATCCGGAAGAGCCAGATCGTGGCGAGAAGGACGAGAGCCGAGAAGGCCAGCATCAGCCGTTTCTGCCTCAGAGCCCACTTCAGGCCGCGTTCGTAGAAGGCGAGCGACGCGTCGAAGACGCGCTCGGAGGCCACGTAGAGGCGGCCGGGCTGCCTCTTCTCGTCGCGCGCCTTCAGGTAGCGGGCGCAGAGCATGGGCGTGAGCGTCAGCGAGACGAAGCCGGACACGAGGATCGCGACGGTGATCGTGACCGCGAACTCGCGAAACAGCCGTCCGATGATCCCGCCCATGAAGAGCAGCGGAATGAACACGGCGGCGAGGGACAACGTCATGGAGAGGATCGTGAATCCGATCTCCTTCGTGCCGTTCAGGGCGGCCTCGAAGACCTTCTCGCCCATCTCGATGTGCCGGACGATGTTCTCGAGGACCACGATCGCGTCGTCCACGACGAACCCCACCGAGAGCGTGAGCGCCATCAGCGACAGGTTGTCCATGCTGTAGCCGAGCGCATACATCGCGGCGAAAGTCCCGGCGATCGAGAGCGGCAGGGCCAGCGACGGGATGACGGTCGCCGAGAGGTTTCTCAGGAACAGGAAGATCACGAGGACGACGAGCGCGAGCGTCAGCCACAGCGTGAACTTAACGTCGGAGACGGACTCCCGGATGGACTGCGAGCGGTCGAAGAGGATGTTGAGCTTCGCCGAGCCCGGGAGCATGCCTTGGAACACCGGGATCAGCTTCCTGATGTTCGAGACGACCTCGACCGTGTTCTCGCCGGGCTGCTTCTGGATCGCGAGGACGATGCTGCGGGTCGGGCCGTTCTTGTCGATAAACCACGACGCCGTCTTGTCGTTCTCGACGCTGTCGATGGCGCGGCCGATGTCCTTCACTCTCACCGGCGACCCGTTCCGGTAGGCCACGATGAGCGGGCCGTACTCGGCCGCCTCCGTGAGCTGGCCGGTGGCCTGCACCGTGTATGCCGTGTCCTGGCCCCAGAGCGTCCCCGTCGGAATGTTCACGTTCGCGGCCGCGACGGCGGCGGAAGCCTCGTCGATTCCGATGCCCCGGTAGGCGAGCGCGCGCGGGTCGACCTGGACGCGCACGGCGTATTTCTGCGCGCCGTACACCAGCACCTGCGCGACGCCGGAGACCGTCGAGATGCGCTGCGCCATGATCGTCTCGGCGTACTCGTCGAGCGTCGAAAGCGCGAGCGTCGGCGAGGTGAGGGCGATGAAGAGGATGGGCTGGTCGGCCGGGTTGACCTTCTGATAGGTCGGAGGGCTCGGCATCCCGGGAGGGAGCTGGCGTGAGGCGGCGCCGATGGCGGCCTGCACGTCCTGGGCGGCCGCGTCGAGGTTGCGGCTCAGGCTGAACTGAAGCGTCACCTGCGTGACGCCGAGGATGCTCGTCGAGTTCATGTTGTCGAGGCCGGCGATCGTCGTGAACTGGCGCTCGAGCGGCGTCGCGACCGCGGAGGCCATCGTTTCGGGGCTCGCTCCCGGGAGCGCCGCGGTCACCTGGATCGTCGGAAAGTCAACGTTCGGCAGGGCCGAAACCGGGAGGAGCCGGTAGCCCAGGATGCCGAAAAACAGGATCCCGAGCATCACGAGCGTGGTGGCGACCGGGCGCCGGATGAAGACCTCGGAAATATTCACTTGATCGCGACCTTCGCCCCGGGCGCGAGACGAAGCTGTCCGTCGGTCACGACCCGCTCGCCCGGAGCGAGCCCTTTGTCGATCACGGACCACTGCTGCCAGGTGCGGCGTACGACGACGGTCCGGTTCTCGACCGTGTCGTCCGGCTTGATGACGTAAACGTAAGAGCCCTGTTGCCCGGCCTGGACCGCGGGCGTGGGCGCGACCACGGCGTCCGCTTCGGTCGCGAGCGTGAGCGAGACGTTCGTGAACTGTCCGGGCCAGAGCGCGCGGTCGTGATTCGGGAACGTGGCCCTCAGGTTGATCGTGCCGGTGGTCGTGTCCACCGTGTTGTCGATGAAGGAGAGCGTGCCCTCGGAGGGCGTCAGGCCCGGTCCGTTCGGCAGCGCGCTCACCTTCAGCTCGCCGGCCGCCGCACGCCTCTTGACGTCCGCGAGGACCGCCTCGGGCAAGGCAAACGTGACGTAGATGGGCTCGACCTGGTTGATGACGACGAGAGCGCGGTCGTCGTTCGCCTTGATCATGTTGCCGGAGTGCACGAGGAGGCCGCCCGTCCGGCCCGAGATCGGCGCGGCAATGTGGCAGTACGAGACGTTCAAGCGCGCCGTCTCGACGGCGGCGTCGTCCGCCTTCACGGTGGCCTTCAGGGCATCCGCGTTTGCCGTCGCCTGAGAGAACTGCTCCTGCGTGACGTAGTCCTTCTTGACGAGCTCGGCGTAACGCTTCAGGTTCTCGTCCGCCTCGCGGGCGCGGGCGCGATCCCGCTCGAGGTTCGCCTCGGCCTCGGCCAGCGCGGCCTGGTAGGACCGGCGGTCGATCTCAAACAGCAGGTCGCCTTGCTTCACGTCCTGGCCTTCGCGGAAACCGACGCTCGTGACCTCGCCGCCCACGCGCGTCCGCACCGCGACCGTGGAGAAGGCGTCGACGTGTCCGACCGCAACGGCCTCGAGCGGCACGTCTTTCTTCTCGACGACGCCGGCAGTGACAGGAACGCCCGGTGGCGCCGCCGGCTTCTTGTCTTTCGCGCCACAGGAGCCAGCGAGAAAGGCGACCGAAACGAGAGCGGCGAGACGCCGGAGCTTCATGGAGTTCCCTTCTTTTCGGGCGCGCCGGGCCCGAGATCGACGGTTCCGGTGTCGTGCGCGAGCTGCGCCATGGCGAGGAGGAAGCCGGCGCGGCTCCGCACATCCTGGGCGAGCGCGTTTGCGTAGGCGCTTTCGGCGATGAGGAGATCGAGGATGCTTCCGACGCCCTCGCGGTAGCGGCCGCGGGCGACTTCCGCGGACTCCCGGGCGCTCTCGAGGAGATCGCGGGAGGCCCGCACCTGCTCGGCGGCGGTCGTGAGGCCGTAGTAGCTGCTCCACACCTGGAAGATCACGAGCTGCGACGTGCTCTCGGCGCCCGCGTCCGCGGCGTCCGCCTGCGCCTCGGCGCTCTTCGTGTCGTAGGCCGTCTTGAATCCGGTGAAGAGCGGGACGCGGAGGAACAGCCCGAGCGAATAGTTGCTGGCATAGGGAAGAGCCGCGTCGGCGTTGTCGTAATACGGGCGGCTCACGGAGGCGGAGGCCCCGAGGGCGGGGAGGCCCGCCGCGCGGACGGAGCGCACGTGCGCACGGGCCGCGGCGGCGCGCGAGCGGACGGCGGCCAGGTCGGGCCTGATGCTCTCGGCCTCGGCGATGAGCCGGTCCACGGAGGCGACGGTCGCATCTTCGTTCACGGACTCCGGGAGGGCGGCGGTGTCGACGGGGAGGTTGACGGGCACGCCGAGCGCGGTCGCGAGCTGTCCGCGATAGGTCTCGATCTGGCCGCGCACCGTGTCGTACGAGAGGCGCTGCTGGGAGAGCTGCGTCCGCGCCTGCAGGACGTCCGCGATCGTCGCGACGCCGGCGTCGTGCCGCGCGACGGCGGCCTTGTAGTTCGTGTCGGCCTGCTTCACGTTCGCGTCCTGCGCCACGAGAAGCGCGCGCGCGCCCTGATATGAGTAGTACGCCTGTGCGACCCCGAGGACGAGGTCGTTCATCGTGGCGTCGTGCGTGAAGTCGGCCGCCCAGAGACGCCGGCGGGCTTCCGCGACGTCGCCGGACCGACCGCCGAAGTCGAGGAGCAGCCAGTTGAGGCTGGCGGACGGGGTGTAGGTCGTCGTGAGCGTCGTGACGCTTCCGCCGAGCGACGACAGCTTCTGGCGCTGGGCCGAGAAGTCGGCCTCGATCGACGGGTAATACGCCGAGCGGCGGCTGCCCAGGTCCGCCGCAGCCGCCTGCGTCAGGAGCCAGCTTTGACGCGTCAGCGGGCTGTTGCGAAGAGCCACGTCGATGGCCTCGGCGAGCGAGATCGTCCGGCCAGTGAGCGCGTCGGCCGTCAGGCCATCCGGCAGCCGGGCGGGGGGGCGCGCGGGCGGCAGCGCTTCCTTCGGCGGATCCCACCGCGTCTCGGGCGCGCGCGGCGTGTCGGACTCCGCATGCGCGTGCCCCGAGAGGAGCGCCGCGAGGCCGGCGGCGGCGAGGGCGCGAACGACGGGTCTCGTCACGATCCCGTGTTTTACCATTGCCGGGTGGTACGGCATCCCATCGCCCTGTTCGAGCTCATCGCCGTGGCGATGTTTGTGCCGGCGTGCGGCGGCACGCGGCCGATGCCCACGCTCGAGGAGTACTCGTTCGGGACGGCGGAGTTCGTAGAAGAGCTAAGAGAAAATTTCTTTGAAGGGAAGAAGGAAGAGGGCGTCGGCGCGATGGAGTCTGCGACGGCAGCGCCTTTGCGAGAGCTTGGAGAAAGGTGGCGGGGCGCATGTGGGAATCGCTGCAGCTCGGCCGTCCGAATCATCGACCTTCAGAAGAAATCCTCTTCGGACCTGACCGTTCGCGTCGAATTTCGCTTGCAGGGCTGGGCGCGCGAGGATTCGCCCGAACGCGTGGCCGCGAACGTATTCTTCGATCTCTCCCTCTTTCGGAGAAGAACCCCCGAATCCTTTCCGGATGGCCGTTGGCAGTTGCGCTCCGCCCTCGCGGTGAACGGGCCCGCCGTCATCCAGCGCGGCGTCCCTCATCTTTTCGAGGAGGCCGCTTCCCGCGGCCTTGTCGCGCCGCACGAACCCCTCGATCCCGTGGAGTCGACGAACCTCTGCCTCCCCGCGACGCACCACCATCCCGGCGTCCTCCTCGTCGACGTCGACGGCGACGGTTTCATCGACGTCATCGTCCCGAATCGGCACCCGCGGCTCTTCCTGAACGACGGAACGGGCCATTTTCGCGACGCGACGGCCGGCTCCGGGCTCGACCTCCTGCCGGAGATGGAAGCCTCCGGCGGGGTCGCGGCCGACGTGGACGGGGACGGGCTGGCGGACCTCTTTCTCTCGAATCACATCTCCCCGTGCCGCCTCCTGAAGAATCTCGGGAACGGGAAGTTCCGCGACGTCACCCAGGAGTGGGGTCTTGCCGGCCTCTCGGGGCCGTTCACGTCCGCGGTGTTCTTCGACGCCGACCGGGACGGCCGCGTCGACCTTTTCGTCGCGAGCTACGGAGACGCGCGCGTCACGGGTCCCGTTTATGACGGCAGGAACGGCGGAGGCGACCGCTTCTTCCGGAACGTCGAGCGCAACGGGCATCCCTTTTTCGTCGATGAGACGGCGGCCTCCGGCCTCGGCGACGTGGGCTGGGGCCTGGCCGCCGGAGCCTGCGACGCGGACGATGACGGCGATGACGACCTCTACGTCGCGAACGACTTCGGCAAGAACGGATTCTTCGAGAACCGCTCCACCCCCGGCCACCCGTTCTTCGTGAACATCGCCAGGACGAACGGCACGGAGGACGAGGGCTACGGAATGGGCGTCGCGTGGGGGGACTACGACGGCGACGGCCGGTGGGACCTGCACGTCTCGGATTACTGGACGCCCTATCGCTGGATCCTCAACGACTCGCGCTGGCCCATGCCGCCGCTTCCGGGCGTGGGCCTCGTGCGCCCGTACATGGGGAAGATGATGCGGCGGCGCTCCGGCGGAGACGCGCTCTTCCGCAATCTCGGGGGTCTGAAGTTCGCGCGCACGTCGGAAGCGGCCGGGGTCGCGGACGGCGGCTGGGCTTGGGGCACGGAGTTCGTGGACCTCGACGGCAAGGGCCGCGAGGACCTCCTCGTCGTGAACGGCATGTTCCGGGCGACGACGGGCGTCGATGACGAGATTTCCTTCTGGAACGCGATGGGGCGCGAAGGCGTGAACTTTCACGACGGCGTGTGGGGAGGCATCGACTTCGGCGTCAACGGCATGGCCTCGCGGACGCCGAAGAGGCTTTTCTGGAATCGAGGCGACGGCACGTTCGAGGAGCGCGCGTTCGTGGAAGGGTTCGACACGCTCGAGGACACGCGCGGCCTCGCCTACGCGGATCTCGACAGCGACGGAGCGCCGGAGGTCGTGCTCTCGTGCTTCCGCGGGCCGCTCCATCTCTATCGGAACGCGTGGGGAGAGGGCGGGGGGCGCGTCGTCGTCCGGCTTTCCGCCGATCACGGCATGAACCGCGACGCCCTCGGCGCCGTGGTGCGCCTTCGAGTGAACGGCCGGGTCCAGCTCCGCGAGGTGCGCGCGGGCTCGTCGTACCTCTCGCAGTCGTCGCACGATCTCCTCTTCGGCCTCGGAGGCGCGAAAGCGGCGGACGTCATCGAGGTTCGCTGGCCGGACGGCCGCCGGGACACGCTCCACGACGTGGCGGCCGGCACGCTCGTGACGCTGGTCGAGGGGAGAAGAGAGAAGAGGGATTTTCTTAGAAGGTGAAGTGGGAAGGAGAATCGAGCGGGTGGCGGCGCTCCGTCCATAATCCCCTTTCAATGAAACGGTCTCTCTTCGAACGCTTCCCGCTGTGCATTGCGTTGCCGCTCGCCGCGGCCCTTCTCTCCTCGTCTTTCTCTTCAGCAGAAATCTCTTCTTCTCCCCGGTTCTCCCCCGAACAGGCTTCGCGCATCCTGACGCTGCGCAACGTGGGGCTCGCGCAGCTCGAGGAGGACCGGCCGAAGGAGGCCCGGGCGACGTTCGCGAAGCTGGCGGACGCGGTGCCGGGGGAGGCGCTGCCTCTCGCGAACGGCGCCGTCGCGGCTTTGCGCGGGAAGGATCTCCCGGGTGCCGAAGCGCTCCTCGGCAAGGCGCTCGCGCTGGCGGATCGGGCGGATCTCCACGCGATCCGCGCCGTCCTCGAGAACGAACGGAATCGTCCCGCCGCCGTCCGGGCCGCCCTCGAGAAGGCGGCGGCCCTCGACCCGCGCGATCTCGAGTCGCGCTGGCGGTTCGCGCGGAGCGTCGAGACGGACCCGTCCTCCTCGCCGGCCGAAAAGACCGCCCGGAGGACGCGCCTCACCGAGATCATCGCCCGCTCGCCTTCGAATCTGCCGGCGCGATTGAAGCTTCTCGTCCTCCAGGGGGAGGCAGGCGACGCGCCCGCGCTGTCGAAGGGTGTCGCCGAGCTCGACCCTCTCGTCTCGGACGGCGACGCACGCGCGCGTCAGTTTCTCGGGGAGGCCAGGACGCTCCTCGGCGGCGGCGACGTCAAGGGCGCGACCGTCAAGGTCCGCGTCCTGGAGAACGTCCTTCGGGTGACGCCGCGCTATCAGCAGTCGCTCGCCGAGGTGTTCACGCAGGTGGTGGGGCTGCCAGTCCAGAGTTTCTCTTCGAAAGTGGAGGAAGGGCTGCGCGCGGGGGCGGGCGCGGCGATCCCGGTCTCGTTCCGTTCTCCGGCGCCCTCGGAAGAGCCCGTCGCACGTCTCCTTCGTAAAGTGGATCTCTCGAACTCCGGGACTGCCGCCGTTTATCAGGTCCCGGCGGGGTACGCCCACGCCGCCTTCTTCGACTTCGACCTCGACGGCGACCTCGACGTCTACCTCTTCGGCGGCAACAAGCCCGACCAGCTCCTCCGCAACAACCTCGACGGCACGTTCACGGACGTGACGGCGAAGACGGGCGACGCGAAGTTCGCGTCGAAGAAGGTCGTCGTCTCCGACGTGGACCGGGACGGGGATCCCGACCTCGTGACGATCGACGCGCGGGGCGACCTCGTCCTGCGCCTCAACCTGCGCCAAGGCGTCTTCAAGACCGTGCCGCTCCACGTCGCGGGCGCAATGGACGTTGCTGTGGAGGACGTGAACGCTGACGGGATTCCCGATATCGTCGTTGCCACCTCGCGAGGGCTACGCCTGCTCATAGGCAAGGGCGATGGGGATTTCTTGGAAGGTGCAGGGAGCGGGCTCGACGCTGCGGGCGCCTCGGCCGCGATGCGGGCGGTGGTGCTTGCCGACTTCGACAACGACGGCTTCCCGGACGTGATCGCGGCCTCTTCGGACGGCATTCGCGCGTATAGAAACCTGGGAGGAGGCAAGTTCGCGGACTGGGCTGTCTTCTCTTCACCTTCTAAGAAGAATTCGTTTTCTTCTGACCTGACAGGAGCGGAAACGCTGGTCGCGTACGACGTCGACAAGGACGGAGATCTCGACCTCCTCGTCTCGGCTGGCGGGAAAACCAGCGTGCTCATCAACGACGGCGGGAACGCGAACGGCTGGCTGGACGTCGTTCTCGAGGGGCTGCCCACGGGCTCGGGAAAGGTGAACAGGCAGGGAGTCGGGAGTCTTGTCGAGGTGAAGGCGGGGAACCTTTACGTCGCGCGTCTCGCGGGCCTCCTGCCGACGCACGTCGGTCTCGGCGCGCGCACGAAGGCCGACGTGGTGCGGGCCACGTGGACGAACGGCGTGCCGCAGAACGTCTTCGACCAGAAGGCGAAGTCGGTCGTGAAGGAAATCCAGCAGCTCAAGGGCTCGTGCCCGTTCGTCTACGCGTTGAATGGCGAGACGGGCGTCTGGAGCTTCGTTTCCGATGCACTCGGACGCTCGCCGATCGGGCTCCTTTATGACGGCGTCCACCTCGCGGGCTGGGACGCGCGCGAGTGGCTGTTCATCGACGGAGCGGCGCTTCGGGCGGATGCCGCCGGCCGGCTCCAGATCGACTACACGGAGGAGCTGTGGGAGGTCGCGTTCCTCGACGAGGCCACGCTGATGGCCGTCGACCATCCAGAGGGCACGGGAGTCGTGCCGAACGAGCGAACGATTCCGGGCGTCACGGAGAAAAAGCTCTTCACCGTCGCGCGTCCGCGGCCCGTGCGCGCCGCATTCTCCGACGCCTCGGGCCGCCCCGAAAACGTGACCGCCCGGCTCGCCCGCCGCGATCAGGTCTACGTGGGACCGGGGCCAGAAACGTTCTATCAGGGAGTTCGAAAGGAACATTCCCTCGTTCTCGACCTCGGAGACGTGACGGCGGGGGATCGCGTGATCCTCTACCTTTCGGGCTGGATCTTCTACACGGACACGTCGATCAACGTCTCGCTCTCGCAGCGGAAGGACCTCGCGCATTTCCCGCCGGTCCTCGAAGTGCCGGATGGCGCTGGCGGCTGGAGAGTCGCGATGGAGTCGTTCGGCTTCCCCGCGGGGAAGACGAAGACGATGCCGGTCGACCTGACGGGCCTCGTCGATCCGAAGGATCCGCGCGTCCGCATCCGAACGACGATGGCGATTTTCTGGGACGAGGCCTTCGTCACGGTGAACGACCCGGCCGTGGAAGTCGTCACGACGCTCCTCTCTCCGGCGTCCGCCGTGCTCTCCGAACGCGGATTTCCGCGCGGGTACCGCGAGACGCCCGACGGCCCCGAAGTGTTCGACCACGGCGACGTCTCGACCGCTCCGCGCTGGGAGGACGTGCCCGGCCGCGTCACGCGTCTCGGCGACGTGACGGAATTCCTCTCGAAGGCCGACGACCGCTGGGTCGCGTTCAAGGGAGGCGACGCGATAAGGATCACGTACGACGCCTCGAAGCTCCCACCCCTCGCCGCGGGGTGGCGCCGTGACTGGATTCTCGTCTCCGACGGCTGGGACAAGGACTTCGACAAGAACACCGTCACGGGGCAGTCGTACGGGCCCTGGCCGTTCCACGCGATGTCCGCGTATCCGTATCCCGAGACAGAACGCCATCCCGATCCGAAGTTCCTCGAGGAAACGCTCACACGGAAGGTCGGGCCCGAGCGGTTCCGTAAGGCGCTGGGGGAAAGATAGTCTTGCGGTGCGCCTCAGTGCTTCTCGCAGCGCTCCTGCTCGTGCCCCTGCTGTGTTACTCATTCGAAGAAATCTCCTCTTCTCCCCGCCCCCCGATCCGCTTCACCGACGTGACAAAGCGGGCGGGATTGACGTTCCGGTTTGAAAGCGACCTCAAGCGCGGGCGGAACCTCGCGACGATGGGCGGGGGCGTCGCGATGGGGGACTTCGAC
>DAIOUV010000077.1:0-11737 GCA_036759345.1 Acidobacteriota bacterium | reverse complement strand
GACATCCCGATTGCGACGAGGACGGCCGTACGCATCATTCGCATCGCGCTCAGCCTACCATTTGTTATCACTCCGCGCCGTGGCGAGTGTACTAGTTTCGCCTCCCGTCGAGTCATCTCCCCACTCTGCCGCGTTGTTTAGCGATTGGCTCCCCGTATGCGATTTTCATCTTAGCCCGGAACCCACGTTGGCTCCAACGAAAGAGGCCGTAGATACAGTGTGCCGTCGCGACCCTCGCTCATCACCATCGACCCGTTCAAACGCGACAAGCACCCCGATGACCGAGAGCTTGTATGTTCTTAGAAGGCGAAAACCAGAGACCGCCCGCACTTGATCCACAGGAGGAGTCCAGATAGGAGGTGTTAGGCGGATGTCTGCCGGCAAGTAGCTGAAGGCAGGGCTTTGAGGTGGAAGAAGCATTAGTGCTGGTTTGCGAGCCGCTTCTTCTTCTCTGCAGCCGCAAGGCGGTGGATGGCGTCCCCTAGGAAGCTGAGTGTGTCGCCACGTGAGGAGTACCCGACGCTCTTGACGGCCGCGATGCCGTCGGCGTGGACGACGAGCAGTGTTGGAAAGCCCGTAACATTTGTACTGTTCATGAGCTTCTGAATCTCAGGGGCGTTGTGACCTTCCTCTCGGCGCCGGTCGATGATTCTAACCGGGACAAAGTTCTCTTCGATCTGCTTTACGAAGTGAGAAGAACGGAAGAAGTCGAGTTCGAGTTCATGGCACGGAGGGCACCAGTCCGCAGTGAAGAAGAGGAGTAGCGGCTTTCCGCTCGCGCGGGCTTCCTCGAAACCTTCGTCTAGGCCTCGAAAGCGCACACCGGGTGGATCGGCGGCGGCCCAGGGCCTCAGTGGCGCGATCGAGAGAGCGAGAGCGACGAACACCCAGAGAGGACGTCGATTCACCCGTCTGCTCCCTGTCGAGTGAGCTTGAGGAACAAGAAGGGCCACAGAGAGTCTAGGCATGGTGACCGTTCCCTCCGCGAACCCAATGTAGTCCTGATGGGCGGCGTCAGGCAGAGCATCTTCATGCGCCCCAGCCACAATCTCGCCGCCTCACGGTACCGAGTTCAGCGGCGAGCGCAAGCGAGACCGCTGCAACGCCCGATTAGCCCACGGTTCTCCCGGGGCCCAAGCGGGCTGCCCGTGACGAGGCTACGACGTACCACATCGCAAACTCCTGACACGGCCGAATCCCATGGGAGTTTGAGTTCGAGTCGGCATCTGGCGTGCAGACTATACACGATGCGGTCCGGTGGGCGTTTGAGCAGCAGATACGAACCTGAAGAGCATGATGCCGAGAAGAAGCATGGCGTACGGAAGAATAAAGAGAACAGACGCGCCGTGGGATCTCGGAATAAGTAGGAGCGAGACGAGAGTGATGATTGGAAGGCCCCAAAACGCTACCCGGTCGAAGAGGCGCCGCACGACAGACTTTAGCCAATGCGTGGCGACGGCCAGGAGGACGCCTCCGAAGAAAGGGCCGACGACCAGGTACACAAGGATGAAGTACCACGGGGCCTCGAGTGCTAGGTCTCGCGGTGGCACTTTAATTTGACTCCGAACGCGGTCGTTTCACACGCCGGGAAGAGAGAGGCCAAGCCGAACTGCGGACGTATTTAACCGTGGCCTAACGATATCGACTTCAGCGGCGAGCGCAAGCGAGCCCTGCAACGAGGGACTAGGCGCCGTGTCCCCGGCAACGGGACGCAGGGTTAGAGAAGAAACGCTGCCGCTGCTGATGCCACGATATAGGAATGCCCGTCAAACCGCCTCGATCATCCGGCGCCTGAGCGCCTCGCCCGGCAGGCGTCCGAGAGCGGCGTCGAGGTCGTCGTCGAGATGCGTGCGCTTGTTCGTCGCGGGAATCGCGCACGTGACGGCGGGATGCGCGAGGATCCACTTCAGGAAGAACTGGGCCCAGGAGGTGCAGTCGAACTCCGCGGCCCACGGGGGCAGCGGCCGCGAGAGAACGCGTCTCAGCGCCTCCCCTCCGCCGAAGGGACGGTTCACGAGGACCGCGACGCCCTTGTCGCGAGCGAGGGGGAGGATCCTCTTCTCGGCCCCGCGCTCGGCCAGCGAGTAGTTCACCTGGAGGAAATCGAGCTTCTCCCGGAGGAGCACGCGCTCGACCTCGGGATAGGCGCTCTCGTTGTAATGCGTGACGCCGATGTAGCGGACGCGGCCCTTTTCCTTCCAGGCGCGCAGCGTCGCGAGATGCGTGTCGACGTCGAGGAGGTTGTGGACCTGCAGGAGATCGAGGCGTTTCGTCCCGAGGAGCCTCTCGGACGTCTCCATCTGCTCGATCCCGGCCGCGCGCCCGCGGGTCCATACCTTCGTCGCGAGGAAGAGCTTCCCCGTGATCCCTCGCTTCGCGGCGATCTCGCCCACGACGGCCTCCGACCGGCCGTACATGGGAGACGAGTCCACGACGCGGCCTCCGCGCTCGGAGAACCGCGTGAGCACCCCTTCGAGCGGCTGGCGCTCCGCGGCGGAGGAGCCGACGTCGAACGTGGACCAGGTGCCGAGGCCGACCACCGGGATTCGCTCGCCCGAGGACGGAATCGCGCGGAGCAAGGGCTCGGGCGAAGCCCCGGCCCCGGAGCGGCCCAGCAGGGCGCCCGCCGCCGTGGCGCCGAAGACGCGCAGGGTGTCGCGCCGCGAGAGCTTCACGGAGGAAGCCTAGACGATCCGGGCCGTCGGTGGAATTAGAGGGGTGGCGGCGACCTGCTCCCCTAAAACTGATCCACGGAGGGTGTGAGTTCTCCATAAGCTTAAGGAAGGAGAGCTCAGGTGAAAGGCACCTTTCGCTTCTACGCCGAGCTGAACGACTTTCTCCCGGTCGGCGACCGGCAGCGCGACCTAGTCCGGAGCTTCCTCGGGAGGCCGTCGGTCAAGGACCAGATCGAGGCGTGCGGCGTCCCCCATACCGAGGTCGACCTCATTCTCGTCAACGGCCGGTCCGTCGGGTTCGATCACGGCCTCGGGGATGGCGACCGCATCAGCGTCTACCCGGTCTTCGAGGCTCTGGATGTCACCCCGGTCGTGCACCTCCGCCCGCGGCCGCTGCGCGAGCCGCGCTTCGTCCTTGACGTCCACCTCGGGAAGCTGGCGCGCCGGCTCCGCCTGCTCGGCTTCGACGCGGTCTGGCAGCGCGACGCCACCGACGAGGAGCTCGTTTCGCTGTCGCTCCGCGAGAAGAGGATCCTCCTGACGCGCGACCGCGGGCTCCTCAAGCGGCGGGAGTTGACCCACGCCGCCGCCGTCCACGGGACGGACCCGCGCGAGCAGCTCCCGGAGGTCGTCCGGCGGTTCGACCTCGCCCGCTCCGCCGCCCCCTTCACGCGCTGCCTGACCTGCAACGGACGGCTCGCCGCCGTCCCGAAAGAGGAGGTCCTCGACCGGCTCCCGCCCGAAACCCAGCTCCACTACGACGCCTTCCTCACCTGTCTGTCCTGCCGACGGGTCTTCTGGTGGGGGCCGCACTCCCGAAGGCTTCGAGAGATCGTCGAGGAGGCCCTGCGCTTCGGGGGGTCTGGCGGGTGACAAGGGGCCGTCGCCCGCGCCAGGCGCCGAGCACGGCGACTAACGATATCGTTTCAATGAAGACGAAAAACGGGCTGTCCTCGCTGAGGTGGGTCGACCTCCGAGGACGTGCGGCGAGCGCAAAGCCGTCAAGGGGCCGTAGTGCGAGGAGCGGTTCTTGGCCGCGACGTCATCGCGTACACCCCGAACCCTGTCGGCCGCGTGCATCCCCGAGTCGGGCACGCGCGAAAACCGGGTGATCCCTTCCGCACATGGACGATGCGCCGGCAATCGCGGCAGAAGTAGTTGTCGTAGCCCGCAAGGTTCGAGCCGATCGGGGCGAAGGACTCGCTGGCGCGGCCGACGCTCATTTCTTCGGGCTCCCGTCGAGGATTTCTCGAAGAATCCTCACCATCGCTTCGCGTCGTGACGCCAGCCCCCATTCTTCCTCCCCCCCGTCTCGGGCCTCAAGAAGTTTGATGAAAGTCGCTCGATCCTCGTCGGACAGCGCGCTGAGGCGCCGCTCTATTCGCACGCAGATTGCCTCCTTCTCGGCCGCATCGCTCGACGTCACGAACTCGCGGGCCTCTTGCCAGCACATTTCGAAGATTTCTTCTTCGCCCGACTCCGAAAGCGTCTTCATGAACTCATCCCACCTGTGGGTTGAGCCTATCAAGACCTTACAGCCCGACGCTCGCCGCCGCGTTCCATTTTCTTCGAGGAGGTCCCAGGGGGAGGAGCGGCGCGGCGGGAGAGTCGATCTCAACGCCGCGCGCGGGAGCAGATACCCACCGCGAGCACCTTCCGCTTGATGCGGTCGGGCCATCGCGCCACAAGGGCCGGTGGCTCGGTGGGGCAAGGGCGACATCCTTTCACAGGATAGGCGGCGTGGTTACGGTAAGCCTAGACTCTCCTTCTGGTTCAGTCGGCGCAGTACATCCTGGGGTCGTTCGGACCGGACTGCGACCTCAGACGATTCGGCCAGGCCCTCTCGGTGCGAGGGGAACGCAACGCGAAGAAACGAGCCGTTATTGCCGTCGCACGAAAGCTGGCGGTGCTGCTGCATCGGCTATGGCGGACTGCAGAGGTCTACGAGCCGCTCCGCAAGGCCCGAACACGGCAAGACGCCACCGCGGCGGCCTGACAAACCAGCGAAAGGAAATAGCGAGAGATCGTGTTCAATTGTGGCCATCCCAATTCGAGTCAACGCCCCGTCAGGGCGACTGCGCAGCGGACTCCGGTCCCCACGGACTTCGGCCCGGGGCGGAAAACCGGTAGCGAGATTGCAGCGCCCTTTCGGATTGGACCCCCTCATGCACCAGGCCGATAAGACACGGCCCACACGAGTGCGAATGGAAGCTCGGCGACCCACTCGACCCCGGGGATTTCCACCGGAGATCACCGCCCTCTCTTGACAACAACCGGCCTTCTCATGGAAGTCCGCTGCAATACAAGTTAGGCGGCAGCGCTCAGGAGTGGCGTCACAGCCTCCCGCAACCGTTCAATGTTCACCGCTTCGAGATAGTCGCGACTGGCAGACATGCGAACTACGATGCCGGCAATCTTCATGAGCTCTGGCGACCAGAGTGCTTTGGGGGCGCTGAGTAGAGACGGCATGACGAATAGCAGTGAGCCGCTGAGGCCACCAGGATGAGGCAACTCAACGCTGAACTTGGCGGCCTTGTCAGGCTCGAAGGTCATAGGGTAAGCAGCGTATAGGTGGTCGCGCGTAGCGAGTGGCGCGCTGGATGGCTCGGTGGTGAAGAGCAGTGGCTGGGCGGTGTGCTCGACGCCACGAACCCGGACGTTAGTACCAGGCATGCCACAGATGAGGAAGTCACGCCCTTCAAACGATTCCGCGGTGAAGTCGACAAGATTGGACATATCGTGAAGGGTGAACGATTCGAAAGGTACAGCGCTATCGTGCACCTCAAGTAGAGCCACATCGACTTCCGGATCGGAGTTGGCGTGTATCAAGGATAGCCGACTTAGTGGGATTAAGTGGCTCGGGGCAACCACAAGCGCTCCGTCCGGGACCGCGAGGAAAGGCAGCGCGACGTGAGCACAAGTGACCACTAGCCTACGGTGAGCGACCGAAATAAAGGCGCCCGTACCGACTTCGATGGGCTTGCCCGGTACCTCGATGGGTATCAGGCAGAGGCGCCGTGCTAAGTACGGCACGAGCGCGTCCCTGGCGCTCGGGGCAAGGTCACGGAAACGAATTGGCATGGCGTTACCTCCGCCGCCTACGATATCGAGGTTAGCGGCGAGCGCAAGCGTCAAAAGGAAAACGCCTCGGCGCGGTTCCTGGCCTCGGGGTCATCGCGTACACCCCGAACCCTGTCGGCCGCTGGCAACCTTTCGTCGGGCACGCGCGAAAGCCGGCCGACCCCTTTCGGACATGGACGATGCGCCGGCAGTCGCGGCAGAAGTAGTTGTCGTAGTCGGGAAGGCTAGACCCGATCGGCGCGAAGGACTCGCGGGCGGAGCCGGCGTTCACGGTGCGCGATGGTAGCGTCTCGGATCGGCGTTCGCAGCGCGGCCTGAGAAAGACACTGAGGGCGCGACCCTGGTTTCTACGCGCTACAGCCCCCGGCAATTCCCATTGCACCCCTACAGTATGTGGCGGTTGCCGAGCCTGTCACCCACCGCAGGCGGGCGAGGCTGTCTCCGGGGAGCCAGGCGATCTTGTATCGAGACATGTACGTCTGTTCCTCCGTATCCCCGGCCCGTCAGAGCGAACCGCCCGGAGCCTGGCGTCAGCCCGCTCGAGCTCGGAACGCGGCGTAGGCCAGGATGACGGCGAGGACCACCAGAACGAATCGGGCCATTCCCATCATGCGGCTGTGGGCCACGGGCCTGGTCTCTTTAGGTTTGATGCCCGTAACGGCCGCGATGGCGGCGATGATGACTGCGAGGCTGAGCAATATGAGCCAGTTCATGACCTCACTCTAGCAAAAGAGACCGCGACGGGCCCCGTCCCGACCATCAGCCGCAGTGCCGCCGATGCCGCCGATGCCGCCGATGCCGCCGAAAATCAAACTTCCTGCTATCCCTCCTTCCCTAGGGCGTCCTCAGCTCGACTTGGGCGCTGACCTCTCGAAAAGCGAGGCGTCCGGCTTCGTGTTCACCTTGATCTCGGTGGTCTTCGACGACTGCGCCTTCTGCCCGTTCTGCGTCACCTCCTGCGCGAATGGCAGGATCAGACCGTCGACGTTCCGGTAGTCCCCATAGTCGATGACGCTCTTCACCGGTCCCTCTCGCCCAACGCCGCTGTGGCTCGAGCGCAGGAGCCGTCCCGTCGCCGGGTCGACGAACCAGCGAACCTCCGCCTTGTCGTAGACGACGTCGAGCAGCTCGGCTTCGATGTCGCCGACCTTCTCCTTGCCGGCGGACGCGACCGCCAGCTTCGGGTCGCCCGCCTTCTGTACAAGGAAGATCGGCTGGCGTTGCATCTGCTTGGCCATTTCGTCACGCATCGAGCCGGGCATGTCCTGCGCCCCCATGGGCGAGAGGACGAAGGCCCCCGCGGGTCCTAAGACCTGCGTCATCGCCCCCATCGGCGTCTTGATCTCCGACCGCATCCGGTCGGGGAAGACGACGACGGTCGAGAGCTCGAACTCCATGTCTCCCTGCGGGGTCTTCGCCGTCATCTTCGCCTTCGTCGCCACGTCCTTGACCGCGCCGACCTTCTCGGCCCCACCCATGGCCACGACGACCTTCGCAAAGAGAGCCTTGCCGGACGCCTTGGCGGTGTCGGTGGCTGCCACCATTTTCTCGCCGCCCGACGCCGGAATGATGATGTCGATCGTCTTGACGGCACCGAACGTCGAGAGGGGCTTGTCGAAGTCGGCGCTCTTGCCGACGACGAGGATCGCGAGGTCCTGTCTCCTCACATGCTTCTTCGCGACGCGCTGGACGTCCTCGGCGGTCACCTTCTCGATTTCCGCCCGGTAGCGGTCGAGGAAGTCCGTCGGGTAGCCGTAGAACGCATAGAGCGCCTGCTCGCGGAGGATCTTCTCCTTCGAGTCGAAGCGGAAGATGAACGAGTTGAGGATGGCGTCCTTCGCCTTCTTCATCTCCTCAGCGGTCGGCGGCTTGGCCACGATGGCGTCGACCTCGGTGAGGAGCGCCTCGATGCCGGCCGCGGTCGTCACGCTCTTGGTCCCCATCATGATTCCGAAGAGGCCCGGGTAGTCCCAATCCGAGCGGACGCCGCCGCCAACTGCGTAGGCGAGACCCTTCGCGGAGCGGACGTTCGAGAAGAGGCGCGCCGAGAAACCGCCGCCGAAGACCTCGTTCATCACCTCGAGAGCGAAGTAGTCCGGGTCGTTCCGGACGATGCCGAGGTGGACGAGCCGGATGTTCGACTGGTTCACGTCATCCTTCGCGACGAAGTAAACCCCGGGAGAGGCCGCCTTGCGGTAGGGCGCGGCCGGCTCGGAGAGCGCTGGTCCCTTCGCCCACGTCCCAAAAGTTTTCCGGAGTTTCCTCTCCATCTCGGTGGCGTCGAAGTCGCCGACCACGGAAAGGACGATCCGGTCAGGGTGGACGTGTTTCTTGTGCCAGCTGAGGAGATCGTCGCGAGTGATGGCCGCGACCGTCGCGTACTCCGGGACCGCCGCGTACGGGCTGTCGGCGCCGTAGCCCAGCTTCGTCGCTTCGCGCTGCGCGATCCCCATCGGGTTGTCATTGCGCCGTGCGATGCCGGTGTTCATGAGGTTCTTCGCCACCGCGATCTTCTCCTCGCGGAACTCCGGGTTCCTGAGGACGTCGTCGAACGCGGAGAGGACGGTGTCGAGGTCGCCTTTCAGGCACGAGAAGGAGACGGTGGCGGCGGAGATGCCGACCGCCGTCTCCACGCGCGCCGCGCGCGCCTCGAGGGCGTCGTCGAGCTCGTCGCCCGTCTTCGCCTTAGTACCGCCGGTCCGCCAGGCCTGCCCGACGACCGTACCGAGGCCGGTCTTTCCCGCCGGGTCGTTCCGCGTCCCGCCGCGGATGGTGGCGAAGGCGCTGACGAGCGGGAGCTCACGATCTTCCATCAGGAGGACCAGCATTCCGTTCGGGAGTGTCAGCCGCTTAGGCTTGGCAATCGTGAACGGCTTGAGCGGGGGCTTGGCGATCTCCTTCCAGTCCGTCGCCTGCGCGAGGACAGAAACCGGGAGGAGGACGAGGGCCGTGGCCGCAGCCACGAGGACCTTCTTCGCGGAAACGATCACGATTTCTTTTCCTCCTGCGCCTTGGCCGGCGCCGCGCCTGCCTCCTTCGTCTCGATCCGGCCCACCGTCCGGTTCTTCGCCACGAACACGTCGTTGGCCACGCGGCGGATGTCGGCCTTCGTCACCTTGTCGATCTTCTCGACCGCCCGGAAGAGCTCGCGCCAGTCGCCGAATCGAGCCTGGTAGGTACCGAGCTGGTTCGCGAGGCCCTGGTTGTCGCCCAGGCGGCGGATGAGGTTCGCCTTGGCGCGCGTCTTCACCATCGCGAGGTCGGCGTCCGACACGTCCTCGGTCTTCAGACGCTCGATCTCCGTGCGGATCGCGTCGCGTACGTCTGCGTTCGTCTTGCCCGGGAGCGGGACCGCGAAGAAAGCGAAGAGGTTGGGGTATTTGTCGCCCGGGAAGCCGCCGAAGCCCTGTGCGACCGCAGCGACCTTCTTGTCACGCACGAGGCTCCGGTAGAGACGCGAGGTGCGGCCCGAGGTCATCAGGTCGGAAATGGCGTCGTAGACTGCCGCGTCTGGGTGTTTCGAGCCGGGCTTGTGGTAACCCTCGAGATAGAACGGTTGTGATGGATCGACGAGGATGATTTCCTTCTCGGCGATCTGCGGAGGCTCCTCGGTGCGGATCTCCGCAGGCTTCGACGCCTTCGGAAGGCGAGAGAAGTACTTCTCCACAACCGGGAAGACCTCGGCGGCCTTCACGTCCCCGACCACCGTGACGACCATGTTCGACGGGACGTAGTACGTCTTGAAGAAGGTTTCGGCGTCGGTAGCGCTGTAGGCCTTCAGGTCGGACGGCCAGCCAATACCTGAACGGCCATACGGGTGTGCCGAGAAGGCGGTGGCGAGAAACTGCTCGATGAGGCGCCCGATCGGGTTGCTGTCGACCCGCATCCGGCGCTCCTCCCAGACGACATCGCGCTCCTTGTAGAACTCGCGGAAGACAGGGCTCGAGAATCGGCTCGACTCGAGGTAGGCCCAGAGCTCGAGGCGGTTGGCCGGCATGGAAAAAAAGTAACCGGTCTCGTCGCTGCTCGTGAAGGCGTTGAGGCCCACGCCCCCCTCGCGGTTGATGATCTCGCCGAACTCGTTGTTCACGACGAACGTGTCGGCCTCGATCATCGCCTGCCGCCACGCCTTCTCGAGGTCGGCGACCCTCTTGTCGTCGCGGCCGGCGGTCTTCCTGCGCTCGGTCTCGTAGGCGAAGAACGCCTGCTCGACTTTCGCCAGTGCTTTCCGCTCGGCCGCGATGTCCTTCGTGCCGATCCGGTCGGTCCCCTTGAAGGCCATGTGCTCGAACATGTGCGCGAGGCCGGACTGTCCCGCGGCGTCCTGCACCGAGCCGGCGTTGACGTGCGTGAAGAACGAGAAGACCGGGGCCCCCGGCCTCTCGCAGACCACGACCGTCAGGCCGTTGTCGAGCGTCTTGGTGGCGACCCGCTTCTCGAACGAGGCGAGGTCCTGCGCCCGGGCGCCGGCCGCAGCAACGACGAACGCCGCCGCGACGGCGCTGGCTATAGCTCGTCTTCTGGTCATCTGGCTCCTCCCTTCGACAGACGGAGTATGTACCGTGAGCATGCCCGCCTCGAACCCCACCCGGACGCCTCGATGCTGCTGACGGCGGTCAGCGAAGCGGTCGAACGGTACGACCCGTCAACCGAAGCCGCGATCCTTCTGGAGGTCGCCAGCGGCTATCAGGTGCTGATACTGAGCCCAGAGGGATACGACTACGTGGGCGGGCTTACGTTTGAGGGGTACGGGCTCTTGGGGCAGGTCAGGGCCTAGGTCCGCGGCAAGCGCAGCATCTTCACGGCGTCGCGTCCACGCGTGCCGCGGCCTCCGCGGGCCGGATTGAGAAGGAAACCGAAGGCGTGACTCTGGTCTCCAGGCGCCACGGCCTCCCGGTAATTCCCATTGCGCCCCTACACACATTTTGAAGAAGTTCAAGGTGCTCCTGCTCGCGGAGGGCCTCAACATTCCGAATGCAGAGAACCCTCGCGGGGCGGCGGTGGCGTTATGCGGCGGGTATTGTGGCTGGGGCGCATGAAGATGCTCTGTCTAACGCCGCCCATCAGGACCTACATTGGATTCGTGGAGGGACGGTCACCATGCGTAGACTCACCGCGGCCCTTCTTGCCCTTGCCCCGCTGACTCTCGCCGCCTGCTCAACTCTCTCGGTCGAGAGCCAGGCCAGCCTGCCGACCGGCGCGCCCGGATTCGCGCGAACGCTCGTTGTCGTCGAGCTGTCCGGCGAGTCACGCCGCATCGCCGAGGAGATGCTCGTGTCTCGCCTCGTTTCGCTGCACCCGGAAACGTCCTACGGGACGGTGGCGCTGCCCCCTCTTATTTGGAGCCAAGAAGCACTCGACCGCTGGCTCGGAATCTCGGAGTCGCCCTCGGCCGCCGAGGAAGTGTGGAGGTTCAAGAACCGAAGGCCGTCGGAGTGGCGCCACGTGGAGGTGAAGGCGCGCCTGGACGACGTGGACCTGCGCGAACGCGCGCGGAGGGACGGCTTCGACGGCCTTCTCGTCGTCCGGCTGAGCGAGATGGCGGTGAGGGCATTTCCCGATCTCGAGCCTGGTCAATGCTGGATGGGACTCCCCAGCTCCTGGCAAATCCGCACGCGTACCTTCGCGACCCTGACGGCTCTCCACGGTGACGTCGAGATCTGGAAGGGCGTCGTCACGAATCGCGACGCCGAGTTTCCGATGAGCCCTCGCCTCGTACGAAAAGAAGCCACGGCTCTCGCGGACCACCTGCGAGAAGACGGCGTCGCGAACTGAAGTGCAGCCGCCCAAAAGGAGCCGGCACATGAACAAGCGGCTTTTCGCCATTCTCGTCAGCCTTGCGTTTTCGCCCGCACTCGCAGACTCATGCCTTGCCGCCGATCCTCCCGGCGTATGGTTCCGCACTATCGACGCCGGTTTCGCAGAGGCCCGCGCTACCGGGAGGCCACTGCTTCTGTTCTTCACCGCCGACTGGTGCCCCC
>DAIOUV010000076.1:0-11758 GCA_036759345.1 Acidobacteriota bacterium | reverse complement strand
GCGATCGACTGGGGGAGGTGCGCGCCCTCGACCCAGACGATGCGCTGCTCGTCGAGCGCGGCCTCCAGCGACTTCACGGCGGCCCGGAGCGCCGCGCGCGTATGCACGTCCTCGCCCCCTCCCCAATCGAGGGCGGCGACGGGCGCCGCCGTTCCGGCGAGCCACACGACGAGCGGAACGCCCAGGTCCGAGAGATACGCGCGAGCGGCACGCGCGGACCGGAAGCTCGCGTCCGGGTTCCCGGTCAGGACGAGGACGACGGCGCGGGGATGGCTGTACTCGGCGGCCGTGAGCGCGGCCGCGACCACGGCGTCCGCGAGGTGCGGGCAGGTCAGTCCGTCCCACGGTGACGCCACTAACCTGGCCGCGAGAACCGACTGGAGCCCCCGCCCCATGGAAGCGGGATACGAGCGCGGAAACACCTCGTGAGCGGTCTGTGACCCCACGGTGAAGTTGGGGTAGGCGAGCAGCGTCCGCACGGAAGGTTTGCCTCGCCATTTGCCCGTGGCGTCGAGCAACACCCGCGTGCCCCCCATGCGCCGGAACGCGGACTGCCCGTCGCCGTCGAGGACGACGACGATCGAGGGATCGTCCTCCTCCGTCGCGACGACGCGGAGCGGGGCACTGTTCGCGAGGAACCAGCCGTCCATCGCCTCGGGAGCCGGCAGCCTGCCATCCGGGGCTCGCACCGGGAATGCGGTCAACTCCTTCTGCGTCTCGTCGCGGGCGCGGCCGCCGAACGAGATCTCGGCCGTCGCGGAGATTCGCATCCGGAAGTCCGCGACCGCCCGCAGGAAGTGCAGCCGCTCCGGGACGAAGGGCGGCAGTTCGATCCGCTCGGGGTCCGGCGCCGCGAGGGGGTTGCCGTCGAAGGTGACGGTCACCTTTTCGGGCCGCGCGCCGACGGTGCTTTCCCATGCGAGCCGAGCGACCCGTCCGGTGCCGCCTTTGCCCGGTAGCAGCGCGAGCGCCACCTCGGTCGCGGGCCGCGGGAAGTTGACACGCTGGCGCGCGCGGCCGATCTCGGCTCCGCGGGTGTCCCGCGCGATCGCGTCGAGATGGTGGGGGGCGGGAGCGGAGCCGAAATCCACGCGGAATTCCCACGGCGGCGCGTTGCGATACTCGACCGGCTCGCCGTCGAGGAGAAGCTCGATCGATGCCGTACCGGGCGGCGCGTTCAGCGCGATCGCGCGCGGGCCGCTGACGATGCCGAGGAGCAGGGTCAGGAACGTCAGCACGGCAGTGTTTCGCTCAGGCCTGCGAAAGAAGAGCCTGAACGCGGTCGAGGATCTTCCCCGCGACCTCGGCCTTGGAGAGAAGGGGAAGCTCCTGAGCCCCCATGGCGTCTATCAGCGTCACCCGGTTCGTGTCGGAGCCGAATCCCCCTCCCGGCTGCGTCACGTCGTTCGCGACGATCAGCGAGAGGCGTTTTTCCTTCAGCTTCTTTCTCGCGTGCGTTAGGAGGTCGCCCGTCTCGGCGGCGAACCCGACGACGCACGCGGGCCGCGCGCGCGCCGCCGTGACGACGGCGAGGATGTCGGTCGTGCGCTCGAGCTCGACGGCAGGAGGGCCTAGGTCCTTCTTCAGCTTCTTGGCGGCAGGACGGGCCGGCCTGAAGTCCGCGACGGCCGCCGCCATGACGAGCGCGTCCGCGCCGGCACACGACTCGAGGACGGCATCGGCCATCTCCTGCGCGGTTGCGACATCGATGCGCGAGGCGCCCACGGGCGTCGGCAGGGCGCAGGGAGCCGCGACGAGCGTGACCGCCGCTCCGCGATCCAGCGCGGCTTGCGCCACGGCGAAGCCCTGTTTGCCGGAGGAGCGGTTCGCGATGACGCGCACGGGGTCGATCGGCTCCTGGGTGCCGCCCGCCGTTACGACGACGCGCCGCCCGGCCAGGGGGCCGTTCCGGCCAGCCGCGAGCCTCACGTGTCCGAGGATCTCTTCCGGCTCGAGCATGCGCCCGCGTCCCTCGAGGCCGGAAGCCATCCGGCCGTCCGCCGGCCCGATCACGGTGGCGCCGCGCGCCCGGAGCGTCGCGAGGTTCGCCTGGACCGCGGGATGCTCGAACATGCCGGCGTCCATCGCGGGAGCGACGAGGAGAGGGCATCGCGCCGCCAGTGCGGTCACCGTGAGGAGGTCGTCGGCGAGCCCGTGCGCGAGCTTCGCGAGGATGTCCGCGGTGGCGGGCGCGACGACGAGAAGATCCGCTCCGTCCGCGAGGCCCACGTGCAGGATGTGCGCCTCCTCGCTCCAGAGATCCGCGGGCGCGGGGCGCCCCGTGAGGGACTGAAACGTGAGCGGCGTGACGAAGCGCGACGCGGCGGCGGTCAGGATCGCGTCCACGCGGGCGCCGGCCTTCGTCAGCCGGCTCGCGAGATCCGCGGCCTTGCAGGCGGCGATCGAGCCGCTGACGCCAAGCAGGATTCTTTTTCCGCTGAGAACGGGGATGACGCTCACCTCAGCCGCCGGCGTTCATTTCGTGGATGAGGCGCAGGCCGTCGAGCGTCAGCCACGGAGCCACGACGTCGATCGACGTCGTCTCTTTCGCGATCGTCTCAGCCAGTCCGCCGGTCGCGATCGTTTTCATCGAGGGTCCGAGCTCCTTCTTGAACCGCTCCACCATTCCCTCGACGAGGCTCACGTAGCCGAAGAGCAGCCCCGACTGGAGGGAATGCACGGTGTTCTTCCCGATGAGCGCGGGCGGGCGTACGAGATCCACGCGCGGGAGCTTCGCCGCGCGCTGGAAGAGCGCGTCGGCCGCGATGCCGATGCCCGGCGCGATCGCGCCCCCCAGATAGTCGCCCTCGGGGCCGATGGCGTCGAACGTCGTCGCGGTGCCGAAGTCCACGCAGCACGCCGGGCCCCCGTAAAGATGCCGGATCGCGACGGCGTCCACGACGCGGTCCGCGCCGACCTGCTTCGGATCATCGTACCGGATGTGCACGCCCGTTTTCACGCCGGCATCCACGACCAGAGGCGCGCGCCCGAGATAGCGCGTCGCGGCCTCTTCGAGGACGCTCGTCAGCGGCGGCACGACGGAGGCCATGACGACCGCGTCCACCGCGTCCGCGTCGAAGCCCGCATGATCGAGCAGTTCGTCGAGCAGGAGTCCGTACTCGTCCGCGGTGCGGTTGTGCACGGTCGCGAGACGCCAGCGCGGGCCGGGCGTCTCCCCGTCGTAGAGGCCGAGCGTGATGTTGCTGTTTCCGACGTCGATGGCGAGGAGCATCAGGTGCCTCCGAGGACGACATTGTCGATGAGGCGCGTCCCGCCGAAGCGCACCGCAAGGGATACGAGGGCGGGCCCCGCGACCCGCTCGAGCTCGAGAAGCGTCATGGCGTCGGCGACCGAGACGTAGTCCGGGCGCGCGAGCGGTTCCCCCGCGAGCGTCTCGTTGAGCACGGCGCGCAACCGGCCGGCATCGCGCTCGCCGGACTCGAAGGCGGCGCGCGCGGCGAGAAGGGCGCGGCGGAGCACCGGAGCCGCGCGGCGCTCTCCGGGCGAGAGGTAGACGTTGCGGCTGCTCAGGGCGAGACCGTCCGCCTCGCGCACGATCGGACACACGACGACGTCAACGGGAAACGAGAGGTCGGCGACCATCCTTCGGATCACGGCGACCTGCTGCGCGTCCTTCTGGCCGAAGTACGCCCTGTCCGGCTCGAACACGTTGAAGAGCTTCGCGACCACGGTTGCTACGCCGCGGAAATGGCCGGAGCGGCGCGCACCCTCGAGCGGCGCGCTCACCTCTTCCACGGTGATGAAGGTCTGGAACCCGGGCGGGTAGACGTCTCCCGGCGACGGAGTCCAGACGGCGTCCACGCCGAGCGACTCGAGGTGGCGGAGATCGTTCTCCGGGGTTCGTGGGTAAGCGGCGAGGTCCTCGTTTTCTCCGAACTGCGCCGGATTGACGAAGATGCTCGCCGCGACGCGGTCGTTTTCGCTCCGCGCGCGCGCGACGAGCGACAGGTGGCCCGCGTGGAGAGCGCCCATCGTGGGCACGAGGCCCAGCGTGCCGCCCGCGCCGCCCGCACCGGCACGGAAGGCGCGCACCTCGTCGGCCGTCGTGAGGACGTTCATGGACGGGTCCTTTCAGCGGGCAATCCGCGCCTCCCATTCGCGCGTGAGCGCCCGGAAGACGTCCTCGTCGAGCGGCTGCGAGTGGGCGGTCTCCGGGAAGCGCCCGGCGGCGACGTCGTCGATGTAGGCGCCGAAGGCGCGCGCCATCTCCTCGCCGAGGTTCGCGTAGCGCTTGACGAACTTCGGCGTGAAGCCGTCCGTCATGCCGAGGAGGTCGTGCGTTACGAGCACCTGGCCGCCGCACGCCGGGCCCGCGCCGATTCCGATCGTGGGGATCGAGAGGCGCTGCGTGATCAGGGCGGCGAGGCGGTCGGGCATCGCCTCGAGGACGAGCAGGTGACACCCGGCCTCTTCGAGAGCGTGTGCATCCTCGATCAGCGTGCGCGCCGCGGCGGCCGACTTGCCCTGCGTGCGGAATCCGCCGAGCTGATTCACCTTCTGCGGCGTCAGGCCGATGTGGCCCACGACCGGGATTCCGGCCGCGACGATGGCCCGGACCGCGGGCACGATTTCGCGTCCGCCCTCGAGCTTGACGGCGTTCATGCCGCCGTCCTTCAGGAACCGGCCCGCGTTCAAGAGCGCATCCTCGACCGACGTCTGGTACGACATGAACGGCATGTCGCCGACGAGGTGCGCGATTTGCGCCCCGCGGGAAACGGCGCGGGCGTGGTGGAGCATGTCCTCCATCGTCACGGGGAGCGTCGTGTCGTACCCGAGGACGACCATGCCGAGCGAGTCCCCGACGAGGATGGAGTCCACGCCCGCGCGGTCGAGAGCGCGCGCGGTCGGGAAGTCGTACGCGGTGAGCATCGTAATCGGCTCGCCGCGGTCCTTCTTCGCCTGAAGCGTGAGGAGCGTGATTTTTCGCTGCGGGAGAGTGGAGACGGTGGACATGGCTATCTTCTCCATCGAAGTAAGACGCCGATCGGAGGAAAAAGACAAAGAGCCGAAGGAAGCGGAGGACGTCGACGCGTCCGGGTCGCATCACGCGATCCCGGCGCGTGGGGAAGCATACCCCCGTCAGGCGATATTCTCCTCAGACTGGCAAAACGAGCGGGATTTTTCCGTTCCTGATCCTGTAAAGGGCTGAAATAGCAGAGAGATAGACGAAGCGCCATACGCCTTTGGCCCGGGAAGAAGGCGACTTCCGGAGCCTTTGGTCGAGGCGGGGTGCGGGGTACGGGGCGCGGTCGTATCGATTTTCCTCTTGACAGGCTGTGTTTTATGACAGAATTCCATCGGGTTCAGTTTCGGGTACCTCGCCAGCGGCTTACGCGGGCGTGGCACTTGAGTCGGAGTTCGTGCATGGCAGCGTGGAACACGACGGACGGCATGGGCTTGACGCCGGCACTCGCCGGTGGTGGCTCGATGTCGAATCTGTCGGAAGCCTCCGTCCTGCGCGCCGTGCTCTCCGACGAGCTTCCCGCCGGTGACGACGTCACGTCCGAGGCCGCGGGCGTCACGCCCGGCGAATGGGATTGGACCGCGCTGAACAGCGTGCTCCGCCCAAAGCTCATCGGTCTCGCGGTGAGGAAATATAACTTCAGCCGCGAAGAGGCGGAAGACGCCGTCCAGACCGTCTACATGCGCGTTCTCGCGCGCGACCCGCGCGTGAAGGACCCGATCGGCTACGTGAAGATCGCATTCCTGAACACCTGCCTGAACATCGCGATGGCCAAGGAACGCAGCGTCCAGCAGATGCCGGAAGGCATGGACGTGTCCGATCCGAAGTGCGAGCGCGTTACCGCGCGCCTCGAGGCCGTGCGCATGGTGAACAAGGCCATCCGCAGCGCGGGCCCGAAGTGCAAGCGCATCGTGCGGCTTTATTTCGGGCAGGAGTACAGCCTGGCCGACATGACGAAGGCCACGGGCTACTCGAAGAAGACCGTCTGGAAGCGCATCTGGGGCTGCCTCGACAAGATGCGGAAGGTGCTCGCGTGAGCGCGGAATTCCAGGGCGCGGCTTTCTCCCCGGCGTCGGCGGCGCACCCCGAGCAGTGGGAGCTCTTCGAGCTCCTGACCGAGGGGACGACGGAGTTGAACGCGCACGTGAAGGCGCACGTCGCCACGGGCTGCCCGTCCTGCGGAAAACACCTCGCCGACATCCGCACGCTGTCGAAGGCGCGCGAGATGAAGGAAGAGTTCGACGCCTTCTTCGACGAGCTGCCGCAGGACGACGCGCCGGCCGATGAGCGCGAGGAGTTTCTCCTCAAGTTCAAGAAGAAGAGCCGCCCCACGGACCGCCTCGGCCGCCTCGCCCACGATGGCCGCCAGCTCGCGGCCGAGATCGTGAAGGCGGTTTCGGAAGAGGGGGCTAGCGGCCTGGACAAGGCGAAAGAGCTGCTCGGAAAGATCGAAGCGGATCCGAGCCGCGGCTATGCCTACCTCTACGCGTGCCAGCTCGCGATGCCGAAGGTGCCCACGGATCCCGCGAAGTTCCTTGGATTCGCGAAGGCTGTCGCGGAATCGACGAAATGCCTTCCGTTTCTCAGGGACAAAGGTCCTGCCCAGCCGGTGTGCCGCGAACAAGTCCTTGGAGAGGCGGCTCTCGTGGAATCGAGCGCATTGAACTTCCTCGGACGAGCCGAGGAGGCCCAGGCATCCGCGTCGGCCGCCCGCGTCCACTTCCTTGCAGCAGGCGAGGACAGCTTTGCTTTGGCCCTCGTCGACTTCTTCGAAGGGTCGGCTGCGACCTTTGCGGGCCAATTCGCTGTCGCATGGAAGCTCCTGAAAGGCGCACGCTCGGAGTTCCAGCTCTACGGGCAGGAGAACTGGCAGGGAAGAACGGAAGCAGCCATAGGTGTTCTCCTCTTCGGCAAGGAGAGGTACCAGTCCGCCCTGCATTTCTATGACGGGGCGGTCAGACTGCTCCATCCCGAACTTGATGGAGCTGCGTACACCTCAACCCTGGTTAATCGCGGCTTCTGCCTCGTCAGGGTGGGTCGCCTTGAGGCAGCCAAGGCCGCTTATGCGCGCTGCATCAGCCACGCACGCCGCCTCGGAATGTCGTCTCACCTCTTGATGATTCGAAGCGGGCTCGCGACCATTGAACTGCTCAAAGGGAATACGACCCGAGCCCTGCGGTCCTTCGAGCGAGTGTCAGCGGACGCTACAGAGCAGGGACTCGAACATTTCGTGCTTTGCGCTCAGCTCCGAGTCGCGGAGTGCTTGTCCCGGCTCGGGCTTTCGGACGAGGTCGCGCAACGGGTGTCTGCCATTCGAAACTCGGTTTTCTCGGAGTCGATTTCGTCTAATCCTGCATACCGAGAACTGTGCGAGAGCATCGGCAATCAAGCTGCCTCCCCGGATTTGATCGCGCACATCGCGGATTATTTCGAGGGCAGAAACCGGGGCGTTCGGAGCCCCTACAAACCGTTCCGTCTCGTGGCGAACGGTTACTGAACGATCTAGCGAAAACGTACACCGGTCAGGAGGGCGGGTGCCATGAATCGGGTGCCCCAAAAGAATCTTTATCCAAGGGGGGTCAAAGGTGTGCCCCCGTCTGTCCGTGTATATAGCCCACCCCTGAAAGAACTCAGCGGTGACCAATTCGCCATTTGCTCACTTGAGCTTGTCTAGGAGGACGACATGTTTGATGCGCTATTCTCATGGTTTTTTGACTTTTGCATCACAACGGGGCCGATCGCGGGCTGACAACTAAACCCAATAACTGACCAATTGACTGGTTGGCGCTAGCCCTGTGCGAGGTGTGTCTGCGCGGGTTGATTGCGCATTTTGCCCAATTCTTGTAACCTTCAAACACTGAATTGGGTCCCCGAAAAAACTCTTTTGGGTGTGGGGGTCAAAGGCCCGCCGCCGCCTGTCCTTACTAATAGCCCACGAATTTAAGATTGCGCTCGCCGCCGGAGAATCTCCTGCGCAAGCGGAGCGCTCCACCCACTGAGCCTCAATCTTCGACGAGGGTGTGACCCGATTGAGTCAGCGCGACGACGGCGCGAGCCGCTTGGGCGCGCTTCACGAGCAGGTAGTCCGTGTCGAACGTCCCGATCGCGAGCAGGCTGACGCCGGCGTCCGCGAGGGGCTTTGCCATGCCGGCGAGAATTCCGACCGTGTCGAGCGGGAAGGGGCCGTGGATCTTCAGGAGGGCGAAGCCGCCTTCGCCGCGGAAGCTCTCGGGCTGGGGGGCCGGGACGCGGGCCTCCTCGCACACGATCGAAAGCTCGTCCGCAGTCCGCGTGACGGACGTGAATCCGCCCGGGGCCGAGGCCCAGAGCGGCAGGGCGGTATCCGCCGGCAGGCGGCAGACGGCGAAGGTGCCAGGAACGACGGAGAATTTCTGGCGAGGCATCGCGCCGGGATGATAGCCGTCGCCGGGGGTGCGGGTCAGGTGCGGTCGGTCAGGTGCGGTCGGGATGCGGGGCGGTCGCATGCTCGGCACCGCGGTTCGGCTGCAGGTTGTGCTTGATGACCTCGCCCTCGGCGATGTAGATGGCCTCTTCGCCGATGTTCGTGGCGAGGTCGCCCACCCGCTCGAGGTTCTTCGAGATGCTCATGATCTCGATGGACGCGCTGATGAGCGCCGGATTCTCGGCCATGTAGGTCAGGAGCTCGCGGATGATCGACTTATTCCTCTCGTCGAGGATGTCGTCGCGCTTGCAGACCGCGAGGGCGAGCTCGCTGTCCTTCCTCACGAACGCGTCGAGCGCCTCCTGGAGCATGCCGCGCGCGATCTCGGCCATGTAGGGGACGTCGATCCACGGTTTGAACGGACGGAACCTCGACATGCGCTCGGCGGCCTCGGCGATGTTCACGGCGTGATCCCCGATCCGCTCGAGGTCGGCGTTGATCTTGAGCGACGAGACGAGGAGGCGGAGGTCGCCCGCGACGGGCTGCTGCGTGGCGAGAAGCTCGATGGCGTCTTCGTCGTTCTTGATCTCCATCTGGTCGATCACCTTGTCGTGCTCGATCACCCTGCGCGCCTTCGCGGCGTCGGACTCGACGAGGGCCTCGACGGCGAGGCGGATCTGGTTCTCGACTTCCGCGCCCATGCCGATGAGCTGGCGGCGCAGGCTCTCGAGCTTCTCGGAGAAGTGTTCCTTCATGAGTTCTCCTTGGTGCGTTCCGCGGCGACGCCATGCCGGGCCGCCGCCGGCAGCGTGACGGTGAAGCAGCTGCCCTTGCCGGGCTCGGAGTCCACGCGGATCGCGCCGCCGTGGAGGATGAGGAGGTGCTTGACGATGGCGAGGCCGAGGCCCGTGCCCGGGACCGACTTCGCGCGAGAGGGATCGACGCGATAGAAGCGCTGGAAAATGCGGTCCTGTTCCGTGCGGGGAATGCCGATGCCGCGATCCACGACGTGAACGACGAGAGGAGAGATCCGGTCCCCGCCGTCCGGTGCGCCATCCGGAGCCCCGCCCTCGGCGAGGACGTCCACCCGCTGGCCGGGGGGCGAGAATTTCACCGCGTTGTCCACGAGGTTTCGGAAGACCTGCGAGATGCGCCGGCGGTCTCCAAGGAGCTCGAGCTGTTCGTCCGCCTCGACGGCGACGATCACGCCCCGTGCCCCGGCCGCGGGAGCGAGGTCGCGCACGACCGAGAGGAGGAGCGGCTTCAGCGGGATAGGCTCGATCGCCAGCGTGACCGCGCCAGACTCGATCTGCGAGAGATCCGTCAGGTCCGAGACGAGCGCCTCCATCTCCGACGACTGCTTTTCGAGGATGCTCATGAGGCGCGCGAGATCCGGCGGCAGCTCGTTTTCGCCCGCGAGCGTCTCGACGGCGGCGCGGATCGCCGCGATCGGCGTCCGGAGCTCGTGGGACACGTCGGAGACGAAGCGGCGCCGCATCGTCTCCGTGCGCTCGCGCTCCGTGACGTCCCGGACGACTCCGACGGCGGCAGGCTCGCCCGCAGCCGCGCCGTGCGGAACGGCGCGCACGTTCACCTCGAGCACCTGTTCGGGCGTGATCTCGCCCCCGAGGCGTAGCACGGCGGTTTCTTCGGCGAGGACCTCGCCTCGGATCCCGGCCTCGAAGAGCCGCAGCGTTTGCGGGTCGCGGACGAGGTCCACGAGCGCGTGTCGCGGGGCTCCCGCGGGCGCGCGGAAAAGAGCGAGGGCGGCCGGATTCGCGTCGAGGAGGGCGAGCGTCCGGTCCACGACGACGAGGCCCACGGGAACCTGCTCGAACACGGCCCGGGCGAGGAGGCGCGCCTTCGCGCTTCCCGCGCGCTCCGCGGCCACGAGCTGCGCGAAACGGGCGAGCGCCTGGAATACTTCTTCGGTTTCCTCGGACGAACCCGGCGGAGGAGACGGCCGCCGGCCCTCCGCCGCTTCGGTAACGCCGGCGACGACGCGGGCGAGCGCGTTCGCATGGCGCTGGCGGATGGCGATGACGAGGAACGCGACCATGAGGCCCGCGAGGAGCGAGACCTGATAGAGCGTGCGGCGGAAGGGCGCTTCGAGCAGGTCGAGCTCGTTCTGGCTGATCGCGAGGCGAACGTAGCCGAGGGGAGCCGTCGCAGGCCCGGCGCGCCGCGCGACGTAGACGAGGGGTTCGAGGACGGTGACCGAGCGGCGCTCGCCGAAGCCGATCCCGTCTCGCCGGGCCGCCTCGATCTCGGGGCGCGAGGCGTGGTTCTCGACCGTCGCGAGGCTCTCGGGCGCGACTTCGCTGTCTCCGAGGACGACGCCGTCGGCCGCGATGACCGTCAGCCGGGCGCCCGCCTGGCGGGCGGCAAGCCGGATCCGCTCGCCGGGGCGGGCCTTCGATTTGAGGTCTTCCTCGAATTCAGGGGCGAGGCGCTCGAGTTTCTCGACGAGCGCCTGGCGGCTCCTCTCGTGAACCGCCTGATCGAGCACGCGTCCGAGGACGAACGCGAAGAGGCCCCCGAGGACGATCCCGAGGACGACCGGGACGAGCGAGCGGCGCAGGAGGCGGCTCATCGGGCGAACTTGTATCCGACGCCGACGACCGTCTCGATCACGCCGTCGCCGATCTTCTTGCGGAGCGAGCGGATGTGGACGTCCACGGTGCGCGTCTCGATGTCGGCGGCGTAGTCCCAGAGCCGCGACAGGATGGCCTCGCGCGAGACGACGCGTCCGCCGCTCCGGATGAGCAGCCAGAGGAGGTCGAATTCCTTCTTCGTGAGGTGGACGGAGACACCTTCGCTCTCGGCGGTATGGCGCGCGCGGTCGATCCGCAGGTGGCCGTCGTCGTAGACGTCGTCGGGCGACTGCGGCAGGGCGCTGCGGCGAAGCTGCGCCCCGATGCGGGCCATGAGCTCCCTCATCGAGAACGGCTTCGTCACGTAGTCGTCGGCGCCCAGCTCGAACCCGAGCAGCTTGTCGCGCTCTTCCACGCGGGCCGTGAGCATGAGGATCGGGACGCGGCGGGTCTCGTCGTGTTTCTTCAGCTCGCGGCAGATCGTGAGCCCGTCCACGTCGGGGAGGTTCAGGTCGAGGACGACGAGGTCGGGGGGCCGCGCGAGGAGCGCGTCGAGGGCCACGAGGCCGCCGGCGAAGCGCTCGATCTCGTAACGCCCGTCTTTCTTGAGGTTGTACGTCAGGGTGAAGGCGAGATCGTCGTCGTCTTCGACGACGACGATTCGCTGACGCACGGCGCCCGAGGCGCCGGAAGGCGTGGCGTCGTGCGCCGAAGGCCGGGAGGGCTTCTGTCCCGTCATCAGCCGAATCTCCCCGTAATGTAGTCCTCTGTCGTCTT
>DAIOUV010000075.1:0-12516 GCA_036759345.1 Acidobacteriota bacterium | reverse complement strand
ACGATCCTACCCCGCACGTCGGGAAGCCTCCCCCGGCCCGCTCAGAACCCCTTGATGGTCGCGGCTTTCTTGTACATCCAGTCCTTATCTTCAATGCCCGTTTGGCCGAAGCGGCCCTCAACGTGCACCGGCCGAGCCCCGCCGACCGCTCCGCGCCGTTCCATCGCTGCGACGGCATCAAGGGCGGGATTCAGGTCCTCGGGGGAGAAGTGGGCGTACCTGAGCACGAGCCCGAGGCCGGCGTGCCCGAGCATCTTCGCGACGCGGTCGAGCGGGATGCCCGTCTTCCGCGCCCACGTCGCCGCGGTGTGACGGATGCTGTGCGGCGTCCAGTCGCCCTTGAGGCCCGCGCGTCTCAGGGTCCGGGCGAAGTGCCGGCGGAGGCGCTCGGTGCCCCAGGGCGAGCCCTTGTCCGTGAAGACGTAGGCCTCGCCGATCCCGCGCGGCACGGTCGCGAGAACGGCGCGCATTTCCGGCGTGAGGACGAACGGCTTCACCTTCACGCCCTTCTTCCGTGTCTTCGGCTGCCTGATGGCGATGCGCCCTCGTTCGAGGTCAATGTCTTTCCATTGGAGACCGACCATCTCGCTGATGCGCGAGGCCGTGAGGAGTTTCATGCGCCAGAACGGGGCCGCGGTAGCGAGATCGGGATCCGAGTCGGCCGCCGCGATGAAGGCCGCCCATTCGTCGGGCTGGAAGTACGTCGTCTTCTGCTCGACCGGGAGCCTCTCGACGGTTCCGCGCGTGATCGGGTTTCTGACGATGCCCTGCTTCTCGCCGAAATTCAGGATCGCGAGGACGAGCTCGAGTTCGAGATTCATGGAGGACGGCGCCGGCGGCTTCTTCTCGGCCAGTCGCCCCATTCGAAATTGCTCGAGCGCCATAGGGCGGAGCGCCTCGACGCGGGTCAACCCGAGGACGGGGAGGATGTGACGCCTGAGCATCACTTCATTCATCGTCTTCGTCGATTCCTCGTGCTTCGCGCTCCCTATCTCCATCCACGTCTTCGAGAGATCGGCGAACGTCGTGCCCGGGTCCGCGAGGCCGCGGCGCCGCTTCGCCTCCGCCCGGATCTCGGCCTCGCGGTCCTTCGCCGCGCCCCACGTGAGCGCCCCGAGGTTGTGGTACTCGTACTTGGATCCGCGCCCGCCTGAGCGGAAACGGAGAATCATCATGCCGCGGTGGTCGCGCTTGAGGCTCATGGTGTCGCCTTCGCGTCGTATCGGAAGCCGGGGAGGCGCTTCATGGGGCCCTCTCGCCCCGTGCCGCGGCATAGAGCGCGTCGACGCGGTCGAAGTGCTCGCGGATCTTCTTCACGTTCGCCGAGATCCGCCAGACGGAGAACACGACGGAGACGGCGAGCGCGAGGCCGAGGAGGAGCAAGAGTTCGTTCACGTCCCCGCCTCCTCCGTCTTCGCGGCCTTGACGACCTCGCACGGCGGCGCCGTGTACCGGCCCTTGCCGAACATCTTGCCGGGCCACTCTCCGTCGGGGCCGTAGCGCTTCGGCTCCAGGCGATGAAGATACTCGGCCTCCGTCTCGATCGTGACGGCCCGCTTTCTCGGTTCGCACGTCACGCCAACAGGAGGCTCGGTCCCCTTCGTCATGGTGACGAAGAAGCGCCGCCCCGAGCGGAGATCGCCCATCCCCTCCTCGAATTCCCGCTTGTCGCTCCAGTCGAGACGAAGGAAGCGATCGAACAGCTCGTATGCGGGCTGGCCGCTTTGCGCGAGTAGAGCCTTCGCGCGGAGAGTGAGGCGGGCCTCGCGCGGCACGAAGATCGGTGATGCGAGCGGGAAGATGCGGGCCGCGCTCACGCGGCACGCCCCTTGAGACGCGCTTCTTCGTCGCGACAGTACGCTTTCCTGCGCGCGTAGACGCCCACGAGGAACGCCCCAAGTTCGGCCGGAGACATGCGCCTGATCGTATACAGGACGTCGGCCAGGAGGAGTCCGGCGGTGCGTCTCCGGGTGCTGTGGCGCTCTGCAGCCACGACCAAGTCGAGGATCTCCGGTTCGTCGTCCCACAGGTCGGCGGAAACGCTCGTGATGTGGGCGCCGATGCGGCCCCACTCCGCCTGCTGCTTCTTCGTCAGTGTTCCTTTCATGGTGTCCTCCTGCCCGGCCGTCAGGCCGGGACTGTCTGTGAGAGTTGAGCCTCGAGCGCCTTCCACTCCGCGATGGCCGCCGCGAGTCGGTCGCTCGCGCTCGTGTCGGCCAGGAGGAGGCGCCCTTCCGCGTAGCAGCGCGCCCACTCTTCGGCGGCGCCCGTGGGAATCTCGGGTCCGAGGATGATGCGGCGGAGAAACGCGAGCACCGCGGCGATCGCCAGCGGGAGCCTGCCGATGCGCTGAGTTTCGCCGGAAAGGATCTTGAGGGAGGGGCAGAGGGGCTTCATGGGGTTCCTCCTGAGGAGCGCTTCACGACGCCGCGAACGGTCTCTTGATTCCACGTCCGGCCGGGGGTGTGGTCCGCGTTCAAGGCCGCGGCGATCGCGCGCAGGGAGGCGCCCTGTGCCCTCATGCGAACGATCCGGGCCACCGTGGCGGCGGCCTCGGGGTCGGCCTCCAGGCGCCCGTCCGCGGCGCGGCGCATGCCGAACGGCGCGAAGCCGGGAAGGAGGCCCTTCGCCTTGCGTGCCGCGAGGAATCCCCGCATCCGCTCGCTACCGCGAACCTTCTCGATTTCCGCGATCATGATGTCGATGGCCAGGCGCACGCGGTCGTTCTTCACTTCGTCGAGGATCTCGATTCGGCCGCCCGCCTTCCGGACTTCGTGGCGGAGGTAGTAGGCGAGCTCCGTGTCCCGGGAGAGCCGGTCCGCGTGCTTCACGAGGACGACGGACGCCTCGCCCGAGCGCACGGCCTCGAGGACAGCCGCGAGGCCTGGGCGCTTCTCCTCGCCCTTCCCGCCCGAGATCCCGCCATCCGTCTCGACGCGCAGGAGATCGAAGCCGGAGAACACGGCGTGCCGAATTAGCGCCTCGCGCTGGACCTCGAGGCTCGCCCCCTCGTCCGCCTGCTTCCGGCTCGAGACGCGGACGTAACCGATCGCCTTTGGCCGTCCGGGGGTCTGTATCGTCTTCGCCACGTGGAGAAGGTAGGCTCTCGCCGTTCTCTTGTCAAGCCTTCGTCCGGTGTCTTGACGTTTTTCTTTTCGCATCCCTGGCACGCTCCTTGCCGGATCGTAGAGGACCGAGAGGGAGGAGGGGAGAGCCGGGGGCGGGCTGGGCCCGCGCCCCGGCGGGAGGCTCAGGCGCGGCCGCGGGTGAAGTTCGGGAGCGAGACGGCCTTGTCGAGGATCTCCATGAACGGACTGGAAATGCCCGCGCCCTTGAGCTCCTGGAGCAGAGCCCTGTACGCGATCGACTCGTTATCGGTGACCGTGCGGTCGCCGGCCGCAGATCTGACGTTCGCGTCGTCGGCGTACGTGCGCGCGGTTGCGATCGTGACGGGGTTTACGGGGGTGAATGCCATTTTCTGTTCCTTCTTTCTTGGCCCTTAGGCCGGAGTCGAAAAAGTCGGGACCGGGCGTTTCGCGGAAAGGAATTAACGCGACGGCGGGCGCTACCGCCCGCCCGGCCCCGGCAGGTTGCTACTCGCGAATGCCAAACCCCCCGAGGTGGCGCGACTTATGACCGGGCCGGGGAGCGGACGGCGGCGCGCCCGCCGGCGTGAAGGGGACGGAGGAGCTCGGAGCGGGCAAACGGCGGCCAGGGGAGCCGGGCGAATTGAGGCTGTCCAGGCGCGCGCGGTCGTTCTCGGACAGCGAGCGAGGGTCCGCGATCTGTGCGTTCATTCGCGCGGCGTGATCCCTCGAGATCTGGAGCGGCGTTCGGTAATCTTCAGCCCGATAGGGCGACTCGGGCAGGAGCCCGCCGCCTCCCGGCGCCCGGACGTTGAAGCCGGGCGTATTCCCCCTCCGCAGGTTCCCCATATTGTGTTCGTGCTCCCACGCCTCGCCTAACTCGTCCTCGAGATTCGCGCCGTGGATCTGGCGGAGGCGCGCCTTCTCGTGGCTCGGGAGGCGGATGAATTCATTGAACGTCGGCCGCGGCGGAAGCGGAGCGGCGACGGGCACGGGCGGAGCGGGAGGTGCGGGCGCCGGAGCGGGTTCGGGCGGAGCCGCCTTCCTCTCGACGGGCTTCGACGCGATCTGGGCCTCGAGCTCCTTCACGCGCTCGAGCGCTTGGTCCTTCGCGAGCGATTCGCGTGCGGTGAGCTCGCGGTATTCATCGAGGTACTTTTTCTCTTCGGCGGTGGCCTTTTCAAACATGGGGTCTCCTTTCAGGGTTCGTCTTCGGGTTCGGGCGGTTTGTGTTCGGTCGTTGCGGGCGGCTTGATTACGTCTTCGATCGCGGGCAATGGCGGCTCGTTTTCCCCAGCGCGTGCGGCGTCGTCTTCGCGGCCGTCGCGCAATTCGAGGCGCTCGTCCTCGTGGGTGCGGATGAGTTCCTGAATGAAACGGTGGGGATCCATCTGCTTGATGTCCTTCTCCTCCATCCCAGCGACGCGCGCGGAGAATAAAAGGCCGAGCTTGTCGAGGGTTGCAACGCGGCGAGCCCGCGCCGCGCGACGCTTCGTCTCGAGGGCCGCCATCTCGCGTTTTGCTCTGTCCGCCAAGAAAGCAGAACGGCGTTCCTTGAAGCGAAGAGCGATCGCTGCCTGCCACGCCGCGCCGCTGACACGGCGGGGCGGCTTGCGTCCGTTCTTCACGGCGAGACGTGCGACGGCCTGCCTCAAAGAATTCGTCCCGACGTACTCGACAAAGAGCGCATACCAGCGCCCCGGCTCGCCACGCTGACGCTCCCAGATGCGCACCTTCGCGTCTTCGGGCTCAGGGAGTTCAGGGACGCTCATTTACGCCTTTTGCCGCCTGCCGTTGCCTTCGGCGGATTCTCGACCTTCAAGAGCTCGCAGAGCATCCGACTCGACTCCCGCGCGTGCAGATCCCCGATCGCCCCGGCCATCATGACGGACACGCGGGCGAGGAAGTTGAGACGAAGAGACAGGGAGCGCATCTCGCTCAACGTCTCGGCGTGGAGTGCCTCGAGGTCGCCGATAACGTCGCCGAGGCACGAGCCGGGAACGTCAGATCCGCTCTTGCGCGCGCCCGCATTGACGGCCTGTTTTGATGCTTCCAATACACGCTTTTTCACGTTCTACCTCCGAGCGATTTGAGGGCATTGCTTACGTCCGCCGCGAGTCCCGGCCCTACCGCGTGAACGGTCGCCGTGACACTGGGGCCGCCGGACGCGCGGCCGGTTGTGTTACCTCCGGCTGCCTTGGCCGCGTTCAAGGCCTTCTGTGCCTCGAGTGCCCCGAGCAGTTGCCCGATCGACTTCGCGGCGGTGTCTCCGATCGCGCCAATGGCGTCGACAACGAGGAAAATGCCGCCGCTCATGGCTTACCCGCCGGCGGAGTGTTGAACTGCTTATTGAACTGCGCGGCGGCGCTGAAGTCTGTCGGTTGCCCGCCGGCGCCTGCGGTAGCGATCAACGTATTCACGATCCCGATCAGCTTCGTGATTTCCTGCTGTGCCTTGCCCGTCGCCTGACCGAAGGCGAGGAACAACTGCGTACTTAATTGTTCGAGCGCCTGTTTGTACGACAAGACGCTGAGCGCCCCGCTGTCGTAGCTGGCTTTCAGCTCCGCCAGCCAGTCGACGATCTGGCCGCCCCTCGTGATCGTGGATGCGATCGAATCGTTGTACATGTTCTGAGTCTTCAGGAGTTCCACGAGCGCCGCCGTCTGCTCGGCCGTTGCCGCGGCGAGTTGCGTGCTCGCGAGTTTCGCCTGTCCCTGAACGGCGATTCCGACCGTCAGACTCGATGCGTTCCCGTTCGCGGCATCGGTTGCAAGTTGGGTATTCATAGCAAGCGACTCCATCGACTGCGCCGCGTTATTCACGCCTTGGCTCTGATCCTTCGTCGTGGCGTTCAACGCCTGGACCGCATCCTTGACCTTGTCCGTACTGGCCACCGTCTGCGCCGCGATCGCGTCGTACTTCGTCTGCGCGTCCGTCAGTTTGTCGAACCCGCCGGCCGCTTCCACCGCCGCTCCAGAGAGCGCGATGAGTTTGGAAGTGAGGCCGGTCCCGCCGGCCACGGTCGTGCTGTCGCTCATTACATTGCCACTCCTGCGGCTGCGAAGGACGCGGCGACGCCATCGAGTTTTCCTTTGAGAACGTCGAGCGCCATCCCGAAGATGGTTACACTCTTCGTGGCATCGACCATTTTCGTGTCCATCTCGGCCACCTGCTTCGCAACCTCGACCGCCCCTTGCGCCCCCTCCTTCATCGCGCCCTGGACGAGCTTCTGAAGGCCCGTGTCAAGTTGCGGGATAGCTTCCCCGGTGGCAGCGATCGACTTTCGGAGCTTATCCGTCGCGTCAAAAAGCGCGGTGGATGGCTGGATGCCTTTCGCGAGGTCCGCGCCATAGGTGCCGGCCGCATCCGCGACCTGCTGAAAAGCGAACGCCGAATCGCCCATTGTCTTCGCCAGTTTCGCCTGGTCCAGTTCCGCCTGCGCAGTTGCGAGTCGCTGTTTGTTGAACGCGAGTTCGAGTTGCGCGGTTTCAAGCGCGTAGATCGCCTGCTTTCGTTTCGAGTACTCCTCGGCCGAAACTGTCTCGGCATTCAGCGCTTTCATCGCTTCTTCGGCATTCGTGACCGCGCGCTGAGTCGCCTTGACATCGGCGTCGTCGGCCAGCTTTTGCGCCGCTGCGATCTTCGCGAAGGATTCGATAGCAGCCTGCGCGCCCTCTTCCGAGAGCAACTTCTGCGCGGCGACGGCTTGCTTTTGCGCCGTGACAATGCGCTGAAATTCGACCGGGACGAGTTGCCCAAGGTTCGTGTACCCCGCCACTACCATATCGAGAGACTTCTTATTCTCAGTCATGAACGCGGCGGTGCTCTCGATGCCCTTTGCGTTAGCGGCTTGGAGCGCGATGGCGAACGCATCCATGTTCGCGGTTGCCTCCTGAAGATTCTTCGGAGGCTGGATCTTCTTCAACGCCTCGTTGAACGCCTCGGTCGCGATGCCCGCCTTCCCGCTCGACGCGATGTAGATTTCATAGTTCCGGATCGTCTCCTGAATGTTGTTGCCGAGTTTGATGTGCCCCTGAGCCACGGCGTTGAGCGCGTTCTGCATCAGGTTCGACGAGTCCGCGGCCTTCATCTGCCGATCTCGCAGCGCGGAATATTGCTCCTCTAGGTACAGAAGACTTTTTCCGAGAGCATTGCCTGCCGCCTCCGCTCCTACGAAAGCCATGCTCGCGATACCGACACCCAGACCAATCTGTCCGACCGTCTTCGTGAGCCCGGTTCCAGTTTTCTCCATCGAATCGAACATGGACGTGAGAGACCCCGCGCGCGTCCTCAGTGAGTCGAGTTGTGACCCGGCGACGGCCGCCGCGGCGCCGACATCCGCCTGCGCCTTTCGGAGAGTGCCGAGTTTCACCGTGGCCGCATCGATGTCCGTCTGCATGGTCTTCAGGGCCACACTGATCTGCGGACCGACCGTCTGGCCTGATGCAGCGGCCGCATCGGCGGCCTTCTTGAAAGCCTCCATGTCGATCTGAGACTGCGCGATCGCCATCGAGAGACCGCGGATGCCCGTCACGTTTCCGAGCTTCTCTATTGCCGCCGTCGCAGTATTCGAGGCGATCTCAATGGCCGTCAGTGGCGGGACTACGGCCTGCACTGGCGGCGTGGCGCGCGTGGCGGCCGCTTTCAGCGAGTCGAAGAAAGCATCGGTCGAGGTCTGCGTAGTCTTCGAGGCTGTGCCGATCGTGGTGACCGCATCGCCGAGAGGCGCGGCTTGCGTGGTAGCGGCTGCCGCCGCGTCGCCGACACCTTTCAGCGAGCCGGAGAAGGAGTCGGCCTGTGTCGAGGCGTCAGTAAGTCCTTCTAATGCAACTTTTATGACAATTTCTCTGGTTGGCAAGTGCGTTCTCCTTCAGTTCACGACGTCATCTTTCGACGGCGGTTCGAGCGGCGGCGGTGGGGGGGCGATTGCGGCAAGGTATCGCGCGAGCGAGGGAGCGACCGCTTCAGAAAAAGCGGCGACGTACAGCGCGAGGGCAACGGCCTCGCCCGGGAAAAGCGGCGCGCGTTCTCGAGTGAATCTGTGGAGCGCGGAGGCGATTTCGTCGAAGGTGGGGGCCGGGACGAGGGCGCCGCTTTCAGGCTCCGTGCACGACGGCTCGGCAGATGAGGGCGCTTCGGGCAGGCCTGCGAGAAGGCGCGCGCTCGCGCCCAACAAGGGACGCACGATTTTCCCGATGAGAGAGGCGGCGAAGAGGCGGAAACGAGTCATCGTACGGCCCCCTGTGGGACCACGCGGACGCGACGAGAGGGGATTGCCCGGGAGAGAGCCTCGAGGGCCAAGGCGCGGACCTGGCGAGCCTGGGGCGTGTCTGTGGCGTCGGCCAGTATCCGGCAGACGGTGACCGTGTCGGTGTGGACGGCGCGGGCGATTCGGAGAAGGTCTCCGAATTCGAGAGGGTCGGTCATGACGGCCACCTTTCTCGGCGAACTTCGACTTCGCCGGATACCCCGTGCGAACCTCGCCAGTTCGCGCCCTTACTAAAGGTCGCGCGAACTTCGGCGGGTTCTCGCGCTACCTCGCCGTCCGCGAACTTCGGCGAACTTCCGCGAGCTTCGCGAACTTGACTCATAGACAGGCCTTCCCGGCCGGGAGGAGGTAGAGAAACCCCCCTCCTCGGGCCCCGGATTCCTTCTCCACCTTCCCTTTGTCGCAGGCGCCACGAAGTGCGTCTCGAATGTCGTCTCGTCTCCCGAGCCGCTCTCCCTCGATCGCGTTGGCCGAGAGCCCCTTCGGAGCCTTCGCGAGGAGCTTCACGATCTTGTCTTCGAACTGGAGGAGGTACTCGGTCCGCTTTCCCTCGGCCTCGCTCGCCAGGGCCTCGTCCGACATTGGAAGGAGGGATGCCGAGCCGGCGTCGAGCCGGAGGGAGAACGGCTGTTTCTTTCTCCCGATGCGATTCTTCGGGAGTTCGACGGTGATCCTGTCGCCTTCACACGCCAGAAAGAGCAGCGCGTCCGAGCCGAATTCAATCGAGCGGCTCTCGGCGCCGGCCGCCATCGCGGATGTTCTCTTCGACACGTCGCGGGACGCATAGGCGCCGCGGCTCGCCTCGGCCGTGAAAAGCACGAGGATCCCTTTCAGCCGGAGCGCGCGGAAAACGTTCATCCGCGTCTCGATCCGAATGCGCGGTGCGTCGTCGTCGCGCTCTGTCGCCGAGCGGCAGGTGTGGAGCCCGTCGACCGCTAGGACGTGTCCGAGGTCGTTTGGGACACTGAGGAGAAACGCGGCCGCGTCCTCGATCGAAGGCATTTTCGGCGCGTCTTCATCGGGCAGGATTGAGAGGTCGAGTGTCGCCTGCTTCTCTCGCACCCGCTCGATCGTCTTCGGGTACTCGGCATTCAGTTCCGCGTGGCGGAAGCCGAGCCCCTGGCCGATGCGTTCGGCGGGGTCCTCGCGGGGCTCGTCTACGACGAGCATGGCGACGCGGAGCTTCTGTCTCGCCAGGTTGAGGGCACACTGATCGATCGCCACGCTTTTCCCCGAGCCCGAGGAGCCGATGAAGCCGATGATTCGCCCGCCCGGTGTGCCGATGTTCGTCGGGGCCGTTCGCAGCGTCAGGCGCTCGTCGAGCGTCTCGATTCCTGTCTTGAATCTCGGGCCGCCGGCCCCGGACTTCCCGAGAATGCCCGCCACGTCATACGTGGGCGTCCAGATTTTCGAGACGTTACTTCCGGTAGTAGTGCTCGCGCCCGCGCCTGGCACGGGTGAATCACTCTTCTGTGTGCTTTTTTCGCTCTTCGGCTCGTACCTCTCAAGGATGTAGCCGTCCGGCACGTCGGCCTGGCCCGCGTCCTCGATCTTGTGGATGAGCTCCTTCTCGGACCACGGCGGATCGCATCGCGCGTTGAAGTCGCGCAGGAGATCGAGCGCCGTTCCGGCGTCGAGAGAGAAGCCCTTCGCGAGCGCGATCGCCACGCGGAACGTCGCCTCGTGGCCGCCCTGGCCGGAGATCGCGGCCGGCATCTTCGAGACGTAGGCGCGTGCACGTTCGACGATGCGGCCTTGATCGTCCGATCTCCGGGGCCGAGGAGACACGGGAGGAGGCGGGGGCTTCGGCGGGTCCAGCTTCGCGACGAGTGCGTCAAGTGCCATCTGACACTCGGCGATCGTCGGCGGGGCGCCAGGGAGCGCGTTGCCGGTCATTGTGAAGTAACGCCCGCGGTCGTACAGTTCTACTCCGCCCCGGTTCATACCGCGATGCCCGTTGAGGGAGCCGCGCCCGATCAGGTGAAGGCCGGTCCCGCTCGGGCTGATCTCCGTGTAGGTCGCGAATCCCTCGACGAGCGCGGCTGCCTTCGCGTCGGGGATTCCTTCTTCAGTCAGACAGCCATCGAGGTCCATCCCGAAGTAGTCCTCTGAGAAAACGAAGCCGACGCCGCACGTTCCGTGCTGGCCAACTTGGGAAAGAGCGTCCTCGAATGTCCCCCACGTCGCCGGGTCAGTGCTCGATGCGCAGTCGGGATCTGACGGACGGACCGGAATCTTTCGCGGCTTCGGTTCGTCGGATACGAGCTTGTATCTCACCCATTGCGGCAGCGCCCGCAGTTCGGCGGGAATGGCGGAGACGCTCACAGAATTTCCTTCGCCCGCTCGAGCGCGTCGATCAAGTCGTCGATCTCGTCGGCCCTTACGTTGAACGTCCGCGCGAGCCGCCATGTGCCCGTATCAGTCACGCGCATCTGCCCGACGAGGGCCACGTATCTCGAGCCCGCACACTCGCGGAGGACGGCCGCGATCCTGTAGCGCGCGTGCCGCTTGAGGATCGTGAGCGTCTGGATGTCGGCGAACCGGGGCCAGCGATCGGGCTTGCCGACCGCGCTCACGGCCGGGCCTCACGTGGTACGATGCGATCCGGGATCAGTTTCGGGATTCGCGAGTCCGCCGGCGTCATCGGCGGATTTCGCTTTTCAGGCCGCCTCACGGGGCCGCTCCCGCCGCCACGAGGCGCGGCTTCGTCTCGCCGTTGCCGTGCTCGTTCTCGGCCAAGAAATCAGCGATGAAAAGCCAATTAATGCGGACAGCGGAGCCGGGTGCCCCTCCCTTTACGTGCTGAATTCGATTCTCTTCGACGAGTCGGTAGGTCTTCGCGGGGCTGTAGCCGAGGTTCCGCGACGCCTCCTTGATGCTCTGCCCGCGCAGGCATTCCCCGCCCGCGATTCCCGCGCGCTCGAGGAATTCCGCGGCGCGCTCGGCGGTCGTCTTCACGGGAGCCCCGATGCGGCGAGCGCGCGCGCCCGAGGCGGCTCACGGAGGAGCTCGCGGAGGCGCTCAACGCTTACGAGGCGGCGTCCGCGGTCCCATTCGCACTCGAGGCGGCCGGCTCGGACGTAGCGGACTACAGTGGCGGGGCTGCACCCCGCGTCGACGGCGGCGGGAACAACGGGCTTTCTTTCGACCATGTCCATGTAGAACATGATCGAGTTTTTTCTGACTCGCTAAAAGTGACAGCTTTACTGCGATCGCTCGAAAAGTGTCACCCTAGAAGATCAGCCCTCTCGCTCTGGCGCGGGCGAACATTCGTAGGGCCTCGCGCTTAAGACTCTCCCATGCGTCCAGCGCCTCGCTGGGGTTGGAGGTGTATCCAAGCGCCTTCGCCCGCCTCTCCTTTTCGTCATGGTCGAGGAGGAAGCGGTCGCCATACGCACTGAGAATTTCGAATTCTCTCATTCGCCGTCTCCACCTTCCCACCATCGACCCGGGCCGTTTCGGAATCTTGGCGATCGCCGCTCTCAGGAGGCGGACGAGGGCCTTCAATTCGTCTGGTAAGAGCGTCTCCTCCGCCTGGCGCGCGAGAGCGAGGATCATCGCGTCGCGTTCCGGCTCGGGCGGAGGAACCCGAAGCGGCCTTGTCTTCCGGGTCAGTTTCTTTTCCGCTCGCACGGTCCCTCACCTTCCTCGCGCTAGGAAAAGAACGCCGGGTGCCGCGGGGCGAGGGTGCCGCTTGGTCGAGAGGAGCTACCCCCCAACTGGCGCCCGGCATGGAAAGCCTACTCCTAAATTTCGTGCACCGCACTGTGCACGGAGCCCCCGAAGTGCGGTGACGCCTGAGAACGGACGGGAGCGCCGAGAAACCAAGAGGCAGGCACCGTGTTCGCGCCTGCCCCTGTTTGCGGTGGGTTTCGTGACTATTGAGCAAGCCTGAGAACTAGGACGAATCCTTGGAATCCTTGGGCGGATCGTTGCCGATTTGGTACATCCAGTACGTGAAGCCCCAGCCGAGAAGGACGACGAGCGGCAGCGTCCACTCGTAGCTCGCGGCCCACGTCGCGTGCTGCGACATCATCATGAAGATGAGCGGCACGGACATGTACGTGTTGTGCTTGCTGCGCAGACCCGCCAGCGCGGCGACCGCGGGGTCCGGCTTCTCGCCGTTCTTCGTGGCCGTGATGATCTTCTTCTGCGCCGGCC
>DAIOUV010000074.1:0-12539 GCA_036759345.1 Acidobacteriota bacterium | reverse complement strand
GGACGTTACGAGGAGGCCGTCGGATTCTTCGACCGCGCGCTCGCGAAGGAGCCGGACTCCGCCGTTTTCAAGGCAAACCGCGAGAAGGCGGCAGCGGCGGCGGCGTTCATCAAGAGCATAGCGCCGTCGACGGGAACGGCAAATTGAAGATGGCCTCGGGCCGACGGGTCCTGGACAAGGTTTTTAAGCGGCGCGATCGGTATCAGATACCAGACTGGAAGAGAACGATTACGAAGTTGTTGATGGGCAGCAGCGGCTGAACGCCATCTTTGACTTCTTCGCCGGCACGCTTGGCCTCCCCTCAGAATCTGTCCCTGAGTTTGGCGGTCCCCTTTACGCGTCGCTAAAGCCCGCGCCACGTGATGCCTTTGACGATTTCGAAATCGAGTACGACGAGATTGAGGACGCCTCTGAAGAGGACCTCCGTGAATTCTTCTTACGGCTGCAGGATGGACTTCCCTTAACCAGTAGCGAGAAGCTGAACGCAGTCAAGAGCAACCTCCGCAATTTCTGCCAGAAAGGGACGAACCACAGTTTCTTCAAGTCGAAGATCAGCGCCCCCAACACGCGCTACGCTCACTTCGACATTCTTTCAAAGGCGGCGACTCTTGAAGTCGATGGCATTGACGCCGGGCTCGGGTTCAAAGACATCAAAGAACTGTTTCGCGCGCAGGTGAATTTCTCCCCCTCCTCGGCGACTGCTAGACCTCGCGGTTGGCGTTCTCCATCTCAAGGAGCCGCCGGTCACGTGTGAGCTGGTCGACCGCCTGGCGAATGAGTAATCGCGGCGGAGCATCCCTTTAAGCGTAACCGATTCTTGGCACGCGAGATACGGCCACGCGCGTCATACACAGCTCGCGTGTCTTCGGCACACTTAGCGGCTCCCTACCTTGACAGGGCACCTCTTGGGAGCAATATTAGAGGCAGCCTCATCCACCAGGTGTGGAAAGAGACCTTTCGCCGCTCGCCGGGTCATCCGGGGCGGCGATTGCATTTATGGGACCCTCGCCGCGAAGCTGGTTTCGAGCTGCCTGCGCGTCCGGTCCCCATCGACGTGGTAAGCGGTGACGAGAAACATGGCGCTCCGGGGCCGATCGCGCTTCCCGAAGATCCTCCGCTCCAGGACGACCACGTAGTCGAAGTCGCGGAGCCACACGTACGTCCGAATCTGCTTCCGCCCCTTGTCGTAGTCCCAGACGGCGACCGCCGGGTCCTGCTCGTTGTCCAGGGTTGGCCTGCACCAGGGCAGCAAAGGCCTCGGTTGCGGTACGCGACGGCGCCGATGAGTAGGTCGACGACCTGGAGCAATTCCACTTCATCGGACCGGACCGTCTGGATGTCCTTCACTATGCTCCGGTCGAAGTCGTAGTTCGCGTTGGCGAGCACTTCGCGGAGTTTCTGGACCTTCTCTGCGCTGCGCGTGTCCTTGATGTCCAGAAAGATCCTGTACCGCTTCTCGGGCCGGATGATCGGCTGGATGAGCTGGAAGTACATCTTGTAGTACCAGTCGTCGTGTGTCTGCCGGAATTCGGTGTGATCGAGTCTCGACTTGTCCGCGACGATGAGTGCGCGGAACTGGATGCAGGATTCGTCGAAGAAGAGGTCAACAAGGTCGACGTAGAACTCAGGCTTCCCCGGGGACACCTTCGTCCACTTTGACTCGAAACCAGGATCGACTCGCCCATCGGGCATGGCGTGTCGAAGCCTGAGGCCGTGCTTGCGTTTCAGGTCTCCGATGCGCCGTGAGATTCGGCGGACCTCCACCGTCGGGCACCAGAGAGCGCCCAGCACCATGATCCCCTGGCGGTCGTTCAGAAGATGGCAGCTCTCGTCGCAGTAGACGTTTATCAGATCAGTCATCGGCGATATCCCGCTGCAAGGGTGGGGCTAGAAGGGAGGATCCTCAGTGTTCGACTCTTCAGGACTTGGTGCAACCAGATCAGCTTCTCCCCTATCGACCGGTAGCTAAAGTGAAAACTCTAATCATCAATGCTACGCGCCCACCTCTTCGCCGTCCCGCATGACCGTCAAAAGGTCCGCAAGGATGCGCGCGGTCGCGCCCCAGATCGCGTGGCCCTTGTAGTGGTAGACGAGCGTCATCACGTCCTTGCCCTTCCACTTCACCGGCCGCTCCTCGACCACCATGGGATCGAGGAGGTACGCGAGCGGCACCTCGATGATCGACTCGACCTCGCCCGGCCGAGGTGCGAACGTGACCGGGTAGGGGATCGACCCGACGAACGGCGCGACCTCGAACTCGGTGACCGTGACGAGGCGCGGCAGGGCTCCCAGGATCCTCACGCTCTTTCGCGAGACACCGATCTCTTCCTCGGTTTCCCGAACCGCCGTCTCCCAAAGGTTTGCGTCGGCCGCGTGCTTGCCGCCGCCCGGGAACGAGATCTGGCCCTTGTGGTGCTCGACCATCTCCGTCCGCTTCGTGAAGAGCGTCCAGAGCGCCTTCTCGCGCACGTAGAGAGGGATCAGGACGGCCGCCGGGCGCAGCGGAACCGTGCCCGCGCCCGCGGGCCGCTCGGAGACGAGCGGCCGCGCCGGCCAGCTTCGTGAGAGGCGCTGCCTCAGATCCAACATCCAGGGGCTGTAGGCCCCGTTTTCCAACTCCGTCATGACCCCGCTTCGGACGTGCCGAAACCCTGCCGGTCGGTCGCGGCCTTCTCGCCCCTCTTCACGAAGGTCTGGAGGTACGCCTCGATGAAGCCGTCGAGGTCGCCGTCCAGGACGCGGTCCACGTCCCCGACCTCGTAGTTCGTGCGGTGGTCCTTGATGAGCCGGTAGGGGGCGAGCACGTACGAACGGATCTGCGATCCGAAGCCGATCTCCATCTTCGTGCCCGCGCGGACGGCGTCTTTCGCGAGGCGTTCCTCGACGGCGCGCTGGTAGAGGCGCGACCTCAGGACTTTCATCGCCGAGTCCTTGTTCTTGTGCTGCGAGCGCTCGTTCTGGCACTGCGCGACGAGCCCGGTCGGCAGGTGCGTGATGCGGATCGCCGACTCGGTCTTGTTCACGTGCTGTCCGCCCTTGCCGCCGGCCCGGAAGGTGTCGATCCGGAGGTCCTTGTCGTTGATCTCGACCTCGATCGTGTCGTCGATCTCCGGCGAGACGTAGACGGCCGCGAAGGACGTGTGGCGCCGGGCCGCGGCGTCGAAAGGCGAGATGCGCACGAGGCGGTGCACGCCGCGCTCGGCCTTCATGTGTCCGTAGGCGTATTCCCCCTCGAAGCGCAGCGTCGCGGTCTTGATGCCCGCGTCCTCGGCGTACGTCACCTCGAGAACGTCCGTCTTCCATCCGCGGCGCTCGCCGAAGCGGAGATACATCCTCATGAGCATGTCGGCCCAGTCCTGAGCCTCGGTCCCGCCCGCGCCCGCGTGGATCTCGACGAGCGCGGGCAGCGGATCCTCGTCATGCGTGAGTTTGAACGTGAGCTCCTTGCGGCGCGCCCAGGGCGCGATCGTGGCAAGCGCCGTGTCGGCATCCGCCTCGACTTTCTCGCCCGTGCGAAGGAACTCGCCGAGGATCTCGAGCTCCTCCTGCCGCTCCTTGAGATCCTTGTCGTCCGCGAGCACGCGCTCGGCGCGCTTCAGCTTGCGGAGCGTCTCCTGCGCCTCGAGGGCGTTCGCCCAGAAGGCGGGTTCGCCGGTCGTCCGTTCGAGCTCTTCCTTCTCTTTCGCGGCTTTGCGGACGTCAAAGATAGCCCCGGAGGGCGCTCACGGACGACGCGAGCTCGAGCAGGCGCTCAATGCGTTCTTCGTTCACGTGGAACTTCCTCCTGGGCGTTTCCGGGGCTCGAGAACCCGCGCGCGGAGGATACCGGCCAGAAGCCCTGCCGTGCAAACCCACGCGACGGCGTCGCCCGCGGCAACCGCGGGCGGCGGCGCCGACGGGCGCTCGAGCGGCACCGAGAAGGCGCCCTTGACGTCGGGATCGAGCGTCACGAGAACGCGGCCCGTCGCGTCGACGGCCCCGCTGATCCCGGTGATAGCCGCGCGGACGAGCGGGCGGCCCGTCTCGATCGCGCGCACGACGGCCCCCTGAAAGTGTTGTCGTTGCGCCCCCGCGCGCCCGTACCACGCGTCGTTCGTGAGCGTGAAGAGGACATCCGCGCCCGCTCGGGTTTCGTCGCGCGCGATCCATGGGAAGAGGACTTCGTAACACACCGCGCCGCCCAGCCTCCAGGACCCGAGAGAGAGCAGGGTCGTGCCGCTTCCGGGCGTGAAGGCCGAGGGAACAGCGCGGCTGATGGGCCGGATCTTCCGGAGAAGCCCGGCGAGCGGCACGTATTCGCCGAAGGGCACGAGGCGCTGCTTGAAATAGGGCGGGCGCGCGGCGCCTGCCTTCGTCACGAGGACCGCGGCGTTGTAGAACGCCGCCTCGGGATCGTCCGGGGCATCGGACCAGATGGTGCTCAGAAGGATCGCGATGTCGAGCTCCCGGCAGAGTGCGATGACCCTCTGGCGGTAGGCCTCGGAAAACGACCACGCGTACGGCGACGCGCTCTCCGGCCACAGCACGAGGACGGGTCGGTCGTGCCGGCAGAGCATTCGCGTCTGATCCTCGAGGTCGACGAAGAGGCGCTCGGCGGTTCCGGGCTCCCAGCGAAGTTCCTGCCTGACGTTTGGCTGGATGACGCCGACCACGAGGACTTCTCCCGCCGGATGCGGTCGTCGCGGTCCGGCCGCCGCCGCGAAAACGCCCGCGAGGGACGCGCCGACGAGCCACCCGAGGCGCAGGTTCCGGGCGGGGCGCGTCAGCGCGACGTACAGGGCGGCATTCAAGGACGCCGCGAGGAGCGACGTCAAGAAGACGCCGCCGAGGGCCGTCGTGCCCATCAGCTGCGGGACGTCCGCGAGCGGGTTCGCGAGGAGCGCCCACGGGAAGCCGCCGAAGATGTACACGTACGTGCGGAAGAGCTCCTGAGAGGCCCACGAGGCGCCGAATGTCGCCACGAGGCCGGCGGCTGACCGGGGAGCGACCCAGGCGTAAAGGAGACCCATCACCGCGAAAGGCACCGCGCAGATCGCCGCCGCCGCCGCAAGCGCGAGTCCGGCGACGGGCCACGCCACGCCGCCGAACCGGTAGACCGTATAGGCGATCCACGGGATCGTCAGCGTCCAGAACACGAGCCCGAAAACGTACCCGAGGAATGCCGCCTGCTTCGGTCGCGCGCCGTCGAGCGCCGCAATCAGCGGGATCAATGCGACGGGCAGAAGAGGAAGTATCGAGAAGTTCGGAAAACACAGCGCCAGCAGCACGCCGGACGCGCTAGAGAAGAGAAGACGGGAGGATTTCTTAGAAGGTAAGAGAGACAGCATGCGGCGGCCGAGCCGTCATCCCCTCTTCGGCGCGAACTCTTCCGCCCGGTAGCTCGAGCGGACGAACGGGCCGGAGAAGACGGCCGAAAAGCCCAGCTCCATCCCCCGCGCCTCGAGCGACGCAAAGCGCTCGGGCGTCGCGTACTCCACGACCGGTAGATTCCAGGCGGACGGCCGCAGGTACTGCCCGACCGTGACGACGTCGACTCCGGCGGCGCGCAGCGCGCGGAACACGTCGACGACCTCTTCGTCTTCTTCCCCGAGGCCCAGCATGAGGCCCGACTTCGTCGTCATCGCGGGATGCCGTTCCTTCACGCGGGCGAGGAGGTCCACCGACCGGCCGAACCTCGACTTCGGGCGGACGGTGTCGTAGAGGCGGGGAACGGTCTCCACGTTGTGGTTGTAGACGTCGGGGCCGGAATCGGCCACGCGGTCGATCTGGAGGGCGTTGCCCTGAAAGTCGGGCGTCAGCGCCTCGACCGTGCGCGCGCCGTCGTCTTCCTTCAGCGCCCGAACGACGGCCGCCCAGTGCGCCGAGCCCCCGTCCGCGAGGTCGTCGCGGTCGACAGACGTGACGACGATGTGCCGGATTCCCATTTCGTTGGCGGCCCCCACGAGCCGCGCGGGCTCCTCCGGGTCGAGGGAAGCGGGACGCCCGGACGTGATGTGGCAGAAGCCGCAGGCGCGGGTACAGACGTCGCCCGCGATGAGGAACGTGGCCGTCCTCCGCTCGAAGCACTCCGTCCGGTTCGGGCAGCGCGCCTCCTCGCAGACTGTCGAGAGGCTTCCGCGCCGCATGCGCGACTTCATCTCGTGGAGGTCGAGGAGACGAAGCTTCTTCTCCCGGATCCACGGGGGCAGGCGGGGCTCGCCGCGGACGGGGAGAGAACGGAGCCGATGGCTCAAGGCACAACCAGGGGTCTGTTCTTGATCTGCTTGTCGGTGGTCTTGATCTTCTTCGCCGCCGCCTCCGCCTTCGCGCGGTCCTTGAACGGGCCCACGCGCACGCGGAACCAGCCGTCCTTGCCGGGCACGGCCGACACGTCCGCCGCGAAACCTTCGTCCATGAGACGTTTCCTGAGGTCGTCCGCGGCGGGCGCCTTCTTCGTCGCGAGCACCTGCACGTAGAACGGGCCCTTCGGGGCGTCCTTCTGATGCGCGAGGGGAGCGGCCGTCGGAACGGGAGGCGGCGGGGTGGGAACCGGTGTCGGCACGGGCACCGGCGTCGCCGCCGCCGCGGCAGCCTCCTTCAGGGCCGCCCGCTTCTCGGCGGCGAAGCCGAGCGCCTCTTCGGCGGGCCTCTCGACGGAGCTCCCGGATTTCCGGGTCTCGCGAGGCCCGTCCGACGGTGCGAGCGTCGGCACCGGTAGGTCCGAAGCGTTCGCCAGCGTCGCGACCGCGCCCGGGCCCTTTCGCGCCGCGGCGCCCGTTTTCATCCCGAAGAAGAAAGCCAGCGCGAGCGCCGCGAGGAGAAGCAAGAAGAAGAGTGCGGCCTGCCGGCCCGTGACCGAAATCTGATAGTGGACAGGCGGCCTCGCCGGCCGGTCCGACCGATCCTCGGGGCCCTCCGAAAGCCCAAGCGCGGTCATCCTTACTTCTCGCCCTTCTTGAGAAAGGCCGAGATCAGGTCCATCGGCAACGGGAAGATGACCGTCGAGTTCTTCTCCGAAGCGATCTCCGTGAGCGTCTGCAGATACCGGAGCTGGAGCGCGGCGGGCTCGCGGCCGATGATCGCGGCTGCCTCCGAGAGCTGCTTGGAAGCCTCGAACTCGCCGGCAGCGTGAATGATCTTCGCGCGCTTCTCGCGCTCGGCCTCGGCCTGCTTCGCCATGGCGCGCTGCATCTCGATCGGCAGGTCGACGGCCTTCAGCTCGACCATCGTCACCTTGATGCCCCACGGGTCCGTGTGCTTGTCGAGGATTTCCTGCAGGCTTTCGTTCAGCTTGTCGCGCGAGGAAAGCAGCTCGTCGAGCGTCGCCTGGCCGAGGATCGAGCGGAGCGTCGTCTGGGAGAGCTGCGACGTGGCATAGAGGTAGTTCTCGACCTTCACGACGGCCCTCGCCGGGTCCATGACGTGGAAGTAGACGACCGCGTTCACCTTCACGGACACGTTGTCCCGGGTGATGACGTCCTGGGGCGGCACTTCGAGGACCACCGTGCGGAGAGAGATGCGCACCATCGTCTCGAACGGCCAGAAGATGAGCGTGAGACCGGGGCCCTTCGGGCTCGGCGAGAGGCGCCCGAGCCAGAACGTGACGGCCCGCTCGTATTCATTGAGGACGTTGATCCACTTCGAGAGAAAGATCAGAGCGACGAAGAGAACCGGGACGAGGAGCGTCAGATTCGACATGAGTCTCCTTAAGCCCCTTTCGGGGCGGGACGGACGAGGACGAGAAGGCCGTCGAGACCGGTGATCTCGACGTTTTCGCCGGCGGCGACCGGCGCGGAGGAACGCGCCTCCCAGAGGGCGCCGTCGACGAAGATCTTGCCCATAGGAGCGAGAGTCGTGCGCGCGGCGACGACCTGGCCCACGAGAACGCCGGCGCCGGTGCGATCCGGCAACCGCTTCACGGCGAGAGCCCTGAACGAGAGGGCCGCGAGGATCGCCGCGGTCGTGACGGCGCCCGCGATGAGCGTCGCGAGCTCGCCGCGCGGAGCGCCAGCCCGGTCGGGAAACAGGAGGAGGCCGCCGAGCACGATCGCGGCCGCGCCCCCCAAGGCGAGGACGCCGTGCGCCGCAAGCTTCACTTCGAGGAAGAAGAACAGGCCCCCGAGCAAGATGAGAAAGACGCCCGCCCCGTTGACGGGGAGGACCGACATCGCGAAGAGCGCGAGGACGAGGCAGATCGCGCCGAGGACGCCCGGCAGGATTCCGCCCGGATGGGAAAGCTCGGAGTAGAGGCCCACGAGACCGACGAGGAAGAGGATCCCGGCGATCGCCGGGCTCGCGATCACGCCGAGGATCCGTTCTCGCCGCGTCATCTCCCGCGGCTCGGTCGCGAGACCGGCTGTCTTCAGGACGACGTCGGGCCTGCCGACGCGCTTCGCCGTGCGCCCGTCGAGCCGCGCGAGGAGCTCCGGAATGTCGCGCGCGATGACCTCGATCAGCTTGCGTTTTTCGGCCTCGGTCTCGGAGTACGACGTCGCCTCCGTAACGGCCTTGACGGCGTCGTCCACCGGGCGGCCGCGGGGCTCGGTGACGGAACGGAGCAGCGCCGAGACGTCCTCCCCCACTTTTTTCGCGATCGTCTTCGGGAGATCCTCGCCGCCTCCCCCAACGGGCGACGCGGCGCCCGCGTTCGTGCCCGGCGCCATCGCGGCGACATCGCACGACATGAGGATGAGGAACCCGGCCGAGGCGGCCTGCGCTCCGGCGGGCGCGACCCAGCCCACGACCGGCACGGGCGAGGCCAGGATCGCCCGAGTGATTTCCCGCGTGGAGTCGAGCCGCCCGCCCGGCGTGTCGATGCGCAGGATCACGAGGGGCGCGCCCGAGGTCCCCGCCTCCCGGATCGCGTCCGACACGAAGCGCGCGCTCACGGCGTGGATCTCGGAATTGAGATCGATGACGGGCACCGGCGCCGCGGCGAGGGCGGCCGATGCCACCAGCGACCCGGAGAGCGCAAGAGCCGCGGAGAAGCGCACGACGGCATTATAGGTTCGTGTTAGAACGCACCGTGCGCTGGAAGCCGGTCGACGTTCTGACTGTCGTCTTCGCAAGCGCGCTTTTCGTCGTCGGCGTTCTCCGATACGGCGTCCTCGACGACCGCTCTGTGTTCCTGCGGATGGCAGCCGTGGCTCTCGTCCCCGTCGGGATCGCGTTCTGGCGCGCGCGGGGCGACGCGACGGGCCACGCGACGGGCGCCCTCGCCGTCCTCTTCGACTACTACGTCATCGGCTGCGTTCTCGTCATCTTCGACGGACTCGGTCCGCTCATCCGCGCCGTCCATCCCATCGATCGCGACGCGGCCCTCATCGCCTTCGATCGCGCGCTCTTTGGAGTCGACCCGACCGTCCTGCTCGAGAAGCTCGCGACGCCCCTTCTGTCGGACGTCCTGACGATCTTCTATGCGCTCTACTACTTCCACCCCATCGTGCTCGGGACCCTCGTTTTCTTCGACGACCGCGCCCGCCCGACGCGCGCCCGCGATTTTCCGCGCTATGCCTTCGTGATGGTCTTCGTGTTCTACGTCAGCTACGCCTGCTACTTCCTGGTGCCCGCGATCGGTCCCCGGTACACCGTGCAGCACGCGGGCCCGCTGCCGCGCGGAGCCATCTCGCAGGTCATCGACCACACGCTCGACGTCCTCGAGAAGAACAAGCGCGACTGCTTCCCGTCGGGGCATACGATGGTCCTCACGGCCGTCCTCTTCGAGGCGTATCGCCGATCGAAAAAGACGTTCTGGGCGTTCCTGCCGTTCGCCGTCGGCCTGTACGTCGCCACGGTTTACTGCCGGTACCACTACGTGGCGGACGTCCTCGCGGGCCTCGCGCTCGCGTTCGTGGCCGTCCCCCTCGGGAACGCGCTCTACAGGCGCTTCGGCCGGCCGCAACCGGAGTCAGAGGTGCCGGGGCGCGGACCTTAAACGAGCGTCGAGAGGAACAGGGTCGCCGGCGCCACGCGGATGCCATCGGGGCTCACGTAGTCCTTCGTGCCCGCCGCCGAGACCTGCCAAGCCTCGGCCTTCGGGAAGCGGGCCTTGAGGGAGCGCAGGCTCGAGGAGACGTCGGCATCGGCAGACTTCACCTCGACGAACCAGAGCGGGGCGCGCTTTTCGGTGACTACGAAGTCCACCTCCCGCCCATCCCTGTCGCGGAAGTACCGAAGCTCCAGGTCCCGTCCCTTCGCGTCCTGCTCGAAGTGCACCCATTTCAGGAGATGGGAAGCCACGAGGTTCTCGAACCGCGCGGCGGGATCGGGTACGAGCGTCCAGTCGAACTGATAGTGCTTCTGCTCCTTCTTGACGGCTCGAAGCCGCGGGGCCCCAAAAGGAGCGAGGCGAAAGATGGCGTAGAGGCGCTCGAGGATTCGAAGCCAGTTCGCGACGGTCTTGTGAGCGACCTGCAGGTCTTCGCGCAGCGCGTTGATCGAGAGCGGCGAACCCACCAGCTCCGGAAGACGCAAGGCAAGAAGCTCGATGTTCCCGAGGTCCTGAACGCGTTCGAGGCTCGCGACGTCCTCGCGCACGAGGCGGTCCCGGTACTCGCGGGACCACCGCCGCGCCTCGACTTCCGAGCCGCCAAAGTAAGGCTCGGGAAAGCCGCCCAGGGTCAGCAGGTCGCGGAGCTCTCCCGGCGTCTTCAGCTTCAGCTCGGCGACCGAAAGCGGATGGAGGCGAAGAAGATGGTAACGGCCCTGCAGGGAGTCGCCGCCGTGGCGATAGAAGTCCAGGCGGGCGCTGCCCGTCACGAGGATGCGCTGGGACGGGCGCCGGCCGTCGAACACGCCTTTCAGGAAATTGCGCCACGACCGGTACTTGTGGATCTCGTCGAAGACCCAGAGCCGCGCGGGCGGAAGCTGGCCGCGCAGGATCTTCTCCCGGTCCTCCGCGACGTCCCAGCTCAGGTACCCCTTCTTCGCGCCCGGCAGCCCGCGTGCCATGGTCGTCTTTCCCACCTGGCGCGGGCCGCACACGAAGACCATCTTTCGGCGCAGGTCCTGTTCGACCTGGGGAACGAGGTAGCGGGTCGCGGCCATCGCGCCACGATACGGCGGAATTCTACCTGTGTCAAAACCTGCCGCGGCATTTTTCTACCAGCGGCGAATACGGCCGGTCACCTCCCACTTCGGATGCGGCCCCTTTCTCCAGTATTGACGCATGTACTTCAATGAAGTATAATTCCCGCATGGTTCTGGTGGAGACCTCCGTCTTCACACGGCTCATTCGGGAGCTGCTCTCGGACGAAATGTACCGGCGACTTCAGGCGCACCTCGTCATCAATCCCGAGGCGGGCGACGTCATTCCAGGCGGAGCCGGGCTTCGAAAGCTTCGGTGGCGCGAGGAGGGCAAGGGAAAGCGAGGCGGTCTGAGGGTCATCTACTACAGGATCGATTCCGGGCGGCTTTATCTGCTCTACGTTTACAAGAAGAGTGATCAACCGAACTTGACGAAGGCCCAGATCCGGGACCTCCGTCACGTCATCGCGGAGGACGAATCATGAAGAAGGCGCAGTTTGAGGAGCTCCTCGAGAGTGTCCGTGAAATGAAGGCCATCGAGAAGGGCCTAAAGAAGCCGTCGCGCACGTTCGAGTTTCCGCCCCCGAATGCGCGTCAGATCCGCCGGAAGTTCCAGCTCACCCAGTCCGACTTCGCGAGGCTCATCGGAATCAGCGTCAGCACGCTGCGCAACTGGGAGCAGGGCCTTCGAGTTCCAGAGGGTCCCGCTCAAGTTCTTCTGCGGGTCGTGGATGCTCATCCGGAGGCGGTCTTTGAAGTCTGCACCCCTTACAAGTCCCGCACCGCCTCGGCTCGATAGCCAGAACCCTTAGCATACGAACAACCTGATGACCGTTACCGAATTCATCGCCAAGTGGTCTGCCTCCGGCGCGGCCGAAAGGGCGAACAAGGACTCGTTTCTCATCGATTTCTGCGACCTGCTCGGCGTGCCGCGCCCGCATGCAACCACGGGCGATCCTGACAAGGACACGTACACGTTCGAAGGGACGCATGAGGACCACGAACAGGGCCATCTTCTCGTCGTCCCCGGCGCTAACAGACGATTCCGATTCTTTGTCCCCGAAGTGAAACTTGAGGCTAATCTCGCCGCGCGGGTGTGCTCGTCTTACGCGTTGGCACTGGCTTACGAATGCGCGAAGCACGCGATAGAGTTCTGGAAACGAAGGCGGCCGGTCGGTACCAGGGTCGGCCACGGGCTTCTCGCTACAGCCGCTTCGCGACGAGCCGGTAGCGCCTGTAGATGCGGCCGCCGAAGACCTCGAGCGGCTTCAGGATGTCGAGGTTGTCCTCGAGCATCCACGAGAACTCCGCCCACTTGTGGCCGAGGCGGATGCCTTCCTTCGCCGCCTCGTAATAGAGAATCGCATCGATGCCCTTCCGGCGGTACTCCGGCAGGACGCCGAGCGCCATGACCCTCACCCGGTCGATCTTCTTCTTCTCCGTGAGGAACTTCAGCCAGCCGAAGGGAAACAGAGAGCCACCCATCTTCACGAGGACCTGGTTGAAGTCCGGAAGCGCGAGGTGGAACCCAACGG
>DAIOUV010000073.1:0-12707 GCA_036759345.1 Acidobacteriota bacterium | reverse complement strand
CAATTCCCTTCGCCGCGGTCCACTCGGACCCTTTAGCCCGTTTTTCCACGGGCTGCTAGACACTTCCGGGTTCAGAATCGGACCCAGAAAGGCAGCCGGATATGGCGGAGTTCTCAAGGAAGGCGGATGGCCGCCGGATCTTTACGGTCGACTTCAAGCGCGAGACGGTCGCCCGGATCGTCTCGGGTGAGAAGACCCTCGCCGAGCTTTCCCGCGAGCTCGGGATCTCGCCGATGGAATTTCGTGCCCTCAACCCTCAGACTTCACCTGTCTAGGACATCTGGGAGCAGAGCAGCGCTCGGAAGGACGAAAGCCGGACGCTACATGATCGTCTTTTTCATCCATAAGCTCTCGAACGAAGCGCTCATCGTTACGGCGCGCGAAATGACCGAGAATGAAAAACGCTGGTATGCCCGAAAAGCCTGAAGGTCCCAAGAAGCTCCCGGCCTTCTCGTCTCTGGACGAGCTGGTGCGCTTCGTCGACGAGAACGACGTGGGCGACTATCTCGACGTGATGCCCGAAGCCCATTTCGACGTGAATCTGAAAAAGCGCGTCGGGATCGAGCGAGAACTCTACGAGAAGCTCGACGAGGTCGCGCGCCAGAAGAACACCACTTCGGAGGGCCTCGTCAACGCATGGGTGAGGGAGAAGGTGAAAGAAGAGGCGGCGAGGAAGTGATGGAAGAAGTCGTAGTCTTCCGCGCGGCCGGTGCTCGGCTGGCTGACTCACTGGAGACGATCGGGAAAAAATGACTCCCGGGTTTCTGACCGACTTCGTCGAGCGCGTCCAGCGTCTCCTCGACATCTCCGTGCCGGTGCCCGCTGCCGCGTCGCCGGAGCATCGCGCGAAGCTCCCGTCCGCCCTCCAGCCATTCTACGCCATCGCTGATGGCCTCACCTTTCCATTCCTCTGCATTTCGGATGCGCTCGTTGTCGCCATTGAAATGGATCACGAGGTACCAGACAACGTGCTCGACCCGTCCTGGGCGTGGTTCGGAAGCGATCTCTGGGACACCCAGTATCTTTGCCGGCGGCACGGCACGGGAGGCCACTGCTTCGCACTATGGGAACCTGAGGTCAGTATCCCGGTGGTCCCGGGCTTCGTGACCCTCGAGCAGCTTCTGGAGCACGAGCTCCAGCGTTTTCGGCAATCCCCCGAACGACTGGCGGCGCAAATGAAGGCATGGTCTCTCGACGCTGGTCGTCGTTCGGGCACCGGAGCTGCCTGAAGGTCATGAGCCCGAAGCAGACGGCTTTCATGCAGTGGATTGACGGCGAGCTCAAGGCCGACTTCGCTGTGCCGCGACCTTTAACGTAACGCAGCGCTACGCTAAACGCCTGGGGCGTGGGTTGCACGCGTCCTGCGCGCCCCCGCTTCATCGCCGCACGGGCTCGGGCTCGACCTTTTGCAGCACCTTCTCGTTCAGGTCGAGCTGGTTCTTCAGGGCGTCCTTAAAATCGTGGCCGTGCTTGTGCCGCAGCGCGTGAAGAAGCGACTTGCGCGACGCGTCGAGCACGTGCTTCAGGTACTCGTTCTCGCGACTCGTGAGGTCGATCTGCATGGGACCCTGGCCTCCTGGTCCGCTCCCACCGGCTCTGGCTACTTCTCCAGCGGCGGCGCCACCCTCTTCTCGTCGCGGAGGTGCCGGATCGCGAGGATGGGTGGCGGAGGAGCATGCGCGGCCCCGCGAAGCGCATGACCTCGTGCATCTGCTCGCGCTTGTCCTTCGTGTAGCAGTGGATCGGGCACTTCTTGCACGTGGGTTTCTCTTCGCCGTACGGGCACTTGAGGAGGCGGTAGCTCGCGTAGTCGAACAGGGCCTCACACCCCGCGCATAGCACGCCGTCGCGCGAACGAACGTGGAGGAGATGCGCCTCGCACCAGATTTGGAGCATCGCCTCGATCGTGCGTTGCTCGCGGCGGAGGCGCGGCGTCGTGAGGAGGGTGTCCTGGAATTCCTTCGGGACAGCGCTCACGGGTCGATTGTCTCAGGCCGCAGGGCCGGTCGCCGATGAAGAAGTATCAAGGGCGGCGACCCCCGGCCCCCGCACTGCCTTGATTCCGACGTCTTCTTCGCCCAAACTTCCCTCGACGTGAGCGACCAGCCCGAGCCGTTCGACGAGACCGTCGCGCCGCGCCGTCGGCGCCAGTGTTTTTTCTGCGACGTGGACAAGTCCGACGAGTGGCTCTTCCTCGTCTCGCTGAACACGTTCGTCTGCAAGAAGTGCCACGACCGGATCGACGAAACGGCCCCGCCGAAGGCGGAGGCCCAGGGCGCCTCCTAGGCTTCCCGTGCTCGAACCTGCTGCGTCCCATGAGCTGCGTCGGAGTCCGCGCGTCGCGCTGCGGATTCCGATCGGGCTGCGCTGGGAAGGCGAGAGGTTCACCGGATCGACACTGATCGTGAACAGCCACGGAGCGCTCCTATACGCGCAGCGGAACGTCATGGTGGGTGACATGTTCGAGCTCGAGAACGTGCGCACGCGCGTGCTGTGCCACTGCCGGGTCGTGTGGCAGGCCGGGCTCGATCAGACCGGCTTCTTCAAGCTCGGGGTCGAGATGCTGGAGTCGAATCCGGCGGTGTGGGGTTCGGACTACTCGATGGCTCTGGCTCGTCTGCCAGGCTCTTCAGGCTGAAGCCGCCGGCTACGAGGAACACGAGGCCGATGAGCGTGATCGGCACGAACGAGAGCGCGTGCGAGACGAGCGCGAACGCCGCCGCCGTATTCTTCGAAACGCCATAGAACCCGAACAGGGAATACGCGACCGCCGCGTGATAGCCGCCCACGCCGCCCGGCGTCGGGATGGCGAGGCCGAGGATCGCCCACGTGAGCACGAAGAACGCGACGGGGAACGGGAAAACGAGGTCGAACGCGCGCATCGTGGACCAGATCTGGAAGGAGATGAGCATCCAGAGGAGAAAAGATGCCGCGCCCACCACGAGGACATCTCGCACGGTGCCCAGCGCGCCGAGGCCGTCGAGGAACGAGTGGAGAATCGACTCGAGCTTCGCGCCGATCCGGTCGGGCAGGGGCCGGAGGAGCGGCCTCACGAGGCGGTCGACGCGCTGGGGCTTCGCCGCCAGAAAGCCGAGGAAGGCGAGGCCGACGAGCGTGCCGATTCCGAGGAGGAACGCCGAGCGGCGCAGGAGCTCGAATCGCCCCGTTTCTTCGCCGCCCATTCCCGTCGGCGCCCAGCCGACCGCGTAAGCGACGAAGAGCACGATGACCGTCACGAGGTCGATGAGGCGCTCGAGGGCGATGGAGGCGAGGCACGGGGCGACGGGAAGCCGGGCGCTCCTCGCGAGGGCGACGGGGCGCACGATCTCGCCGGCGCGCGCGGGAAGCAGCGTCGAGGCGGCGAAGCCGATGGCCGTCGCCGAGTTGAGCTGCAGGGGAGAGGGACGTCCGGCCTTTTTCAGGAGCAGCCCCCACCGCCACGACCGCAGGAGCGGCGTGCCGAGGAGGCCGGCGAGGGTGGCGACGAGGAGCCACGGAACGTGCGCGGCGGCGATGGCTCGGCCCACGGCCGCGAAATCGAGGGTCCTGAGGAACAGGACGAGGAGAAGCGCGGCGAGCCCGAGCGAGATCGCGACGCGAAGAGTCCTGTTCGGACGGGCCATGTGTCGATGGTAGCTCACGGTTGGAGTACATTTGGGACGTGCGGGCCGTCCCGGTGTATTTCGATCCCGTCATGCTCCGGCACGACACGGGCCCGTATCACCCGGAGACGGCGCACCGGGTCGAGGTCGTCGTCGAGACGCTGCGGCAGGACGGGCATCGCATCGAGGCGCCGCCCGCCCCTGAACGCACTCTGAAGGCTGTCGAGCGGGTGCACGACCGGGCATACGTGCAGCGCCTCTCGGCGCTTTGCAGAAATGCGCCGGCCGATTTCGAGGGACCCTTCGCGCTGTTCGATTGCCCCGACAACGTGATTTCGGCCGCCACGTTCGAGGCGTCGCTGCGCGCCGTGTCGCTGACGCTCGCGGCGACCGACGCGGTCGTCGCGGGACGCGCAGCCTCGGTCTTCGTGGCGGCGCGGCCGCCGGGCCATCACGTGCAAGCGTCGCGCGCCATGGGTTTCTGCTTCCTGAATTCGATCGCGATCGCCGCGAAGGACCTCATCGAGCATCACGGCGTCGCGCGCGTCCTCGTGGCTGACTTCGACGTGCACCACGGCAACGGCACGCAGGAGCTGTTCTGGGAGGACGGGCGCGTCGCCTACCTCTCGGTGCACCGGTATCCGTTCTTTCCGGGCACCGGCGCGGCCGACGAGGAGGGGGCCGGCCGCGGCCGGGGCACGACGCGGAACGTGCCGCTGCCCAAGGGAGCGGGGGACGCGGCGTATGCGGGCGGCTTCGCGTCGGCGCTCGAGACGCTCTCCGAACGCTTCCGCCCCGAAGTCGTGCTCGTGAGCGCGGGCTTCGACGCCCACGGCCTCGATCCGATCGGCGGCATGCGGGTCACGACGGAGGGCTTCTCGTGGATGACGCGCGCCCTCGAGGACGTGGCGGAGACGTTCGCGGGAGGGCGTGTCGTGTCGCTGCTCGAGGGCGGCTATGACCCCGAGGCCACGGCGGCGGCCGCGGTGGAGCACGTGCGCGTTCTCGCGCGCACCGGCGGGCTCATCTGACCGTAACCCCCTATTTGACAGAGCCTTTCGTGGGGAATAAACTCGATCTGCGTTAATCTCTCTATTTGTCGGTCCTGACCGAGCGTATCTCTGGAATCTCTCGATGCACGGAGGCTCGTGATGAAGCGGAAGGCCCTCATCCTCCCAGCGATCGCCGCGGTTGCGGCCCTGCTCGCGGCACCGTCCGCGCAGGCGGTGCGCGCGGAGTCGCTGGCGCTGCCCTGTCAGTCGCAAATGCTGGGATCCATTGACGTTCCGGTCGACGGCGCGACCGTTTCCGGCTACGTGCAGGTGATCGGCTTCGCTCTCGACGGCAACCTGGTGTCCAACATCGATGTCTTCGTGGACGGCACGGCCGAGGCGAATCGCGTCTCGGCGGCGGGCGGCGCGAACATCAACCTTCCGCGTCCGGACGTCATCCAGTTCTTCCCGCAGTACGGCGGGACGGCCGGCAAGAACCCGGGCTATGAGGCCTCCTTCAAGGCGTCTCTCTTCTCGAACGGCTCTCACACGGTGTACGTGCGCGCGACCGACGTGAACGGCTGCTCGTATTTCCTGACGCCCCGGGCCGTCAAGGTCGACAACGCCCGGAACCAGCCGCCGTTTGGAGGCGTCGACTTCCCGCTGCCCGACAGCGGCGTCAGCGCGAACGGCGTTCTCGAGGTGGCGGGCTGGGCGCTCGACGACCGCAAGGTAGATCACGTCGACGTGTTCGTGGACGGCCTCATCGAGCGGCAGGCCGTGACCGGTATCTACCGCGCGGATGTCGCCGCGAATTATCCCGACAACCCGCAGGCGATCGTCGCGGGATTCATCCTCAACATCGACTCGACGCGCTACGCGAACGGCGTCCACACGGTCACGGTCAAGGCCGTCGACGATCAGGGCCAGCAGGGCCTGCTCGGCTCGCGCCGGGTGCAGATCTTCAACGACTCCCCGAATCTCGCGCCGTTCGGCGACGTGGAATTCCCGCTCCTGAACGCGACGTGGTTCGGCAACTGCGTTGCGATACCTCCGGGCAGTCCGTCCGGCGGCAGCCCGGGCGACATCACCGACGCGCGCTACCTCATGTTCGTGAACGGCTGGGCGATGGACACGTCGGTCGCGCAGGAGCGCGGCGGCGTCTCGCACGTCATTCTCGAGATGGACGGCGTCGTCCTCAAGGACACGCGCGTGAACTGCCATCGCGAGTTCCTGCTCGCGAACGCCCTCATCGACTGCTACGGCTACTACCGGCCGGACATCGAGGTCCTGTACCCCGGCTTCCAGCAGGCCCCGAACGTGGGTTTCCAGTTCTTCGTCGACGCGGGCTACCTCCTCACGCAGCGGGGCTTCAAGGAAGGCGCTCACATGCTGCAGATCAAGGCGCTCGACAAGGAGGACTCCGCGTCCCTCCTGAAGGAAGTCCCGATCGAGTTGGAGTGCGCGACGGGCAGTCTCGACCCGCCGCCGATCGGCTTCATCGACGACCCCACGAACTACAAGTTCATCGGGGGCGTGTTCCCCGTCGTCGGCTGGGCGCTCGACCTCGACTCCGTCGTGAAGGTGCGCATCCTGATCGACGGCATCGCGCAGATCGACGCGGTGCGCGGCGTGGACTACGCCGAATACGGGTTTGCCAGCCCGGACGTCGCGCTCCAGTACCCGGGCTATCCGCAGCACACGGCGGCGCGCTTCCGCTTCTATCTCGACACGACACTGATCTCGAACAGCGAGCACGACCTCCTCATTGAGGTGACGGACATGCGCGGCAACGTGCGGTCGGCGGGCACGCGGCGCTTCATCGTGGACAACAACACGCTCGTTCGCTGACCGGTTTCCTCTTCACTTTCTAAGAAATCCCCGTTCCCCGGGCGCGCCGGGGGCGCGCTCCGAAGCAAATTCCTTTATCCTCCGCGTTCTCATGCAGTCCGCGCAGAAGACGTTCCTGATCCGCTTCGTTCTCGCGCTGGGCGCGTTCTATCTGCTCGTCGCGATCCAGCCCGTGAACGACCACGTCGTCGTGCCTTTCACCGAGTTCCTCGTGCGCGTCTCGACCGTGCTCCTCGCGGTGATCGGCGAGAAGACGCAGTCCTTCGGCACGGTCATTCAGTCGCCCGCGTTCGCGGTGGACGTGAAGAACGGCTGCAACGGCATAGAAGCGGCGCTCCTGCTCGTCGCCGCGATGCTCGCGTTTCCCGCGTCGCCGAAGCAGCGCGCGCTCGGCATCGCGGCCGGGCTTGCCGTGATCCAGGGCGTGAACCTGTTCCGCATCGTGTCGCTCTTCTGGCTCGGCGTGCACTACCGGAACGTCTTCGAGCTGTTCCACGCGGCGGTCTGGCAGACGGCCCTCATTCTGCTGGCCGTCGGGATCTTCCTCGCCTGGAGCCGGTTCGCGGGCGGCGGAGGCCCGGTTGAAGCTCGCGGTTAGAGTCCTTCTCGGATTTCTGGCCGGCCTCGCGCTCTGGTGGGCGGCGACGCCGGCCTACAACCGCCTCCTCGCGGGCGTGGCGGAAGGGGCGATCCGGGTCTTCGAGCGGCCGCGCGCGACACGGCTTTACGCCGAGGACCGGCGCCTCGGGATCGACCGCGCGGACTTTCCGTCCACCTCGGACCGGCCGTCCCTGCCCGTCGACGACCTTACGTTCGACGTGATCCTGTTCCTGTCGCTCGCGGCCACGACGCGGGGCCTGCTGCGCGACCGCGCGGTCCGGGGCGTCGCCGTGAGTCTCCTCGTCCTCTTCGCGCTTCACGTGCTCGCGGTCGTCGTGAACGTCGAGGCGTTCTATGCGACGCGCCTCGGCGCGTGGAGCGCGGCGCACTACGGCCCGTTCAGCCGGAACCTCTGGGCCACCGCCATGCACTTCTGGCGGTTAGTGGGCTGCTACGCGGCGGCCTTCCTCTTGTGGTGGTTCCTCGTGCGGGCGGCGGCCCCGGCCGCTCCTACGGCTTCACGGGCCCCTTCAGGTCGGAGTTCTTCGCGAGCTGCATCTGCTGGTGGGCCATCGCGAGCTTCTCGGCGTCGGGAAAAAGGGTGAGCGCCTTCTTGAGCTGGACGTCGCCTTCCTGGCTCACGCGATAGCCGGCTTCCCGGCCGTAGGCCGCCGTCATGAGCTCCTCGCGGATCGCCTGGTCGAGGATCGAGGGATCGGCTTCGGCCTCGTAAGTCGTCCTGGTCTTCGTCTCGAGGCCGAGATTGGGCTTGGCGTCGACGAACGCGTAGAACTCCTCGCGCACCGCGGGCGTGATCTGGAAGTCGCGGGGCACGTTGGGATGCTTCGCGCGGTAGTCGACGGCGAACTCGAAGAAGAGCCCGCGCGCATACAGCGTAGCCGCGAAGTGCGAGAGGTTGGGGGACTTCACGAAGACGTCCGGTGTGATGCCGCCGCCGCCGAACACGGTGCGGCCGGCGTCCGTTCGGAAGGCTTCCTTCTTCTGCGAGGAGGCCGCATCGCGCGCGGGCCCGGTTTCCTCGCTGTCGCCGCCCTCCTCGTCCTCGGGCGAAAGGTACTCGAGCACGTCCTTGTAGTCCCGCTGGATGCAGCGGCCGGAGGGCGTGTAGTACTTCGCCGACGTGAGCGCGAGACCCGCGCCATCGGAGAGGTTGTAGACGGACTGCACGAGGCCCTTGCCCCACGTGGTCTGCCCGACGATGACGGCGCGGTCGTGGTCCTGCAGCGCGCCCGCGACGATCTCGGACGCCGACGCAGAGCCCTTGTTCACGAGGACGACGACGGGGATGCGGGCGTGGTTGTTCTTGCCGGGCGACGAGAAGCTCTGCTCCTGCGCGCCGTTGCGACCGCGCGTCACGACGACTTTCTCGTTCTTTGCGAGGAAGAAGTCCGACACCGCGATGGCCTGATCCAGGAGGCCGCCGGGGTTCCCGCGCAGGTCGAACACGAGCTTCTTCATGCCCTGTTTCTCGAGCTTGTCCCAGTTTTCCTGGAGCTCGGGGGCCGACGTGTGCGTGAAGTCCTTCAGGCGGATGTAGCCGACGCCGGGCTCGAGCATGGAGGCGTACGCCACGGAATTGGTCGGAATCTCCGCGCGCGTGATCGTCATCTGGAGCGGCTCGTCGAGGCCGGGGCGCAGGATCGTGATCGCGACCTTCGTGCCCTTCGGCCCCTTGAGCTTCTTCACGACGGCGTCGACCGGGAGGTCGTCGATGCTCTGCCCTTCGACGCGGTCGATGATGTCGCCCGCGCGGATGCCGAGGCGGGCGGCGGGCGAGCCCTCGACGGGCGTGATGACCGTGACCTTGCCGTTGCGCTTGCTGATGATGATGCCGAGCCCGTAGAACGAACCGCGCTGCTTCTCGACCATCGAGGAGTATTCCTCGGGCTCGAGGAAGTTCGTGTGCGGGTCGAGGGTGCCGAGCATGCCGTGGATCGACGCGTAGACGAGCTTGTTCGCGGGCACGTCGTCGGCGTACCAGGCGCGCGCCGTGGCGAGGATGTCGGAATATTCCTTGAAGCCGGGGTTCGTCGCGTCGGAGGCGGCGCCGAGGCGCCCGCCCGCGAGCCCGCCGGCGACGGTGACCGTGAGGAGGAAGACGGAGGCGACGAGAAGATGTCGCCGGGAACGGCGGCTCGGAACGGGGGAATCGGTCACGTTTGGGGGCCCTCCCAGGACGCTTCGAGCGTAGCACGCGCGGGAAGCGTTCCTTGACTTCGCCTAGGTGCCCGTCGGAGCATCAGGCGCGCTCAGGAGGCGCCTCGATGGGCAATCTCGGAATGCCGGAACTGATGATGATCATGTTTCTGGCCCTTCTCCTCTTCGGTCCGAAGAAACTGCCCGAAATCGGGAAGCAGGTCGGGAAGGCGCTCGGGGAATTCAAGCGAGCGTCCAACGATCTGAAGCGCTCGATCGAGGACGAGATGGAGAAGGCGAACATCAGCACCGACCTCAAGGCGAAGGACGACCCGCCGAAGACGGATCAAAAGCCCGGGACGCCGGCCCCGGTGCTCGCCGAGGGCGCCGTCTCTCAGGAAAAGAGCGCTCCGGAAAAGCCGATCGAGGCGACCAAACCCTCGTGACGGACGACGAACGGCGGGGAAGCCCGGAGGACGAGCTTCCGCGGATGTCGTTCCTCGAGCACCTCGAGGACCTCCGCAAGCGGCTTTTCGTCTCGGCGCTCGCGATCGCGGTCGGCTTCCTCCTGTGCTGGTGGAAGTCGAAGGAGATTTTCCAGTGGCTGGAGAAACCGGTCCTCTCGGCGCTGCCGCCGGGGACGAAGCTCGCGTACACGCAGCTCACCGAGCCCTTCATGCTTTACATCAACATCGCCCTCCTCGCGGGCGTGTTCGTGGCGAGCCCGGTGATCCTGTACCAGCTCTGGCTCTTCATAGCGCCAGGCCTCTACCGCCACGAGCGGAAGTGGGTGTGGCCGTTCGTCATCCTGTCGGTGCTCTTTTTCGTGGGCGGCGGATACTTCGGCTACGCCGTGGGCTTCCCGATGGTAGCGAAGTTCCTCGTGGCGACGGGCGAGGACTTCACGCCCGTCCTCAAGATCGACGAGTACCTCGACATCACGTCGAAGCTGCTCCTCGGCATGGGACTCGTGTTCGAGACGCCGATCCTCATTTTTTTCCTCGCGCGCATGGGCGTCGTGACGGAGAGATGGCTCCTCGCGAAGTTCCGCTACGCCGTCCTCATCATCTTCATCATCGCGGCGCTCATCACGCCCACTCCCGACATCCCCACGCAGTGCGCCTTCGCGCTGCCCATGTGCGCGCTGTACCTTTTGGGGGTGGCCATGGCGTGGGTGTTCAAGAAGCGGGAGCCGAAGAAGGCGTAGAAGGCGCAGAGGGCGCGCCCGGGCCGGCCCGCAGGCGGTCGCCGAAGCGCTTCGCGCTCGCATGCAGCGGCCTCGTCGTCCGGATGAAGTCGGCTAACACCTTGGCGAAGCGCTCGGGATCGTCGCGATGGGGGAAGTGGCCGGCTTCCGGGAAGATCTCGAGCCGGCTCCCCGCGATGCGCTCGTGCGACGCGCGGGCATGCCGCACGGGGATGAGCGGGTCGTTTTCGCCCCACACGATCAGGGTCGGGAGGCCCTCGGCGAGATAGAGGCGCTCGTTCGCGATCACGCGCTGGCCAGAGAGGTCCATGACGCCGCGGACCGTCTGGATGAACGCCCGGCGTGCCGCGGGCTCCCGGAGCGAGACGAAGCTGCGCCATGTCTCGTCGAGGTCGGGGCCCGCACGGATGCCGAGGCGATTCATGCCCCGGACGAGGGCGCCTACGCCGCGGCTGGTCGTCGTGCTGAGCCAGGGGAGGACGAGCTCGGCCCCCGGGAGCGCGGCCGCGCGGAGCAACGGGTGCACCTCGCGGCCGAGGCCTCCGCTGTCGACGAGAACGAGGCGCTCGCAGCGCCCGAGGAACTGATACGCGAACTGCATCGCGATACCGCCTCCGAGCGAATGTCCGACGAGGGTCGCCCGGTTCTTCCCGAGCGCCTCGAGGAGGTCGCGCAACGCGTTCGCGTATGCCCCGAGGGAATAGTCGCCGCGCGGCTTCGCGGATTCGCCATGTCCGAGGAGGTCCGGGGCGAGGACGTCGTAGTGCTCGGCGAGGCGCGGGATGACGGCGTCCCATGTGGCGGAGGTGCCCGCGATCCCATGGAGCAGCACCACGAGGGGGCCGCGTCCCGCCCTCTGATAGCCGTACCGCTCCCCGTGCAGGAGGATCGAGGAGGATCGGGGCGTCTTCAGAGGCCCATCAAGGCGAGCTCGTTCATGAGGGCCGTGACGCGCGGGTGCGTCGTCAGCTCTTCCCAGAGCCAGCCGTGCTTCGCTTTCACGTCGTCGAGATGCGCGCGCAGGCGGGCGGCATCCTTGTCGAGCGCCGCCGCGCGCAGGTTCTCGACGGAGGCGCGCGCCTCGGGCGTGGCCCGGTCGCCCAGGCTCGCGCCGAGGTCGTCGAAGGCGGCTCGGACGCGCTCTTCGTGCGAGGCTTGGGACGCTTCGCCCGGCTTCCCGGGGGGGAGAGGTTTCGTGCGGTCGTCGTCCATGGAGACCTCCGAGGGTCCGGATTCCGGGCCAATGTAGCACTGCGCCTCCGGCCGGGCGGTTCGTGCGAGACTGCCCGCCGTGCGCGAGCGGCTGACGCGGGTCTTCAAGGCGTTCACGTACCCGGATTTCCGCCTGCTGTGGACCGGCGCGTTCTTGTCGAGCGTCGGCACGTGGATGCAGACGGTCGCCCAGAACTGGCTGGTCCTGACGATGACGGGCTCAGCGTCGTGGTTGGGCTTCACGGCCTTCCTCCAGGAGACGCCGTTCCTCCTCTTCTCTCTCTTCGGAGGCGTCCTCGCCGACCGGAGGGACCGCAGGCGAATCCTCCTCCTCTCGCAAGTCGTTCAGCTGTCGACGGCGTTCCTGCTCGCCGGCCTCATCTTCACGAATCACATCCAGGTCTGGATGATTCTCGTGCTGGCGGTCGTCGTGGGCTTCGCGCAGTCGTTCGGCGGCCCCGCGTACCAGGCGCTCGTGCCGACGCTCGTCGACAGGGAGGACCTTCCGAACGCCGTCGCCCTGAACTCGATCCAGTTCAATCTCGCGCGCGTCATCGGCCCCGTTCTCGCGGGCATCGCGTTCTACAAGCTGGGCGCGGCCGCGTGCTTCGGCCTGAACGGTCTCTCGTTCTTCGCGGTCATCGTCGCCCTCCTCCTCTTGAAACGCGGGGCGCCGACCGGCGCCGCGAGCGGAAGTGTCCTTCAAAACCTCAAGGCGGGCCTCGTCGCCGTGCGCGACGCGCGCGGGCTCCGTGGGCTCATCGGCCTCTCGTTCGTGGGGAGCTTCTGCGCGTTCCCGCTCGTCACGTTCCTGCCGGTGTTCGCGAAGGACGTCTTCGGACAGGATGCGAAGGGCTACAGCGCGCTTCTCGCGGCGTTCGGGATCGGCGCCGTGTGCGGCGCGCTCGGCACGGCCGGCTTCGGCCACGTGAAGCGCCGCGGGGCACTGGCCGTGACGATGCAGATGACCTTCGGGGCGCTCGCGGTGGGGTTCGCCCTCTCGAGGGTCCCGTGGGTTTCGTACGCGCTCCTCTTCGGCGCGGGCGCGGCGATCGTCATCGTCTTCGCCATGTTCATGACCCTCGT
>DAIOUV010000072.1:0-12944 GCA_036759345.1 Acidobacteriota bacterium | reverse complement strand
CTTCCAACCGTGCTCCTTAAACCACTCGGACACCTGTCCGCGAGCGGCAGAACGCGGAGGTTGCCCCGAACAGGGCCGGGGCGTCAAGGCCGGGAGGTCCGAGGAGCTCAGGGCCTCCAGATCGAGCCGAGAAACCCAATCACCTGAGACAGCCCGCCACCGGGACGCGCCTCGAGGTCGAGCGCTCCCCACTTCCTGCTCTCTAAAGCAGAAATCTCCTCTTCCATCCTCTGTTTCTCGCGCTTCTTCACGCGCTCCCAGCCGCCCTTTTCGAGGAAGTCCACGATCTTCGTCAGCTCGCCCCGGTCCAGAAAGACGCCGTGCGGCCCGCACACGTCCACGATGACGCCCGAGCCCCCGCCGTAATTCGACCGGTTCATGAGCTTCCGGCACACGGGACAAGGCCGGTAATGGAATCCGGGCTCGGGCACGGGCGCCCCTCGAGGGATCGCGTCGAACGCTCGCGCTCGCTCGCGCGTGCCGGCGTCCTTCGCCACGGCATCGAACGCCTCCTGCCCGAGAAAGAGCCCACCGCACCGGGCGCACTCGGAGAACCCGACGACACCCGTGAGCCGCGAGACGAGCGCCTGCCGGCAGTCCGGGCAGCTCCCGGCGGCCGCCTGGAGCGCCTCGGCCGGAAGCAGCGCACCGCACCTCACACACCTCTCGGCATCCCGCGGCGAGAGGGCGAAGCACGTCGTGCACCGGCGCGTGGCGAGAAGCGATCCGCAGTGGCCGCACGCCCGGTCGCCTTCGGTGGCCGCCGCGCCGCACGACGGGCAGCGGAGTGCAGGCGCCTCGGGGGCGTCGAACGGCGCCTCAGCGCGGGGGGCGGGTCTTTTCGGCTCGTCGTTCACGGAAAAACTCCACGAGTATTCTCGCGCATTCTGCGGCGAGGACGTCTTTCGTCACGTCGACCCTGTGGTTGAGGCGGGGATGCCGAACGAGGTCCCCCAGGGAGCCGGTGAAACCCCCCTTCGGGTCCGTCGCCCCGTAGACGAGGCGCGGAAGGCGCGCGAGCACCATCGCCCCGGCGCACATGGCGCACGGTTCCAGGGTCACGTAGAGCGTGCAGCCAGAAAGCCGCCACGATCCCAGCCGGCGGGCGGCGCGCCTTATGGCCACGATCTCGGCGTGCGCCGTGGGGTCGCTGTCCCTCTCCCGGGCATTCTGCCCGCGCGCGATCACGACTCCGTCTTTCACGACGGCCGCCCCCACGGGGACGTCGCCGTGCGCGAGCGCGCGGCGAGCCGAGGCGAGGGCATCTCGCATGTAGCGCTCGTCGGGGAGCGCTTTCCCGGCCGTTTTCACCGGCCAAGGTTACGGCATGGGGCCGCCCGCCGCGCATAATGCCGGGGGAAAGACCATGCGCCACACGCCGACCGCCACGATCTTTTTTTCTCTTCTCCTCGCCGCCCCCCTCGCGAGCGCCCAGAAGCCCGACTGCTCGATCCGTCCCCCTCGGGGCACGGGCCAGTCCGAGCTCCGGAGCCTCGCGAAGATCAGCTCGAAGGACGCCGAGGCGCGAGCCGTCCTCTCCGTCGCGCCGAACAAGGTGAACGCCATCATGTCCTCGGAAGTCGAGGTCGTGAACGGCTGCCTCGCCTATCCATTCGATCTGCGCTTCGCCAACAAGGGCGGCGTTCAGGAAGTCATGGTCGACGCGGGGGACGGGAAGATTCTGTCGTCCGAGTACGAACCTCCGGCGGCTGGGGCTGCGAGTGGGACGACGGGTGGACCGGCGCCGGAGACCACGGCTCCCGCCGTGCCGGCGACGCTGGAAGGAACGCCGCCTGCGGCCCTTCCCCCCGGCGTCGTCTCCGTGGCGGATCCCGTCGCCGCCGCGGAGGAGGCTTCGATCCGGAAGGTGATCGACGCGGAAGAAGACGCGTGGAACCGAGGCGACGCGAAGGCGTTCGCGGCCCGCTTCCAGGAGGACGGCGCCTTCACCGACGTCTTCGGTGCGGTCTCCCACACCCGCGCCGAGCTGGAGAAGCGCCAGGTCGAGTTCTTCACGTCCCTCTTCAAGGGCAGCCGGTTGGCCCTCAAGGTGCGAAAAGTCCGCTTCCTTCGTCCGGACGTCGCGATCGTGGAGATCGACACGGAAGTGTCCGGCTTCCGGAAGCTTCCTCCGGTCGTGTACGTGGACGCGGAAAAGGTGCTCCGGACGCGGCTTCAACAGGTGATGGCGAAGACGGGGACCAACTGGATGGTCGCGGCGTTCCACAACGTGGACGTCAAGACACCGCCGGAGACGCTCGTCAACCCGGAAGACCCCGCGCGCGTCCGCCGCCGCCGGTGACCCGCCTCCTTCGCCTCAGGTCAGGATGGTGCGCCCGACCTTGCCCTGAAAACTGGTTCACGGGGGTGAGTTCTCCATAGACTTACGAAAGGAGAGCTCATGAAGGGGAAGACCACGACGGGGCACTCCGTCAGCCTTCCCTTCGCCCTGGGGGGCGGCGCTACCCCCCAAGCCTCTCGCACCCCGTCCCGACCTTCAGCCGCGCCGCGGACGAGAATCAAAGTTACTATCCCTTGTTGCGAGTGAAGAGCGGCAGAGCTGCGGCTGAGCCTCGACAGATTTGGCGAGCCATCTTAGAGGTGGTGGGGCTGGCGATCTGCTACCTGCTCGCCGCCTTCGTCGGCCTCAGGTTCGCCATCCCTCCGGGCAACGCCACCGCCATCTGGCCGCCGGCCGGTATCGCCCTGGCCGGTGTCTTGCTCCTCGGCCCCTGGGCCTGGCCTGGCATCTGGCTGGGAGCCACGCTGGCGAACCTGACCACGGCGGTCACCTTCCCCACTGCAGCGGCAATCGGTCTGGGCAACACCCTGGAGGCTTTGATCGGTGCCTGGTTGCTCCGACGCAAGGGACGCACCGCGTCCGCCTGGTTCCGAAACGCAAAAGGGGTATTCGTCTTCGCGACCGTTGCCGTGGTTGCGAGCACTTCTGCCGCGACCGTCGGCGTGCTCGCTCTCAAGGTTGCCGACCACCTGCCGTGGCCGTCGCTAGCGCTGAACTGGGTCACGTGGTCGCTGGGGGACATCGCAGGCATGGTCATCGTGACCCCGTTCCTGATCGCGCTCCGGGACGCTCCGCGCTTTTCTGCCTCAAGAGCGCGATGGCTCGAGGCCGGGCTCGCAACCCTGGCGCTGGTGGTGGTGAGCCAGTCACTCTTCGGTGGTTTCCTCGAGGGGGCGTCGGCCAGGGCCCTCCTCTACCTTCCCCTCTTCCTTCTGATCTGGCTCGCGCTGCGCTTCGAACTCCGCGGGGTCACGACGGCCACCCTCCTGCTGGCGGTCACCGCCGTCTGGGGGACCTCCCGCGGGGTCGGTGCGTACGGTGGCAGAGCGGTCCCCGAGTCGTTGCTCCACCTGCAGGTTCTCATGATCAGCTACGCCTTGACCGGTCTGGCCGTGGTGGCCACGGTGAACCGGCGGCGGCGGGTTGAGAGTGTGCTGCTGAGTTCGCGTCACCGCTTGGCAAGGGTGGTGAGTGAAAGGACCGCAGACCTGCTGAACGCCAACCGCGCGCTGCGCCGCGAGGTTGCAGAGCGTACGCGGCTCCAGGAGATGGAACGGCTGCGCCTGGCAACCGCGTTCAACTCAGCCGGCGAGGGGATCATGATCACCGACGCCGACGGCACAATCACCCATGTGAACCCGGCCTTCGAGCTCATGACCGGCTACTCACGGCACGACGTGGTAGGCAAGAACCCCCGCCTGCTGAAGAGCGGCAAGCACGACGCCGGCTTCTACCGACAGCTCTGGGAGACCATCTCGCATGGCGGCCTCTGGCGCGGGTCTTTCGTCGACCGCAAGAAGGACTCGACTCTCTACGACGTGGACAGCACCATAGCCCCGATCCACGAGACCGGCGGCAGCCTCGCCGGGTATGTTGCCGTGACCCGGGATGTCACCTTACAGAGGAACGCCGAGAGGGCGCTGCGAAACAGCGAGAGCCGCCTGCGGACGATCTTCGAGTCGGCCGCCGACGGGATCATTGTTGTTGACGAGGAGGGATTGATCGAGTCGGCGAACGCGGCGGTGGAGGCGATCTTCGGTAACGCGATCGGGGAGCTGGTGGGTCGCCCGGTCACGACGCTGCTACCACCATCTCAAGGTTACGACGCCTCAGGTTTACAGGAGGGGCTACAACTGGGGGAGGTCAGACTGCCGCTTGGAGTCGTCAGGGAGCTCGTCGGCCGGCGGCGGGACGGGACGACGTTTCGCATGGACCTCATGCTCAATAAGCTGTTGCTCGAGGGTCGGCGTCTGTTCGCAGGCTTCATCCGCGACGCCACCGAGCGGCACGCCCGGCTTGACGCCGAGCGCGCTCTACTCATCACCAACGAGGAACTCCGCCTGGCCCACGAAATCCAGCAGCGCTTTTTCCCCACCGTAGCGCCTGCGGTTCCTGGCTTCGACATTGCCGGTGCTTCCCGCGCAGCGGTTCAGGCCAGCGGCGACTATTTCGACTACCTCTCGATGACCGACGGACAGCTGGCGCTGGTGATTGGTGACGTGAGCGGGCACGGGCTCGGGCCGGCGCTGTTGATGTCTCAGACGCGGGCCTGTCTGCGGACCTTGCTCCTGCTTTCTCAAGACGTCAGTGACCTGCTCACCCGCCTCAACGCTTTCCTCGCCGCGGACTGCGGTGCGGAGCGCTTCGTGACTCTGTTCCTCGCCCGCGTTGACCTACAAGAGCGCAAAATGATCTACGCGAGCGGGGGCCACCAGTCCTACCTGCTGCGAGCCGGCGGGCGCGTTGAGATCCTCGTCGCGACGGGCATCCCCCTCGGCATCATGTCCCGTCCGATACCCGCCGCTCCCGAGCTGTGGCTTCAGCCTGGCGACCTGCTGCTGATGGTGACCGACGGGATGGAGGAGACGGTGTCGCCCGACGGTTGCGAGCTGGGCCGCGAGAGGATCCTGGAGGTGGCGCAGGCCAACCGCCACCGGTCGGCTTCCGAGATCGTGACCGCTCTGTTCTCGGCGGCCAGCGACTTCGCCGCTGGTGGGGTGCAGCAGGACGACATCACGGCTGTCGTCGCCAAGGTCTTGGGCTGAGCTACTACTCCCCAGATTCATCGCGGGGCGCGACGACTCTATGCGGCCTTGGCGATGAGGTCCTTGAGGGTCGCGCTGCGTGCTGCGGAGACCGCCGCGGAAGAGGCGCGCATCCGCAAGGTCGTCGACGCGGAGGAAGACGCGTGGAACCGAGGCGACGCGAAGGCGTTCGCGGCCCGCTTCCAGGAGGACGGCGCCTTCACCGACGTCTTCGGTGCGGTCTCCCACACCCGCGCCGAGCTGGAGAAGCGCCAGGTCGAGTTCTTCACGTCCCTCTTCAAGGGCAGCCGGTTGGCCCTCAAGGTGCGAAAAGTCCGCTTCCTTCGTCCGGACGTCGCGATCGTGGAGATCGACACGGAAGTGTCCGGCTTCCGGAAGCTTCCTCCGGTCGTGTACGTGGACGCGGAAAAGGTGCTCCGGACGCGGCTTCAACAGGTGATGGCGAAGACGGGGACCAACTGGATGGTCGCGGCGTTCCACAACGTGGACGTCAAGACACCGCCGGAGACGCTCGTCAACCCGGAAGACCCCGCGCGCGTCCGCCGCCGCCGGTGACCCGCCTCCTTCGCCTCAGGTCAGGATGGTGCGCCCGACCTTGCCCTGAAAACTGGTTCACGGGGGTGAGTTCTCCATAGACTTACGAAAGGAGAGCTCATGAAGGGGAAGACCACGACGGGGCACTCCGTCAGCCTTCCCTTCGCCCTGGGGGGCGGCGCTACCCCCCAAGCCTCTCGCACCCCGTCCCGACCTTCAGCCGCGCCGCGGACGAGAATCAAAGTTACTATCCCTTGTTGCGAGTGAAGAGCGGCAGAGCTGCGGCTGAGCCTCGACAGATTTGGCGAGCCATCTTAGAGGTGGTGGGGCTGGCGATCTGCTACCTGCTCGCCGCCTTCGTCGGCCTCAGGTTCGCCATCCCTCCGGGCAACGCCACCGCCATCTGGCCGCCGGCCGGTATCGCCCTGGCCGGTGTCTTGCTCCTCGGCCCCTGGGCCTGGCCTGGCATCTGGCTGGGAGCCACGCTGGCGAACCTGACCACGGCGGTCACCTTCCCCACTGCAGCGGCAATCGGTCTGGGCAACACCCTGGAGGCTTTGATCGGTGCCTGGTTGCTCCGACGCAAGGGACGCACCGCGTCCGCCTGGTTCCGAAACGCAAAAGGGGTATTCGTCTTCGCGACCGTTGCCGTGGTTGCGAGCACTTCTGCCGCGACCGTCGGCGTGCTCGCTCTCAAGGTTGCCGACCACCTGCCGTGGCCGTCGCTAGCGCTGAACTGGGTCACGTGGTCGCTGGGGGACATCGCAGGCATGGTCATCGTGACCCCGTTCCTGATCGCGCTCCGGGACGCTCCGCGCTTTTCTGCCTCAAGAGCGCGATGGCTCGAGGCCGGGCTCGCAACCCTGGCGCTGGTGGTGGTGAGCCAGTCACTCTTCGGTGGTTTCCTCGAGGGGGCGTCGGCCAGGGCCCTCCTCTACCTTCCCCTCTTCCTTCTGATCTGGCTCGCGCTGCGCTTCGAACTCCGCGGGGTCACGACGGCCACCCTCCTGCTGGCGGTCACCGCCGTCTGGGGGACCTCCCGCGGGGTCGGTGCGTACGGTGGCAGAGCGGTCCCCGAGTCGTTGCTCCACCTGCAGGTTCTCATGATCAGCTACGCCTTGACCGGTCTGGCCGTGGTGGCCACGGTGAACCGGCGGCGGCGGGTTGAGAGTGTGCTGCTGAGTTCGCGTCACCGCTTGGCAAGGGTGGTGAGTGAAAGGACCGCAGACCTGCTGAACGCCAACCGCGCGCTGCGCCGCGAGGTTGCAGAGCGTACGCGGCTCCAGGAGATGGAACGGCTGCGCCTGGCAACCGCGTTCAACTCAGCCGGCGAGGGGATCATGATCACCGACGCCGACGGCACAATCACCCATGTGAACCCGGCCTTCGAGCTCATGACCGGCTACTCACGGCACGACGTGGTAGGCAAGAACCCCCGCCTGCTGAAGAGCGGCAAGCACGACGCCGGCTTCTACCGACAGCTCTGGGAGACCATCTCGCATGGCGGCCTCTGGCGCGGGTCTTTCGTCGACCGCAAGAAGGACTCGACTCTCTACGACGTGGACAGCACCATAGCCCCGATCCACGAGACCGGCGGCAGCCTCGCCGGGTATGTTGCCGTGACCCGGGATGTCACCTTACAGAGGAACGCCGAGAGGGCGCTGCGAAACAGCGAGAGCCGCCTGCGGACGATCTTCGAGTCGGCCGCCGACGGGATCATTGTTGTTGACGAGGAGGGATTGATCGAGTCGGCGAACGCGGCGGTGGAGGCGATCTTCGGTAACGCGATCGGGGAGCTGGTGGGTCGCCCGGTCACGACGCTGCTACCACCATCTCAAGGTTACGACGCCTCAGGTTTACAGGAGGGGCTACAACTGGGGGAGGTCAGACTGCCGCTTGGAGTCGTCAGGGAGCTCGTCGGCCGGCGGCGGGACGGGACGACGTTTCGCATGGACCTCATGCTCAATAAGCTGTTGCTCGAGGGTCGGCGTCTGTTCGCAGGCTTCATCCGCGACGCCACCGAGCGGCACGCCCGGCTTGACGCCGAGCGCGCTCTACTCATCACCAACGAGGAACTCCGCCTGGCCCACGAAATCCAGCAGCGCTTTTTCCCCACCGTAGCGCCTGCGGTTCCTGGCTTCGACATTGCCGGTGCTTCCCGCGCAGCGGTTCAGGCCAGCGGCGACTATTTCGACTACCTCTCGATGACCGACGGACAGCTGGCGCTGGTGATTGGTGACGTGAGCGGGCACGGGCTCGGGCCGGCGCTGTTGATGTCTCAGACGCGGGCCTGTCTGCGGACCTTGCTCCTGCTTTCTCAAGACGTCAGTGACCTGCTCACCCGCCTCAACGCTTTCCTCGCCGCGGACTGCGGTGCGGAGCGCTTCGTGACTCTGTTCCTCGCCCGCGTTGACCTACAAGAGCGCAAAATGATCTACGCGAGCGGGGGCCACCAGTCCTACCTGCTGCGAGCCGGCGGGCGCGTTGAGATCCTCGTCGCGACGGGCATCCCCCTCGGCATCATGTCCCGTCCGATACCCGCCGCTCCCGAGCTGTGGCTTCAGCCTGGCGACCTGCTGCTGATGGTGACCGACGGGATGGAGGAGACGGTGTCGCCCGACGGTTGCGAGCTGGGCCGCGAGAGGATCCTGGAGGTGGCGCAGGCCAACCGCCACCGGTCGGCTTCCGAGATCGTGACCGCTCTGTTCTCGGCGGCCAGCGACTTCGCCGCTGGTGGGGTGCAGCAGGACGACATCACGGCTGTCGTCGCCAAGGTCTTGGGCTGAGCTACTACTCCCCAGATTCATCGCGGGGCGCGACGACTCTATGCGGCCTTGGCGATGACGTCCTTGAGGGTCGCGCTGCGTGCTGCGGAGACCGCCGCGGTGAGAAGCTGACCGCGCTGAGACCGCCTCGGGTTTTCTTGGACAGGTGATAAGACAACGGTCGCGTCCTTCCACTGACGGGTGCACTCAAGGATCTCATCGAGCGGCGCTGGCAAGCTCGCGAGTACCAGTCAAAGGCTGGCGTCGCGACTATTTCGCGGCTCGTCTTCCACGAGAATGGAGCATCCGTCGGTGACTTCCGGAAAGCTTGGGCCAGCGCGTGCGAGGCAGCGAAGGTTCCGGGAAGGTTGTTCCACGATCTCCGCCGCACGGCCGTGCGGAACATGATTCGCGCTGGCGTTCCTCGTTCTTCTGTGGCGAGGGCATAAGTGGTGCGCCCAGCAGGAATCGAACCCGCAACCTTTTGATCCGTAGTCAAACGCTCTGATCCAATTGAGCTATGGGCGCACGCGAGGACCGCGAGGAAGCGGACCATAACGGAACCCACGTCCCGGCGCAAGTCCCTGCGTTCGAGGCCTGTTAGCGGGCCTCGTCCCGCATCCCCTAAACTTCGTCCCCGCACAGCTCGTATATCTTCCCGGAACCTAGCGAGGAGGAAAAGCCGCATGACGGCCGCGATCTCTCTTAAGGGTGTCGTGAAGCGCTTCGGCAAGTTCACGGCGGTCGATCATCTCGACCTCGAGATCCCGCATGGCACGACATTCGGCCTGCTCGGCCCGAACGGCGCCGGGAAGACGACCACCATCCGGATGATCATGAACATCATGAAGCCGGACGCGGGCGAGATCCGCGTCCTCGGCGAGAAGATGAACGACAAGCTCCAGGAGCGCATCGGGTACCTGCCCGAAGAGCGCGGCCTCTACAGGAAGATGAAGGTCGTCGACCAGCTCCTCTTCTTCGCCGCGATCAAGGGGGTCGACAAGGACACGGCCATGAAGCGCCTCTCGCCGTGGATCGATTCGATGGATCTTCGCCCGTGGCTCCAGAAGAAGACCGAGGAGCTGAGCAAGGGCATGCAGCAGAAGGTGCAGTTCCTCGGCACGCTCGTGCACGACCCGGAAGTGCTCATCCTCGACGAGCCATTCGCCGGCCTCGATCCGATCAACGTCATCCTCGTGAAGGACTTCCTCGCGGAGTTCAAGAGGCAGGGTAAGACCGTCATCTTCTCGACCCACGTCCTCGAGCAGGCCGAGAGGATGTGCGGCAGCATCGCGCTCCTTTTCCGCGGCAAGAAGATCCTCGACGGCACGTTGAAAGACATCAAGCACTCGTACTTGGGCCGCGTGCCGCTGCCGCCGCCCGTCGAGCCCGAGCCGGAGCTGGAAAAAATCTTCATCAAGGCGGTCCAGGAATCGGGCCTCGAGGCCCCCACCGCCGAGGAGCTCAAGTAATCATGAACGCCAAGCTGCTCGCCATTATCAAGCGCGAGTACCTCCAGCAGGTACGCACGAAGGCGTTCTGGGTCGCGACGTTCTTGATCCCAACGCTCGGCCTCGGCTTCGCCTTCGTTCAGGTAGCGCTCAACAAGTCGCTCGCTGCGAAGGGCCGGATCGGCGTCGTGGACGTCACCGGCCGCCTTTACGCTCCGCTCGTCGCCGAGTACCGCGCACAGCCTACCGATGAAGACGAGGAAAAGAAGGCTGAGGCGAACAAGGACAAGAAGCCCTCGGACGCACAAGTTCTCGAGAAGGCGACCCACGCCCAGAAGCCGAGAATCACGACGAAGTTGGACCTTTTCAAGGTGGAGGCGACGCCCGAGACGCTCCCCGACCTGCGCAAGAGGCTCAACGAGGACGTCCAGTCCGAGAAGATCAAGGCCTACATCGTCCTCACGCCGCAGACGCTCGACAAAGGCATCGCCGAATGGCGCGCCCAGAGCGTGAAGGCCGAGGTCGTCATGCGCCAGCAGATCGCGCGGTACCTTTCGCGCGCCGTGACGAAGGAGCGTCTCAGGGACCGGGGAATCGACCCCGCTGTCTACGAGGCCGCGCGCATGAACGTCGACCTCGAGGCGCACGAGGCGAAGGAAGTCGAGAGCGGCGAAGACGGCCGCAACATCGGAATGAACATCGCGATCTCCGGCATTTTCTTCTTCCTGATCTACATCTCGATCTTCATGTACGGCGCGTTCATCATGCGCGGCGTCCTCGAGGAGAAGAACAACCGGATCGTCGAGGTCATCGTGTCGTCCGTCCGCCCGACGACGCTCATGCTCGGGAAGATCCTCGGCATCGGTCTCGTGGGCCTCACGCAATACTCGGTGTGGGCCTGCCTCGCGCTCGCGATCGCACTGCCAGGCGTCGCGGCCGTCGCCGGGATGGGCGAGGGCCTCCCCCACATCCCGGCCGCCACGATCGGGGCCTTCGTCCTCTTCTTCCTGCTCGGCTACTTCCTCTATGCGTCGATCTACGCCGCGCTCTCGGCCCCGTTCAACACGGAGCAGGAGGCGCAGCAATTCGTGATGATTCCCGGCATGATGCTCATCCTCACGACGACGACGTGGTTCTTCGCGTTCAATCAGCCGAACGGCACGCTCGCGACAGCGCTGTCCTTCTTCCCGTTCACGGCGCCGCTCATGATGTTCATGCGCATCAGCGTCCAGACGCCGCCGCTCTGGCAGATCGGCCTCTCCGTCGCCATCCTCCTCGTCACGATCTGGGCCGTTGCATGGTTCGCGGGCCGCGTCTATCGCGTGGGCATCCTCATGTACGGCAAGAAGCCCACGCTGCCCGAGATCTTCCGCTGGGCGTTTCAGACGGACTGAAGCGCCGGCATCTCCGCTCGCGTCGGGACCGGGACCATCGGGAGATAGGCCGGGTCCCAGATCATGGCGGCGACGGCCTTCGGAATCTCCGCGTCGGAGATCTTCCGCCCGACGCCCGCGTTTCGCGCCTCGGCCACGACACCCTCGGCGATTCGCGCGCTGATCCGCCGGATCTCGTGAGTGGACGGGAAGAGGCTTCCGGAAGCGAGATCCGACTCTTTCACCTCGTCGGCGAGCCGCTGGGCGGCCACGGCGAACATCCCGTCGGTGACCTCTTTCGCCTCGGCCACGAGGGCCCCGAGGCCGACGCCGGGAAAGATGAAGGAGTTGTTTGCCTGGCTGATCGTGATCGAGCGGCCCTGATAAGGCACTGGGTCGAACGGGCTTCCGGTGGCGATGAGAGCGCGTCCGTTCGTCCAGGCCACGAGATCCACGGGCTTCCCTTCGGTCTTGTTCGTCGGGTTCGACATCGGGAAGATGACGGGGCGTTCGACGTGCTTCGCCATCTCACGCACGACCGCTTCCGTGAACGTACCCGGCTCGCCGGAAGTGCCGATCAGGACCGTGGGCTTCACCGCGCGGACCACGGCCAGGAGATCCCGCGACGAGCCCTTCTTGAGGCCCATCTTCTCCGCGAGAGCCGCCGGCCATGCGAACTCCCGCTTGTGGACGTCCTTGATCTCCTCGTCGTCCACGACGAGCCCGTGGCTGTCGAGGTTCGCGATGGCGCGAATCAGGTTCTCGCCCTCGAGGCCCGCCCGCCGGAACGTGTCGCGCAGCAGCCGGGCGATGCCAACCCCGGCGGCACCTGCTCCCAGGATGACGACGCGCTGGTCCTTGAGAGGAATTCCCGTCGCCCGGCAGCCCGCCATGATTCCGGCCGTGGCCATGGCAGCGGTTCCCTGGATGTCGTCGTTGAAGCAGGGGATGACCTTCCGATAGCGATCCAGCAGGCGGAAGGCGTTGACCTTCTTGAAGTCCTCCCATTGGAGGAGCGCCTTCGGGAAGCGCTTCTTCACGGCCTGGACGAATTCCTCGACCAACGAGTCGTACTCGGGGCCGCGCAGGCGTGGAAGCCGCCAGCCGAGGTAGAGCTCATCCTTCAGGAGCGATTCGTTGTCCGTGCCGACGTCGAGACTGATGGGAAGCGTGTGCGACGGGTGGATGCCCGCGGCTGCCGTGTAGAGCGCGAGCTTGCCGATGGGAATCCCCATGCCTCCCGCACCCTGGTCGCCGAGACCGAGGATGCGCTCGTTGTCGGTCACGACGATGAGACGGACGCCGTCGAACGGGGCGTTGCCGAGGATCTCGTAGATCCGCCCGCGGTGCGCGGGAGTGATCCAGAGCCCACGGGCCCTGCGGAAGATGTGGCTGAACTCCTGGCACGCCCGCCCCACCGTGGGCGTATAGACGATGGGCAGGAACTCCTCCACGTGGTCGACCAGGAGCCGGAAAAAGAGGTGTTCGTTCCGGTCCTGCAGTGCCGCCAGGCCGATGTACTTCTCGAGCGGGTCCGCCTTCCGCGAGATATTGGCGTAGATCCGGTGTTCCTGCTGCTCCATAGTGCTCACGGCGTTCGGCAGGAGCCCTTCCAGCCCGAAGTCCTTCCGTTCCTGAGCGTTGAAGGCCGACCCCTTCGTGTACATGGGATGCCGAAGCAGCCGCGTGCCGCGGTACGGCACCTCAGAGGCAGTCGTGCCCTTGGATTCGTATCTGAGCGCAAAAGTTTCCAT
>DAIOUV010000071.1:3238-13338 GCA_036759345.1 Acidobacteriota bacterium | reverse complement strand
CCCCTGCTATCCTCGCCGGCTCTATGCGCTGGTCCCAGTCGTTTCTCGTGACCCTCCGCGAGGTGCCCGGCGACGCCGAGGTCGTCTCGCATCAGCTTCTCTACCGGGCGGGGATGATCCAGAAGCTCGCCTCGGGCATCTATTCGTTCACGCCGTTCGGCTTCCGCGCGCTCCGGAAGATGATTGACATCGTGCGCGAGGAGATGGACGCCACCGGCGCGATGGAGGTCGACCTGCCCATCCTCCAGCCGAAGGAGCTGTGGGTGGAGTCGGGACGTTGGGGCCGTTATGTGGACGACGGCATCCTCTTCCACCTCGAGGACCGCAAGGGGGGCGAGTTCGCGCTCGCGCCGACCGCCGAGGAAGCCGTCACCGACATGGTGCGGCGCTCGGTCACGTCGTGGCGGCAGCTGCCGTTCAACCTCTACCAGATCCGGACGAAATTCCGCGACGAGATTCGCCCCCGCTTCGGCCTCCTGCGCGGCCGCGAGTTCCTCATGAAGGACGCGTACTCGTTCGACGTCGACGAGAAGGGGCTGGACCTCCACTACAAGAAGATGGATGCCGCTTACCGGCGCATCTTCGAGCGCTGCGGCCTGGAGTACGCGCTCGTCGACGCCGACTCGGGCGCCATCGGCGGCTCCGCCTCGCAGGAGTTCATGGTCGTGGCCGAGACCGGCGAGGACGCGCTCGTCTTCTCCGACGCCGGCGACTATGGCGCAAACCTCGAGAAGGCGGTCACGGGCCCGTTGCCCGAGCCGTGGGCGGGGGAGGAGGAAAAGCCTCTCCAGAAAGCGAGCGCCCCGACACCGGACTTGACCACCTGTGTGGATCAGGCGAAGCATCTCGGGACGACTCCTTCGCGCATCGTCAAGACGATGATCTATGAGGCCTTCGGGGCGGACGGGAAGACCAAGCTCGCGGCCGTCCTGATCCGCGGTGACCTCGACATCAACGAGGTCAAGCTCCCCAAGGCACTGGCCGCGCTTCACGCGAAGCTGGTTTCGGAAGAGATTCTTAGAAACGTGTCGGGCACGGTCCCCGGATTCGTGGGGCCTCTCGGTCTTCAACCATTCGAAGAAAACCCTATTGCGATTTATGTAGACCGATCCTTGCAGCACGGGCGGAACGTCTGGTGTGGGGCGAACCAGGAAGGCCTCCATCACGCGCAGGTCTCCATCAAGCGCGACGTCATGTCCCTCCCCTCGTTCAAAGGCGTTGTCGAAGTCGCGACGGCACGAGACGGCGACCCATCGCCGACGGAAAAGGGCGGTACGCTTCGCATCAAGCGAGGCATCGAGGTCGGCCACATCTTCAAGCTCGGGACGAAGTACTCCGAGGCGATGAAGTGCGAGGTCGCCGACCAGAGCCAGAAGATGGTGCCGCTCGCGATGGGGTGCTACGGACTCGGCCTCGGCCGCACGGTGGCAGCCGCCATCGAGCAGAACCACGACGACGTCGGGATCGTCTGGCCCGTGCCGCTCGCGCCCTTCGCGTGTGTGGTGGCCGTCCTGCAGCGCGACGCGCACGTCCTCGAGGCGGCGGACAAGCTCTACGAGAGCCTCAAGGCCGCGGGCGTCGAGGTTTTCTACGACGATCGCGACGAGCGTCCCGGCGTGAAGTTCAAGGACCTCGACCTCATCGGCTTCCCCGTGCGCGTCGTCGTGGGCGGCAAGGGCCTCGCGAAGGGCGTGGTGGAGGTCTCGACGCGCCGCGAGAGGAAGGCTGCCGAGATCGCACCGGAGCGCGTCATCGAGCTCGTCAAGAAGACGCTCGCGGCGGGCGCCAGGACGCTGGCGACGGGCTGAGTCCGCGATGCCTCTCGCCGAGAATCGCCTCTCCGAGGCCGTCTCGATCTTCACGTACTCGTCTTTGTTAGTGCGTCCGCATCATGCGGGCACGGAAGGGGGGGTTCTAGAATCGCCGCTGGACCGACGAAAGGAGCACGCGTGAGTTTCACCAAACAGGACGCCCTCGACTACCACTCGACGGGTCGCAAGGGAAAGCTGGAGGTCGTCCCCTGTAAGCCCTGCGCGACCTCCCGCGACCTCTCTCTCGCCTACTCGCCCGGCGTCGCCGAGCCGTGCCTGGAGATCGCGCGGGACGCCGAGCTCGTCTACGAGTACACGGGAAAGGGGAATCGCGTCGCCGTCATCTCGAACGGCACGGCCGTACTCGGGTTGGGCGACATCGGCCCGCTCGCCAGTAAGCCCGTCATGGAAGGAAAGGCCGTCCTCTTCAAGAGGTTCGCCGACATCGACGTTTTCGACATCGAAGTCGACGAAAAGGACCCGGACAAGTTCATCGAGTGCGTCGCCCGCCTCGAGCCCACGTTCGGCGGCATCAACCTTGAGGACATCAAGGCGCCCGAGTGCTTCTACATCGAGGAGAAGCTCAAGGCGCGGATGAAGATCCCCGTTTTCCATGACGACCAGCACGGAAGCGCGATCATCTCCGCCGCGGCGTTCCTGAACGCGCTCGAGCTCACGGGCAAGAAGCTCGAGGACGTGAAGGTCGTTTTCGCGGGCGCGGGCGCCGCCGCGAACGCCTGCGCGAACCTGTACATCACGTACGGCGTGCGCCTCGAGAACATCCTCATGGTCGACCGGACCGGCGTGATCTGGAAGGGCCGGACCGAGAACATGAACCCGTACAAGGAGCGCTTCGCCCGCGACACGAAGAAGCGCACGGTTGCCGAGGCGCTCGAGGGCGCGGACGCCTTCGTCGGCGTGTCCGCCGCGAAGCTCATCAACGGAGAGATGATCAGGAAGATGGCGAGGGATCCGATCATCTTCGCCCTGGCGAACCCGGTGCCGGAGATCACCCCGGAGGAGGTGAAGGCCGCGCGTCCCGATGCCATCATGGCGACGGGCCGCGCGGACTATCCGAACATGGTCAACAACGTCCTCGGCTTCCCGTTCATCTTTCGAGGCGCGCTCGACTGCCGCGCGACGCAGATCAACGAGGCCATGAAGCTCGCCGCGTCGAAGGCGCTCGCGGATCTCGCGAAGGAAGACGTGCCCGACTCCGTCGCCCGCGCGTACGGCGTGGAGGGCTTCAGGTTCGGGCGCGAGTACCTCATCCCGAAGCCGTTCGATTGGCGCGTGCTCCTGCATGTCGCCCCGGCGGTGGCCGCGGCGGCCGCGGCGACCGGAGTCGCCAAGCGGCCCATCAAGGACCTCGACGCGTACCGCCGGAAGCTCGAGGGCATGCTCTCGCGTTCGCGTTCGTTCATGCAGGTCATCCACGAAAAGGCGAAGTCGAACCCGAAGCGGATCGTTCTGGCCGAGGGTGACCACCCGAAGATACAACGTGCGGCCAAGATCCTCGCCGAGGAGGGAATCGCCTTGCCGATCCTCCTCTCGCGCGGGAAGAAGGCCGAGGCGGCGCTGAAAGCGCTCGACGTGAAGGCGGCCATCACGGTCGTCGATCCGGAGGAGCACCCGAATTTCAAGGCCTATGTCGAGGCTTTCTGGGAGAAGCGGAAGCGCCACGGCGTGACGAAGGAGGACGCGCAGCACATGCTGCGCGTGAGGAATTTCTTCGCCGGGATGATGGTCGAGATGGGCGACGCCGACGTGGCGCTCTCGGGCCTGACGACTTATTACCCGGAGACGATCAGGCCGGCGCTGCTGACGATCGGCGTCGCCCCGGACGCGAAGAAAGTCTCAGGCCTCTACATTCTCATCCTGCAGGACCGGGTCTTCTTCTTCGCCGACACGACGGTCAACATCAACCCGTCGGCCGAAGACCTCGCGGAGATCGCCATCCGGTCGGCCGATACTGCGAAGCTCTTCAACATCGTGCCGCGCGTCGCGATGATCGCCTTCTCCAACTTCGGCTCCACGCGCTCGCCGGAAACCGACAAGGTGCGCGCGGCGGTGAAGATCGTGCACGAGCGGCGGCCGGATCTCGAGTGTGACGGCGAAATGCAGGCCGACACCGCCGTTTTGCCCGAATTCCTGAAGGAAAACTACCCGTGGACGGTGCTCACCGGCGCGCCCAACGTCCTCGTGTTCCCGGAGCTGCAGAGCGCGAACGCGGCCTACAAGCTCGTCTGGCGCCTCGCGAAGGCCGAGGCGATCGGTCCGATCCTCATGGGGATGGGCAAGCCTGTCCACGTCCTCCAGCGCGGCGTCGAGGTCTCGGACATCGTGAACATGGCCGCGTTCGGCGTCGTGGACGCCCAGTCGCGCGCGGCCCGCTGACCTTCGGCGCTACGATCCAGGCCGCGTGGACACGACGACGGTCCTTTGCGGCCTGCTGGCCCTCGCGGCGGCGCTGCCCGCGCTCGACGCGACCCTGAGGCTGCGGCGCCTCACGCGCGGGCGGGGCGCGCCGGAGCGAGGCGTATGCCCGGCACGCCTGCTCGTGCTCGTGCCGGCGCGCGCCGAGGGCGCGCGCGTCGGCGACATCGCGGCGGACGTGCAGAGGGAAGCGAGAGCGGCGGGTGAAGGAACGACGGTGGACCTTCGCGTCCTCCTCGACGGGCCGGATCCCGAAGCCGCCGCGCGGCTGGAAAGGGACGGGGTTCTTTACCTTTCCAAGAAATTTCCCGGTCCTGCCAAGGGACATGCTCTGGCCTTTCTCGCCGAGCACATGGGCTTCGAGCTCGATGCCTTCGATTTCGTCCTCGTGTTCGACGCCGACATGAGGCTGCCGGAAGGGTTCTTTCGCGACCTCGCCGTGCCCGTGGGGACGGAGGTGTTCCAGCTCCCGGTCCGGCCCGCGGGGATCCCCGCCCCTGGCGCGCCGCGCGTCGAGGCGCTCTCTCTCGCCCAGGCCGCGGAGGACGACCTCGCGCGGGATGCCGAAGGCCTGCCGGTCCGGCTACGCGGCAAGGCCATGGGTTTCTCGCCGCGGGCGTTTCGCGTCGGGCCCGCCGCCTCCACGCGCACGACGGTGGAGGATTCCGAGGCGACGCTCGCGCTCCTCGCGAGGGGCGTGACCGTGAGCGCGCTGAACGGTCCCTTTGCCTTCGACGAGCCCTCCGCGGAAGCCGGCGCGATGGCGCGCTCGCGGTCGCGATGGTTCGGCGGCCAACTGAAGTTGCTCGCGACGGGGTTCGGCGATCTCGCGAGAGGCTTCGCGCGGAAGCCCCTCGGGACGTTCGTCCTTGCGGCGGATCTCTGGCTGAGGCCGAGAGTGCTCGTGCTGCTCGCCCTCGTGCTTCTTGCGATCGGTGCGGATATTGCGATGGTGGTTTTTTCTTCGAGTGGCGCGTGGGGTGCGGCTGCTTCTGCGCGGCCGGCCGCGCTCCTGCTCTTCCTCCTGCTTCTTTCACTCGAAGCAAAAATGACCCTCGTCTTCGAGTGGCTCTCACTCGCCGCGCTCCGGCGGCGCATCGGCTATCCCGAGGAAGTCCCGAGCGTCTCCCTTTCGGATGTCGGGGCCTCGCTTCGCATGTGGATCGGCGCCGTCTTCGGCGGCGCCACCGCGCCTTCGCGCTGGCACCGGGCGCGCCCTCCCGCATGAAGGCGATCCTGCTCGTTCCCCGCCTGCCGGGCACCGGCTTCACGGGCGATCGGCTCAGGGCGGAGATCCACCTCCAGGCGCTGCGCGACGCGGGGTTCGAGACGACGATCGTCGGAGGCGCCGGGCCGCGGGAGAAACCGCACGTGCCGCTCGCGGCGCGCGTCCTGCCCGTGGCCCTCGCCCCCGCGCGCGTCCCGTTCGCCGTGGCGCGGGCGCTTGTCTCCGGAGACCCTTTCCAGTCGGCTCTCTTCACGGGGGACTTCCGCGCGGCGTTGAAAAAGGCGGGCGGCGCCGACCTCGTCGTCGCGCTGCTCCTGCCGCGCCTCCTCGCGCACGTCGCGGGAGCCCTGCCCGAGGCCCCGCTCGTCGTGGACTTCGTGGACGCGCTTGCCGAAGCGGCGCGGCAGGCCGCCCGGCACGAGCCTGCGCTCTGGCGGCGCGCGTACTGGACCGTCGAGGCGCCGCGTCTCGCGCGCGCCGAGGAGCGGGCGGCTCTGGGCGCGGCCGTCCTTCTCGCGACGACGCCGGCCGACGCCGCAAATCTTCCGCGGGGAACGCGCGCCGTCGCGAATGGAGTCGTGCTGCTTCCGGCCGGGCCGGCCCTGCGCGGGCCCCTCGTGGCCTTCACCGGGCGTCTCATGTACCGTCCGAATCGCTTGGCCGCGCAACGACTTCTCGAGGACATCTGGCCGCGCGTGAAACGCACGGTGCCGGACGCCCGCCTCCTCTTCGGCGGCGCCGACGCCCCGGACGAGATCCGCGCGGCGGGGGGACAGGGCGGCGTCGAGGTCGTGAGCCCCGTGCCGGACATGGCCGCCTTCCTGCGCAGGGCGCGCGTGGTCGTGGCGCCCGTGGACCTCGGGACGGGAACACCGAACAAGCTCTTCGAGGCCTTCGAGGCGGGCGCGGCGGTCGTGGCGTCGCCCGCCGCCGCCCTACGCGCCGCGTCGTCCGGCGGTCTTCCACCCGCGCGGACCGCGGACACGGACGAAGAGTTCGCGGGCGCCATCGCGGACTATCTCGGCGACCCCGAGCGGGCGGCACGGGACGGCGCGATGGGCCGCGCGTTCGTCGAAGCGCACGCGGACCGCCGGGCTTCCGTCGCCGGCTTCGTGGCGGCGTACCGGGCGGCAAAGGTGACTCCGTGAGGCCGCGGGGCCGGCGGAGGGGACGCGGCCTGCTCCTCGCGGCGGGCGACGGCTGTGTGGCCTCCGGCCTTTTCGTCCTCGTCGTCGTCGCGCGCCGCCTCCTCCCTCTGCCGGGTACGGTCGGAAGGCTGCCGGCTTCCAACCTCTCGCTCGAGATCCCGTGGCTCGCACTCGTGGCTTTCACGACCCTGGCGGCGCTCTGGCTGGCGGGCACCTACGACGAGCCGTTCGCGTCGGTGAGGGAGCGGGGCGGCCTCCTCGTGTCGGCGCTCATCGCGGGCGGCCTGCTTCTCGCCGCGTACTTTTTCGCGGGCCAGGCGGTGCCGCGCACGGTGCTCCTCGTCTGGGTGCCGCTCCTGTCCTTCGCGCTCGGGCGCTGGCGGTCGTTCGCCGAGATCCTCGCGCCCATCGGCACGCGCGCGGTTCTCGTGCTCGGCTCGGGTGTCGATGCGCGTCGCGCCGCCGAAGCGCTGCGCGCGGGGGAGATCACCGGTCACGCGCTCGCGGCCTGGAGTGAAGACGTGTCGCTTCAGGAGTTGAAGGGGGCGCGGGACGTCATTTTCGCGTCCGAGCGGCCGGAAGACCGGCCGAAGCTCGTGGCGCTGCTCGAACGAAGCCTCGAGAACGACTTCAACCTCTGGATCCTTCCCGGGCTCGCGGACATCGTGTCCTCGCGGGCCGTGACGAAGAGTCTCGCCGACCTGCCCCTCACGCCCGTGGCGACGCGTGGCGCGAGCCTCTTCGCGTTCGCCTGGAGACGCGCTCTCGACGTTCTGTTCGGGACGATCCTGCTCGTCGCCGCGGCCCCGATCCTCGTCGTGGTGACGCTGGCCGTCGCGCTCGGCAGCCCGGGAGCGCCGTGGATCCGCCAACGCAGGGTCGGCCGGGGGGGACGGGAGTTTCTCCTGTGGAAGGTCCGCACGATGCGGGCCGACGCCGAGGCCGGGACGGGTCCCACCCTGTCGGACCGCGACGACGAGCGCGTGACGCCCACCGGGGCGCTTCTACGGAGGACGCGGCTCGACGAGCTTCCGCAACTTCTCCACGTCCTCGGCGGATCGATGAGCCTCATCGGACCGAGGCCCGAGCGCCCCGAATTCGTGGCCACCTACGAGCGAGAGATTCCCGCCTACCGTCTCCGGCATGTCCTCAAACCGGGTCTGACGGGTCTCGCGCAGGTGATGGGAGCCTACGCGACGAAGCCGGACGTCAAGCTCCGCTACGACCTCGGCTATCTCTTCCATTGGACGCCGCTTCTGGACGTATTCATCCTGCTTCGGACGGTCGTCACGGTCCTCAGGGGGAGTGGAATTTGAAGGACTGTCACCATGAGTGAGAGCTTCGAACAGCAGCGGCTTGGAGCGACGCTTCGCGCATGCCGTGCGCTGCGCCACGAATTCGCGACGCCCCTCTCCGCCGCGGTGCTTCATCTCGAGCTCGCCCGCCGCGCGGTGCTTCGCGCAGACGGGGACATCCCGGAAAAACTCCGCGCCGGCCTCGAGACCGGCAGGAAGCAGCTCGACGAAGCGGTCCTGCTCCTCGACGGCTTTTCGGCGATCGGAGGGGCCCACGAGGGAGAGCCCGGGCTCCTCGACTTCGCGGCCCTCGTATCGCGTGTGGCACGGGCGCTCCGCCCGGAGTTCGAGCACCGAGGCCTCCTGCTCCGAATCGGCGGGCCGTCGCAGGGGATTTTCGTGGACGGATTCGAGGACGAGATCGAGCGCGCGACCCGGGAGGTCTTCCTCACCGCGGCGCGCTGGGCCGGTCCCGGCGAGGGGCTCGTCGAGATCGCGGCGAGCGGCAGCATGGCTTCCTTCTTCGTCCGTGTCGCACTCGCGGACGCCCGGCCGGGAGAGGCGCTGTTCCGGGCGCGCAGCCGCCCGGGCGCCGACCTCGGGCCCTGGCTCGCGCGGTGGGCGTTCGAGGCTCATGGCGGCCGGCTGGAGGGCCGGGAGGACGCGACGCATCTGACCGTGACCGCAACCCTTCCGCAGGTCGCGCCGGGATGAAGGTCCTCGTCGTCGAAGACGATGCCGAGACCGGGAAGGGGCTCGAGCAGCTTCTCCAGGAGTTCGGCCTTCGGGTGCAGGTCGCCGGCACTCTGGCGGAGGGCCGCGCCGCGCTCGCGACCTTCGATCCCGACGTCTGCCTGACGGATCTGCAGCTTCCCGACGGAAACGGGATCGACTTCATCCGGGCGGCCCGCGCGACGGACTCGCGGCGCGAAGTCGTCGTCCTCACGGGTCATGGATCGCTCGACACGGCGGTGGAGGCGATGAAGGCGGGCGCCTTCGACTACCTCGTCAAGCCGCTGCGTTTCGCGCAGCTCGAGGCGGTGCTCGAGCGCCTGCGCCCGGGACGGCCCTCGGGCATCGCCGATGCCGGTCTCTGGAAGGTTCTGGACGAGACGGGGCGCTTCGGCACCATGATCGGCGTCTCGCCGTCGATGCGCGAGATGTGCGCGATCATCGCCCGCATCGCGCGCTCCGACGCGCCCGTCATGATCACGGGCGAGAGTGGCAGCGGCAAGGAAGCGGCCGCGCAGACGATTCACATGCTTTCGCGCCGCAGCGACAAGCCCATCGTGGCGATCAACTGCGGCGCCGTTTCCTCGAACCTGATCGAGAGCGAGCTCTTCGGGCACGAGAGGGGAGCCTTCACGGGAGCCGACAAGAGGCGCGCCGGGTATTTCGAGCTCGCGCAGGGCGGCACCCTGTTTCTCGACGAGGTGACCGAGATGCCGCCGGAGCTCCAGGTAAAATTCCTGCGCGTCCTCGAAACCCGCTCCTTCCGGCGCGTCGGGGGTAACGAAGAGATCGGAAGCGACGTCCGGATCATCTCGAGCTCGAATCGCGACCTTCTCGAAGCTGTCGAGAAGAAGATGCTCCGTGAGGACCTCTACTATCGGCTCAACGTGCTGCCGCTCGCCATCGTTCCCCTTCGCGAGCGGCGCGAGGACGTGGCGGTGCTGGCCCGGCACTTTCTCGAGCGCGTCGCCGAGAGCGAGGAAGGCGGCCGTCGCAGCTTTTCGCCGATGGCCGTCGAGAGGCTTCTCGCGCATGGGTGGCCCGGAAACGTGCGCGAGCTTCGCAACGTCGTGCACCGGGCCTACGTGCTTTCGGACGAGGGCGTGGTGGACGAGACGACCGTGGCGGCCGTTCTGGCCGGCCGTTCGAGCGGCGTGTTCGCGGGCGTGCGCCCGCCGGCTCCGACGGCCTCGGCGCCGGCGGGCGAGCTGGCCTCCGAAGATCCTCTCCGCGTGCCGGTCCGCGTCGGCGATTCCTTCGAAGAGGTCGAGCGCCGCCTTCTCGAGTGCACGCTGCTTGCGGTCGGCGGCGACAAGAAAAAGGCCGCTGAGATTCTCCGGGTCAGCCTCAAGACCGTCTACAACAAGATCAAGCAGTATCGGATCGGCTCCTGAGCGCACCGTCCGCCCGGGAACCGGCAAAAGTTTCAATCATCCGCATGATCGGCGAT
>DAIOUV010000071.1:0-3138 GCA_036759345.1 Acidobacteriota bacterium | reverse complement strand
CGCACCGTCCGCCCGGGAACCGGCAAAAGTTTCAATCATCCGCATGATCGGCGATGCTGGTGGGGAATCGTCCTGACGCAGACCGCGCTCGCCGCCGTCCTCGGGCATGCTCCGCTCGGGGCGCGCTGGATTCAGGAGCACTTCCTCGTTTTCGAAGGCGGCCAGGAGACGTCGAGTTATTATGGGCCGCCTTTTCAGCCGGACGGTCCGCACCGAGCGCGGGCAGCGACCGGCCGCCGCGAACGCGTCCGTGGCGGCCTGAAATAACTGCTGGCACGGTCCCTGCTTTTAACCCGTTGGGAGGCATGAACATCATGCAAGACCGTAGGTATTCTTTTCTCGTGAGTGCGCTGGGCGCGGCGTTTCTGGTCTCGGCCTTCGCCTGCTCGAAAGAGCCGGGCACGGTCGAGCGTAAGTCGGAATCGACAACCCAGACCTCCCAGGGCGAAGTGAAGACGACCCAGGAGTCGAAACAGGTCGGCAACACGCTGGAGGCGAAGACGGAGACGAAGACCGACACGGGCGCCGGCACCCTCAAGGGCAAGGTCGAAACCTACGTGGGCACCGTCACGCTCTACGAGCCCGGCAAGAAGATCGAAGTCATGACCGCCGAGAAGAAGACCCACACCGTCGCGCTCGACGCGAAGGACACGGCCGTTGCGATCGACGCGAGCGTCGCCGTCGGGTCTCGCGTGCGCCTCACCGAGCAGACCGGCGACGACAAGGCCCGCCGGGTGACGGTCAAGATCGAAGGCTGAAACCACTCCTCTCGGGGGCACAGTCACCCGGGAGAATCTTGGCCGGGAGGGCTATGGTTCGGGACACCACAAGGAGTCGAATGGGCTGGCGGCCGCCGGGGATGAGCTCCCGTCTCGCGGTCGCCATCGGCGTGACGTTCGGCGCCCTCCTGATCCTGGTCTCGGTGACGTGGCTGAACGCGGCGCAGTTGATCGACGACGCGCGGTGGGTGGACCACAGCAAAGACGTCATCGGGGAGATCGAGGGTACGTTCTCTGCGATCAAGGACGCGGAGACGGGTCAGCGGGGGTTTCTGCTGACGGGAGAGGACGTTTATCTCAAGCCCTACCAGACGGCGATCGCCGAGCTGCCTCGGCGTCTCGTTCGCATCGCCGCTCTCATGGCGGACAACCCGGCTCAGCTGGCCCGGGCGGATGGGTTTAGTCGCCTCACCGAGGAACGCCTGTCGCAGCTGGCGCGGTCCATCGAGTTGGCGCGGGTCGGCCGCCACGACGAGGTTCGCGCGTTCCTCCTGAGCGGCGGCGGACGAGAGACGATGGACGCGCTTCGGAAGCTCGACGCGGAGATGAAGAGCGCGGAACGCGTCCTGCTCGCGTCCCGAGACCGGCGCTCGGGCAAGACGGTGCGCACGTTCCTCACGACGCTCGCGATCGGCTGCGGGTTGCTGTTCGCATTCCTGGTCCTGATCTGGTACCTGGTCCGCACCGACCTCGCGCGGCGAAACCGCTCCGAGGCGGCGATCCGCGAGCGCGAGGCGCGCATCCGCCACCTCATCGACGCCAACCTGATCGGCGTCTTGTTTTCCGACGATGCCGGCGTCACAGACGCGAACGAGACCTTCCTGTCGATGGTCGGGATCGAACGAGAAGGGTGGAACCCGCGCGAGCACCACCTCTTCGGCTTCACGGCGCCGGAGTTCAAGGCCCTGGACGACAACTGCGAGAAGGAGCTTCGCGAGACGGGCACGTGTCGCCCGTACCAGAAGGAGCTCCTCCGCGCGGACGGAACCCGTGTCCCGGTTCTCTTCGGCGCGACGAACGTGAACATGGGAGGGGACTCGCCGGTTCGCGCTTCCTTCGTGGTCGACCTGTCGGAGCTCAAACGGATCGAGGCGGAACGCGATCGGCTCTACGAGGAAGCGCGCGATGCCGTGAAGGCGCGGGACGCGTTTCTTTCGGTCGCGGGACACGAGATCCGGACGCCGCTGTCTGCCTTGAACATCACCATGTACCAGCTCGCGCGCCAGGTGCGCGCGCTCGGAAACGAAAAGGCCATCGACCTCGCGACGCGGAGCGAGAAGCAGGTGGCGCGCCTCATCCGACTCGCCGACGAGCTGCTCGACGTGTCGCGGATCTCCTCGGGCGCCCTGCACCTCGGCCCCGAGGAAATGGATCTGGGGCTCCTCGCGCGCGACGTAGTGGAACGCCTCGAAGAGGGCGCCGGGCGAGCCGGCTGCAAACTGACCCTTCACGCGTCGGACGGCGTGATCGGGTTCTGGGATCGCCTCCGGATGGACCAGGTCCTTTCGAACCTGCTCACGAACGCCATGAAATTCTGCGCCGACTCGCCGATCGAGGTAGCGGTCTTGTCGCGCGGGGAGACCGCCCTCATGACCGTGACAGACCATGGAATCGGAATCCACGACGAAGACCAGAGGCGGATCTTCGAGAGGTTTGGGCGCGTCGTTTCGGGTCACACATATCCGGGAATGGGACTCGGGCTCTTCATCACACGCGAGATCGTCGAGGCTCACGGGGGAAAGATAGCCGTCGAGAGCCGTCCCGGAGCCGGAGCCCGATTCGAGGTGACGCTGCCACGGCACATGGGGAGAACTTGAGAATTCTCGTCGTTGAGGATGATGAGGCGATCGCCGAGGCGCTCGCGAGTCTGCTCGAGGACGAGGGCTATGCGGCTGTGCCCGTGCCCGACGGACGGGCAGCTCTCGAGAAGCTGCGCGACGGCGAAAAGACATGTCTCATCCTTCTCGACATGTCCATGCCCGTCATGAACGGCTGGCAGTTTCGGGAGGAGCAGTTAAAGGACGCCGCTCTCGCACCCGTTCCCGTCGTCGTATGCACCGCGGACCACCGCGCGGAGGAGAATGCGCGGTCAATCGGTGCGGCCGGCTGGCTGCGGAAGCCCATCGACCCCGAGCGCCTGCTCGAAGTCGTGGGAAAGTATTGCTCCCGCGCGTCCCGCCCGAGCTCCGCAGGCTGACGGACGAAGGAACACCCAGGTCACCGTGCCGGACCGGGGTGTTCCTTCGCCCGCAGGATCACACGACTCTGCGGCCCTGAATGACGCGGATGATAACGACGACGATCGCGATCACGAGGAGGATGTGAATGAATCCTCCCATCGTATAGGACGTCACCATTC
>DAIOUV010000070.1:0-14337 GCA_036759345.1 Acidobacteriota bacterium | reverse complement strand
AGTCGGTTCCAGGATGGCGCTCGACGACCTCTTCGAAGGCCTTCCGGACCTGGGGAAGCGCTGGAGGAACAGCACGGCCGTGATTCCGAATCCGATCACGACGACGGCGATCCGCGCCTTTTCCTTCCCGATGCGGCGGGCGAAACCCGCCCCGATCCAGCCGCCGGCGATCGCACCGGTCATCATGAGGAGGGCGAGCATCAGGATGCCGGCTCCGGCGCCGAAATAACCGCCGTAGATTGCGACGAAGAACTGGGCGATCGACGCGAGCCCCCAGGACGCGCGTTCGCCTCCCTCCGTGCCGGGCGCCCGTCACGGACCCTTGCCCTCGAACCCGGGCAGCCCGGCGCCCGTCACGAGGTAGACCGCGAATGTCCCGAGCCAGTGCCCGCCCTCGTAGTGCGCGCCCGTGACCGCCGCGAGGCCCGACTCCTTGTGCGCCGCCGCCGCCGAACGGAGGGCGGAAAGTCGTGGGTCCGCCTGCGGCAGGGACGCCGCGATTCCGTCCAGCATCCACGCGCGCGAGAGATTGAGTCCGTCCAGATGAGCGAGCTTTCCGTCGGAGGGGTCGGTGACCGCCGCGACGGGCAGCCAGGATGAGCCGCCCCGGGGAATTCCGGGCAGGAATTGGCGAAGCCAGGACGCGAAGGCGGGGGGAGCGAGGATCCGCCGCATCAGATCGGCCTCCGCGAGGCAGGGCGAAAGGAAATCCTGTCCCGAGGGCTCGTAGGCGAGCGGACAGGCCCGGTCCTTCGAATAGAGGTCGCGGGTCTTCGCCATCACGAGACGTTCCATCGTCGCGTCGTGGGCCACGCGTGCCCAGTCGAGGACGAGCCCGAAGGCGAAGGCCGTTTGCGCGTGTTCGCCCTCGCGAATCGGGTACGCGAGTTTCGGGAGCCATTCCGCGAGCCGGGAGGCCGCCGCGCGTTCGAGAGGCGCGAGCGCGGCCGCCCAGGCGCGCGCCTCCGGGTCGTCCCAGCCTCTGAGCTCGGCCCCGAGCCTCAGCAGCCACGCGAGTCCGTATGGCCGCTCGAACGTCGCGCGACCCTTACCGGCGAGATAAGCCACCTCTCCCGCCACTCTCTCTGGCGTGAACGAGGCGCGGAGTGCGGCCCGCGCCGGCCCGGCGAACGGACCACCCGGAAAGCGGCGCGCGAGCCGCGCGAGAAGCCAGTGCCCATGGACCGACGAGTGCCAGTCGTAGCATCCGAAGAAGACCGGTGTCAGGAGCCGCGGAGGCTTCGCGTCTTCGTCGCTCTCCAGCGTGTGCGCGATCTTGTTCGGATACTCCTTCCCGACGCACGAGAGCGCGAGGTCCGCAAACCGGGAGGCGGCCGTCTCGTCGAACGAGCCGGGAGCGGCGGCCGAGAGGGACGACGCCGCGAGGAGCGCGGCCGCGAGAATCCGTCGCACGCGGGGGATGCTAACCCGCGGGCGGGCCGGTATCCTGCCGCGTGCGCTTCCGGAACCCCGCGGGGAGTCCCCCACAGACGGCGGGCCTCGCCGACTTCGCCCCGTTTTTCCTTCGCCGCGCGGCAGACGCGGGGCCGCCGGCGGTCCCGCCGGGCCACGTCCTGCCCGAGGCCGAGGCCGTTTCGGCGCTGCGGGCCGCGGGCCCGGAGAGCCTCACGTGGCTCGGCCACGCCTCGTTCCTCCTGCGGACGGCCGGCCGGACGATCCTGACCGATCCGTTCCTGTCGGACCGGGCGAGTCCCCTCTCGGTCCTCGGTCCGAAGCGCTATGTCCCGCCGGGAATCCCCGTCGACGCCCTCCCGCGAATAGATGTGGTCGTCGTCTCGCACAACCACTACGACCATCTGGATGCGAGGACCGTCGAGAGAATTTCTTCGAAGGAAAGGATTACGGCCGTTGTTCCGAAAGGCCTCGGCGGTTTCTTCCTCCAGCGGGGCTATCGGGACATACGCGAGCTGGACTGGAATGAGAGCGCCTTTCTCGGAAACGTCGTTTTCACGGCTCTTCCAGCCATCCATTTCTCGGGCCGCACACCCTTCGACCGCAACGCGACGCTCTGGTGCTCGTGGGCGATCGCGTCCCGCACCCGCAAGGTCTTCTTCGCCGGCGATACGGGCCACGGACCCGTCTTCGAGGAGATCGGTCGCCGGATCGGCCCGTTCGATCTCGGCCTCGTGCCGATCGGCGCGTACGAGCCCGCCTCGATCATGCGTCCCATGCACTGCAATCCCGAGGAGGCCGTCGCGCTCGGGCGCGACGTCCGCGCGTCCACGCTCGTCGCGATGCACTGGGGCACGATCGTCCTCACGGACGAGCCCCCGTTCGAGCCCCCCGGTCGGTTCCGCGCGGCCGCGAACCGCGCGGGTTTCCCCGACAGCCGGGCGTGGGTCATGAGAATCGGAGAAACTCGAGAAACCCGGTGACGAGCGCGATCGCGCGCCGGAGCGTCGAAGAGAAACCGCTCCACCTACAATCGCCCCGTGACGAACAAGTATCTCTCTTGTGACGACCAGCGTGGACCTAAGGTGCGGGAGATGTTTTCGCGCCTCGCAGCGCGCTACGACCTCGTGAACGACCTCATGAGCTTCGGGCTCCATCGGAAGTGGAAGAAGGACACGATCCGGCTCGCGCTCGAAGGACGGACGGACCCGGCCCGGATACTCGACCTGTGCTGCGGCACGGGAGATCTCTCGTTCCTCGCCGAGGAGAAGGCGCTCCCGGGCTCGCGCGTCACGGGCGTCGACTTCACGCTTCCCATGCTCGGGGTCGCGACGCGGCGCCGTCTCGAGACGCGCAGCCGGAGCGGATTCGTGCAGGGGGACGCCCTGCGCCTTCCGTTCCCGGACGGCGCCTTCGATGCCGTGACCGTGGGTTACGGCCTCCGGAACATCGCCGACCCGCTCGCCGCCCTTCGCGAGATGCGCCGTGTCCTCGCGCCCCAGGGGCGCGTCGTCGTCCTCGACTTCGGAAAGCCGGACAACCCGATGGCGGGCGCTTTGTATCAGGCTTTCCTCCGCACGGTCATGCCCGTCATGGGATGGCTCTTTCACGGGGATCCCGAAACCTACCTCTACATCCCCGAGTCGCTGGAGCGCTACCCGGCCCAACGGGGCGTGCAGACGCTGATGCGGGAAGCGGGGCTGGACGGAGCGCGATACGAGAGCCGGCTCCTCGGCACGATGGGCCTCAACATCGGGGAGGCGCCCCCGTATCCCCGCCAGCTATAATCCCGCGTGTCCAACTCGGGAAAAGAGAACGCGTCGAGGCCTCGCTCCGTGACGACGGCGGTTGCCGAAGCCCCTTTGCCGGTCGCGCGCTGGATTGCGATCCTCGTCGCCGGCTTCCTCATCGTCATCGTCGCGCTCGTGGCGGTCGGCGCTTCCGGGCTGAACCTCCTTGCCGGCCTGCAGTCGTTCGTGAGCGCCGAGTCCCACTGGTCCAAGGGCCAGAAGGACGCCTCGCTCGCCCTCTCCCGGTATCTCGATACCGGCGCCGAGTCCGACTACAGGCGCTTCGTGGGCCGTCTCGGCGTGACGCTCGGGGACCGGAAGGCGCGGCTGGCCCTGGAAGGGCCCCGGCCGGACCTGGCGGCCGCCCAGCAGGGCTTTCTCGAGGGACGCAACGGCGCGGCCAACGCGGCCAACGCGGCCGAGATGGCCCACCTCCTCCTGCGTTTCCACGGCGTCTCGATTTTTTCCCGCGCGATCGAGATCTGGGATCGCGGGGACCGGCTCGTCGACGAGATGCTCGAGCTCGGGGCGCGGATCCGCGAGACCCCGTCCCCGATTCCGCCCGACGTTCATGCGAACTTCGCGAAGGAAATCGACCGGCTCAACGATCGCGCCACCATCATCGAGGACGCCTTCTCGGCGACGGTGCTTCAGGCGACCCGCTGGGTGCGCAGCCGGCTGATCGCCGCGATTCTCGCCATGACGGTGCTCCTGGGGGCCCTCGCGGTCGGCGCCTCGGCGCTGATCGCGCGCCTCCTGCGCCGCCGCGACGAGGCTCTCCGGTCTTCCGAGCGCCGTTACCGGCACCTCTTCGAGCGGAATCTCGCCGGCCTTTTCCGGACGACGCTCGACGGCAGGATCCTCGATTGCAATTCCGCCTTCGCGCGCATCCTCGGTTATCCCTCCCGCGAAGACGTCCTGAAGGTTTCCGCGCTGGATCTTTACGCCGAGCCCTCGGACCGCGAGTCCTTCCTGGCGCGGCTCGCGCACCAGCGGGTGCTCGTCAATTTCGAGCTCTGCCTGAAACGCCGCGACGGCACGACCGTGTGGGTGCTCGCGAACGAGAGCCTTCTCGAACCCGAGGGAGGAGGCGAGGCGGTGATGGAAGGCAGCCTCATCGACATCACCGACCGCAAGCGCGCCGAGCAGCAGCGCTGGCACCAGGCGAATCACGACGCCCTCACCGATCTGCCGAACCGGGTCCTTTTCAACGACCGGCTCTCCCTCGCGATCCTGCACGCCCACCGGCGGCGCCAGTCTCTCGCGGTCATGTTCCTCGACCTCGACCACTTCAAGCGCGTCAACGACACGCTCGGACATTCGGCGGGCGACGAGCTTCTCGTGAAGGCGGCCGACCGCCTCCGGCGCTGCATCCGCTCGGAGGACACGGTGGCGCGCGTGGGCGGAGACGAGTTCCTGCTCCTCCTGAACGGGATCGCGCGCGAGGCCGACGCGGCGACGATGGCGCGAAAGATCCTGCAGGTCATCTCGGAGCCGTTCCTGATCCAGAAACGCGAACTGTTCGTCGAGGCGTCCATCGGCATCGGCCTCTACCCGGGCGACGGCGAGGACGCCGAGATGCTCGTCGCCAACGTCGACACCGCGATGTACCGCGCAAAGGAGACGGGCCGCAACAGCTTCCAGTTCTTCACGCAGAAGATGCAGGAACAGTCGCAGGAGCGCGCAGCGATGGAGAGCGGACTCAGGCGTGCCCTGCCACGCGGCGAGTTCATCCTCCACTATCAGCCGATCTTCCGCCTCGCGACCCGCGTGCCGATCGGCGTGGAAGCGCTCGTCCGCTGGCAGCACCCCGAGAAAGGGATCCTGCCGCCCCGCGAGTTCATCCCACTCGCCGAGGACGTCGGCCTCATCACCCGCCTCGGCGAGTGGGTCCTCCGCCGCTCCTGCGAGCAGCTCGTGGCGTGGCACGCGCGCGGTGCTTCGAGCCTCCGCATGTCCGTGAACGTGTCGGCGCGCCAGTTTCACCAGCGGGATTTCGCCGTCGCGGTGCGCCGCATCGTCGAGGAGACGGGACTCGCTCCGGCCTTCCTCGAGCTCGAGATCACGGAGTCGATCGCGATGCAGGACGTGACGCACACGGGACGCATCCTTTCCGAGCTGAACGACCTCGGCGTCCACATCTCGATGGACGACTTCGGAACCGGTCATTCGTCGCTGAACTACCTGAAGCACTTCCCGATCCGGCGCTTGAAGATCGACCAGTCCTTCGTGGCCGGCATGGCCCGGGACGAGAAGGACAAGGCGATCGTCGCCACGATCATCGCGATCGCCAGCAACCTCGGTCTCGACGTCACGGCCGAGGGCGTGGAGACGGAGGAACAGGCGGCCCTTCTCGAAGGCATGGGTTGCGCGGACGTCCAGGGCTTCCTGTTCGGCCGACCGGTTCCCGCCGAAGAGCTCGAGGTCACGCTCGGCCTCGGCGCCGCCCCTCCGGGCTTCGAGGTCGTGCGCCCCTCGAAGCCCGCGACCTGATTCAGGGGAATCATCGCTCCGCCCGGCCCTTCCGGGTTGAATCAAGGCAGCGACGGAGGTTTGCCGATGCGCGTTTCCAAGTGGATGACCCCGAAAGTGTTCACGCTCCAGGCGTCCGACTCGATCTCGACCGCGATCCACCTGATGAAGGAGAAGCGAATCCGCAGGATCCCGATCGTCAACGGGGGCGGGAAGCTCGTCGGAATCGTGTCCGACCGCGATCTCAAGGACGTCTCCCCGTCCCGCGCCACGACGCTCGACATCTGGGAGCTCCACGCGGTTCTCGACAAGCTGAAGATCGGCGACATCATGACGAAGAAGCCCGTCACGGTCACGCCCGACACGCCGATCGAGCGGGCCGCGCAAATCATGCTCGAGAAGCGGGTCGAGGGCCTGCCGGTGCTCGACGCGAAGGGGACGCTCGTCGGGATCCTGACCGAGGGCGACGTCTTCAAGGCGCTCGTCGACATCACGGGCGCCGGAAAAAAACGCACGCGCGTGAATTTCGTGATCCCCGACCGTGCCGGCAGCATTCGGGAGGTCGCGGACGCCGTGCGCGCGCAGGGCGGAACGATCTTCTCGATTCTCACGTCCACGTCGAAGGTTCCGACGGGGAAGCGGGAGCTCGTGATGCGCGTCGAGGGCCCCACGCCCGACACCCTCCGCACCGAGCTCGCGAAGTCCTGGAGCGACGTCGCCGTCGAGACCGACTAGCCGTCTTACTTCCCGAGTTCTCCGGCCACGCGCGCCGCCGTCTCGACGCCCCGCGCCAGCACCGACCGGATCCGGCCGTCCTCGAGCGCGAGGATTCCCGCGATCGTGCAGCCGGCAGGCGTCGTCACGTCGTCCTTGAGAGCGGCGGGATGCCGCCCGGTGGTCAGGACCATCTCCGCGGCCCCGAGCGTCATCTGGGCCACCAGGGTCGTCGCCACGCTTCGCGGCAGCCCGCGCATCACGCCGCCGTCCGCGAGCGCCTCGATGATGATGTAGACGAAGGCCGGGCCGCTGGCCGACAGGCCGGTGACCGTGTCCATGTGCTTCTCTTCGAGCTCGAGAACACGGCCGAGGGGAGCGAAGACCTCGGTCGCGAGGGCGATGTGCGCGTCGGTTGCGTGCCTGCCCTTGGCGAGCACCGTCATGCCCTTGCCGATCAGGCACGGCGTATTCGGCATCGCCCGGAGGACCGGCGTGTCGTCCCCGAACAGGCCCTCCAGGTAGCCCGTGCTGATGCCGGCGGCGATCGAAAGAACGAGGGGCCGCTTGCCGCCCCGCCCGAGGCTTTCGACGGCCTTCGCGACGTCCTTCGGCTTGACGCACAGGATCACGAGGTCGGCTCCCGCGGCCGCCTCCGCATTCGCGGTCGTGCACGTCACGGACAGCTCCGCCGCGACCTTCTCGGCGCTCGCCCTCGTCCGGGCCGTGGCCCGGATCTGCTTCGGCTTCACCAGGCCGGACTTGAGGAGTCCGGAGGCGATGGTCCGCCCCATTGTTCCGGATCCGATGATCGCGATGCGCTTTTGGGCCAGCATGAAACCTCCTCCGGCGAGATTAGTTCATCCGAATCATCGCAAGATTGAGGGGCGACGGTTCAAATATGCGCGGATACTGACAAACAGCCCAATGGAGGTGGATGATGACGAAACCGCGCCCCATGCAACTGGTGACACTCGCGCTCCTCGTCGGGGGCATGAGCGCCTCTCCCCTGCTCGCCCAAGGCAAGACCTTCAAGGTCGGCGTGCCCCTTCCGCTGACCGGCGCGGAAGCGAAGTTCGGCGAGATGGAGAAGCAGGCCTACGAGATGGCCGTGGACGAGATCAACGCGAAGGGCGGCGTGAAGGGAACGAAGCTGGTCCTGGACATCCAGGACTCAGGCGGCAAACCCGAGACGGCCACCGCGATCGTCGAAAAGTTCATCACGGTCGACAAGTACCCGATCGTCGTCGGCGAGTACACGAGCCAGTGCAGCTACGCGGTGGCGGGGGTAGCCGAGAAGTACAAGGTGCCCTACCTCGTCGTGACGGGCGCCGCCGACAAGATCACGCAGCAGGGCTGGAAGTACGTCTACCGCCTGAACCCGCCGTCGAGCCTCTACAACATGGGAATCTTCAGCTTCTTCGAGGGGGTCGCCAAGCCCAAGAGCATTGCCCTCCTCTACGAGAACACTGATTTCGGCACCTCCACTTCGAAGGCGATGAAGGAGTACGCCGACGCCAAAGGGATAAAGGTCCTCCTCTACGAGGGTTATTCCGCGGGAGCGATCGACTTCAAGCCGATCCTCCAGAAGGTCAAGTCGCTCCGGCCCGACGTCATCTACATGGTGTCGTACCTCATGGACGCCTCGATGCTCATGCGGCAGAGCAAGGAGCTCGACCTCAACCCGCAGGCGTTCATCGGCGGCGCGGCCGGCTTCACCCTCCCCGAGTTCCTCCAGAACGCCGGTGACGCCTCCGAATACGTCATGTCCGGCACGCTCTGGACGCCCCAGGCGAAGTACCCGGGCGCGAAGGAGTTCTTCGATAACTTCAAGAAGAAATTCAGCAAGGAGCCGGACTACCACGGCGCCGAGGCGTACGCCGCTACCTACGTCCTCGGGGACGTGCTGAAGCGGGCGAAGTCCTGGACCCCCGACGACCTGCGCGCGGCGCTTGCCGAGACCAACATGATGACCGCTTTCGGCCCGGTGAAGTTCGTCTCCTGGGGTCAGTTCACGAACCAGAACAAGATGGACACGCTCCTCCTTCAGGTCATCGGCAAGAAGTTCGAGACGATCTGGCCGAAGGAGGGCGCATCCGCGAAGTACGTCTATCCGGTCCCGAGATGGCGCGACCGTAAGTAGGCCCTCGGTAAGCGAAACGACCTCCATGTCGCCGCAGGCCGCCGGACAAATAGAGCTGCTCCTGCAGGTGCTGATCTCTGGGATCCTCCTGGGTGGGCTCTACGCTCTCATCGGGCTCGGGATGTCCCTGATCATGGGCGTGATGAAGATCATCAACCTCGCCCACGGCGAGCTGATGATGGTCGGGATGTACATCACCTTCTGGGCGTTCACGCTGCTGAGGATGGACCCGTACGTCTCGATCCTGCTCGTCTTCCCCGCCCTCTTCCTCCTCGGCGCTCTCCTGCAGAAGTACCTCATCGCCCCCGTTATGGAGGTCGACTCCATCCTTCCCGAAAACCAGGTGTTGCTGACGGTCGGCATCGGCATGGTCCTGTCCAACCTCGCGCTCCTCCTCTTCAGCGCCGACTACAGGTCGGTTCCGGTCTCCTACGCCAGCAAGACGATCTACCGGGACCTGAAGCTGGGCGGCCAGACGATCTCGCTCTCCTTCAGCGTGCCGATGCTCGTCGCCTTCGGCATCGCCCTCGTTCTCGGCGCGGCCCTGTTCCTGTTCCTCGGGCGAACCGACCTCGGCCGGATGATCCGGGCCACGGCCCAGGACAAGCGCGCCGCGGCCCTGATGGGCGTCAACACGAAGCGGATCACGTACATCACGTTCGGCCTCGGCTCCGCGCTCGTGGGCGCCGCCGGCGCTCTCCTGGCTCCCGTCTATTACCTCTTCCCGCAGATCGGCGGCCCCTTCACCCTGAAAGCCTTCATCATCACGGTCCTCGGCGGGATGGGGAACATCCCGGGAGCCGTCCTCGGCGGCGTCGTCCTCGGGCTCGCCGAGTCGCTCGGATCGGTCTACATCTCTCTCGGCTACAAGGACGCGTTCGGCTTCATCATCTTCGTCCTCGTCCTGATCTTCCTGCCCAAGGGACTCCTCGGAAAGGGACGGGCGTGAGCATGAGCCGTTCGACGCTCCTGTCGCTCGGCGGGCTCGTCTTCCTCGCGGTTCTCCCCGCCGTCGTGCGCAACCCCTACGTCCTCCACATGCTGGTCCTCTGCCTTCTCTGGACCGTCCTCGGCCAGAGCTGGAACCTCCTCGGGGGGTACACGGGGCAGGTCTCCTTCGGTCACGCCGCCTTCTTCGGCATCGGCGCGTACACGACGGGCATCCTCGTGAAGTCCGGGCTTTCCCCGGCTGCGGCCTGGTGGGGCCTCCTCCTCGGTGGCCTCGCGGCCGCCGCCGCGTCTGCCGTGATCGGCTGGATCTGCTTCCGGCTACGCGGGCCCTACTTCGCGCTCTCCGTCCTCGCGCTCGCCGAGGTGCTCCGGCTCGTCGCGCTGAACTGGAGGTCCCTCACGAACGGGGCCGAGGGCATCCTCTTCATCCCGGCCTTCAACTCGAAGGCCTGGTACTACTGGATCATCCTCGCGCTCGCGGCCCTGAGCATGGCGGCGATCCGGTTCGTCATGCACGGGAAGCTCGGGTTCTACTTCCTCGCTATCCGCGAGGACCAGGACTGCGCCGAGTCCCTCGGGATCAACGCGACGAAATACAAGCTCATCTCGCTCCTCATCAGCGCGTTCTTCGCGGGCGTCGCGGGGAGCTTCTACATGAACTATATGGGCTTCATCGACCCGGGCATCGTCTTCTCGATCCACGACATCTCGATCATGATGATCCTCGTGACGATGCTCGGCGGCGTCGCGACGACGTGGGGACCGGCGGTCGGCGCCACGATCTACATCCTCATGTCCGAGGCGTTCCGCACGTACTTGAAGTCCGGACACCTCGTCTTCTTCGGCGTCCTTATCATCCTCATTATCGTCTTCTTCCCAAACGGGATAGTCGGGACGTGGAACGAGCGGGCCGCCAGAAGGAGCCGCCGGCGCGCGCCGGCAGGTCCGGAGACGACGTGAGCCTCCTCGAGCTGAAGGACGTCACGAAACGTTTCGGCGGCCTCCAGGCCGTCGGTCACATGACCTTTGCGGTCGAGGAGGGGGAGATCTTCGGGCTCATCGGCCCGAACGGCGCCGGCAAGACGACCGCCTTCAACGTCATCAACGGCTACTACCCGCCCACGGAAGGTCAAATCCTCTTCAAGGGCGAGCGCATCGACGGCCTCAAGCCCTACGACATGTGCCATCGCGGTCTCGCGCGGACGTTCCAGGTCGTCAAGCCCCTCGCCCGCCTCACGGTCCTCGAGAACGTCATGGTCTCGGCGTTCTGCCGGACGGACCACCGCGACGAGGCGCGCGCGATGGCGATGGAAGCCACGGCGTTCACGGAGATCGAGGCCTGGCGCGACCGGACGGCCGGGAGCCTTCCCCTCGGAATGCGCAAGCGCCTCGAGATGGCGCGCGCCCTCGCGACGAAGCCCGACATCCTCCTCCTCGACGAGAACTTCGCGGGGCTCAACCCTTCCGAGGTCGAGAAGACGATCGCGATCGTCCGCAAGATCCACGAGAGCGGCATCACGATCCTCATCATCGAGCACAACATGCGCGTCATCATGTCGATCTCCCAGCGCCTCCTCTGCATGTGCTACGGCGAGAAGATCTCCGAGGGCACGCCACAAGAAGTCGCGAACGACCCGAGCGTGATCGAAGCGTATCTGGGAGCCGCGCATGCTTGAGGTCAAGAACGTCGACGTGCTCTACGGGGACGTGCAGGTCCTCTGGGACGTGAGCTTCAACGTCCAGAAGGGCGAGATCGTCGCGCTCATCGGGGCGAACGGCTCCGGCAAGACGACGTGCCTGAACACGGTTTCTTCGATCCTGAAACCGCGCAAGGGTTCCGTGATGTACGAGGGCCAGCCACTCCACACGCGCGCGCCCCACGACCTCGTCGGGCTCGGGATCGCCCACGTGCCCGAGGCGCGCCGTCTCTTCCCCGAAATGACCGTCAAGGAGAACCTCCTTCTCGGCGCGCTCACGCCCGAGGCGAAGAAAGCGCGTCCGGAGATGCTCGAGAAGGTCTACGGGATCTTCCCGCGCCTCAAGGAACGCGAGAAGCAGGCGGCCGGCACGATGTCGGGCGGCGAGCAGCAGATGTGCGCAATCGCCCGCGGCCTCATGTCCAAGCCGCGCCTCCTCATGCTCGATGAGCCCTCGCTCGGCCTCTCCCCGATCCTCGTCACGGACATCTTCCGCGTCATCACGGAGGTCCACGACGCCGGGGTCACGGTGCTCCTCATCGAGCAGAACGTCTTTAAGACGCTCGGCATCGCCGACCGCGCCTATGTGCTCGAAAACGGGCGCGTCGTGCTGGAGGGCAAGGGGAAAGACCTCCTGAACGACGAACACGTCAAGAAGGCCTACCTCGGCGTCTGACGCTTCAGTGGTGACCGGGCGCTCTCTCCACGCCAACCGCAGGGCGCTCCTCGCCCTCTTTTTCGCGACGGTCGCGGTCTTCGCGGACCTCTATGTCACGCAGCCGATCCTGCCGCTTCTCTCCCGTGAATTCGGAGTGCCCGCGCCGACGGCGGCGCTCACGCTCTCGGTTGTCGTCCTCATGATCGCCCTCGTTTCGAACGCCTGGGGCCCCCTCGCGGACGCGTTCGGACGCAAGCCGGTGATGGTCTGGAGCTGCGCGCTGCTGGCCGTCCCGACGTTCCTCTGCGCCGGCGCACCGACCCTTCCGCTCCTGGTCCTTCTCCGCGGCGCGCAGGGGCTCCTGGTGCCGGGCGTCACGGCCGTCGCCGTGGCCTACCTCGGGGATCAGTTCTCAGGGCCCCGACTGGGGCCGGCGGTCGGCGGGTGGGTCGCGGCATCCGTCCTGGGCGGGCTTACCGGGCGTGTGGGAGGCGGATGGATCGCGAGCCATTCCAGCTGGCGGACGCCGTTTGTCGTCTTCGGGGTCGTTACGCTGGCCGCGGCGCTCGGGATGGCGCTTTTCCTCCCCCGTTCCGTGCGTAAGGGGCGGATCTCGGTCGGGCTCGCATATCGCGAAATGCTGGGCCATCTCCGCGACCGGCGGCTCGTGGGCGGGTTCCTGATCGGTGGTTCGGTGTTCTTCGGGTTCATCGGGATCTTCACGTACCTCCCCTACTACCTCAGCGCCGCTCCGTTCGGCCTCTCGACGGGCTCGATCTCCGCGATCTACCTCGTCTACGGGGCCGGGGTGCTGACGTCCATCGTCGTCGGGAACCTCTCGGGGCGCTTCGGCCGCCGCGCGCTCATGGCGACGGGGTTTCTGATCGCGGCCGGAGCCGCGGCCCTGAGCCTAGTTCCCGTCCTCCCGGTCGTGATCCTCTCCCTCGTCGTCCTCTGCGTGGGGATGTTCTTCGTCCAAGGCACGGCGCCGGCCTTCGTGAACGCCACGGCCCGGGAAGCGAAAGGCGGCGCGAACGCCCTCTACACGACGTTTTACTATGTCGGGGCGACGTTTGGCTCGGTTTTGCCCGGATATGCCTGGCAGGCCCTCGGGTGGCCGGGGGTCGTCGCGGCCTGCCTCCTCGCGTTCGGACTGGGGCTCCTCGCGGACCTCGTCCTTTGCGCGTAAACGCCTTGAATGATTCAGGTACATCAGCGATTGAACTCCCCGGGGTGTTCCATTATCTTTTGCGTTATCCGAAACGTCCGGCCGAAGAGGAGAAACGCTCTCATGCCGATTTCCGCGCACCGCGCCCTGCGGACGACTGCCTGAGGCCTCATCGCCGCCCTTTTCCTGCTTGCGTTCGGCCGGGCCGAAGCCCAGGCCCTCATCAAGGTCAGCGACAGCATCAACTTCAAGATCGGCACGCTGCTCCAGTCGCAGGCGGACTTCCAGGAGGTCCGCAACCTTACGGACGACGGCAGCGGCGGCTTCCAGCAGAACCTCCTCATTCGCCGCGTCCGCCGAGTGGCGCATCGCGAAGGAGTTCAACATCCAGCTGGGCCTCATCCGGTCGCCGATCAGCCGTGAGGGCCTGAAGAGCAGCCCGGCCCAGTTCATGCTCGACCAGTCGGCGTACAACCTGCCGACGAGCGCCGCGCTGCAGAACAACTCCGAGCGCGACACGGGTGCGATGCTGCGCGGCTACTTCTTCTGCGACCGTCTCGAATATCGCGCGGGCGTGTTCTCGGGGTTCCGGGCGCCGGGCGTCAAGAATGAACCGCGTTTCGCGGGCCGGCTGCAGTACAACTTCTTCGATACCGAGGTCTACAACTTCGTGTCCTACCCGGGTGTGTACTACGGCACGAAAAAGATCCTCGCCGTCGGCGGCGGGTACGACATCCAGAACGACTATCGTTACGCGTCGGCCGACATGTACATCGACTGGTCGATCCCGCTCGGTTCGTTCGAGTCGACGATTCAGTACCAGTACATCAACGGCGGCAAGACGTTCGCCACGGCCCTGCCCGAGCAGAACCTCTTCCAGATCGAAGGTGGCGTTTTCCTGAAGGGCCTCAAGATCGTGCCGATCGCCCGGTACGAGCAGAAGGCGTTCACCGCCAATGTGAACGCGCCGAAGAATGAGAGCCGCGTGGCCCTCGGCCTGAACTTCTATCCGATCCCCAAGGCCGAGAACAACTTCAACATCAAGTGTTGGTGGCAGCGCGTCGCGCTCAAGACCGGTTACGCCACGAACGAGTTCACGGTCCAGATGCAGGTCTACTACTTCTGATCGAACCGCGAAGGGGACGCCCGCCGGCCCGGCGCGTCCCTTTCCGCCGGGTCCCGCCGAAATCCCCACCCGTTTCCGAACGTCGGTAATCGCCGCGAGCGCGGCACTGGAGGCCTCCATGCTGAAGGCCTCCATGACACGCGGCCGCGGGCGGAAGGGCGTCGGGTTGTCAGCCGGGTACGGCCGCAGGACCCGGCCGGTACGG
>DAIOUV010000069.1:0-14454 GCA_036759345.1 Acidobacteriota bacterium | reverse complement strand
GGAATCGAGATCCGCGACGAACGCCGCGGCGTCCTCCTCTGCAAGAAGTGCGGATCGGAGTGGTCGGCCGAACCCCCGCCCGCGGCGCACCCGCGCTTTCGAGGCTGCTGGAAGTGCCTGCAGGGGTGCCACGGCTGAGAGTCGGAAAGCCTTCGCCCGAGTGCGCGGACGGCCTTCACCTGGCGGAGACGCCGAGGAGGCGTCCGATCGCGGCGGTCACCGCCATCGCAAGGGCTCCCCCGAGGGACACGCGTAACGCCCCGCGGCCGAGCGGCGCCCACCGAGGTGACTGCCCAGCACGCCGAGAGCAGCGAGGCTGACGAGAGAGACCGCGGCGATCGCCGGAATGCGGAGTGTGGCGGAGGCCAGCAGGAGCGCCGCAATCGGAACCGCCGCGAACGACGGCTCTCACGCGTCGATCGGCTTCAACGATCAGAAGTGAACAGAAGACGCTTCGCCCGCCGTCTCCCAAGCTCCAGCGCCCGATAGTCCCGGACCACCGCGCTCTGAGCCATCCATCCGGCCCCCTAGGCTGCCCGAACGCGGCTCCGGAGCACGTACACGGTGCGATTAGAGCGCCGTTTCTCCACCGAAAGCGGGGTCTGGTTCAGAAGGCTCGCGCGCTGAGCCATTACTCCGGGGACGCCTTCTAGGAAAAGGCCGATTACTCGAACCTAAATCGCCGCCCCGACAGAATGCCGTCTACGGGCTCGGGCTCAGAGGGTGAGACCCCGGTCGCTGCGCGTCACAGCCCCCGGCAATTCCCATTGCGCCCCTACATGCCAATGTAAATTCATACACCTTTGCTTCTGGGCCGGCTCATGCCTAATGTCCTTCGTTTTGGTTCGCGCACAAACGTGGGCCCGTGGCGCTAACGGAAGAGATTGCTCTTAGCCAAATCGATGATTTCGTCGCCGTGCCCGCTGAGGACCGCTTTGAGCATGAACAGGCCGAAGCCGGAAGCCTGTTTAAGAGTGATGGTCGGGGGCATCGAAAGTTCCTGCCGGTAAACGACGACTTCGACCAGAGCGGGGCCGTCATGCTCGAGGGCTTGGGTGATCATCGGTCGAACCTGATCAGGCGTCTCCGCGGTGAGCCCCAGGAGACCGGCGGCTTCGGCCATCTTTGCGAAATTCGGATTATGCAGGTCTGTAGCGAACTCAGGGGTGCCGGCCGCCTTCATTTCGAGTTCGACGAACGCCAGGGCGTTGTTCTTGAAGACGACGACCTTGACCGGCAACTGATTCTGCCGAAACGACAACAACTCGCCCATGAGCATCGCGAAGCCACCATCTCCCGACAGTGAGATGACTTGTCGGCCGGGATGGCTGACCTGTGCGCCTATGGCCTGCGGGAGGGCACTCGCCATGGACCCATGAGTGAACGAGCCGAGTAACCGCCGTTTGCCGTTCATTGTCAGGTATCGTGCCGCCCAGATCGTAGGCGTGCCCACATCGCAAGAGAAGATGGCGTCGTTTGTACAAAGCTCGTCGAGCACCCTGACAACATACTGCGGGTGGATATGCTTATCGGCTGGATTCGCTGTGGCAAGGTTATCAAGACCCTTCCGTGCCTTCCGATAGTGTTCGACCGAAGACTTCAAATGCTCATCGTCCTTGTCGTCGGTCAGCCTCGGAAGGAGGGCACGAAGCGTGGTCTTCGTGTCCCCTACGTAGCCGTAATCGACTCTTGTTCGTCGGCCGAGCTGTTCGCCACGGATGTCAAGTTGTACAATCCTCGCATTCTTGGGATAGAACTGCTGATACGGAAAATCCGTCCCAATCATCAACAACACATCGCAGTTCATCATCGCGTGATAGCCGGAGGAGAATCCGAGAAGACCCGTCATCCCCACGGCATACGGGTTGTCGTATTCGATGAATTCCTTCCCGCGCATCGCATGTACGACAGGTGCCTTCAGCCTGCCCGCGAGTGCGATCAACTCCGTGTGAGCTCCGGCGCAGCCCGCTCCACCAAGGATCGTTATCTTCTTCGATGTATTGAGAACCTTGGCCAGCTCCGCAAGTTCGGCATCGGAAGGACACGTGGCCGGTTTCGGCTCCGGGAAATGTAGACGCGGCTGTTGTTCGACGGCATCGTGAATGGCGATATCTCCCGGCAGGGCAATCACCGCTACACCGCGACGCGACAAAGCGGTTTGCATGGCGATCTCCAGGACACGGGGCATCTGTTCGGGCTGGGAAACCAGTTCACAGTAATGACTGCACTGAGCGAAGAGATGCTCCGGGTGAGTCTCCTGAAAATATCCACTTCCGATTTCGCGGCTTGGGATCTGCGCAGCGATCGCCAGCACCGGGACACGACTGCGATGGCAGTCGTACAGCCCGTTGATCAGATGCAGGTTTCCCGGCCCGCAACTTCCGGCACATACCGCCAGCTGCCCGGTCAGATGAGCTTCCGCTCCCGCCGCGAACGCGGCGGTCTCCTCGTGTCTCACGGGAATCCATTCGATATCATCCCGCGTGCGGATCGAATCGGTAATCCCGTTTAGAGAGTCACCGGCCAGTCCGTAAACCCTCTTCACGCCGGCTGCCACAAGTGTGTCGACAACCAGATTGCCTACGGTGTGCTTGGCCATAAGTGATGCCTCCTTCTGGTGTTGCTCTGACCATCAGACCCGTGGCGCACCGCGCGGCCCCGTCGCCGGGTATCATGCTGGCGTGGGTTGCGGATGCGCCGCGCGACCCGTCTCACGAAGAAAGAAACTCAACACAAGCGCCGCGGCGCAGCAAACAATCCAAAACACGCCGCCCTTCTGAAAAGTTGCCGTGAGGTCTCGCGCGAGCCCAACCTCCTTTCCGACATGATATGCGTAAACGGGACTATAGGGGCGCAATGGGAATTGCGGTTGGCGTTGGCGTCCACAGCCATCTGGGGTGGCACTCTTCAGGTGGGAGCGCCTCCCAGAACTTCCCTGCCATGCCTCGACCAGCCGAGAACTGCCAGCAGCCGAGTCCCACCGCCGTCACCTCGATCTGGGTCCTGCCCAGCCTCCGCCGCGTCGCCATGAAGGCCTCCTTGGAGGGTCGAATCTAGCGCTGTGGAGCCGCAATGGGAATTGCGGCCCGTCCTGGTCCTCGGAGACCAGCGTTTCGCCTCTGCTCTTCCGATCGGCGCGCACATGCCGGCCCACTCGAGCTCGCCGAGACGAGCGCATGAAGGGCCCCCGCCGGGCCAGAATGCCCGTCTACGGGGCGGGGTCAAAATACCTCGGCTGCACCGAGAAAGAGACAGAATGGCTCCGGTTTCACGCGCCACAGGCCCCCGGCAATTCCCATTGCACCCCTACAGCAAGCAGAAGGTCGACGGCTCGGTCCTTCCAGACATGATGACCGCAGCCCCGGCAGGTTCTCGCGAAGAACGGGTTCGCCGATCGGCAAAGCCAACATCTAGGGTGCACGGGGGGGTCCTGAGTGTCGATTCTCCCAGAGTCCGCGCCGGCCGACTAGTGCTTGTGCGTTTGTTTACATACTTTTGACACGGAGCCATCCACGTTCGTCCGCACGTCCCCTGAGGACCGCGTCTCTGAACCCATTCCTGCTAGTGCGCGTAATCTTCAGGACATGCCGAGCGGGCGAGACTGGGTACGCCTCGCGAAGGAGACCTTTCGAGCGGTCGACCGCCGGGACATCGTCGACCTTTACCGGGTCCAGTGGCGGGAAGCGGCCGCCGCCCTGATCGGGGACGAATCCGCCTCCATCGCGGCCGCGAGGGGGAGGATCCGGCGCTTTATCCGAAAGGCGAACGCCGTCCTTTATGGGCTGACGCAAAGGCTCGCCCCCACGAGGCGAGTTCTGTTCATCCTCGGGCTCTGGGTCCTCCTTCAGGGAAGCTGCGTCTTCGTGGACAACGACCGGACGACGATCACGCTCGACCTCCATTGGATCGGCCTTCTGCTCTTCACGTTCCTCCTCGGGATGGAGCTGATCGACAAGATCAGGTTCCGGAGTGAGCTGGAGATGGCGCGCGACCTGCAGGCCGATCTTCTGCCGCGCACCCTTCCCTCCGTCGGCGGCTTTGATTTCGGCGCGCACCACGAGGTGGCGAACACGGTCGGCGGGGATCTCTACGACGTGGAGATCGTGCCGTCCGGGGATGTGGCCGTCCTCTTCGGTGACGCTTCCGGCCACGGCATGGCCGCCGGGTTAGTCATGGCCGTGACGGATGCGGCTTTTCGCGCACAACTCTCCGTCGATCCATCTCCCCCCGCCGTTATGGAAACCGTCAACCGCCTGCTTTGCCGGTCCGGGGCCTTCCGCAAGTCCGGCCCGCGCCAGTTCTTTGCTGGGATCGCCCTCCTGCTGGGAGCGGACGGCGCCTTCCGGGCCGTCGTCGCCGGCCATCCCCCCGCTCTGCACCTCTCGCCCGGCGGCGACGTCCTCGGGCGCGTCGGCACGGGCTCGTATCCTGCGGGCGTCCGCGAAGTGACGTCCTGGAAAGAGGAACGGGGCACGCTGAACCCGGGTGAGACGCTCCTCTTCTACACCGACGGCCTCTACGAGAATCGCGATCCGGCGGGCCTGGAGTTTGGGGAGGAGCGGATCCTGGCGATCGCCCGGCAGAAGGCCGGCGCTTCGTCCGAAGCTCTCGTCTCCGAGCTCGCGAGAGAGGCCTCCGTCTTCCTCGACCGCCGGCCCCTGGAGGACGACGTCTCGATCCTCGCTATCCGGCGCTCGCCCGCTCCCGTACCGTGATCTGACCTCACGTGTAGGGGCGCAATGGGAATTGCCGGGGGGCTGGAGCGCGTAGAAACCGGGGAGCTCGACCAGCTTCGCGGGGCTCGGCTTGCCATTTTATTTGAAGACGCCGCAGCCGATGCGGCCACCCGCGTTTCCAGTAGGCTGAGTCTTCATGTCGTCTTCTTTTTCGTGGACGATGATCGCCCGTCCCACGACCGAGTTAGGCCCGGCGGCCACGGTGAGCACTTTTGACGTAATGACGAGATGCCCTTTTCCGTCCGCCCCGACCATCATGTTCCCGAAGTCGCCTGCATGGTGATGCTCGGCGTCAGGAGCCCCATGTGCTTCACCCGTGGGATTGAAGTGGCTTCCGGCGGACGTGGCGTCCGGCGCGGAGCAGTCGCCCTTCTCATGGATGTGAACAGCATGAACCCCTGCTGAAGCGCCGGTGACGTCGACGACGACCTGGACAGCTCTCCCCTTCTCGGTGGCAACGGCGGCGCCAGCGACAGAGCTGCCGCTCCTCGCCTCGATGGTCGCCCGTGCGGTGGCCGACTTCTCGGCGCCCGCCGCCGGCATGCCCCACGCTGCGAGGGAAAAAGAACCGACGATGATGAAGAACTTCCGGCTGGTCATAAGGCGCCTCCGGACGGATTCTACGTTGCGCTCGGTTACGGCAACAGCTGGCTCGGAAGCCCTTCGGACGTCGGTGAGGAGAAACCCTGGTCTCCGAGCGCCCAGGACGGGCCGCAACTCCCATTGCACCCCTATGGTATCCGGCAATTCCCATTGCGCCCCTACAGTCCATCGAAACTCCAGCCCTCCAGCGTAGCCCATCCCCGCAGAGGCGGGACAACTCGGCCTGCCCGGCCAGGAATTCGTGGCGCGTCACGCCTTACCGGGCGGCTGACGGGTGCAGGGGGTACACTCCGGACAGCCTGACTGCTGGCCAACTTCACAGGCGCTTTCCTGCACCACGAGGCCCCCGATGCCGTCCATCCATCCCCTCATGACGCTCTTCGTGCTTGCGATTCCGATCGCCTGCATCGCCTGGACCGTCACCCATGAAGAAGTCTTCCGCGAGCCCCAGGATTGGTGCCAAGCCAAGTGCCAGAACTGCCCGTCGATCTATCAGCGGAAATTCTTCTACCTGTTCACCTGCGAATACTGCTTCAGCCACTACGTCACCCTGGGCTTCCTGTTCATCACGCGCTACAGGCTTCTCTACGATGACTGGCGCGGCTACGTCATCGCCGGCTTCTCGCTGGTGTGGGTGGCCAACGTGTACATGTCCGCCTTTGGCAGGTTGCGGCTCGACATCAAGCATGAACGGGTGGAGATCGGGGCTGAGGAGGCAGTCCTTGACGGCAAGGCCAAGGCCCAGGAGCCAGCACCGCCCGGCACGCCTAGGCCCGGATAGGGCGACCTGTGGGGGTGCAATGGGAATTGCCGGGGGCTGTAGCGCTTACAGACCAGCGCGTCGGCCACTACGATGCCTCCGTGCGCGCACACGTCGACCGACGTTTCCCCCGGGTGACCGCCCTTCAGGCTGCTTTTCGAGCCAGTACCGGCAGAAGCCGCTCCGCGTCGAGGTACTCGATGCGAAACGGCAGAACCATTGGGACTTCGCCCGGCCTGCCGCGGGGAGGCGGGATCGCTGAGAGATGCGCGGGCGTCCGTCCGAAGTAGGCCTCTGCCGGTGTCGCACCGCCAAGACCCTGATGCGGCCGACAGTACGAGTAGTGGGCGAGGCCCATTTCAACCTTCTCCATCAGGTCTTCCGCAGCCGACGGTCGCAGCAGGCGCAGGCCGAGCGTGTCCTTCAGCGTCCTCCACAGGCGTTCGATCAGGGCGATGGAGCCCTTCCTACCGACCGCCCCGAACCGCTGCTTCACCCCGAGCCTAAGGAGCTTCCGGCGAAAGACCTGGCCCGTGAAGCAGCGAGCGTGATCGGAGATGAAGTGCACCGGCCGTCCATGCCTCCTCGCGGCCTTCGAGACGAACCGGCCCCGAGAATCAAATCTCCTATACTTCACAAGGGGTTACCAGCATGCAGAAGTTCACGACGTTCGCCGAGGCAGTCGCCGCCAGGGCCAACGCCGACACCCTCGCCCACTACGTGGTGGACACGGTGTCCGCGTTCACCGACGGCAAGGACGTCACGTTCGACTTCCTCGCCAAGGGCAGCGTCGCGATCTTCTGCACGTCGCTCGGCATCAAGCGGAACTGGGCCGAGCTGTCGCTGGAAGAGATCGCGCCCCTGGACGAGCGGGACATCAACGTCGTCCCGCTGGGCGAGGCCGCCAACGTGCTCGCGCTGATGAAGGCGCTGATTCGAGATCACTACCTGACGCCGAGCGAGCACGACGAGCCCGAGCGCGCGATCCTGAACGACTTCCTGCCCAGGGGACGGCGCTTCGCCAACGAGAAGACCTCCGGCCACCTGTGGGAGTTCGCGTACGCGCTGGCCGTCGAATTGGAGCACGGGCGCGAGCGCGGCCAGAACATCACGATGAATCACCCGCTGCTGACGGGCATGGTCGTCCTCGCGCACCTCGCTGAGGACCGCCTCTACTACGCCCGCCTGCTTGTCATGGAGGCCGAGGGAGAGCTCTTCAACGCCCAGCTGAAGAACACCCCGTACAAGGAGCTCCGCGCGAGCGTGCAGAAACTCTCCTGGGCGCAGCGGCAGCTGGGCGCGCGTAAAGACGAGAAGCTGGCGGACGCTTGATCGCCCCTGTAGGGACGCAATGGGAATTGCGGCGGGCGTTGTCGGCCGGACCAGGGATCGGCCATGGAGCTCGGACCCGGGAGCGCAGGCCCTCGCCCTCGTTCCATCTGGGGTGGCACTCTTCAGGGTACGCGGACATGCGCCATGCAACCGCTTCCATCCGAAGAGGATCGTGTCCTGAGATCATTTGAAGTTCTCAGTTTCCGACCTGAGAACAGTTCGCCCAGGAGACCGAGTGCGGAGCCACTTGAATGGCTCAAAGAACCGGGGGCGCTTCGCTCCCGGTTCTTTTTCTATGCGCTCGAAGGGCTCCTCCGAGGCCGGTTCCCCGTGCAGCTGGAGCTTCAGGACTCGCCTAGTGACCTCTGCATTCGTGAGTTCGACGAAGACGCCGGCCGCAGAGCCCTCGAGGGAGCCGACGCTCCGCATGACCCCGCCAGCCTCGGCCCTGACGGCGGCGAGTTCCCTTTCCTTGCGCCCCTACACGCGATGACAGAAGGCCTTATCGAGTCCTACATTTGAGTGCGTTAGGAGGCCCTATGAAGAACTTCCTGCTCATCACGGAGCATCCGATCGAGCGCGTGACCCGAGTTCTGATCGGAATCGGGTTAATCAGCATCGTCTTCGTCGGCCCGAAGACGGGCTGGGGCTGGCTCGGACTTCTCCCGCTGATTACCGGATTCACGGGCCTCTGCCCTCTCTATACAGTGCTAGGGATCTCCACGCTCGGCAAGAAGGCGACACCTGTCCCCGCGGGGCGCACCCTGCATCAGGGCCTCGGTCTCGCAGGGGCAGCGGTGATGTGCGCCTCAATTGCGGGCGCACAGGCCAATCCGGCCGGTCACTGGGAGGGCCGCTGCACCGCAAACGGGCGTGATCTCACGCTCACGCTCGACCTCGCCAAGAACGCCAAGTCGGTGTGGGTCGCGAGCATGGGCGTACCTTCCGAGAACGCGACGGGCCTGGTGGTGACCGACGTCGCCGTCAACGGCGCGTCCGTCACGTTCGTCGCCGTCGAACTGATGATGGCCAAGTTCAACCTGACGCTGACGCCGGAAGCGACGCTCAAGGGTACGTTCACCAACCCCGGCGCCTCCGTACCCATCGAGTTCAAGCGCACCGGCGAGGCTCACGTGGACGTGATGGTGCCGAGTCCCGCGGTGTCGAAGGACCTCGAGGGTGACTGGGAGGGGAAGCTCGCGGCTGGTCCTCCTCAAGGGTTCCAGATCCTGGTGCGTTTCAAGAACCAGCCGGACGGCACGGTTGAGGCCACGTTCAACAACCTGACCATGGGCCAGGGGGCGGTCCCGATCAACGATGTGCGGCAGGCCGATCGGAAGGTCGAGTTCGGCCTCAAGGTGGCGCACGCGACCTTCCAGGGCACGCTGAACACGGATGGCACGGTGCTGGACGGCCATCTGACCCACGAAGGCGCACCCCCGATGCCGCTCACGCTGCGGAAGAAGTGAGCGTGCTGTGTAGGGGCGCAATGGGAATTGCGAAGCCCGTTGGCGCCCACAGACCAGTGGTTTCATCGTCGTTCGCGTGCCCTGCGTGCACACCTTCGGCCCACTGCAAGCGCCTGTCGCCGATCTTCGTGACTCGCCCTCAGGCTGCTTTTCGAACCAGCACGGGCAGAAGCCGCTTCGGACGAGAAGATGGGTTGGGCCGCGGCAAGCTCCTCACCCAGCGACGGTTAGAACGAGTCGATTCGCCCGCCGCCGCCCGGTCTCCAAGGTCCAGTAGTCCCGGACCACGGCGCTTTGAGCCATCCACCTGGGCTCTAAGCTGCCCGAGCACCACTCCGAAGAATGTACACAGTGCGGTTAGAGCGCCGCTTCTCGATCACCAGCGAAGCTTGGTCTCGGAGGCTCGCGCGCTGAGCCATTACTCCGGGGACGCCTTCTAGGAAAAGGCCGATTACTCGAACCTAAATCACGGTCCGGACAGGATGTCCATCTACGGGCCGGAATTGAGAAAGAAACCGAGGGCGTGACCCTGGTTTCTAAGCGCCACAGCCCCCGGCAATTCCCATTGCGCCCCTTCAGTGTGTGGCGCGGGCGGAGTAGTTCACGAGGTCATCACATGAACTCACGTGACAGCTCGTCGAGCTTTCCGAGCTCCGCCTGCGACAGCGTTACCTCGAGCGCACCGGCGTTTTCCTCGGCCTGTTGCGGCCGACTGGCGCCGGGAATCACGACGACCGTCTCGCCGTGGAACTGGCAGAGCCACGCCAGCGCCACTTGGCCCGCCGTGGCGCCGTGCGCGGTGGCGATTGTCCTGAGTTCTTCAACGAGCCGCCGGCTACGCTCGAGCCCCTTCGCTTTGAACGCGCTCATCCACTTGCGCGGGCCAGGCCGCGTTTTCACGAAACCCGGATCCTCGTGGTACCTGCCGGTCAGCAGACCCTGTGCGAGCGGCGAATACGCGATGATCGTCACCCCCAGCGCCTTCGCCGCCGCGACCGTGCCATCCGACTCGACACGCCGGTTGAGCAAGCTGTACCGCACCTGGTTTGACGCGAGCGGGATCTTGCGCGCCGCCAATGCATCGTGGGCGCGGCGCATCTGAGCGGGGTTGAAGTTGCTCACCCCTACGGCGCCGATCTTCTGCTCCGCCACGAGGTCCGCCATCGCACCCATCTCCGACTCCACGGAGGAGAAGCCGACCGGCTGGTGCACCTGGTGCAGATCGACTGCGAAGGGCGCCAGGCAGCGCAGCCGTTCGCCGATGGTGGCCTTGATCGAACCTGCGGTACGGAAGATCGGCATCCACTTTGTCGCCACTACGATGTCGCCGCTCGCCTTGCCCGCAGCCAGCAACGCGGCGGCGAGCGCACGCTCGGAGGCGCCGTGACCGTACATCTCGGCGGTGTCGAACCAGTTTATGCCCCTCTGGAGTGCGACGGCTACGGCCCTGTTCACCGAATCCTGTGGGAGCGCCTCCCAGAACTTCCCTGCCATGCCTCGACCAGCCGAGAACTGCCAGCAGCCGAGTCCCACCGCCGTCACCTCGATCTGGGTCCTGCCCAGCCTCCGCCGCGTCGCCATGAAGGCCTCCTTGGAGGGTCGAATCTAGCGCTGTGGAGCCGCAATGGGAATTGCGGCCCGTCCTGGTCCTCGGAGACCAGCGTTTCGCCTCTGCTCTTCCGATCGGCGCGCACATGCCGGCCCACTCGAGCTCGCCGAGACGAGCGCATGAAGGGCTCCCGTCCGGCCAGAGTGCCATTCTAAAGACCGGGATTGGGAAAGAGAGAGGACTGTGCCTCTGGTCTCTACGCGCCACAGGCCCCGGCAATTCCCATTGCACCCCTACATTCTCAGGTGTGAGAGCCGAGATTCAACTCGTTCTCAGCCCGGAAGTCTTGCAGGACGAGGGGTTCCGCGAGACGGTGACGGGACGCTCGAGAGTGATACCCCAGACGCCGGTTGCCCGCAGCCGCCCCCCTTTCGATCTCGGTCAGGGTTACGACCAGGAAAGAGTCGACAGTCCGGAACAGCAGCTGTCTCATTGGAAGTAGCCGTTGACGTCGATGACGACGTGAACCGTTCCTCCCGAGCCGTTGTAGATTTTGACGACTCCGGTCCCGTCGCTCGACAGCAGGAGGATCGCGTTGTTGGCACGGGTCTGTCCCGCGTTGAAGTTGATGGTGCTGGTGAGAGGCTGCGTCTTGTCCGCCGGATAGATCGTCAGGTGCCCCATAGCGGTCTCCTGCGCCACTGCAACGTTCACCGACACCGACGTTGCGCTCGACGGAATGCCGCACGGCGCCCCGGTGAGAGCCACGGCCAGCATGCCTCCGGGCGAAATGGGTGACCCGCTTCGCGTGTCGAGCTGGCGGCAGGGTGTCACCGTGTAGAAGAAGCCCGTCGGGCCGGCCGGCGCCACCGTAATCGTCTTGGTCCCCGCCGCGCTCACGCACCCCGAGGCAGTCGTCTCCGTCACCGAGAGCGTCAGCGGCGTCCCCGCCACCCCCGCCGTGAAGGTGATCTGGTTCGTCCCCTGACCGGACGTGATCGTGCCGTTCGTGATCGTCCACGAATAGGTCGAGCCCGCATGAGCCGGGACGCTCGCCGTCCAGTTCGGCGAGCCCGCCACGACCGTCGAAGGTGCCGTCACTGCTGGGGTGGTCGGGACAGGGTTGACGACGACCGTCGTCTGGCCGGGAGCCGACGTCTGGCCTCCCACGGTCGCCGTCACGCTGTACGTTCCGGCGTTTGCCGCGACGACCCCCGGAATCGACGGGTTCTGGAGGGAGGACGTGAAGCCATTCGGGCCGGTCCACGCGTACGTGGCCCCGGCGACGGTCGACGCCGTCAGGAGCAGCGTCTGGGTTGGGCAGAGCGGGCCGTTGTTCCCGGCCACCGGCGGCGCCGGACCCGAGGACGTGATCGTCAGAACCGCGCCGCTGGCGGACTGGCCGTCGGGATTCGTGATCATCACCGTCTTCGTCCCGCTCGTCGCGCCCGTGGTGTCGAGGCTCAGTGTGACCTGCGTCGGGCTATTCCACGTGATGCTGTTGACGGCGACGCCGGGAATCGTCGAGGCGATCCGCTTGCTGCAGGGCTCGCTCGAGAGACTCGCCGGCGTGTCGAAGAATCCGGACCCCGCGGACGAGGTCCCCGTGATGACGACGCTGGCGGCCGTCTGGCCCGCGGCGACGGTGGACGGGTTCGCCGACGCGGGCGTCGACGGCGGCGGCGCCTTGAGCTGCGCGAATCGGGTTCCGTACTGGTTGGCGGCGGGCGCGTACTCCTGGATCGTCCAGATCGACTGGTCGTCGCAGGGGTCGAGACTCGTGAACGAAAAGTCACCCCAGCGCCGGTAGCCGTCGCTGACTCCCGTGTTCCATGTCGGGTTGTACGCCGCGACCCCCGGCGCGTAAACGTTGATGGCCTGCAGAGAGCCTGGCGTGTCGCCGGCGAGCCGCCCCGCCGTTCCCGCGCTCAGGAAGTTGAGGCTCCCCGCGATCGTGAACCCGAGGGCGGCCTGCCCCTGGCCGTTCGGCGCGATGGTGGCGTAGCTGTAGAAGCTGGGATTCGTCGCCGCCGTGTCGCAGACGACGCCGGCCTGGTTCACGGAGGGCGTCGAGCCGGTGGGGATTCCCTGAAACTCCCACCAGAAGGTGGCGTCGCGCGTGCCTCCGGATGGACTGGCCGTCCCGACGCAGTTGCCACCCGACACGGTCGTTCCGACGGTCATTGCCGTCCAGAGGCCGCCGTCCCGGAACGTAGCCGCGAAGAGCCGGTTGTCGCCCCCGTCGATGTTCCCATTCGCGCCACCGGTGTTCCCCAGGTGCGGCTGCGTGATCGGGTTCCCCTGGTTGGCGGTGGAGATTTGGAAAACCGGCGAGAGCGTCGGCGAGGAACTGCCGGGGGTGCCGACGCGAAAGAGGTCCAGCTGGCTCCACGAGGTGTTGCTTGTGGCAATCACGTAGCCCTCGGTGGCCGCCGGATCGGCGTTGTCGACACCCTGCGGGGTGAAAGAGCCGAGATTCTGGAAGCCCGTCGCGTGGATCGGCCCTGCGCCCAGGACCGAGCTCTTCTGGATGACGAACAGGTCGGAGCCCACATAATTATTCTGCGCCGTGGCGAAGGTCGCCCCGCAGAACTGGTTCACACCAGCGTAGATCGCGTTCGCGTCGATCCCGGGTGTCGGGTAGTCGGCGAAGCAGTTCGTGTGCGATCCGATGCCCGTCTGGACGAAGAAGAATCTCCAGGTCGTCGCCCCCGTGATCGTCGCCGTGTTGCTGACAGCGACCAGCAGCCGGTTGTTCGGAAAGGTCAGGTCGATGATGAAGAGGAACCAGCGCTGGGAGGTCCGGTCATACCGGATGTGCGGGTCGCTCGTGCCGCTCGAACGGACGGAGTTGAAGAAGTTGTTCGGTGTCGTGTTCAGGACGCCGTCGGGAGCCCCGCTGCTCTTGTTGTAGCTGACGACGTTGCAGTTCACGAAGGAGATGAACTGCGTGGGCCCGACGGCGCCCATCGTGTCGGGCGGAGACCCGCAGGGCGAGGCGCCCGAACCCGGACCGTTCGCGTTCACACCGACGGTCTGTGGCAGGCGTGGGTCCGCCGGGCTGACGATCGCCGGCGACTGAGGCCCGCGTGCCGGCCCCTGTGTCCGGCCCTCCGCCTCGGGATCGACTTTCCGGCCGCTGGAATCCTGACGGCCGATGAAGAAGTCGAGTGTCTCCTGCGGCGCCTCGACCAGCATCCGGTCATGACGCGCCATGATCTGCGCGGTCGTCTCGAAGACGGCGAGGGCCGATTCGAGAGCGATGCCTTGTGCCGCCGAGCCGACGGCGGGTTCCGCCGAACGGGCGGAAGCAGTCCCGAATGCGAGAGCAAATCCGATCGCGGCGACCTTCGTGACCCTATTCACGATCACACGCTCTACTGGGCACCCTGGACTTCACGGCCACAATGTTTGCATATCTTGGCCGCAACAAGAATGGGCTCTGCGCACCACGGACATGCTCGCTTGTCCCTCTTCGCCGGGCCTGGAGCGGGCGGTGTTACGGAAGGCGCCTTGTTCGAAGCGACGCGCTGCACCTCGGGGGCCTCTGCGACGAGTGCTACCGTCGCCCGATGACACCGCCTCCGACCGCCCCGGCCCGGGAGCTCTCGTGAACGCCGGCTCCGCCCGCGAGTCCTTCGCCCCGATCGGCCCGAACCTCCCCGGCTCAGCGTTCTTTTCCACGGCCCTCAACCAAGCGCTTGCCCGAACGCCGTCCCGGAGGATGTAGACGGTGCGGTTCGAGCGCCGTTTCTGGATGGTCAGCGAGGATTGGTCCCGAAGACTCGCGCGCTGAGCCATTACTCCGGGGACGCCTTCTAGGGAAAGGCCGATTTCTCGAACCTAAATCGCCGTCCTGACAGAAAGCCCGTCTAGCGGGCGGGATTGAGAAGGAAACCGAGGGTGTGTCTCTGGTCTGAACGCGAAACAGGCCCCCAGCAATTCCCACGGCGCCTCTACATCCGCGAGGAGCCGGACCAAAGAATCGGGCCGTGATCAAGTCAC
>DAIOUV010000068.1:0-14637 GCA_036759345.1 Acidobacteriota bacterium | reverse complement strand
CGCGCGGCACGCGTGCCGGATGATCTGGATCGACTCCGTCTCGCTGAAGTGGCCGAGTTCCGGAGGGACGCCCTCGAGGCTTTGCGCGAGCCGCTCGAAGACGGAGTGGTCTCCATTGCGCGCGTGGCCGGGGCGAGGACGTTTCCCGCTCGCTTCCTTCTCGTCGGCGCGATGAACCCGTGCCCGTGCGGCTTCCGCGGCGATCCACGCCGCGCCTGCTCGTGCTCGCCACGCGACGTCGCCCGCTATCGCCGGAAGATTTCCGGGCCGCTCCTCGACCGGATCGACCTGCATGTCGAGGTACCGGCACTGGCCGCCCGAAACGGAGACCCTCGCCTCGTGAACGCGGCGCTGCCGGCACGTCTCGCCCGCACGATCCTGAAGACGTCGCCCGACGCCCGCGCCCTGCTCACGCGCGCGGTCGACCGGCTCACGCTGTCGGCGCGTGGGTTCCAGCGCGTGCTGCGCGTCGCCCGAACGATCGCGGACCTCGAGGAGGCCCCCGTGATTCAGCCGGCCCACATCGCCGAAGCGCTTCGCTATCGACCCATCCCGGACTCCGCCCTCCTGACCTAGTTGCCCTTCTGTCAATGGGTTGGCTCCTGGGAACGTTTCTCCTTGACACCCCCACCCCGCGGACTAAGAATTCCATCGCTCAAGCGAAGGCCTTCTCCCGTGTAGGGCCGTGCGTCAGTTTTTCCGGTGACCGAGTGGAGTAGAGGGAAAAGAGCGCCCACGGAACCAAACGGATGCCGAAACGACAGCACACCATCATCTTCCTGCCCCATGCGAAGGCGCGTCTTCGGCAGTTCCGCGTCTCCTCGCGACTCCTGTGGTCCCTGGGAATTTGCTTCGGGCTGTCGGTTCTCCTCGGCGTGACTTTCTCCGCTCTCTGGGTCCGCTCGATCCGAAAGAACAGCGAGGTCACCGCCATTCTTGCGGAGAACTCCGACCTGAGGTCGCGGGCGGCGCTCACGAACACCCGCCTCGAGACGATAGAGAAGATGCTGGCCGAATTCGAGGACCGGACGCGCCGGCTGGCGATCGTGGCCGGGCTGTCGGCGGTGCGCGATCCGGGGATGGGTGGCGTCGGCGGCCTCTCCGCCGTGCCGATCAACCCCGCGGATTCCATCGACTCGGGCCTGAGCGAGGCCGGGCGCCGGGGCGTACTGCTCTCCTCGCGGCTGAAGCTCGTCGAGAAAAAGCTCTCCCTTCAGGCCGACCAGCTTGCCTTGACACCCACGATCGTCCCAACCGCCGGCGTCCTCACGGCGGGCTTCGGAAGCCGTCCCGATCCGTTCACGAACCACTTCGAGTTCCACACGGGCATCGACATCTCGACGCCCGCCGGGAACCGCGTCGTCGCCCCCGCGTCGGGCACGATCGTGCGCGTGGGTTGGGACAACGGCTACGGCCGTTTCGTCGAGATCGCGCACGGCTACGGCGTCACGACTCTGTTCGGTCATCTCCAGACGGCGCGCGTCGCCGAGGGCCAGCGCGTGAGGCGCGGCGACCTTGTGGCGCTCGTGGGCTCCACGGGCCGCTCCACCGGGCCGCACCTCCACTACGAGGTGCATGCCGACGGCAAGCCGGTGAACCCGCTGGACTACGTCCTGAACGCTTTCTGACCGGGTTCCCCCCTCTCCCCTCCCGCTTCGGAAGCTTCTGAAGACCCCTCCGCACCCTCTGCTAAACTGATTTTTGCGTGCCCTCTTCTGGGCGCGCACTCCTTACATGATCATCGACAAGGCACTCTCCAAAGTATTCGGGACCAAGCATCAGCGCGACGTGAAGGCGATGCAGCCGCGCGTCGCGGCCATCAACGTGCTCGAGCCCGAGATCAAGGCCCTTTCCGACGACGCGATCCGCGCGCGCGTGGCGGGGATCCGCGCCCGCGTTCAGGAGGGGCTGAAAACCCTTCCCGAGAACATCGAGGAACGGCGCGCATTGTCCCGCCAAGTTCTGGACTCGGAGCTCGTCGAGGTCTTCGCGCTCGTGCGCGAAGCCGCGTGGCGCGGTATCTCTCAGCGTCACTACGACGTCCAGCTCATGGGCGGCATGGTGCTCCACGAGGGCAAGATCGCCGAGATGCGGACGGGCGAGGGCAAGACGCTCGTCGCAACGCTCGCCATTTCGCTCAACGCCCTCTCGGGCCGTGGCGCCCACCTCGTCACCGTGAACGACTACCTCGCGCGCCGCGACGCCGACTGGATGGGCCGCATCTACCGGTTCCTCGGCTTCACGGTGGGCTGCATCCAGCACGACATGCCCGACGAGGAGCGCCGCGACGCCTACGCGCGCGACATCACCTTCGGCACGAACAACGAGTTCGGCTTCGACTACCTGCGCGACAACATGAAGTTCGAGCTCGTGCACATGGTCCAGCGTGGGCACGTCTTCGCCGTCGTGGACGAAGTCGACTCGATCCTCATCGACGAGGCGCGGACCCCGCTCATCATCTCGGGCCCGTCCGAGGGCGAGACGGACCTCTACTACAAGGTCGACCGGATCATCCCGAAGCTCGTCAAGGGCGAGGAAATCAAGGACAAATACGGCAACAAGACGACGACGGGCGACTACCTCCTCGACGAGCGGGCCCACACGGCCTCCCTCACGGAGGAAGGCGTCACAAAGTGCGAGCGCCTGCTCGGCGTCGAGAACCTCTACGACCCGACGAACATCGACCTCCTGCATGCCTGCCAGCAGGCGCTCCGCGCGCACACGCTCTACAAGCGGGACGTGACCTACGTCGTCAAGGACGGCCAGGTCATCATCGTGGACGAGTTCACGGGCCGTCTCATGCCCGGGCGCCGCTGGTCCGACGGCCTCCACCAGGCCGTCGAGGCGAAAGAGGGCGTCAAGATCGAGAAGGAAAACCAGACGCTCGCCACTATCACGCTCCAGAACTACTTCCGCATGTACGACAAGCTGTCGGGCATGACGGGCACGGCCGACACGGAAGCGGCCGAGTTCGACAAGATCTACAGGCTCGACGTGGTCGTGATCCCCACGAACCGCGACATGATCCGCAAGGACGAGCACGATCTCGTCTACCGGACGGAGCGCGAGAAGTTCGAGGCCGTCGTCGAGGAGATCGCCGAGAAGAGCGAGAAGGGCCAGCCGGTCCTCGTGGGCACGATCTCGATCGAGAAATCCGAGCTTCTCTCGACGATGCTCAAGAAGAAGAAAGTGCCTCACGTCGTCCTGAACGCGAAGTACCACGAGCAGGAAGCCACGATCGTCGCACAGGCCGGCCAGGTGGCCGCCGTCACGATCGCGACGAACATGGCCGGTCGCGGCACGGACATCCTTCTCGGCGGCAACGCCGAGTACCTCGCGCGGCAGAAGGCGAAGGACAAGACCGAAGAGGAGTACGAGAAGCTCCTCGTGGAGCTGCAGAAGGAAACCGCCGAGGCGCACGAACAGGTCATCGAGCTCGGGGGCCTCCACATCATCGGCACCGAGCGTCACGAGTCCCGCCGCATCGACAACCAGCTGCGGGGCCGCGCCGGACGCCAGGGCGACCCCGGCTCTTCACGCTTCTACCTCTCGCTCGAAGACGACCTCATGCGCATCTTCGGGTCCGACCGGCTGTCGGGCCTCATGAAGCGCCTCGGCATGGAGGAGGGCGTCCCGATCGAGCACCGCTGGGTGACGAACTCGATCGAACGGGCGCAGACGCAGGTCGAAGGCCGCAACTTCGACACCCGCAAACACCTTCTCGAGTACGACGACGTCATGAACAAGCAGCGCGAGGAGATCTACCGGCTCCGCAAGGAGATCCTCACCGGAAAGCTCTCGCGCGATTACGTCGTCGCCCTGGCCGAGGACGTCTCGGAAGACTACGCCGACCGCCACTGCCCCGCCGGCAAGGACTCTTCCGAGTGGAACTGGGTCGCGTTCGAGAACCTCGTGTTCGAGACCTACGGCTTGCGGCCCGCCGAAAAGGGCATCACGGCGGACAGCACGAACACGGAGATCAAGGAGAACCTGCGCACGGCCGTGCGGGAAGCTTACGAAGCGAAGGAGAAGGCCGTCGGCGCGCAGACGTTGCGCGACTTCGAGAAGTTTTTCATGCTTCAGACGGTCGACACGCTCTGGAAGGACCACCTCCTCGGCCTCGACCACCTGAAGGAAGGCATCGGCCTCCGCGGTTACGGCCAGCGCGATCCGCTCGTCGAGTACAAGAGGGAATCCTTCCAGCTCTTCGAGGCGATGAAGGAGGGCATCGAGGAGCAGATGCTCCAGTACCTCTTCCGTTTCGAGGTCGCCGAAGCACCCGTGGAGCGCGCGGCACGCCCGCGCGAGGCCGAACCCTCCCCCGCCGTCGCGGCGGCGGGCGGCTCAACGGCCTCGCGCCGCGCGGCCTCGGACCTCGAGAAGCGCGCGAAGCAGCAGGACCAGAACCTGCAGTTCCGGGGCTCGTTCGACCCCACGGCGGGGGGCGATTTCGAGGTCGCGACGGTGAAGGCCGCAGGCCCGAAAGTCGGCCGGAACGACCCCTGTCCGTGCGGCTCCGGGAAGAAGTACAAGAAATGCCACGGAGCGGCTGGCGCCGTCGGCTGAGCCTCGGGACCGAAAAGCTTCCCCGTTGTGGTATGAATCCGCATGGTGAATGAACGGGAGATCCCGCTCGCCCTCACGTTCGACGACGTTCTTCTCCTTCCCGCCCGCTCGAAAGTGCACCCTTCCGAGACCGATCTGAAGACACGGCTCGCGCCGGGGATCGGGCTGAATATCCCCATTCTCTCGGCCGCGATGGACACGGTCACGGAGTCGCGCCTCGCGATCGCGATGGCCCAGAACGGCGGCCTCGGCGTCATTCACAAGAACCTGACGATCGAGGCCCAGGCGGCCGAGGTCGACAAGGTGAAGCGCTCGGAGAGCGGGATGATCGTCGACCCCGTCACGTGCCGCCCGACCCAGAAGATCTCGGAAGCGCTCGAGGTCATGGCGAACTTCCGGATCTCGGGAGTCCCCGTCGTGGACGACCGCGGCAAGCTCGTCGGCATCCTGACGAACCGCGATCTCCGCTTCGAGACGCGCATGGACCTCCCCATCTCCGAACGCATGACGAAGGAAAACCTCGTGACCTGTCCGCCGGGCACGACGCTCGAGCAAGCCAAGGAGCTCCTCCACCGTCACCGGATCGAAAAGCTGCTCGTCGTGGATAGGGCGGGAAATCTCAAGGGCCTCATCACCGTCAAGGACATCCAGAAGCAGATCAAGTACCCGAGCGCATGCAAGGACTCCTTCGGACGCCTGCGCGTGGCCGCGGCCGTGGGCGCCACCAGCGACCTCCTCGATCGCGCCCGTGAGCTTGTCACCGCGAAGGTCGACATCCTCGTCCTCGACTCCTCGCACGGCCACAGCGAGGGCGTGCTTTCCGCCCTGAAGTCTCTGAAGAGAAGGTTCCCCTCGACACCCGTCCTCGCGGGAAACGTGGCAACGGCGGAAGGCACGCGGGATCTCATCCGCCGGGGCGCGGACGCCGTGAAGATCGGCATTGGACCGGGTTCCATCTGCACGACGCGCGTCGTCACCGGCGCGGGCGTGCCGCAGATTCACGCGATCCAGGAATGCGTGAAGGGCCTCGGCAAGTCGAACGTCTCACTCGTCGCGGACGGCGGCATCAAGTTCTCGGGCGACGTCACGAAGGCCCTCGCCGCGGGCGCCCACTCCGTGATGATCGGCAGCCTCTTCGCGGGCACGGACGAGGCGCCCGGCGAGACGATCCTCTACCAGGGCCGCACGTTCAAGGCGTACCGCGGCATGGGCTCGCTCGGCGCGATGAAACAGGGCTCGGCCGACCGCTACTTCCAGGACGAGGAAGAGCCGCGAAAGATGGTGCCGGAGGGCATCGAGGGCATGGTGCCTCACAAGGGCCCCGTCTCGACGCTCCTGACACAGCTCACCGGCGGCGTGCGCTCGGGCATGGGCCTCGCGGGCGCGGCAAGCCTTCCCGAGCTGGTCAAGAAGGCGAAATTCGTGCGCATCACGGCGGCCGGCCTGAGAGAGAGCCACGCGCACGACGTCATCATCACGAAAGAAGCTCCGAACTACCGGCGCGAAGAGATCTGAGCGCGCCCTCTTTCAAGGATCACTTCTCGGGCCACGCGAGCGACTACGCCCGCTACCGGCCCACGTATCCGCCCGAGCTTTTCCGGGCGATCGCGGGACTGGTACCGCGCCACCTCCGCTGCTGGGACGCGGGCACCGGGAGCGGGCAGGCCGCTCTCGGTCTCGCGGAACACTTCGGCGAAGTCACCGCGACGGACGCGAGCGCGGACCAGATCGCGCATGCCATCCCGCATCGCCGCGTGACCTACCGCGTCGCGCCCGCGGAGAATTCGGGGCTGGAGGAGGCTGCCGTCGACCTCGTCACCGTCGGCCAGGCGGTCCACTGGTTCGATCAGAAGAAGTTCTTCGATGAGGTGAAGAGGGTCACCGTGCCGGGAGGCGCCATCGCCCTGTGGGCCTACGATCTCTTCGATCTGGCCGGCGAGGCGGGAGCCGTCTTCCGCCGCTTTCATGAGTCCGTCGAGACCTACTGGCCACCGGAGCGGGCGCTCGTCGCCCGCCGCTACGCCGATCTTCTCTTCCCATTCGAAGAAATCCCCGTCCCGGCGGTGGCGATGACGGCCGAATGGGACCTCGAACGGACACTCGGTTACCTCTCGACGTGGTCCGCCGTGAAGCGCTGCGCGAAAGAAACGGGTCGCGACCCGATCGCCGAATTCGCGCCAAGGCTTGCCGCCGCGTGGGGCGACCCCGCCGCCGAGAAGACGATCTCCTGGCCGCTCGTCCTGCGTGCGGGACGGATCGCTTAGCTTTTAGTGCTCACGAGGCAGAGAGCCGGATATGATTGAGCCGCGCCGCAAGAGGATCCATCCAGATCGTGGTCGAGGAGGTCCCGTGGACGCCGACCCCGAAAACGCTTCCACCGGTAGAAACCTAAAGGCTTCTACCTGCAGAAACTTCAATCGCAAGACCCGGCGGAGGCTTCTACCGATAGAAACCTCGCCTGCCGTCTAATAGTAGTTAGGTGGTGCAAGCAACCCGATCCGTAAGTCCTCTTTGCGAGACCTCAGGCACCGACTCCGGCGATGAGTAAGCGTACTCACACAGGCGTTTTTCCCGAGGCCGTCGCCCAGCGCTACCTTGATGGACGCGCTCATGAGGCCCGCGGAATGACACGGGAGCAGTATGTTCAGCTCTGTCGAGACATTTGGGACAAAACCAAGTACGACCCTGAATATGAGCGCAAGGTGCTGATCGACTTCAGCCAGCCCGTCACTCTCGGCCAGCTAGTCGGCGCGGATCAGCTCACCCCTGACTTCGCAGACTCAGCACTCCTTGCTGCGCCTGTGGCGGGAGGGTTCGACGGCAAACACGATATCGAATGCCTCGTGCTCCTGACCGCACGCGTACCTGCTGCGGATTCCGCGAATATCTTGCAGTCCCGAGTCGCCGAGACTTTTGCTCCGGCCCAGATCCCTTCTGAACCATCCGAGGCGCTGCCGGACTTCTACATTCTCGCGCTCTTCGACGTCCTGGGGTTCTCAGCCCTCGTACAGAGAATCGGCGCCGAAGCGATTCTCAGCCTGTACAAGGACCTGATTGCAAGAACTGTCGTGCATGCGAAATATACGAGTCTCGCCCGCCTAGAACTGTCACCGGGCAACTACACTATCGGAGGATCCTACGCCCCAATCGGACATGCCTACTTCAGCGACACGATTCTCCTCTGGACGCCAGCGCGGCTAACCCATCTCGCACCCTTCCTGGCACGTTGCAGCGACCTCATTTGCGAGGCACTGAAACTCGGTCTCCCACTACGTGGCAGTATCAGCGCGGGTGAGGCCGTCATGCACAAGGCTAGCCAGACATTCCTTGGCAGCGCCCTGGTCGAAGCAAGCGACATCGAGAAGAATCAGATGTGGATCGGTGCTACGCTTGGAGAAGGCTTCGTGGTCAGAGACCTCAAGGATGCTCTTAGCGAAACCCAAGTAGTGCCTCTTTATTGCGACCACTTCAAACCCACGATGCCGATCTCCTTTCCGTACCTCACTCTGGATTGGCCGGAACGCTGGGGTCCGAACAAGGAGGGATTGGTGCGCATGCTGGAAGGAATGCGGCAGGGCGCCCCGCCGAAGAACCTTCCCTACTACGACAACACCCTGGAATTCCTCCGGTACAGGGAGCTGGATAGCCCGCAAGCCCGCGCTCTTTATCTTCGTGCGCCCGTGTTTCGGGTGGTCAATCTCAGGAAGGTTAATCTGGACGGACTCCGCAATCGACCCATCATTCTCAAGGTCCGCGGAGAGATCCCACGCTCGGGCTACTTGGTACGGCTACCCACAAGGGTTCTCAAGACGAACCGAAAGCTTCGTCGATTCTGCGCGAATCACCTACTCTTCGTGCGCCGGCTTGACTGGGCCGCGTTTCTGCACCACATCGGCTCGGCAGTCAATGTCCACAACCTCCTAGAATCGGCCTTCGTTTCGTGTTCTGATGTCAGCGCTGTCGAGTACATCGACGCCTTCAATCTCGATCCTGATGCTTCGCAATTTGGCGAGCCCGGCGAGGTTTATGTCGTTGAGTGACACGCAATTCCGACGCTTCATGCGGAGGAAGGAGATCCGGCACCACCTAACAAGGCGTTGCAGCGGACCGGCTGCGCCGGCCGCTGAACTTATTCGTTAGGCACCGCAACCCGTTCTATGCGGCAAGCAGCTCACTTCACCTTGGTGGTCGGATTCGCCACCATCTTCACGTCCTGCGCAACGCAGAAGCCGGCGTTGCTCGATGACGGCCCCTCAAAAGTGCTCCAGGCGTTCGTGTCCGGTCTGAACCACGCAGATATCGACGCCGTCATCGGCCTCTTCTCCACCGACGCCACTGCGTTTCTCCCGCTCGACTCATCGCCTTCCGAACTCGTGGGCAGGGCGGCCATTCGGTCCGTACTCCTCCCGTTCTTCCAGGAGCTGCGTCAGCAGGCCTCAGGTCCCGAGTACATGCATCTCGTCGCGAAGGGCGTGCACATCCAGGCCCTTGGAAGCGTAGCCATCGTAACGTTCGACGCCGGCGCCGGTCCGGTCACTTCCAGGCGCACTCTCGTAATCGAACACACGACGGACGGCTGGCACATCACGCACTTCCACGGTTCGAACATCCGGCAGAGAACGACCGGGGGCGGTGCCTAACAAGCCGTTGCAGCCGACTGTCACTCGCCCGCCAACGGAGCCTTCGGCCCCGGCGGGCTCGTGCCAGCGGCTGAACGCCGGTCGTTAGGCCCCCGAATGAAAGCACGTTTCTCGAGGTGCCTCGTCTACGCGCTCGTCACACTCGCGTCGATCACGTTCGAAGCGTGTGCAACTGGCTCGCGCAAGCACATCAACGAGGCCCAGGCGCAAAAGCAATGTACGGAGCCGGGTACCTGCGCCACGCTCACCCCGAAACCTGGAGTCGTCCTCTCGCCGCGTGAGAAGTGCTGGGTCTCGCTCCTTAAGTCTCACTGCAACGCACACGACCACTGCATTCTGAAGTGTCTACTCAACGGCGAAGCCAGGAATTTCGGCGGCGGCTGCTCGCATCCATGCGGCCACATCTACACGTCGGTCGGGGGCGAACTCATCGCTTGCCCGAACTCTCCGGTACCGGGCTGGGAGCAGTGCGAGCACCTCTCTAACGTGGTCAACTGAGGCGGTATCGCTTGTTCTCGAGGCCAATCGCGTCCTCAGCGAGCAGGCACTCGCGAACGCCTCGGTCAGCTCGTCGTTCTCAGAAGCGCCTCGACCGCGACCTCGATCTCCTTCTTCAGCTTCGTGAAGCGCTCTCCCGTCGCCGGGCCGTCGAATCCGGAGTGGATCTTCACGATGCGATGCTGGCGGTCGAGAAAGAGCGTCGTCGGGTAGCCCTCCCACCCCTCGAGCGGAAGCGTCGCGGGAGACGCGGCCGCGTCCTTCGTCGTGCCCGCGAGAAGGATCGGATGCGTCGTGCCGAAGCGCTCGACGAACCGCTTCACCTGGCGGCGGTTTCGCGCCACCTCGTCCGTGTACTCGAACGTCAGGGAAACCACCGCGAGGCCCCGCGGCCCGTACTTCGCCTCGAGATCCCGGAGAAACGGCGCCTCGTCGGCGCAATTCGGGCACCACGTGCCCATGAAGGCCACGAGCATCGGCTTCCCGGAAAATCGCGCATCCGAGGTCGACACGATGCGGCCCTCGACATCGGGGAACGAGACGACGTAAGGCGCGGCCGGATTCCGCGGCTTCACGATGTCGAAAGGATCCGGCAGGAACGTTCCCCGAGTGGCCGCGTCCAGCCGCCTTCCGCGCCAGGGCACGGGCGGATTCGTGCGCGAGCGGTACTCGCCCGCAAGTGTGCCGTCCGGCAGCAGCTCGGCGTCGAAGCGGTACACGTGGACGCCGTCGAAGACGGTCAGGACGAGCTGCTCGCCGTCGAAGGTGCCGTGGAGAGAGCCGTAGTCGCCGGTCGTCGAGAGGAACGTCCCCGTCACGGCGCTGCCCTTCTGGCGAAAGACACCCGTCAGCTTCTCGGTTTTCTTCCCGTCAATCATCTCGACGCCCCAGCTTCCGTCGAGGGAAGCTCCGCCCTTCGGCGTCGCGACGAGCGGACGGGCCTTGCGGGAAGCCCGAAAGGGCACCTCGGCCAGGCCCGCCGCGACGACGCGCGTATATCCGCCCTCGAGCCGGCCGCCCCTCATTTCCGCCACGATCCTGGCGTCGTAGTTCGCGAGATCGAGCGTGAGCTTCGTTCCGTCCCAGGAAGCCGACGTGAAGGCAAGCTCGGCCCGGTCGTTCACGAGCACGGCCGAAAGCCCCGCGCCCTTCGTGGCGATCTTCAGGTCGAAGAAAACCTCGTGCCCCGCCGAGGGGATCAGTTCGGCGTGCCACAGGCCGACAGGCGCCGCGGGCGACGCCACGGAAAGATTCCTTGAAAATAAGAGGACCACGAGGACAGCGCGTCCGAAGCAACTCATTCTTTCTCTCTCGTCTTCCTGAGCTTTTCCCGCAGCGCCCGAACAGCCTCGGCTCGCGCCTTGAGCTCCTTCTCCCGCCCTTCCCCAGCCGGCCGGTAGTAATTCCGGCCCGCGAGGGAATCCGGAAGGCAGGAAAGGCCGGCGGTCTTCTCGGCGGTGTCGTGCGCGTAGCGATAGCCCGAGCCGTAGCCCACGTCCTTCATCAGCTTCGTCGGGGCATTGCGGATCGCGAGCGGCGGCGGTTCGTTCGGGCGCTCCTGCACGTCGGCCGCGGCCTCGGCGTAGGCCGTGTAGAGCGCATTCGACTTCGGCGCCAGCGCCATGTGAACGGCGATCTCGGCGAGCGCGAGAGCGCCTTCCGGCATGCCGATAAAATGCACGGCTTCCTTGGCGGCGACCGCGAGCGTGAGCGACGACGGATCGGCGAGCCCGATGTCCTCGGACGCGAAGCGGACGAGACGGCGCGCGACGTAGAGCGGGTCTTCCCCCGCTTCCAGCATGCGCGCGAGCCAGTAGAGCGACGCGTCCACGTCCGAGTCGCGGAGTGATTTATGGAGCGCAGAGATGAGGTTGAAGTGCTCCTCGCCGGACTTGTCGTACAGGAGAACTTTTCGCTTGAACAGATCCTCGAGGAGGGAAACCGAGACCGAAGAGGGATTTTCTTCGAAGGGAATATGGGAAACCGCCGCTTCAAGCGCCGTGAGCGCCCTTCTGGCGTCGCCGTCGGCAAACCGGGATATCCATTCGAAGGCATCCTCGTCGACCGTCACCCGGGCCCCGAGGCCCCTCGTGGGGTCCGCCAGCGCCCTCTTCATCAGCAGAACGAGCTCCTTCTCGCCGATCGCCGGCAAAATGATGACTCTCAGCCGCGACAGCAGCGCGCCGTTCAGCTCGAACGACGGGTTTTCCGTCGTGGCGCCCACGAGGACGATGTCGCCGGCTTCCACGAACGGCAGGAAGGCATCCTGCTGCGCCCGGTTGAAGCGATGGATCTCGTCGACGAAGAGGAGCGTGCGGCGGCCCCGGCGCCTGGCGCGGGCCGCCTCCTCCATTACGTTCCGGATCTCCTTGATGCCCGAGACGACGGCCGAGAAGCCGAGAAAACGGGCCTGGCTCTTCGCGGCGATGATGCGCGCGAGCGTCGTCTTGCCGCTCCCCGGCGGGCCCCAGAAGACGAGAGAACGGACCCTGTCGGCGGCGAGCGCCTTCGCGAGGAACGAGCCGGGGCCTACGAGATCCGCGGGCCCTGCCACCTCGGACAGTTCCCGGGGACGCATCCGCTCCGCGAGCGGCGCGTCCCGCGACACGACATCATCGACCGCGGACCGGTCGGAAGCCGGGCCCTCATCCTCGAAGAGGTCGCCCGGCGAGAACGTCACGCCCCTCCGCGCGCCTTGGCCCGCTGTTCGATGTCGGCGGTGAGCCGATCGAGCGCCGGGATTTCGGGATGCTCCTTCTTGAGCCTGCTGAGGATTTCGAGCGCCTTCTTCGTGTCGCCCCTGTCGAGGCCGAAGATGATCGCCTGATTAAACTGCGCGGGCCAGTGGCTCGGATCGCGGGCCACCGCCTGCGTGAACATCGCGAGCGCCTTGTCCGGGTTGCCCACGTTCCGATACGCCACGCCGAGGTCGGTGAGGACGTTCGGATCGCCGTCCTTCAACTTGAGCGCCCTCTCGTAGGCGTCGATCGCCTTCTTCCAGTCCTCGACGTCGTAGGCCGTGTTCCCGAGCTGGACGAGGAGCTCGGCGTTTTTTGGCTCCTTGGCGACGGAGGCCTCGAGCCCGGCGAGTTTCTGGAGGGCGACCGGGTCGGACGCCAGAGACGGCTGTCCGCCGCCGCTTCCCGGCAGGTCGCGCGTCGCGCCCGGCCCGACGCCCGCGAGCCCGGCGTGAGGATCGGCCATGCCCGCCTGGGGCGGACCCGCCGAGGCATTCTTCTCCAGGTACAGGTACGCGGCCGTGAAGCCCGCGAGCAGTCCCAGGACGAGAAACGTCCCTCTGTCCGCCCACGGGGAAAACCGGGGCGCCGGCTTTTCCGCGGCCGGGGACTTCTTCTCGCGGGGACGCTTCTCCGCCGGCACAGGCGGCGGAAGGTGGTCGTCGTTCTGTTCCGTCGTCATTTTGAATCCGTCTCCTCTTCGCGCGCCGGCTGTGCCGCCCACGTTCCCGCCACGGGACCCGATACCGGAACGGGGGCGATCTGCGTCCCCTCCCAGGTGCCCGCCAGGCGCCTGGCGGGTGCCGTCGTCAGACGGCCGTAGAACTTCGCATCCGCTCCCAGTTCGGAATCGATCCGTTCGAGCATGACGCGGTCGCCCACGAACGTGCCCCGGAGTGAGCCATGAAAGCCCCCGTCGAGAACATAGTCACCCGAAAGGATTGTGCCGTCGAGCGAGAGGCGGTAGAAGCCGCGCCGGCCGCCCGGATTGACGAAGACCTCCCAGCGCCCCGTGAGCGGGTCCGCCGGGCTGCTTCTCAAGGTGTCGCGCCGGCGCGCCATCTCGTCCCGAAACGCCACCAGCCGGCGGACGTGCTCGGCGAGCCGCTCGGAAATGGCCCGGCGGCGGTCCTGTCCCGCCTGAATGCGAGCCCGCGCGTCGGCCGCGGCCTGCTCGGCCTGCTCAAGCAGCGCGCGGTCGAGAATGCCTTCGCGCGCGAGCCGCGCGACCTGATTCAGGGACGCGTTGAGGTCCGACTCGGCCCGGAAGGCCTGTCCGGAGATCCGGTCGAATTCCTCGAGATCCTCCGACACGCGCCGCCTCTCCATCTCGACCGAGGACAGGAGCAGGTCGAGCACGGGATCGCCGGTCCTCGAGGGGAGGGTCGCTGCCGCCGCCGGCATCACGATCGCCAGCAGGAGGGTCGCGATGAAGGCGGAGCGAACCGGGAGGGCAGCCATCTTCGCCACTATACGGAAGTCGCGGCGCCCGCATCGCAAGGAATCCCCCAGGTCAGTTCAATGACCGCGGTGATTTCCGCTCGCGGCGGCGAGGGGCGTGAGAGGTCGCCGCTTGAGGATCGCACGATCGAGGGCCTTCTCGACCTCGGTGGCGACTTCGCCCTCGGGGAGGCCGTTGATCTGCGCGATCTCGGAGACGATGAGATAGCGGGCGCGCTCGTACATCTTTTTCTCGCGGAAAGAGAGCGCCTTCTGCTTCTGGACCCACGTCAGGTTCTTGAGGACGTCGGCGATGTCCGTCAGGCGGCCCGAGCGCATCTTGTCGAGGTTCTGCTTGTAACGGCCCTTCCAGTCGCCGGTCGGCGGAAGGACGCCGTTCTCCAGGACCCGGAATACCGAGCCCACGTCCTTGCGCCGCGTGAGCGGGCGCAGGCCGATGCGGTCGGAGTTTCCGACCGGTACCATCACGCGCGAATTGTTCCCGAGAAGGCGGAGCTGATAACAGGGGGCGGGAGAACCTTCGAGGGGGGACTCCTGGATCGTCTCTACGACGCCCACGCCGTGGTTCGGGTAGACGAGCCTGTCTCCGATCTTGAATGCCACGGAATCGCCTCCTTCGGGAAAGGGAAAAGGAGACTACTCCCCCGCTCCCGGGCGGTCAAACGAAAACGTCCGATGACGATGCCTCGCGGGCAAAACGGCGGCATTTCGCGCGATTTCAGGGTGCTGATGGT
>DAIOUV010000067.1:3708-14637 GCA_036759345.1 Acidobacteriota bacterium | reverse complement strand
TGTCGTGGGGCGCGCCGAAGTCGTCGAGATCCTTGTCGGGGCCGTCCTGAGTTACCTGATCGCCCGCGATCAGCGTAAGTTTCCGCAAAGGAGGAGCAAATCTTACAGTGGCATGCTCCGTGCAAGACCATTTTTAGAGACCAGCGTCTCATGGAGGTTGATATGGCAGGCACGGAAAAGGATGCGAAGGTCGGATGCAGCAGTGGCGCGTGTTCCTGTAAGGAGGCGTCGGTTGACGTACGCGGTAAGAAGTTCTGTTCGACCACGTGCGCCGACGGCAAGAATCCTTGTGGGTGCGGGCACCCCCCCTGCAAGCCGAAGCCGAAGTAACCCGTCGCGCAACAGCCGGGTGGAAAGGGGGCACGATTGCCCCCTTTCGCTTGGGGCCAACGCCGGGCGCGTCTTCGAGAAAGCGGCGCGCGCCAGCGACCCGGACGCGCGGCGGCTCTATGTCATGCGGTGTTCGATCTCATCCGAATCATCTCGGCCGGGCAGACCGTCTCCCCACAAGCTCCCCGGGCCCGTGTTACGGTCCCCGTTTCACCCTGATCCCCTTGAATGACGCCAGCGCAACGGCGAAGGTGGCAGGGTCGAGGCCTGTATCGGTCAGCCTCAGCCGCGCCGCGAACGAAAACCAAAGTGATACTCCGTCCTTTCAGGGCGCCGCCTTCCCTGCCAGCCAGGCTCTCCGAGCTCCAGGTGGCAATGAGTCCATGTGCTTCGCAAAAAGTGCGATCTGCCACATCTCGGGGCCAGACAGGGTTTTGCCGAAGGCAGGCATCCCGGTAAAACGAATACCGTGAGCGACCTTCCAGTAAGTCACTCCCTCGGCGTCATCCTCGACCCCGTCTTTCGCGAGCCGGGGCGCGTTCGGCGTCAAGCCTCTCGCGATGAACGAGACCCCGCCATCGGCCCCTCCATGGCACACCTGACAGTGGGTGCGGTAGAGCGCGATGCCCGCAGTGAGATTGTCATCCGTGGGCTGAAGGGGGCTCTTCAGGCCCTGAGCCTCTCGGCGCATCGTCGCCTGAAGCGATCTCGTCGCAGCCCACTTCTCCAGCCTGCTCGGCTTCGAGTCCTGTCCGGCTGGCAGGGCGCCGCTCGTTACGAAGAAGTAGCTGGCGGCAATCAACGTGGCGATGGCAGCGACAAAACCCAGGACGAATCCCTTTTTCACGACGACCCCCTATGAACGGTCTGGCACATAGGTAACATTTTAGTCCAGGCACCTGGGTAACACTTATCAACAGTTACCTCGTCGTCGTCGCGCTGTGGAGATCGCGGAAATCTTCCTGCGTTGAGCCCTCAGCGGCGCGCCCCGCGCGGCCGCCGCGATACCAGGGCCGCTGTGCATAGAAAGCCGCATAGAGTGTTTCTTCGCGCTCGTCGAAGCGTCCCAGCAACAGCGGACCAAAATGCAGATTCCAGATCCCGCCGTTTCGACTGACACGCCTGACCTCGAAGTGGAGTGGTGCGCGACTGGAGAACGCTACCCCACGCGCCCGGTACCGCTGGGCGTCTTCAAAGACGCCTCGAAACGCTTCCTTTCGCTCGGTCATCCGCCACATTCTCAATCATCTCGCTCGTCGCGCTTCCGACGGCCGCGCCCCGCCCCCCCGGATCCCCCGCCCCCTCGCCTCGACCCGCGCTTCTACCTCGCCCCGGGCTCGAACCGTGGATCCAGGAGCGCGTGGCCACTCATCAAGGGACCGGCTGAGGAAGGGAACGGCAGAGCCCGTATAGAAAATCAGGGGCGGTTCCTCCCGTACGCGTCATGGCTCGCCACCCACTGATCGGACACGATCGCGGAGCCGAGGGAGAGCTCGCCACACAGGACGGTGGCTGCGACGATCTCGGCGAAGCGCAGCACCCTGCCCTCGCCGTAGCAGCCGAGCACCTCGAGGCATTCCCGTTGCGAGGGGAGGCCCGTTCCACCGCCATACGTCGCGACGACGAGGGAAGGGATGGTGAACGAGACGTAGTAGTCGCCGTCGTCCCTCAGCTCGGTGTAGCTGAAGCCCGCCGAGGACTCCGCCACGTTCGCAACGTCCTGGCCACAGGCGATGAACATCGCGGCGATGCCGTTGGCGGAGTGCGCCGCGTTGTTGACCGCACCCGAGAGCAGCGTGCCCATGTTGGACAGCTGGCGCTGCCGGTACAGAGCCCGGGCGCTTGTGTGCATGATCGACTCGATCAGTCGCGCCGGCAGGGTCGCCTCCGCCACGACACGCTTGCCGCGCGTGTGTAGGTTGTTGAGGGTCGAGTGCTTCTTGTCCGTGTCGAGGTTGGCGGCCAGCGTAAAGTGCTCGAGCCCGTCGATCCCCTGCGCGATCATCCACTCGCAGGCATGCCGGGTGGCCTTGGTGACCATGTTCTGACCAGCGGCGTCGCCGGTGGTGAAGTTGAAGCGCAGCCAGCGAAGCTTCCCGACGGCGTACTGTTCGATGTCGCGGAGCTTTCCGTAATGAGACGTCTCCTCGGCCTTGGCCTTGATCGCGGGGAAGCTCCTCTCGACCCATTGACCGAACGAGCGTGCGGCGCGCGCGTCGCGCAGGACAAATAGCGGTGCGCGCTGCATGGCGTCGTCGATCACCGTCGTGCGGACGCCGCCGGCCTCGCGGGTCAGCCTCATGCCGCGGTTGTAGCTGGCTATCAGCGTGCCCTCGGTCGTCGCCATCGGCATGTAGAACTCGCCATGGGCGTGCTCCCCGTCGACGAGCAGGGGGCCGGCGAAGCCAAGAGGAACCTGCGCGACACCGCAGAAGCTCTCCATGTTGCCCCGCAGTATCGCGGGGTCGAAGGAGAAGGCTCCGATATGGCCGAGTGGGACTCCAGTCGCTTCGGTCACGACGCCGCGGCGGGTCTCGGCCATCTCCCGCGTGTGATCGTTTTCCTTGTTACGGGGCAGCTTCTTCATGACGGTCTCCGGCAGTGAGGTAGGGTGGGTAAGGATAGCGCGGCCGCGCGCAATCCAACGCCGGCCCCAGACTCACCCGATGAACATCCGCCTCCCCGAGTGCCTCGTTCTAACCGTCGCGGGATGACGAGTTTCCCGTTTCGCTCTCCTCCCGCCGAGCCACGGGCCCGTGAGGCTCGGAGTCATAATCTCAATGTTTTCCCCTTGGATGTCTCACGAGTGCCGCCCGACGAACCGGCCTCCACCTTCGCAGGAGCCGGACTGGCTGGAGCCTGGGCCGCCGCTGCCCCCGCCGTGAGTACGGCGACGGCAGCGGCGGCGAAGGCCCCGTGAGAGGTGCTCTACGGTCTTTACTCGTCAGCGCGCGTGGACCTTATCAACGCCGAGGTCATGACCCGCCCCGTGGCAGGCGGCGCAAGCCTCGGCGGGTACAGTGGAACCGGGGAAGTGTGCCGTGTTGATCAAGGCATGGGCGGCGGCGTCACGGCCGTCGTGGCAGCCAAGGCAGGCCGCCGTACCGGGGCCCTGGGGCGTGAAGTAGTCGCGGTTGGTCGTCACCGAATCGATCTTGTTGGCGAGCGGGATCAGATAGCCAGTCGACGTATGGCACTTCGCGCAGTTCCGGCGGTCGCCGGGGAACCGAACCTCGTTGTAGTTGTGGAGGCTGGCACGGTTCCCGTAGATCGTGAAGTCCTGGGTGAGCGCGTCGCCGGAGTGGATCCGGTGGATCATCCGCTGGAGGGAGATCGACTCGACCGGCATCTGGTCTGCCGGACGCACCGGCGAGTCATCCGCGGTCGGGTTGTGGCACATCACGCACTCCTCGATGACAAGGCGCTGCCCGCCATGGAGACCGAGCGCTCCGTGGCACTTGTTGCACTGAGCCATCGTGACGGAGATGCGCCGGGGGGCGGCGACGGCGTCGGTCAGCGCGACGTACATCATCGGATTCAGGGGCGACTCGTTCCCCGTGATGTCCGGCTTTCCGTCGCCGCGGGCGAGCGAGTAAGCGCGCTCGATGTCGCACGAGACCGCCCAGGTCCCGGCCGCCTTGGCGGGCAGGGCGGCGGTGAAAGTGTAGGTGCTCGTGCCGGCGGTGGTGTCGAAGATCGCCTTGCCGACGGCGCTCTCACGGACGTACGTCGTGTAGCTCGTGGTCGGGCCCGCGAAGATGGGGGCGAACGTACCCAGCTTGGAGCCGTCGACGGCCGTGCCGTCGTTGTTCGTGATCTTGACGACGACCGTCGGCTTCTTGCCGGCGGCGAGGTTCGTGACGCTGACGATCGAGGCCTTCAACCCCTTCAGCTGGGTCGACCGGAGCGGAATCGTGTGGGCTCCAATGACTGAGGCGTCGAACTCGGCGTCTTGCACCGAATCGTGACAGTTCGAGCAGGATGCGTCATTGATCTGCTGGCCGGCAGCGTGATTGGCGCCCGTCGTCCAGTTGATGTTGTCGTGGCAGGAGCCGCAGACCAGACGCGAGGGACGCGTATACCAGACGTCCTTCTCGGGCGCGCTCGTCTCGTGGCAGGTCGTGCAGTCGAAGGGGGCCTTGTTGTTGTTGCCGGGCCAGCCGACCGTCGACCAGTCGCCGTCCATGACGTAGGGGGTCCCTGCGAGGACGCTCGGGAGGTACTTCCCCATGTGGAGCTTGTGGAAGAAGAGCTTGGCGTCGGCCTGGCCGTTCGTCCCCTTCGTGGCGTTGTGGCAGAGGACGCACATCTTGACCGTCTGCCGCGTCCCGCCGTGGAACTGCGTCGCTCCGAAGGCGCCGCCGAGCGGGTCGTGACAGAGGTTGCAGCTCTTGGCGACGTCCATGTTGTTCCAGACCGAGTTCGCGGCCGCCGGCTTCCCGTCCGTCCGAAAGTCATAGAAGACGTTCGGGGCGTAATAGTCCTTGCCGACGATGTCGCTCATCGTCCGCGTCCCGTAGACACCGATCGTGATCGTCTTGTTCACGTCGTGCGTCGCGGGGATCGCCTGCCCGAAGTTGTACTTGAAGTGCCCCGTCTCGAGGTCCGTGAACGTCCCGCCCTGGTCTCGGCCGGCCGACGTGACCGGACCGGCCGCCGGGGTCCCCGTGTATGCCGTGTAGTACCGCGTCGCCGTGTCCCAGGCCCCCATGATGATTCCCGGGTTGAGCGGTCCCGGGGTCACCAGGCCGAGCCGGTCGAGCGGCCCGCCGAGATTGTCGGTGATGAAGAACTCGATCACCGGCTTCTGGCCGGCCGCCACGTTCGTGACCGAGGCGATCTTGATGTTCAGGCCGGGGCGGATGTACGTGAGCGCCTCGGGGGCGAGGTACGCTTCTTTTTGGGTCGCGTCATAGGCGACAGGGGTCGCCTCGCTCGCCACCGGGGAGCCCGATGGGCTGGTGTGCGTCACGGGAGTCATGGGCACCGCGACGAGACCAGCGAGGAGCGTAAGGGCCGTACGTGATACCAGTGACATCGTCAGCCTCCTTGCCGAAAAAGAATCTGAGAACCGACGCCGAACGGGGGTTCGAGAGAAGTGGCCATTTTCGTCTAGCCTCAAAGGTAGTAGCTTGTCACGCGTAACGCTTTGATTCAGTTGAATCAAATGACTACCGGGAACAAGCTCCCCCGGGGCGGAACGCCTCTCGACGGGCGCCTGGGGCCCCGGAAACCCGCGCTGATCCGGTCAGATTCCCCTTCGTGCGCGGATCTTCCCGGCCCTGATCGCCTTCACGAAGGCGGTGTGGTCGGATTCGGTCTGGTCGGCATAGGCGATCGCGAACCTTCCCATCGCGCGATCGAGGCGGTCGGTGTCGCCGCAATAGCCATACAGGATCGCGGCATCGCCCGTGCGGGCGTGCGCCTTCGCGAGCACCTCTCCGCACACCCGCGCGTATTCCTTCAGCGCGAGGCCGCTGAGCTCGTCCGGGTCGATCGAGGCTTTGTGATCCGCGAGCTGACGCACGAGGTAGTGGCGGCCCGCAAACGTCGTCCAGCCGAGGAACGGGTCGGACACAGTCTGCATCCGGTGCTGCCCCTGCGCGACGCGCCGCCCCTCGTGGGGAGGGCTGACCACACGGGGAAGGACGGCTGCGTAGCTCGAGGGCGGTTCCTCCTTGACCTGGAGAAACAGGGGATGGTCCGCCCCGTCCCCGAACGCAAGGACGGCGTAGTCGCGTGTCCCCACGCTTCCGGTCCCGACCACCTTGAAGGCGACGTCGACGAGCCGATACGCGTCGAGGACGAGCTGCCGGTCGTCGCTCACGGTGTCGCGATATGCCTTCAACGAGCCGATGACGCGCCCCGCCTTGCCCGGTTCGAGAGGCTGAAGCAGGGGCGGGCGTTTCGGGAACCGGCGGAAACCCCCGCGCGCTAGGACCGTGAGCTTCTCGAGCGAATGCAGGGGCGTCGCGCGCTCGGCCTTTTCCAGGATCCCCCTCACGGGACCGCGGCGGTAGCGGCGGATCTCGAAGCGCGCGAGGTCCAGCGCCGACATCACGGTGAATCCCTTCAGGGCCACGCGATAGGAGGACACGAGCTCCCCGACCGCTTCGGTACAGAGCGGATCGCCGTCTCCCGCCTCGCGGCCGGCCAGAACGAGGCTGGCCGCGAGGCGCTTGACGTCCCACTCCCAGGGCCCGGGCATCGTTTCGTCGAAGTCGTTGATGTCGAAGACGAGGTGGCCGTCCGGCGCGGCGAAGGCGCCGAGGTTGCGCACGTGCGCGTCGCCGCACATCTGGACGTGCACGCCGGTCACCGGCGACCGCGCGAGATCGAACGCCATGACCGGCACGGCGCCGCGAAAGAAGCCGAAGGGAGAGGCCGCCATTCTTCCCCACTTGATGGGCAGGAGTTCAGGGAGACGCCCATGGTTCGCCTTCAGCAGTGTTGCCAGCGTATCCGGGCGTCCCGCCCACGGCTTCCATCTGCCCTGGTCACCGCGAGGCAGCGCGCGGCGGCGGCTCTTGCCGAACGCCAGCCTCTCTTTGACGGGAGCGAACCGAGCTGGAATCCCCTTCACGCTGCACTCTCCGCGGCGAAAGATAGCGCACACCGCGGCTGCGGCTACGAATTGAGGCCGGACGGTCCGCGCCAGCCTCGGCGACCGATACGGGTGCAGTCTTCATTCGGTACCATGAGAGGAACGTGGACTCAACCGCTTTGATTGGCGCATCCGTCAGGTCGTTGCTCAGGAACAAGCTGCGCAGCTCGCTCACGGTCCTCGGCATCACGATCGGGATTGCTGCCGTGATCGGCGTGGTGGCGATCGGAAAGGCCGGGCAGGCCCGCGTGGAGCAGCACCTCCGGAACCTCGGTGACGCTTTCGTCCAAATCGAGGCCGGCGGGCGGGCCGTGAACGGCGTGCGCACCGGGCCACGCGGGACGAAGACGCTGACATTCGGTGACGTCGTCGCGATCAAGAGCCAGATTCCGTTGATCAAGAGCGTCTCGCCGAATGTCGACGGCTCGGTCCAGGTCGTCTATGGAAACCAGAACTGGTTCACGACCTTCCGAGGCGTCTCGCCCGAATACTTCGACATCAAGCGCTGGACGATCGACGAGGGAGCCGTGTTCGCGCAGGACGACGTTGAGCGGGCGGCGGACGTGTGCGTGATCGGCCGGACGGTGCGTCGACAGCTCTTCGGCGTCGAAGACCCGATCGGTAAGGTGATCCGATTGAGGAGCCTGCCGTGCAGGGTGGTTGCGACGCTCGCACCCAAGGGGCTCTCGCTCTCCGGCCAGGACCAGGACGACACGATCCTCCTTCCATACACGACGGCTCAGAAGAAGCTGATGGGAATCACCTGGCTCGACGACATCCTCTGCTCGGCTGTCTCGCAGGACGTCGTCAAGCTCGCCGGCCAGCAGGTCGGGGCACTCCTCCGCGAGCGTCATCACCTCCGCTCCGAGGTGGAGGATGACTTCAACATCCGCAATCCCGAGGACGTGATCCAGGCGCAGCTCGAGGCGAGCCGCACGCTCACGCTGCTCCTCATTGCGATCGCGTCGATCTCGCTCCTCGTCGGCGGAATCGGGATCATGAACGTGATGCTCGTGTCGGTCACGGAGCGCACGCGCGAGATCGGCGTCCGCGTGGCCGTGGGCGCGACCGAGGAGGCGATTCAGCTCCAGTTCCTGGGCGAGTCCGTGATGCTGAGCGCAGTCGGCGGGGCGGCCGGGGTGCTGGTCGGCATCGTCGGCTCGTTCTTCGCCGGAAGGGCGCTCGGCTGGCCCATGGAGATTTCGGTCGAGGCGGTGATCCTCGCGGCGCTCTTCTCGATCGCGGTCGGAGTCTTCTTTGGGTACTACCCGGCGCGCAAGGCCTCGCGGCTAGATCCCATCGAGGCCCTTCGCTATGAGTGAGGTACGCATGGCTCCGGAAACTCCCTCGCCGCTCCCGTCACCGGGCCGCCGCAGGATCTGGCTGGCTGTAGCGGCCGGCGTCTGTGCGCTCGCCGTGCTGGTTGGGGCGCGCCTCCTCAACCGCGGTGATCGCCTCACTCATCTGACCGCGAAGGTTCAGCGGGGAGAGATCCACGACGTCGTGGATGCAACCGGCACCGTCAACGCGGTCATCACGGTGCAAGTGGGCTCGCAGGTCTCCGGAACCATCGCGAAGCTCAATGCCGATTTCAACTCTCGCGTCAAGAAGGGCGACGTCGTCGCGCTGATCGACCCGCAGCTCTTCGACGGTGCATTAAAACAGGCGGTCGCCGACCTCGAGAACGCGAAGGCCAACGTTCTTGCCGCCGACGCCAACGTCGTAAAAGCGAGGGCGACGCTCGAGCAGACGAAGGCTGACTACGACCGTGCCCAGTCAATGGCGAAGGACGGCGTCGGGACGCAGCAGGCGCTGGATCAGGCGAAGGCCGGCTACGAGTCCGCGAAGGCGTCGGTCGACGCCGCGGTCGCGAACGTCACCCAGGCGAAGGCCCAGGTCAGCCAGAAGGACGCCACCGTGGCCGTGGCCCGAACGAACCTCGAGTACACCGTGATCCGCTCCCCGATCGACGGCATCGTCGTCGCACGGAACGTCGACGTCGGCCAGACCGTCGCAGCCTCGCTCCAGGCGCCGACCATCTTCACGATCGCGCAAGACCTCACGAAGATGCTCGTCTACGCGAAGGTGGACGAGTCCGACGTCGGCCGCATCCGCATGCGGCAGTCCGTGACGTTCAAGGTCGACGCGTTTCCGAAGGAGGTCTTCACCGGTGCCGTGAGTCAGGTCCGGATGAACCCCACGACCGTGCAGAACGTCGTCACGTACGACGCCGTCATCGAGTTCCAGAACCCGGACCTGAAGCTCTTCCCGGGAATGACCGCGTACGTGACGATTCCCGTCGCTACGGTCGAGGACGTCGTCAAGATCCCGAACGCCGCGCTCCGGTACAAGCCCTCGATGTCCCCGGAGGTCGTGCGCGCGCTCTACGCGAAGTACGGAATCGATGCTGCAGCGCAGCCCGACGCCGCGCCCGCGGCGAGCGCCCGACGCGCCGCCGCCGCGCCCGCAGAGCTTCGGCGCGCGCGTGGCGAGGACGCTGTAGTTTGGAAGCGCCTCATCGACGACACGCTCGAGCCAGTCAGGATTTCCCTCGGCATCACCGATCACACGTACACTGAGGCGGCCGGTGTCCTCACCGGCAAGCTCCAGCCCGGCGACGACGTTGTCACGAGCTCGGTATCGTCGAAGGCTTTACCGCCCGGGGCGCAGGGGATCCGGCGTTGACGCTTCCGGATGTCGACGCGGTTCTCCGCGTCGAAGACATCCACAAGTATTACGAGCTCGGCGAGACACGTGTTCACGCGCTCCGTGGGGTGAGCGTTTCGGTCGAGCGCGGCGGTTTCGTCGCGATCATGGGAGCGAGCGGCTCGGGCAAATCGACCTTCATGAACATCCTCGGCTGCCTCGACCGGCCGACGTCCGGGCGCTACCTGCTCGACGGCATCGACGTCTCCGGTCTCCAGAAAAGGGACCTCGCGGCGATCCGGAACGGAAAGCTCGGCTTCGTATTTCAGGGGTTCAACCTGCTGGCGCGCACGACGGCCATCGAGAACGTACAGCTTCCGACGATGTACAGCCCGGTCGACAAGCTGGAACGCGCCAAGCGAGCACGAGAGGCGCTGGCCCTCGTCGGGCTCGCCGAGCGGGCGAGTCACTTCCCCTCGCAGCTCTCCGGCGGTCAGCAGCAGCGGGTGGCGATTGCGCGCTCTCTGGTAAACCGCCCATCCATCCTTCTTGCGGACGAGCCAACTGGTAATCTTGACAGCCGCACCGCGGTCGAAATTATAGAGATCCTCCAGGAGCTGAACGAACGGGGGCTGACGATCGTGCTCGTCACACACGAGAACGACATCGCGCAGTTCGCGAAGCGCGTAATTCTCTTCCGCGACGGGAAGATCCGGAAAGACGAGCCCATGCTCAACCCGCCGCGGGCACGCGACGTGTTGAAGACGCTGCCTACGCTCGAGGATTGACGACGCGGACTCGAGATCTCGATCTACGGGAGACCCGCGCCGGAAGAGGTCCTGGAAACACTCAGAGCGCCGGGAATGCATTCTCCCCAACGCTCTGAGACATCAATCTGGCTCCGCACTCGGTCCGCGCCCAGGTGCCGGTACCGCTCGGCTGGTCATTCCTCGGCATGGCGACGAAGCCGCAGAGGTCAAGGCCGAGTAGGGTCGGCGGCGCTCGACGTCCGAGCGGGGCGCAGGAACGCCAGCTCGAACCTCTTCACGAGAGCTCTCATCTGGGATCGCGTCGGCACTTTGGTTTCGAGCGGAATTCCGAAGAGCTTCTTCCGCTCGATCTCGGTCGATTTCACCCTCTTATCCATCAGCCCCCCGAGGAGAGCGTCATGAATCTCGCGAACGAGCCCAGGAGGGGCGGGCTTGTCGTCCTCCACGGTTTTCCTAAGCTCTTGGGCGGCGCTGACGACTTTGCTTCTGAGGGCCCTGAGAACGTCGTAGACAGCCGTCGCTACTGACAGCTTCTCCTGCTTCTCGCGCATCTCGTCCCTCTGATCCACCCGGCGTTCC
>DAIOUV010000067.1:0-3608 GCA_036759345.1 Acidobacteriota bacterium | reverse complement strand
TGACAGCTTCTCCTGCTTCTCGCGCATCTCGTCCCTCTGATCCACCCGGCGTTCCGTCGGGTCTGAATTCTACCGACTGGGACGCTCAAGAACCGCCTGGTTTAGGCGGCTTTCCGCTCCAGCCCCAGCAGTCTCGGCCGCAGCAGGAGCGTGATCGCCCAGGCGAGCAGCACGACCGCGCCGCCACCGATGGCTTTCGTCGGGCCGATCACTTCGCCAAGCGGGCCGAAGATCGCCGCGCTGATCGGCATGAGCCCCATGAACGACATGATGAACACCGCCATCACACGCCCGCGCAGGTGGTTCGGCACGGCCGATTGGATCGACGTGTTCACGAGCGAGTTCGTCGTGAGCAGCGCGGCGCCCGCGAGCGCGGAGATCGCCATCGTCAGCGCAAGGGACCGCGACGCCGAGAACGCGATCAGCAGCAGCGCCATCGCGAGCAGGCTCCATCGCATGATGCGCTCGCGGACGACGGTCTTGGGCAGGCTGGCGACGGCGAGCGATCCGAACACGGCGCCGAGGCCATTTGCAGCCATCACGTAAGCGAACAGGCGCCCCTGCAGGGCACTGCGCGCGAGACCGTGGACGGACGGCGCGATGAGCGCTTTGTCTACGACGGCCGGCAGCAGCATCATGTATGGCATGCCGAAGATCGTCATGAGCGCGGTGCTGAGGATCAGCACCCGCATGACGCGGTTCTCGCGGGTGTACCGCAGCCCGGCAGTCAGCCTCTGCCAGCTGGTCTCGCCGGCGGACGCGGCGTGGTGCTCCTGCTTCCTCGGCCGGATCACCCACAGTGCCCAGATGACGAACAGGAAGCTCACGGAGTTGACGTAGAAGATGCCGCCCATCGTGAGGCCGGCGATGAACAGCGCGCCGCCCAGCAGCGGGCCGACCAACCGCGCCGACTGGAACTGCGCCGAGTTCAGCGCGATGGCATTCAGCAGTAAGTCTTTCGGCACGAGGTCGGGCAGCATCGACTGCCACGACGGGAAGGCGAGCGCGGACATGATGCCGCCGAGGATCCCGAGACCCGAGACCCACACCAGCGACGCGATCGGTGTGCGCGACGACAGCTGCCCGGCGTTGTACAGCCAACCGAGCGCCGCGGCCTGCACGAGCAGCACCGCCTGTGTCCAGATGATGAGCCGTTTGCGGTCGACGCGATCGGCGAGCCCGCCCGCCCACAGCGCGAGGAAGAGCACCGGGATGCCGGACAGGAAGTTCACGACGCCGAGGTCGAACTCGGAGCTCCGGAACGCGTAGACGACGAGCCCGAGCGCGTAGTTCTGCATCCACGTGCCGATGTTGCTCACGAACGCGCCGCTCCAGAAGAGCGTGTAGTCGCGGTGCCGGAACGACTCGAACGTGCCGCCTCGGCGCACGACCTCCTGGGTGGGCACCTCGACGTCCGCCTCGCGCGTCTCGATCTCACCGAGCCGGCGGTCGTCGTTGGTCCGGTGTTCGCGGTCGTCGGTCATGTCCTCATCTTTCGCGGGAGCGGGCCTCCTCGCGCAACCGGCCGCGCCAGCCGCTTGCGCGCCAGATCGGCCAGGAACAGGATCGGCGCGCCCAGCGCCGCCAGGGCGACGAGCCACGGCGCCACCGACCCCGTCGCGAGCACCGCGCCGACAGGCGCCCAGTAGAGCACCGCGAACGCGAAGGTGAGCTCGAGCGCGACGCCGATGAGCAACAGGGGATTTCGCAGGAGCCCGCGATCGAGGCCGGAGCGCTCCTCGTAGCGACGCCCAACGAGGTTGGCGACCTGGGCGAAAACCACCGAGACGAGAGTCACCCCGGTGGCGGCTCGGTAGAGGGGATCGCCGGCGGCGAGGATCTGACCGTAGCGCCAGCCGCCGAGGTGGAGGACGAGGAAGAACATGAACATCGCCCACGCGGCCTCGAGGAGCCCCAGGAACACGTAGCTACGCAGGAGCAGCCTCGTGTCGAGCAGGCGCCCGGACCGGCCCCGGGGCGGCCGCTTCATGGCCTCGCCGTCGGGCGGCTCCTGGCCGAGGGCGATGGCCGGGAGCAGATCGCTGCCGAGATGCCCAGCATGAACACCACGTTCACCCAGAGCGGCCGCCCAGTGGCGAGGCCGTAGGTGAAGAACGCGAGGCCCATCACGACCGCCACCACGGCCAGTATCCGCACCGTGCGCGTCACCTCGCGCTCCAGCGGCGTCGGCGGCCGGCGCACCTCGACGCTCAGCGCCGCGACCTTGCCGAACTCGGTGCGTCGCCCGGTCGCGTAGACGACGGCGGCGCCCGAGCCGCGCAGCAACGAGCAGCCGGCGAAGACGAGGTTCGGGCTGTCCACGAGCCCACCCGCGGCGACCCGTTCCGCACGCAGGCTCACGCTCCGCGACTCGCCGGTGAGCGGCGCGTTGTTGGCGAGCAGATCGCGGCTCTCGATCAGCCGCGCGTCCGCGGGAACGCGATCACCCTCGGAGAGCAGGAGCACGTCACCGGGCACGAGCTCCCCGGTGAGCACCTCCTGCTCGGCCCCGGCGCGCCGCACGGTGATTTGTCGGGGCAGCATCTCGCGGAGGGCGTCCATGGCGCGCTCGGCGCGCATCGCCTGGGCGAACGTGAAGAGCGCGTTGAGGAGCGCCACGCCCGCGAGCGCCCAGCCGAGCACGGCCATGCCCTCGCCGGGCGCCATGCGGTCGGCCACGAAGCAGAGCCCGGCGGAGACGTCAAGCAGGAGGCTGAACAGGTTGACGAACTGCTTGGCCAGCATGCGCAGCCACACCCAGCGCGGAGGCGCGGTGAGCGCGTTGGGCCCGAGTTCCGCGAGGCGCTCGGCCACCTCGTCGGGGCTGAGCCCCTCGGCGCGGCTGCGCAGGAGGGACAGGACCTCGTCCACCTCGAGGTTGTGGATCTGCCGGTCCATCACCCCACGCCCCGGTACACGGCGACGTCCGCGGGCGCGGCGCGGAGGATGCGCTCGATGAGGTCTCCCCGCACGATCCGCCCGGGCAGCATGCGGTCCGAGGCGCCGAGGCAGATCAGGCGCGCCCGGTGCTTGCCGGCCTGGACCAGGATCTCCCGCGCCGCGCGGGTGGCCCGCGAGCGGCAGGAGCACGCGGCCGGGCTGGCCGAGCACACCCGGATGAACGACACGCAGGGCGACGACCCGGAACCGCCCGGCCCCGAGCAGGCGCGCCGACACGGTCCCCGCGAGGAACGCGAGGTTCCTCATGTGGGCGCGCGCGCCGCAGATCAGCGTCGTCTCGTGGCCGAGAGGGACTAGATCGATCAGCCGCTCGGCGACGCGCGCGCCCCCGCGCGCATGGAGCTCGGGCTCGAGCGCCACGCCGAGCAGCCGGCACTCCTCGGCGATGCGCCCGATCCGCTCGGGCAGGTGCGGCGGCGGCGAGCCGTCGTGCACGTGCACGAGGCGCAGCCGGCGCTCACGGGTGTTGGCCGCGAAGCGCGCCGCGTAGTGCGCCACCCAGTCCCCGTTCAACGAACCGTCGTACGCGAAGACGAGCACGGTCACCTCCCGAGCAGGCTATCTTCCTTCATCAGTCAGAACTGGCGGGGAATGTAGGGGTGCAATGGGAATTGCGGGGCGCTGTGGCGCATAGAGACCAGAGTCAC
>DAIOUV010000066.1:0-14971 GCA_036759345.1 Acidobacteriota bacterium | reverse complement strand
TCGGAAGCGGGTTCGAATTCTTTCCTATGGTGGAGGCGGGGGGAGTCGAACCCCCTGCCGGCCATACCTTACTCATTGCAGCGTCGCGACTTAACCTCACACGCTACCCCCGGGTGTCCGTGTCGTGTCCGTGTTCGCGGGCCGAAAAGGCCGACACGTTCGACTCGCCGGCTTGCGCCTCGACGTATCGCTGCCGGAGCCTCAGAGCCTCGAGCTTGTCCGCCGTCGTCGTGATGTTGTAGCGGCGAAACATCGACTCGGTCTTGTGGCCCGAGATGCTCATCGCGACCGTCTGAGGGACGCCGCCCCTGATCATGTCGCGCACGGCGGAACGCCTGAAGTCGTGGAAGAGTTTCTTCGGGAGGCCCGCCTTCGTGCACGCGTCCATCCACCACCTCCTGATCGTCGTCTCGGGCGTGGGACGACCGCGGAAGTGAAAGACGAACTCCGAGATGGCGGTCGCCCCGTCCGGCTTCCTGAACTGACGGCGGTCCCACCGCCTCTCGATGAGGAGCCAGAGGTTCTCGTCCAGGGGGAGGACGCGCCCCTCGCCGTTCTTCGAATCGGGGAGCCGGATCTCGCGGGCGCGGCGGTCGACGTACTCCCACCGAAGGCCCCGGATCTCCCCGAGCCTCCAGCCGGTCGCGTACGCGAACTGCGCCATGTCTGAGAGCGGCTCGCGAAGATGAAGCAGCAGCTTCTCGACCTCATGCCGCTCGAAAAAGCCCGTCCTCGCATTGTGCTCGGGGAGCGACGGAAACTTCGGCGCCATCGCCAGGGTCCCTTCGTTCAACGCCAGCCGGAACGCCCGGCCCAGGATTTCCGTCTCGCGATTGATGGTGGCGTTCGCCAGGCCAACGATGGCCTTCCCACCCACGAAGCGGACGCTCTTCTTTCGCTCATCGATGTACTCCCGCACGAGGTCGGGCGTCACCTCCACCGCGCGGCGGAGGCCGAAGAAGTCGCGCACCGGCCGCGAGTGATTCATCGCCTCGCGGAGCCCCTTGACCCCGCGCTGCGTGTAGTCCCTTTTCAGAGCATCGAGAAGCGCATTCACGGTCACGCGCTCCTGACGGGGCCCCTGAAAGCGCGCCGCCCCGGCCCGGTGGTTTCCGACCTCGCGGAGTCGCTCCTTCAGGAATCGCCGAGCCTTCCTCTCGTCGCTGGTTTGAGCGCTCTCCCGGATCTCTATGATTCGGCCGTCGACGGGACCCCAGTACGCGACGTGCCAGATCGCGAGATTCTTCCCGTCTTTCCCCTTCCGGCGGAAGATCCGCCCGTCACCGCGCATGGCGTCCGCCCTTCTTCGAATTCGCTGTGTCTTCAGTGCGTTTGTGCTTCATGGCACCCACTAGGCGTAGTCCCGTTTCACTATTCAAGCGGATCGGCGCATCCAGCGCCGAAGTCTCGTTTCCGAGAAGCGCAGGAGGCGCCCCGGGAGCCGAACTGGCGAGAATTCGGCGGAATGGTCGTAAATCCAGGACACCTTGAGCCCGAGCAAAGCCGCCGCCTGCTCGGCGTCGAGGAGGCGGTCCTCGCCCCCCTTTTCCGCCGCCGCTGCCGCTGCGGGCGTCTGCAGCCGGAGCACGAGCCGAACCTTGAGCGCCTCCAGTCGACCCGCCAGCTCGGGGACGTCGTTCGGCGACACGTCGGTGGCCGAGGTCTCGAGCTCGGCCAAGGACGTGCGCCAGCGGAGGCAGTCGGCGTCGCTCATAGGTCAGCTTGTGGATCCCTGGGGAACACCTTCGGGGCGTAGTGGGCGCAGAGACCCCTGTTTCTGGTTAACGCCTTCGTAAGGTGATTCCCAGGAAAACCCAGAAACGGCCTCGACTGCGCCCGCTGCGCCCACGGACCCGCTCACGTTGGCCCTCCCGATGCCCACTCGGGCCGTAGTCCGATCCCGATGAAGCCCCGCGCATTCCGGCTCTCGTTGCGCTTGAAGCCGAGACGCTCGAGACGCTCGCTAAAGCCGCGCTTCGCGGGCGTCCGCTCACCTGCCTTGGCGCACCAGCGCTCGAACACGGCGTAGAGATCGGCCGTCGACGTCTCGGCCTGTGGGTGCCGGTGGCACGCCTCCTCGACGAATTGCCCGACGAGGTTTTCGCGCTCGCGGTAGGTGTCCGTTGCCTCTCGCACCCTGGCAGGCACACCGAGGCCGTCGCGCTGCCACGCGAGACACCCTTCCACCGCCCACGCGAGGACGCCCGGCAACTCGGCAAGGAGTTCTTCGAGGAGGTGCGAGTTGACCTCGAAGCGCGCCTCAAACGGGATCAGCCGCACGCGACGCCATAGGCCGAAGTCGTCGCCGTGGACGCGCGGCCGGTAGTTCCCTGAGATCCAGAGCTTGTGGGTCGGCTCGAAAGACCAGAAGTTTTCGCGCATCCCGCGCGCGGTAATGCGGTCCTCGCCGGTGAGCTCCTTCAGGCGCGCCTCGTTCCACGAGCGCCCGTCCGAGACCTCGTTCGCGGTAACAAAGCGCGCGCCGAAGAGCGGCACGAGCTCCGTGGGATGCGCCTGGCCGTACGACGCCATCAAGGCCGCGGTCGACAGCACCGCGGCATAGTCGCCGAGGGCCCGTTGGAGCACCTTGATGAACGTCCCCTTTCCGTTCGCGCCGTCGCCGTAAAGGAAGAAGAAGACCTGCTCGCCCGTGCGGCCGGTCAGCGAGTAGCCGACCGTCCGCTGCAAGAAGGCCTCGAGTTCGACGTCTGCGCACGTCACCTCGCAGATGAAGCGGCGCCAGCGAGGGGCTTCTGCGGCGACGGTGTACGGGACGCCGGTGCGCTTCGTGATGTAGTCCTCGGGGCGGCTCTCGCGGAGCTCGCCCGTCCGCAGGTCGAGAACGCCGTTCGGGCAGCCGAGGAGCCACGGATCGGCGTCCAGCGCGGCCGGCGAGATCGCCATGCCGGGCAGCGAGCGGGCCAGGGCGAGCATGTTCTCTCTCGCCGCGCGCTTCTCGGACTTCACGCCGTAACCGGCGACGCTCATGTCGCTCGAGCTCCGCATTTCGCGCGTGATTGCGCGCGTCGCCTCAAGGGTTCGCACGCTGCCGACATCACGGATCCAGCGGCCGTTGTCGAATACGAGGGACTCGTTGAACTCGGGGACGTAGCGCGTGCGCTCGCCGAACCGCGCGGCGAACCGCTCGGAGTTGCCCGTGTCGGTGAGCTCGAATCCGTCGGCCGCTGGCGCCTGCATTCGGCGACGAACCGCGTGCTCGTGAAGGTTCACGACTGGCGCAACTGCCGCGACCGTTTCGAGCGGGAGGCCGCTGACGTGCCGACGCGGCCGCTTCGGCTCGTCTCGCTCGAGGACGTAGCCGTCCGGCACCTCGGCCGTTCCGGCATCCTCGATCTTGTGGAGGAGCTCTTTCTCGGACCACGGCGGATCGCAGCGCGTGTTGTAGTCGCGGAGAATATCGAGGGCCGTCCCGGTGTTGAGCGAGAAACCCTTCACGAGCGCCAGCGCGGCGCGGAACGTCGCCTCGTGGCCGCCCTGCCCCGAGATCGCGCCCGGCATTCTCGCGACGTAGGCGCGGGCCCGCTCGATGAGGCGCTCCTGATCGTTTGACGTCCGGCGCCGCGGATGCGGAAACGGCGCCGTCGCCCGTGACGGTTCCAGCTTCGTGACGACGGCATCGATGGCGGCCTGGCACTCACCGATCTCCGTCGGCGAGCCCGGGAGCGCTTTCCCCGTCATCGTGAAGAAGCGGGCCGTGTCGTAGATCTCGATCCCTGCTTCCTTCTTCCTGTTGATGCCTCGGTGTCCGTTGAGAGTGCCGCGGCCGATCAAGTGCAGGCCGTTCCCGCTCGGACTCACCTCGGCGTAGGTTCGCGAGTTCCCGCATTGTCGCCGTGCTTCAAGAAGCGTGCGATGAGCATGGCCGTCGCATTTCTAAGCCTCACAGCACATGGCATCGCAACAAGAGATCACGATGGCGTGGAACATCCTCGCGACTTCGACCGTCTGATCAACACGCTTGAGCCTCACGCTGATCGAGAACACGAGGTCTGGGCCTTCCATGCCGCCCTCCTCTGCGTGCACGCTCAGGCCCAAGGCGTTTACCCTCCGGACGGCCCTGTTACCGATTTCTGGAGCATTGTTCAGCATTACGCTGAAGCGCTCTCCCGGCGTTAGTTATCCGGCGAATAGCGCAGTAAGGTTCGAGCGAATGGACCAGGCCCTCAATGGTATCCGGGGCATCAACATCATGGGGGCAGCCCAAGGCAGGCAAATCCTCCTTCTTCATGCAGGTCTCGACCGAGGCGGCCCGCCAGGGCGTACCGGTGATCTACTACGACTTCGAGAATGGCCGCCAGAAGATCTACCTCAGGACCCTCTGCCGTCTGAGCAGGCTTTCCGAAGAGGCGCTCCGCGAGCAGGAGCCCGACAGCTTCTGCTCTTTTTCTTGGTCGCCTCTACCCCCCTGCCGCCTGAGGTCGGCGCCTCTCCTCAAGGTGAGTAGAAGCCTGACCGGACGGGGCCGTGACAGCATTGGCTCCCCGTGTGCGGTTTTCATCATGGTGTAGGGGCGCAATGGAGAATTGCCGGGGGCCTTGGCGCGTAGAGACCAGAGTTACGCCCTCGTTTCTCCGTCAATCCGACCCATGGAAAGGCATTCTGGCCGGACGGGAGCACCTCATGCGCTCTTTATCCACGCAGAGCGGCTGTTGTCGGTGCTGGTTCGAAAAGCTGCCTGACGGGCGGTCACGGATCTCGGCAAAGGGCGTTCGAGCGAGCCGATGTGTGCCTGCCGAGACCGCAAGCCCGCGCAAAGCGCTGGCCTCTGCGCGCCAACAGGCATCGCAATCCCCATTGCGCCCCTATAGATGTTGACGGGTCGGGGCGGCGCCCCCATCCTCGCGAGGTGTCGAGTTCGGTCCGGAAGATCCCGGCGCACGTCGTCCAGGCGCTGAAGACGGAAACGCTCGTCCGCCACCTTGGCTCCGTCGCGGAGAAGCTCGGCATCCGCTTCGTCGTCCTCAAGGGGGCGGCCCTCCACGTCCGAAAGCTCGTCAGGGTCGACGAGCGCCCGATGCGCGACCTCGACATCCTCCTTCCGGCAGGGGACGCCGTGCGTCTGAAAGACGAACTCGTGAGCCAGGGCTGGAAGGCGTCCGATCTTCCTCGCGGCGAGGACCACCATCCTCCGCTTCTGCACCCGACGTGGCCCGCGCTGGAGCTCCACGACCAGTTGAGCGGCCTCAGCCGCGACGGGAAGTCCTGGGTGACCTTCGACGACCTCGACGAGGGGGGAGCCCTGGATCCGCTCCCGGCGGTCGGTCCTTCCGCGTTAGTCCCGACGCGGGAATTCCTCGCGGCCCATGCGATCGCCCATGGTTTCTTCCATCACGGGCTGTTGCCGCTCGGCTATCCGCTGCAGCGGGTCTTCGACGATCTGCGGGCTCTCGGCGTCCTCGAGACGCCGGATGACGAGTTTCTAGCTGGCCCGGGCCGCTGGATGAGGAGGGGCCTTTCGCCGGAAGAGATCCTGATGGTTCTTCACCTCGCCCGCCGCCTCGCCCGGGGAGAGGACGTCGCGGCCGAATCTCCGCCGACGCCGGAATCGCGCCTCCTCGAACACGTCCAGAGGAGCGCGACGGATCCCCTCTACCGCGAGGCGCTGCGGCTCCGGACGTTCCGGGGCTTTGCCGGTACTGGCCCGAACTCGGCCCGGTCCCTCGTGACGAGCGTGGGCAACGTCCTCTTCGTGACCCGCGACCAGGTCGACAGGATCTACGGCGGCCCGGACCACGAGTGGGGCTACCCGCTGCGGCAGATCCTACGACCGTTCGATCTCGTCCTGCGCGTCGGGCGCTACTCGCTGGCCTGGCTCAGGCTGCGTGCCCGAGGCGGGGCGCCCCCCGCCCTCGCGGGATCGAAACCTCGCGGAACGACCCGGCCAGAGACGGTTTGAGACCCGGGTTTCGCTGTTGACGTTCTTTCACTACGGCTATGCCGGCCTGCGCGTCACGAGCGAGCTTTCCCTCCCCGATTGGAGCCTGTTCGAGTCCGCGCGACCGTTCGAGAACCCGGATGTCATCATCCGGACCGGTCCCGCCAATCCGCCGCTCGGCCTTCCCGGGGTATCGGCAAAGGAGTACGTCTTTCGTATTCCCGACGTGGGCACATACTCCGTCCGGGATGGCAGTGAGATCACGGTCGTCGCCGAGACCGAGGCGGGGGAGCGCGAGGTTCGGCTCTTCCTCCTGGGAACGGCCTGGGGCGTGCTCTGCTACCAGCGCGGCCTGCTCGTCCTCCACGCCGGGGTCGTGCAGTGGGAAGACGGCGCCATCGCCTTCTGCGGGCCGGCAGGGTCGGGAAAGTCCAGTGCCGGCGCCTGGCTGGTCGGACGCGGCTGGCGCCTCATCGGTGATGACCTCTGCCGTTTCGAGACGACGGACGGGGGGGCCGTCGCCTACCCCTCGGCGCCGCGCGTGAAGCTCTGGCGTGAAGCGCTCGAGGCGATGAGTTGGCCCGTCGATGGCCTTGAGCGGGATCATTTCCGGCTCGAGAAGTATCAGTTTCCCGTACCCGTACCCCACGGACCCCACGGGTTCGAGCCGGTTTTCGTGCGCGCGATCTACCTGCTCGATTGGGGAGAGCTGAGTTTGACTCGGCTGACGGGCTCTGACGCACTACGGCGCTTCGTGGCGGCGGCCACCTATCGCCCTGAGTTGATCGAGTGCATGGGCCTTCAGGCGACGCACTGGGAACGCTGCCTTGATCTGGCCCGAAGGACGACCGTGTGGCGGTTCACGCGCCCGCGCGATTGGGCAGCCGTGGATGGGGCGATGGACAGTCTACTCGTCCACGTCCGGCATATCATGGGGGACGCGGCATGAGCGGCATCTTCGGGGTCGTGAACCTGGACGGCCGGCCCGTGGAGAGCGCTGACCTGGATCGGATGAGCGCTGCGCTCGCCCATCACGGCGCCGACGGTCTCGGGCCGAGGGTTCGGGGCCCCGTCGGCATGGGCCAGCGATCGCTCTGCTTCACCCCCGAGGCCCGCCTCGAGCGCAGGCCGCTCCCCGGTACGGACGGCGCCTGCCTCCTGGTCGCCGACGTGCGGATCGACAACCGCCGAGAGCTGCTCGCCGGTCTGGTTGCGGACTCGGGTGCTCGCGGGGGCTTCCCGTGCGCAACGGCGCAGTGCGGAGACGCCGAACTCCTCCTTCGTGCCTACGAGACTTGGGGCGAGGAGTGCGTGGACCACGTCGTCGGCGTCTACGCCTTCGCCCTCTGGGATGCGCGCGTTCGCAGGTTCGTCCTCGCGCGCTCACCCATCGCGGCGCCAAGCCTTTTCTACCACGCGACACCCGGGACCCTTGCGTTCTCGACGATGCCGAGCGGCCTGCTGGCACTCCCTTGGGTGCCGCGCGCGCTCAACGAGGAGAAGGTCGCCGATCTGCTCGCCGAGAGTCCCGGTACGCCCGACGAGACCCTCTATCGCGGCATCCTGCGCCTTCCCACCGGCCACCTCGTGTCCGCCGGTCCCGACGGCGTGAAGCGGCGCTGCTTCTGGCAGCCAGATCTGAAACGTGAGCTGAGGTTCGCGCGCGACGAGGAGTACGTCCAAGCGTTCAACGAGCTGTTCGAGCGCGTCGTGAGCGATCACCTGCGCAGCTCGACGCCGGTGGGCGCGATGATGAGCGGCGGGCTCGACTCGTCGGCGGTCGCCGTGACGGCGGCGAGGCTCCTCGGGGAGCGAGGGGAACGGCTATCGGCCTTCACCGAGGTGCCGCGCGCCGGTTTCCAGGGCGCGGTGCCCCGCGGCCGCTATGCCGACGAGACGCCTTTCGTCCAGGCCATCGCCGGCATGTGCGAGCCGCTCGACCTCACACTCGTCCACACCGACGGGAGGACCTTCCTCGACGACACGGACCGGCTCTTCCTCCACATGGAACAACCCTTTCGGAACACCTCCAACCGGGTCTGGATCGAGGCGATCCTGACCGAGGCGCGGGGCCGCGGCATCGACGTGCTCCTCGACGGCTTGCAGGGCAACCTGACGCTCAGCTGGAGCGGCAGCGGGCTGCTGCCGGACCTGCTCAGGGGAGGTCGGTGGGAACGGGCCGTTCGGGAGTCCTTCGCCATGGCGCGGCACGGCACGGCACGGTCCCCCTGGCGAGCACTGGTCGGCCATGGGCTGATGCCCCTCCTGCCGACGCCGGTGTGGCTCGCCGTCGAACGCCTGCGCGGCCGCTCCTCCGCGAGGATTTCTGATCCCTGGAAGGGCTATTCCGCTATCAATCCCGCCTTCGCCGCCACGAACCGCGTGGCGACGCGCGCCCGCGAGCAGGGACACGACTTTCGATTCCGCCCGCCCAGGAACAGCCGCGAGTTTCGGTATGGGGCGCTTGCCAGTCAGGACCTCGGCGTCTTCCTCTCGTCGTTCCGCTCCTGCTTCGGCGTCGATGTTAGGTCGCCGACGGCCGACGTCCGGATCGCGGAATTCTGCTTCGCCCTGCCGGAGGAGCAGTTCCTCCTCGACGGCGAGCCCCGTTCCCTGATCCGGCGAGCCATGGCGGGCCGCCTCCCCCCGAGCGTCCTGGCGAATCGTCTACGTGGCCTGCAGGCGGCCGACTGGTTCGAGCGATCGACGGGGGTGCGCGGCCGGATCGCCGCCGACGTGGCGCGCTTCGAGCGGAGCGACCTAGCGCGGCGCGCGCTGGACTTGGCTCGGATGCGTCGCCTGGTGGAACAGTGGCCCGCCGCGGGAGCTTCCGACGATTCGCTGATGCTCGACTACAACTGCGTCCTGGAGCGCGGGCTGATGGTCGGAAGGTTCCTCCTCTGGTTCGAAGCAGAGGGATCAGCGGGCTCTGCCGTGAGTAGGTGACCACCTCCCGGGGGACACAGGGAGAATGGCAGGGTCCGTTTGCGCTGGACTCCGATCGGGTTACCATACTTAAGAGTGAGGATGATGAGCGCGACGACGAGAGTGAACTCCCACAGCATCGTCCGGCGTGGAAGGGACATTTCGTTCAGCGAGCTGGACGAAGAACTTCTGGCAATAGACGCACAGGCCGGCTACTGCTATTCCCTCAACGAGTCAGCCGGCCGAGTGTGGGCGTTGATCCCGGCCCCGATCGAGGTCTCGGAAATCTGTGCCAGGCTGCGGCGCGAGTACGATGTCGACGAGGCTACCTGCCTGAACGAAGTGATCCGGCTGCTGTAGGGTCTGTGCGAGGCGGGTCTCGTACAGGCGGTTGATGGGCCGCCCGGGTGAGGTGCTGCGGCAGCGCATAGGGGCCCGGCTGGCGCTCGGCGAGGCCATGGCCTGCCTGTTCCTGGCGCGGCTTGCTTTGGCGCTCGTCCCATTTCGTTGCCTGACCCGGATCTTTTCCCTTCCTCTGAGGCGGGACGAGATCTCGGGCCCGGAGCGGTCGCGCGTGAGGCGGGAGGTGTGGTCTGCGGTGGCAAGAGCGGACCGGCGCCTTCCCGGCGGGACGACGTGCCTGCACCGAGCCATGACGGCCCAGTCCATGCTGCGGAGGCGTGGCGTCGGCGCGACCCTTTACTATGGAGCGGCGACCCTTCCCGGCAAGGGACTGACCGCCCACGCCTGGGTGAACGACGGCGACGAGGGCGTGGTAGGATACGAGGAAGCTCATCGATATCTTATTTTGGCCCGGTACCCCGAACCAACGTAAGGTGCATCGGAAGTGAGACCGAATTGGGAGGACGGAGTGGAAGAGAAGAACTTGGACACGACGACGAAGGAAGAGCCCGCACGCCGCCCGTGGGTCGCGCCAGCGTTTGAGAGCGTGCCCCTCGGCGATGCATTGGGCGGCATTGGAGGATCCGGCACCGACGCCGTTATCTATTCATAGACCCGTCCTCTGGCGCCCGCTATCTCGACGCTCCGGGGGATCGACACCAGCGGCTAGATCCCCTCGCGTGCTCTTCGAGGGAAGGGGGACGACCCAGGTGTTCCCGGCTTCTCCGGTTCGGCTCCCCCCCCGAGGATTCGGATGGCGAAGAGGAAATGCTGTCGACGCCGCAGATCCGTCCGCCCACGGTAGCCCTCCTCATAGCTGCCGCACCTATCCGAGTTCACACTGAGTTAGCCAGATCCCAGCCGTCCAATGAGGAGACCCACCCCTCAAGTAGGTGCCCGGCGCCGGCCTGTCATTCCCCGCTTTACCGACGCGAGGGCAGTGTATACGGGTGAAGCAGGTGCGATTCGGATCGTGCAGAGGCATCGCAGTTGCAACTGCCTTTCGTTGCCCGCCAGGCCGAACCGGGGGGCGATCTGCCGGAAGAGCCGATAGCAGTCCATTCCCAGGCGCGCCGACCGTTTGCAGGCAGACAGCCAGCGTCCCGCCATCCGCTCTCGTAGATAGTTGTCCGGGGTCTCCGCAAGCCGCACCAGCCACTCGCCAGCGCGCGCGAGGTCGGCCAGGTTTGAGATGGCCCTCTTTTCGGACACCTGCGCGAGGGCCCCATGATCGTCCGCCGTGGCTTCGGGAAAGCGCTCGTGGAAATACCGCTCACGAAACCTGTGCTGATCCTCCTGCAGTGCCTCCGCCTTCACGATGTGGATCTGCTGTGCGTGGCAACGCTCCTTGAGCAAGACCTGGGGCACGTTGCCCATCCGGTACCGAGGGGCGAGGCGGGTCCACATCTCGTAGTCTTCGTACATGGCCTGCTCGTCGTAGGGATGTGCCTTGGCGATATCGGCCCGCATGAGAACGGAGGGCTGGAGTAATCCGATGCGGAACAGCAACTCGTTGCGGATGGCGTCGTGGGTCTCCGGAAACCACAACAGTCCATCCTCCGTGCCGAACCGTTTGACACAGCTGCCGCATATGTCGACTCCCGTGCGGCGCATCCACTCGAGTTGGACGGAAAGGCGTTGCGGTAGCGCTATGTCGTCGTCGTCCATGTGCGCGATCAGCGCGCCGCGTGCCGCAGCGATTCCCGCATTGCGGGCACGGCCCTGGCTGCCATGGGTCAGAAAGAGCGGGCGAATACGCTCGTCTCGAGCGGCGAATGCGCGCACTGCGTCAGCCGATCCGTCCGTAGAGCCGCCATCCACCACGATGACGAATTCCAGGTGAGGATAGGTCTGGGTCAAGATGGAACTGATCGTCTCGTCCAGGAAGCGTTCGCGGTTGTAGACCGGCATTACGACCGAGATCAACGGCTGGTCCCCTGTGACGGCGGACATGTTCATTGAATTCCTCTTGACCTGCCCCCCGGCAGGTCAGGGGAGGAAGATGATGGTGTGCTCTCTTCTCGGCATCCGTTCCCTTCCCCGGGCGGTCTTTTCTTCCCCTCGGTCACCGGAAAAACACACGCACGGCCTTACACCAGGAAGGCCATCGATTGAGCGATGAGAATGTTAAGCCGCCTGGAAGGCCTGTCAAGGGAGAAACTCGTCCCTCATCCAACGCATTGATAAAATGGCCGTTAAGTCGTAACGGCCGGGTCAGAGATGGGACGATAGCGAAGGACCTCGGCCACGTGCGCGGGCTGGATCACAGCCGCCTCCTGTAGGTCCGCGATTGTCCGGGCAACGCGCAGAACGCGCTGGAAACCCCTCGCCGAAAGTGTGAGGCGGTCCACGGCGCGAGTCAGGAGCGCGCGGGCCTCGGGCGTCGTCTTCAGGATTGTAGGGGTGCAATGGGAATTGCGGCGAGCCGTGGCGCGTAGAGACCAGAGTCACGCCCTCGGTTTCTTTCTCAATCCCGGTCCGCGGAGGCCGCGGCACGCGTGGACGCGACGCCGTGAAGATGCTGCGCTTGCTGCGGACCTAGGCCCTGACCTGCCCTAAGAGCCCGTACCCCTCGAACGTAAGCCCGCCGACGTAGTCGTATCCCTCGGGGCTCAGTATCAGCACCTGGTAGCCGCTGGCAGTCTCGAGAAGGATCGCGGCTTCCCTTGATGGGTCATACCGTTCGACGGCTTCGCTGACCGCCGTCAGCAGCATCGTGGCGGCCGGGCGAGGCTGGAGCCGAGCGGCAATTTCCGCCACGGTCGCGTAGCGTGGCTCGTCTTCGCCCACCCGGACGAGGCAGCCGCGGCCGGCGATCTGGAAGGCGCGGCGGGCGTCCTCGATAGGGTCGGTGATGTTCACGAGGACCGTACCATGCGGAGAGCGATTGCACCACCACAGGAAACCTCATGGGCGAGCGAAAGGCTTGGAGGCGCGTGGCTGGGAGCCGGAAAGAACTGCCTCTTGCACCTCAGCAGCTCTCACTTTCTACCCACCGGAAAACCAGGAGAGCCCAGGTTCTTGACCACCCAGGTGAGGACCACCGGCAAGTAAGTCACGAGCACAACACTGGCTGCAGTTCGTAGACTTTTCCACCCGAACGGCCAGACGGACCTCTGCTCGACGCGGTCTCTGAATTCGAGCAGCGCCTTGATCCGATCGAGGTTCGGCACGCGGTCGATGTCCGTCACCGCGTTAAGCGTGCGGGTGAACTCACCATCCACCTCGGCGTCCAGCCGTAGAAGCGCCTCTGCCTTAACGGCCTGCAGCCGGCTGCGCACAAGAATGCCAGGCATTGCGAAGCCAGCAAGGATCATCACCGCCGCGAACCCTGCGTAAACGGACACGATGCCTTCGAACGGAATGACTGAAACAAGGACGCTCGACTGGGCCATCGCAACGTAGAAGGCAGCGATCATCGCTATGCGGGTGCGGAGTCGGTCGATAAAGTGCGTCGACTTGGTGCGACGCTGCCAGAGGTTGACGTGCAGGCTGTTGCGGAAGTTCCAGATCGCTTGAAAGAATCGCACGATGCCACAAACGCCAGCGCCGGTGGACACATTGACCACAAAGACAAAGGCCACGACCAGCCCATGTAAAACGGCTTGACCAGGCCAGACCGGCAAACATGCGACGGCCACGGCTACGGCCATTCCGTAAAGCACTCCGCTCAACGCCATCAGCTTGGAATCGAAGATGTGGTTGACGAATCTGAGTCCGTTTTCGCGAGGGGACGGGGCCGTAGTGAACAGCTCGCTTGCCTCCCGCCGCGCCAGAGTGTGGATACCCCTCATCCCTTGGAGGAGCAGCGCGGTCGCGCCTAAGAGCAGACCCACAAACCATGCATCGGCGACGGTGCCCGTCGCGAGCCACTGCAGGATGACGTACGTCAACCCCAGCAGAAGCGTTAACGCGAAGATCTGCCAAAGATGTGCCGGCCGGCCGAGACGCCATTCATCAGGTAGCTCGGCCCCGTCGCGTGGCTCCGCGGGCGTCGGATCAGCAGGCGGCTTGTGGAAAGACTCATCCACGGAGCATGAGCATAATCGAACCGAGGGCCGCTGCGACGAATGCTACCGTCGCCCGATGACACCGCCTCCGACCACCCCGGCCCTAGAGCTCTCGTGAACGCCGGCTCCGCCCGCGGGTCCTTCATCCCGATCGGCTCGAATCTCCCCGACTACGACAACTACTTCTGCCGCGACTGCCGGCGCATCGTCCATGTGCGGAAGGGGTCGCCCGGCTTTCGCGCGTGCTTGACGCCGGGATGCACGCGGCCGACGGGGTTCGGCGTCTACGCGACGACTCCGAGGTCGAGGGGCGCCCTTCGCATTCCGGCCCCTTGACGACTTGCGCTCGCCGCTGAACTCGATATCGTTAGCCGCCTGACATGAGTCCTGAACTAAAGCAGAAGATCGAGGCCATTGAGCGAGTCGTCGCGTCAATCCCCGGCCTACCGAGATACACTCGCGACCGTCTCCCGAAGGAGGCCGCCGGCCCAGGCATTTACATTCTGTCTGAAGGCTCTGTGATCCAATATGTCGGTCGCAGCAAGCACATCCGTAAGCGCGTCCAACAGCATTCCCGCCCGAGTTCTGGCCACAACGCAGCGCCTTTCGCATTCCGCCTCACGAGGCAAGCGCTGAACCTTGGCCGAGCCACCTATACTAAGAAAGGCTCCCGCGCAGTGGTCGAGAAGATCGCCAGTTTCAGGATGGCGTTCTCTAAAACAAAGAATCGCATTCGCACGATGGATGTCAGATTCGTTCGAGAAGACGACCCAGTGACACAGGCCATCATGGAGATCTGCATTGCTGTCGAACTGAAGGCGCTACACAATGACTTCGATAATCACTAGACGGCTAACTTTAGGTGCAGCGGACGCCTATCGGCGCCGCCGACCATGACGTTAGGCACCGCAACCACCACTTCTCTCCCATGCAAGGAGATTCCAGATGCCTGAATCCTCAGCAATCAAAGTCGGTCAGCTCTCGATTCGGTATCTACTCGACGGGGCGCACACCGGTACGATGGGAATGTTCGAGCTGTCAGTTCCGCCTGGATCAAATGTACCTCCACCCCATAGTCACTCCAATAACGAAGAGTGTGTCTACGTCCTGGAGGGAACCTTGCGGTACTGTGTAGGCGACACAACGCGTGATCTTGGTCCCGGCGACTCGATGCTCACGCCCAAAGGCACTGTCCACGGGTTCTCCAATCCGTTCTCTGCACTCGCCCGCGCGTTGATCGTCCTCTCCTCGGATATTGGCGCGCAGTACTTTCTAGATGTCGGGAGTGTCGTCAATACCGGGGCCCCCCCGACAAGGCTGCTCTGGTCTCCGTGATGGCTCGTTATGGCTTAGTTCCGGCTGCCCCTACCGTTCGACCGCCTCGCTGACTGCCGTTAGCAGCATCGTGGCGTCCGCGTGCGGTTCGAGCCGGGCGGCAATCTCCGCAACGGTCGCGTAACGTGGCTCGTCCTCGCCGAGGCGAACGAGGCAGCCGCGACCGGCGACCTCGAAGGCGCGGCGGGCGCCGTCGATCGTGTCGGCGATGTTCACGGGAGAAGTCTCGCAGATTCCGCCCGGCGCGAGTCCGGCGAGGGCGTCAGCGACGAGTGCTACCGTCGCCCGATGACACCGCTTTCGACCGCCCCGGCCCTGGAGCTCTCGTGAACGCCGGCTCCTCGCGCGAGTCCTTCGCCCCGATCGGCTCGAACCTTCCGGGCTACGACAACTACTTCTGCCG
>DAIOUV010000065.1:0-15315 GCA_036759345.1 Acidobacteriota bacterium | reverse complement strand
ATCCGGTATCCCTCGGGACGCGGCCGGCCCTTCTTGTCCATGCGGATGTGGCCTACGGGAACCGACCGATAGCCGTATGTCGCCTCCCCGACCACGAAGCCGCGTTGCTTCTGTCCCAGTTGACCGCGAAACGTCTTCTTCCTGAGGTCGGTGAGCTGAAGTTCGTTGAAGATGCCGCGAATCTGTATTCCAACCGCCGACTCCTCGTCGTCCGTGTCGAGTCCGTCTGCGACGGACACCACTCGCACGCCGTTGAATCGAAGTTCTTCAAGAACCGAGAGCATGAGAAGTGTGTTTCTGGCGAGACGTGAGAGATCGTCCACGAGCATGACCTGAAACTGTCCTTGCTCGGCCGCTGCTCGGAGGGCCTTCAGGCCGGAGCGATCGGTGAGGGCTCCCGAAGCGGCCTCATCGGCGTAAACATGCTCGTCGGAAACTTCAAACCCACGCTCGGAGGCCAGGCGCCGACAACTCGCGACCTGGTCGGCAATGCTTTCAGGCCTCTGGTTCTCCGAGCTGTACCGTGCGTAGACCGCGGCCCTCACCTTTCACCCCCGGCCACACGACGTTGGTCCGGCCCGACCGGGGCTCCAGTTTCAGGCGCCAGCAGCCGCAGGTATTCGGCCGCGATCTCCTCCGCAAGGTGATCGAGAAGAGCGAGCACCTCGGGCAAAAGGAGATCGAAGGGCGGCTTGTTCGCGCCGTCCGGCGTATTCACGCTCGAGTGACGCATGGGCCGCATGCCCACGATAATAGACAGTGACTATCATCGTGTCAAACCGAGGATTACCTGACCAGGCGAAGCCCCCGCGCGATTTCAGTCACGCTTACCTCGATCCTGGCTTCCCTGCTCCCCTCGGGCCCGCCCAGGCCCTCCTGTGGGGTTCGTAAGCTCAGCTCCTGGATCCGTCTTGGCACCGAGGGCGGGCGCCGTGCTCCGAACTTCCTGAAATCGAGGGGGCCGAAGAGCCTCGCGGGCCCTGTCCGAAGCGCCAACAGGAAGAACAGCTGTTCCCCGTCCTTCACGAGGATCCGCAGGTCAACCGCGTTGGGGCCGCGGAGGCTCGTGACGATGTCGAAACTCGGCTCGCTGTTTCGGACGACTTCGGCGAAGCGCCGCAGGACACGTACTACAGCGGCAACGACGGTAACCGGCAGTCCCAGCTTCCTGAGCCTGAGCGCGAGTGCAAACTCGAGAATGTTCCGTTCCGAGAAGCCCCGGCTGCTCCCGCGTCCCCTAGCGTCGCCGAGGTCAGGTGCCACCGCTCCCTTTTCACAGAGGTAAATCAACCGATGCTGAGGCTCATGCAGGAGCCGGCTGACCTGAGCGAGAGTCCATTCGGCCACGGCTCGAATCATAGCGGCCGAGGCGAGCGGCTCAGACGTCGAAGGGAGATCAGATTGAAATACTGCCAAATTCCACTCGCCAGACTCCGACGTGTGAAGCGGGCGCGAAACCCTGCCGCTCGGGCAACCCCCAGGGACGGCCTGCCCGCAAACTTCGCCCGAACGGGGCATACCAGCTCGCGCGGCGATTCGAAGGGAGGAACTAGTGGGCCCGACCGTTCGAGTGAACTGATGACCTCGGGGGATCTCGAGCTTGATCCAGCGCGTTCCGAACGGTTCGTCACGCTTCTGGCCGAGGCCCTCTTTCGGCTGCTTTCCACGCCTTCTCCCGACGCAAAGCCCGATTCCGATTCGCCGACCGGCTGATAGGTTCGAGTTCGGTCTGGCTCCCCGGAGTAATGGCTCAGCGCGCGAGCCTTCGGGACCAGACCCCGCTCTCGGTGGAGAAACGGCGGTCGAATAGAACCGTCTACGTTCTCCGAAGTTGTTCCCGAGCAGCCTGAACGGTCAACTCAGACCCCCGCGTCGGGCTCAGAGCGCGGTGGTGCGGGACTACCGGGCGCTTGAGGTCGGACGACGGCGGGCGAACCGGCTCGTCCTAACCCTCCGGGGATGAGGAGGCGTAGGATTTCAAGCCGGAGTCTCCAAACCTGGTCAGGCCAGCTTCGGGGGCAAGGTCAAGAAAAGCCAAAAGCTCAGATTAGGCGCCCCGGGTGGGCGGCTCAACACGCGGTGGCTGGGGGCTACCGGGCACTGGAGACCGGGGCTGCGACCAGGAAATCGATAAGCCGTTCGATTCTCTGCGTCCAGGTCGCTACGGACTCGCTGGCGGAGAACCCTCGCTGCTCGAATTCGAGAACGCCGTCCTTCGATATGATCCAGTTGCGTGGAATCGACATGTCGCCCCCAGGAAGGCGCGTGACGTAGTTTTTCGCGAAGAGCACGGGAAAAGAATACTCTTCGCGCTTTACGAAAGGCGAGACGAGCCCGATGTTGTCGTCAATGTTAAACGTCAGGAGGAGGACGTTCCGGCGCTTCCTCAGCCTCTCGTAGAGACTTTGAACATAGGGCAGCTCAGACTGGCAGGGGGCACACCATGTAGCCCATACATTGACGAAGACCAGCTTCTGCTTCAGATCGGCGAGTCGCCAGACCTTGCCGTCCACGCTTCTCAGCTCAAACCCGGGCACTTTTCGTGATAGTTTTTCAAAGCCCGCAGAGGCTGAAGACTCCGGAACAGTCGATTCTTCCCTCGTCAGCCAGGCGTCGAACGCCTCGATGCTTCCACCCTCGTGCCTGAACAACTCGCGAGCCCGCCGGACCGATTCTGCAGGAACGGGTTGGCTTCGCCACTCAGGCGGGTAGTGGGAAGCCGCCCTCCGGTAGATCGCCAGGGCGTCGCCTATTTTGCCTTCGGCCATGGACAGGCCGGCCCGGGCCCGCTCGATCAAGACAGTGTGCGAGAGGCGGCGCATCCGCTCCGCGTACGGTTACTCGGACGAACTCCTCTAGCGTGCCCTTAGAAAGACATCGTACAAATTTCGATATACCGCCTTTCCCTCGCCGTCGAGAACAAGACAGGTTCCTCGGTAACGGAAGACATTCCCGAACTGATCACGCCGCCGTTCCGTGTCATAGCGCGTGCTGATCCGAACAATTCCGGCGGCGTCGAGCGTCATGAGCTCGTTCGGTTGTGAAATACCGTCATGATTCATATCAACCCACAAGCGCAGCTGCTGCCATATGGCGTCGCCAGGATCGACCCATCCATTTTCGTTACCGCCGAATCGTCGAGTATCGTACGCGGCAAGCGCCGCGAAACCATTCGCTGCGCGTGATCCGTCGGGAAGAACCGAGTAGTTACCAAAGAGCTCACTCCCGCTATCAATCGCGCCATTGCCGTTGACGTCAACGCAGAGAAATGCGTTGCCTGCATCCCCGGCACTCGTCCACGCCACGTCTTCCATGAATCCATCTGCATCGAGGTCGAACCGAACGCCACTCGCGGCGTTGGTCAGGTGATAGCCACGGCCTGCAATGTCTATGATGATAGGACTGGGCATCGCATCGGTACAGTTGCCGTCGTCGTCACAGGTACCACGGCACTCCGTATAACAGCCCATAAGGCGGTCAGCAATGGCCTCATCGTTCGTGTACCATATGGCGTCGACTTTGGCGCACTCGTCCAAGGCTGGGAGAGTGTCCACTGATTGGATAAGTCCCATTAAATCGCCGGAACAGGGAGATTCATCGAGACCGAAAGCGTGGCCGATCTCATGGGCGATCAACGTGACGCGGTACGGCTCGCAATCGCGGCCGCTCCCATCGGCATCGAAAAGCACGATCGTACCGCCTACGATTTGATTGAGGTTAACCGGGTCCAACAGCGGTGTAAACGTCGCACACTCGAACCACCCACTACTACCAGTGGTAAACGCTACGTCGATCGAAATCTCCGCAGAGCCTCCCTGGACCAGCGTCGGAAAAAAAAGCCCCTGTTGCCAGCACGTTTGCCACCTGGTGATTGCATCGTCGATCTGGCTCGTTAAGACATGTGGATCCGAAGTGACAAAGGATATTGTCGAACCGTAATTGTTTGAAGCATATGCGTTCACACACGTCTGCGCATACGCCGGAACGGCCGCCAGGGACGCGAGAACAAGAGCCAGCGCGCCGTTACGACTCATCGGGCGCCTCTCGCCGGGACGTCGTTGATATGTTTGTTCTGGCGGACCTCGGATTCGAGGTCGTCCAGTGTGAGGAATGCCCTCTTAGGCTGGTCGCGCGTCACAGCCACGGCGGCGGGGTGAAAGAGCTGACGCTCATGAACCACTACCAGCTGCTTCTTGGCGTCCACTTGCAAAATGCTATGGTCCGCATCGATGGGATCCCGACTCACGAAAGCGAGCACCTCGTCGCCCACGATCGGCGCAGGAACGTCTGAGAACGCTCGCGCGCAGATCGTCCCTTTCGAGGTGTGAATGAGTGCTTCCTCGATGAAGAGGAACAGCGATGATTGCCCGCCCAGATGCCCGTAATTCTTCAACAAAGGTCCTGGCTGAAGTGTGTACAAGGTACCTGGACGGCCATCGTAAAAGCCGGTCTCGGATGAGCTAACACGGCGGCGCACGATCGTGAGCGAGTTCGCAATGAGACCATCCAGCGAACCGAAGTCGAAGAACTCCTCAGTCGAACTCTGCCCGATGCAAGCGGTGACGCCGGTGGAATTCCTCGCGAGGTCAGCGTCAATAATACGGAGGGCGAGCCGGGAAAACAGGTCTCGACGCAATTCGCCCGCCTCCGTAATCGCGGTTGAAACTGGTACCCATTGGGCCGGCTCACGCCCCCCTGGTGGCTGCGCATTCGCCGACGTCGTCGAGAGCGCCGCAGATAGAACGAGGAGACTGACCGATGATGGGAGATGCAGCCAACGCAATTGATTCATTTTCCATCCTCCTACGGGGTCATTCACTGAAACTGGTGGGGGTCGTGGCCTGGTCGGACCGAATGCGAAGAGCGCCTCCCACGCCGGTAAGCCAGCGAGCTGCTCGACAACACTGCCATACCTTCGTGTCGTGTTGGGGTCGAGAGCGTTGCCCGGGGGTCGAGGGGGGCGTGAGACTTGGCTAGCCATGCCTCTCCATTTTGTTGGATGTTGCTTGTTTGCCGGCGCGGGAGGCGATTGAGGAACGGGGACACTCTCAACTCGACGAACCTCCGCATACTGATCTGTGTCTGGGTTCGGATTTCTCACTGATGCAGATGCTCTACCCCCAATTTTCTAGATAGGTGAAGGCTGAGGGTTGAGGGCACGAAACTCCATCGGCGAGAGCATGCCGAGGGACGAGTGAGGGGCGAGGCGGTTAGGGAAAGCGCTGTCTGCCGAGATGACCGAGCACCTGGGGTACGAGAGGCATGAGCCCGCCGGCCGAGGCTCGGGCAACTCGCGAAACGGCACGAGCGACAAAACGCTCAAGACCGAGTCGGGCGAGATGCCGATCGAAGTGCCCCGAGACCGCAACGGCAGCTTCGAGCCGCAGCTCGTCAAGAAACACCAGACCCACTTCGACGGCTTCGACGAAAAGATCATCTCGATGTACGCGCGTGGGATGACGGTCAGGGAGATCCAGGGGATCTTCAGGAGCTCTACGGCGTGGAGGTTTCGCCCGATCTGATCTCGCGGGTGGGCAAGAGCGGCCTCGGGCGCTGCCAGAGCCTTTTTCGTGGGCGTTTCCGAGGCAGCCCGAGCCCTTCAGAGCGGTAAAGACGCAGAAGCCGTTTGTGGTTGAAACGCAGTCCGTCCTTTCGAAGGAAATATCCCAGGCGCCGGTAGCCGAAAGCGGGACGCTGAAGGGCAATCTCTCGAAGCTTCTGGCGCAGCTCACGTCGGCACCCTCGCGACACCGTCCAGTGTTACTCGGCACGGAGCTCTCGTGCGCGGCCCAACCTGCTAGATTCCTTCTCGCCGATTCCTCACGAGAAACCCGCATGTGTTCATAATCCGCGAAGCGATATGAGGATTGCGACTCCCCGCTGGTCGACGTTCCGACTGCTTCTCACCGGTGTCCCGGCTCTCTTCGCCGTAGATTTTCTCTTAGGGCTCGCGTACCGAACCAATACGATGGCCAGCGTCACGACAATCCTTCCGCGGTCCGGCACAACCCGCCGCGCTATCGTTGTCTTCCCAGGCTATGTCATGCCCGGCGGTCCACTGAGCCGCGCCTTCGCGCCGTACGTAGCCGACGACGACGCACTGGTCGTCCTCAACTACGCCGAACGAGGAGTCAACGAACAGCAGATCTACGCGACCATTACGGCCGCCCTCGACAACCTGCGGCCAGTCCAGCTTCGCGTCTACGGCGCCTCCATGGGAGGGATGGTCGCTGACACCTTCCTTGAACGTTACTACCAGGCCGGCGCCCGGTATGGAACGGTCACGCTCGTTCTCGACTCCGCCCCCGCCAGTCGGGGTAACGTCAAGCGACCGGCCTTTCTCCTTGACCTCAGTTGCTGGTACCGCGGCGGTCCCTTGTCCAGCGCAGCCTGGGCGGCCTTCAGCACACTCACGGCTAAACCTCCAATCGACGCCGCCGCACTCCCGGATGCCGTCCGTGACGCTCACCGCGAAGGCGCTTGGGTCGGGATGCCGGCAGCAACCAGCCAGGCCTGCTTCATCGCCAGATTCCGTCCTCTCCGACCGGGTGAACTCCTCGCCGTCACGCAGCACGTCATCTATTTGCAGGGCTCTTCGCCCGACGATGATCCTGTGGTCCGCATACCAGATGCGATCGCGGCGTGGCGTGTAGTCTTTCCCGGCCTTTCGATCGTCACGGTTCCCGGTCGCATCGGGCGATGGCACCTCCCCCTTGTCGAGAACCCTCGCGAGACCGCACGAGCCATGATTGCGACACCTCCGTAACCACGACCTAGCCGCACGCTCGCAGCACCGACGAGGCTCTGTGGCGAAACTCTGAAGTCGGTGACATATCTACGAAGCGATATACGGCACCGATTTCCACGAGAGGCCTTCACGCAAGGAGCACGAGCAATGGCGAAGCACAAAGAAGCACATCACGACCTCCCGAGCGCCACCCAGCCAGGTGGTACCGACGGCGGTCCAGTAACGAACGCAAGCGATTCCGTTGCTGCCCTCGCCGCACTCTATCAAGGCGAAAAGACCGACGCCTCCTACATCTTCAATACCGCAATGGCCATGATGGGCCTGGCGGTCGCGTACCTGATCGGCGCCATACCATTTGTCACCAGCCTGAGCCACGGGCCAATGGGCTGGCTGTTCGTGCTCCTACTCCCTACGCCCCTCTGGCTGGTGGTCGCGTTCCACTCGCTCATCACCCTCAACGCGATGTCTCACGGGATTTCCGTCAGAATCATCGAGAATCGCCTCTTTGAATTATCCGAGCTAGCGCGGAGCCTTAAGTCGGACGACGAGAAGAAGGCCCTGAGACGCTGGGTTGGCTCCGCAGCCGGCGATAGGATCATGGAGATTATGCAAGCCTCTCTTGTACATAAGGCTATCACCAGCGTCGTGTATGGCGGGGTCTTCTGCCTTGTAGCTGGCTTCACCCTCTATGCCTTGCATTCGGCGAACACCGTCTTGAAAGACACCGTCCCAGCGGCCGCCCGCCAACGTCTGCTCATCACAGCAAGCGCGTCCTATGCGATCCTGCTCGTGATGGTCCTGCTATCCTGGGGAAAAGGATTCCTCATCCTTCGTGAGGGTAGTCGCGTCATCCCCAAAGAAGTCCACATCTAGGCAACACCGTTAGCCCGCGGACTCCTCGAACCGGACTCCACCGTTCGGGCACCCCATCACGGGCCTATCGACAAGGCCTGAGCCACGACGTTACCGCCGAGACGTGACGACCAGCCGCTTGCCTGGGTCGCACTCGTCGTGTTAAATGAGGCACATTCTTCGCGCCCGGGGGGTCAAAGCCAGGCCCTGATCGGTCTTAGGCATCGCGTCAGAATAACTTGACGGGCGCCTTGTATTGTGGTCTAAGAAGCCATGCAGGATGCCGACGCGGTCGAACAGATCGGGCAGAAGTACGGCTCGCTCGCTCCGTTGATGGATGAACGGATACGGCGACAGTGGGCAGCGTTGGAAGCGCAGGCCTATGGCTGGGGCGGCGTGAGCGCGGTGAGCGGAGCGATCGGCATGTCGCCGAATACGATTCGTCGGGGCTTGGCGGAGCTGCTGGAGAGACAGGCACACCCCGAGGCGCCCTTGGACCAGCGGGTGCGTCGTCCGGGTGGCGGACGCAAGTCGCTGACCCTGATAGACCCGGAGCTGTTGGCCTCGCTGGAGCTCCTGGTGGACCCCATGACGCGAGGAGACCCGGGATCGCCGTTGCGGTGGACCTGCAAGAGCACGACGCAGCTGGCGGACGCCTTGACGAAGCAAGGGCACGCATTGAGCCCGCGCACGGTGGGGCGGCTCCTGAACGATGCCGGGTACAGCCTGCAGAGCAACCGCAAGACCGTGGAGGGCTCCTCGCACCCGGACCGCAACGCTCAGTTCCTGCACATCAGCCGGACCGTGAGGGCGTTTCAAGACCGCGGGCAACCGGTGATCTCGGTCGATACGAAGAAGAAGGAGCTGGTCGGGGCGTTCAAGAACGGCGGACGCGAGTGGCGTCCTACGGGCAGGCCGGAGGAGGTCAAGATCTACGACTTCCTGCAACCCGAGCTCGGGAAGGCCATTCCCTATGGCGTCTACGACCTGACCTCGAACCAGGGCTGGGTGAGCGTGGGCATCGACCACGACACGGCCCGTTTCGCCGTGGAAGCGATTCGGCGTTGGTGGCGGAAGATGGGCTCCAAGCGGTATCGCAACGCCCGTCGGCTCCTGATCACGGCCGACGGTGGTGGCAGCAACGGCAGCCGCTGCCGGCTCTGGAAGATAGCCCTGCAGGACCTGGCAGCCCAGCTGGGCCTGGCCATCCACGTCAGCCACTTCCCGCCTGGCACCAGCAAGTGGAACAAGATCGAACACCGCATGTTCTGCCACATCACACAGAACTGGCGCGGCCAGCCACTGATCAGCCACGAGGTCATCATCAATCTCATCGCCCACACGACGACCAAAACAGGACTGAAGATCCGCGCGGCTCTCGACCGCGGCCGCTATCCGACCGGCGTCGCGATCGCAGCCGACGAGCTCGCCGCGGTAAACCTCAAACGCGCTAACTCTCACGGTGACTGGAACTACATGATCTACCCGACACGCAAGAGAATCTAGTTAGATTATTGTGACGCGAGTCCTACGTGGATAAGGACCGCCGCATTTTGTATTCCGCTCACCCCTTTGGGCATGGACCCGCGGCACGCCCGACGAGTTCAAGGGACTTCTCGAGGAAGTGAGATGGCTCGGGCAGCCGCTCCGCACCGAGGGCAGCGCGCTTCTTGGACGAAGGGATGAGGCCCGACGCGTCCTCGCCGAAATAGAAGCGGCGATACCAGCCTCGTCCGAGGGGACCGACAAAGATGAAAGGATGCGCCGGCTCTCGCGCGCGGTCCTGATCGAGCGGGCTCGCGCCGGAATCTTCCTGGCCGAAGGAAGGACAACCGAAGCGCTGGCGATCTACCGGAAGGCGGCGTTTCTCCTCCCGGCCGAGTGGCGAAATCACTGGGTGTCCGCGGAATGTGTCCGGCGTGCGCGCCAACTCTACAGGCGAGAGACGGGAAGCCTCGATGGATTCGACGCGTGGCTCGCGAAAGGAGAGGCTACTGCACTAGCGTCCTCAGCCACGGCGGGATTCGAGAAATGCGCACGCAAGCTGCCGGAGTTCGAGCTGAGAAGTGTCGACGGCAAACTCTGGCGGCTCGCCGACCTGAAGCGAAAGAAGGTCTTTGTCAACGTCTGGGCGACGTGGTGCGGCTTCTGCCAGGAGGAGCTGCCATATGTCCAACGCCTCTATGAGAGGCTGAAGAAACGCCGCGATGTCCTTCTTCTGACGTTCAACGCGGACGACAACGTCGGGCTCGTGGCGCCTCTCCTGAAGCGAAGGAACTATTCGTTTCCTGTGCTTTTCGCGAAGGACTACGCCACGCGCCTCGCGGAGGGCGACTCGTCGCTTCCACGTAGCTGGATCATCTCGAAGAGCGGCATCCTCGCGCTCGAGCTCGTTGGGTGGTTCCCCACCGGAGAATCCGTGGAGACTTGGACGGACAAGGTCGAGCGCCTCATCGATTCGCTCGACGCCCCGCCATCGCCCTCTCCACGTCCGCAATCTCCCTCGGCGCCGCACACGTCAGGCACTCCGGCCCGTGGGCTTGAGGACGCGGCGCAACTCCATTAGACGCGGAGCCATCATCGAGAGGTACGCGAGCATGTCGCTCTCGCCAATGAACCTCCGGAACGCCTGCATGGTGAGCGAGACCTTTCCGCCGCTCTCGACGACTTCGGCATAGGCACGGGCCGCGCTCTCGTCCCACGGCCACGTGTCCTCGAATGCCTTGATCTGCGCGGCGGCGCGCGTGCCGTGCTCGGCGAAAAGCACGTTGTAGTCCTGCGCGGAGTTGAACGGCGGGTCGAGATGGTCCACCGTCTCGTCTTTGACGTGCTGACGGAGCACGTCTAGGTTGTCCCCGTAGAAGAGAGCGTTCTCGGCCACCTACGTCTCCCTCTTCCTCGTCGGGCTTCGGATGCCGAATCATCGCACCAGAGAGCGCGCCGTGCTCGCAGAGACCTCGGCGCCGCGCGTTCCTCCCCTCGGCGTCGTCGCGTACACGCCGAACCCCGTCGGCCTCGTGCAGCTCGGAGTCGGGCACGCGCGAAAGCCGGGCGATCCCTTCCGCACGTGGACGATGCGCCCGCAGTCGCGGCAGTAATAGTTATCGAAATCCGGAAGGTTGGAGCCGATCGGGGCGAAGGACTCGCGGGCAGAGCCAGCGTTCACGGGAATTTCACGTCCAGCGTGGTCGGAGGCGGATACATTCCCCGACGGTAGCACTCGTCGCAGGAGCCCCGCCCGGATTCGCTGTGGCGCCGAGGGGATCTGAGAGACTTCTTTCGTAAACATCGCCGACACGATCGACGACGCCCGCTGCGCCTTCGAGATCGCCGGACGTGGTTGCCTAGTTCGTATCGGGGAAGATGAGCCGCGCTACGCGAAGGTGGAGGAGATTGCCGCTCGGCTCGAACCTCACCCGGACGCCACGATGCTGCTAACGGCGGTGAGCGAGGCCGTCGAACGCTACGACCCGGCAAGGGAAGCCGCGATCCTTCTCGAGGTTGCTAGCGGCTATCAGGTGTTGATACTGAGCCCCGAGGGATCCGACTACGTAGGCGGGCTGACGTTCGATGGGTACGGGTTCTGAGGGGCTTCCAGGCCGCTTTCGGGCTCTGGTCGGCTAGGACGAGCCTACCGCGCACCGGATCGAGGCCGGCGCGGACGCGTTCGTCATGCCCTCGCGCTTCGAACCGTGCGGCCTCAATCAGATGTACTCGCTGGCGTACGGCACGCCGCCGATCGTGCGGAAAACCGGAGGCCTCGCGGACTCGGTCGAAGGGTTCGACGGCCGCAACCTCGACGTGGCGACCGGCTTCACGTTCGACGAAGCCTCACCTCACGCGCTCGCGTCCGCGGTCCTCTCGGCCGAACGCGTCTTCTTTCACCGCGAGATCTGGCGCCGCATCGTCCGGAACGGCATGGCCCAGGACTTCTCGTGGGACCGCTCGGCCGAGAAGTACGAGGCCGTCTACCGGCGCGCGCGCGAGTTCCGCGGCCTGCCCTGGTAGGCGCTAGCGAGCGCCGAGCGCCACGAGAACGGCGGCCTTCAAATCCCCGGCTTCCGGCAGGTCGGCGGAAAGAGGCCCCTTCTTCCGGACGGGCGCCGACGGGAGCGGCGGTCGTTTCTCGATCGCGAGCAGCATGAGCACCGGCAGCTCCTCGACCGAAACCTTCTCTCCCAGTCCCTGCTTCAGGACCCAGTAGTCCCCGGCGGCGCCCAGAAGTTCGTGGTCGGTCTCGTCGACGAGGCGCGAGAGGTTGCAGCGCACCGTCGGCCGGGCGACGTCGACGTCGAAGTAACGAAACGTCGAGGCGGGCGACGCCGCCGTGATGCGGCTGCCCGGGGCGCCGGCCTCCAAGCGCAGCGGCGCCCGGTCCCCGAGACGGATCTCGTCGAACGTCGACTCCCCCGTGTTCGCATCCCTCCGAACCTGGCGGCGGAGGACGAGGTCGCTCCGGAGTAGCCCGCGCACGACCCACGCACTTCGACGCTCGTTGCCGCTCCTCACGGACGCCTTCGCGATGTCGCAGACGCGGTTCCCGCGGCCGTCGACGATGCGCTCGAGGGTGACCTTCGGAGGCTCCTCCGCGTTCAAAGTCCGCGCTGCAATCAAAAGAGAACAAGAGAAGAAAAGGGGACTTCTTAGAAAGGAAGAGTGGCGAGAATGCTGGCGGCTCAATTGACACCTCCTTTCGGCGGCGGGAACGGCGGGGGCGCCGGGAACGGCGCGAGGTTAAAAGGAATGTGCGCGAGGGCGCGCCACGACGAAAGATCTGCGGGTTCGGCGGAGTCCGGCGCGAAGACGACGGTTCTCTTGTCAAGCGGCTGCAGCTGGTCGCGGAACGCAATGTACCCCGCTTGCAGGGAATCCCGGAGGTGGAACGCCAGGAAGTCTCCGAGCGAGCGGTCGCTTTCGACGGACATCTTCAGAAGCGCCGCGAGATCGCGGCGCTCGTCCTCATCGAACGTTCCGGCCGCGATCTCGGCGAGCGAGGCCCGGACGGTCCGGCTCCCGAAGTCGTCGATGAAGTACTCGAGCGTCCCGCCCGGCGCCCGCACGCGAAGGCGACTCCCGTCGCAGAGCGCGGCGTCGGCCGCGTTCTCGGGAAGCGGGTATCGTCCCGACGACCAGACCTCGAAGGCAGTCCGAGTCGATGCGACGCGCGCAAAGGGTTGCTCTTCCTCGAGGTGGTGCTCGTCCACGTGGCCGTGTGACGACTCGAGGACGTATTGCACCCCGGAGGGCATCGTCACGAGAAGGAGGTTGCGCGCGGGCCAGAAGCGCCGCCACTCCTCCGCGAACGCCGCATAGCGCAGGACGACCCAGCGCACCCGGAACAGGGGCGGCGCGTCCGGCGGCGCCGCTTTATCGCGGGCGACGAAGCTGGCATCGCCCTGCAGGAAGGCCCGGCCCTGGAAGGAGTCGAACCAGTCCGGTTCCTCCGCCCGGAGAGCGGGCGACACCGCAAGAAGAAAGAGCATCGCCACCGGTGCCTTCATAGGTCCTTCTCTTCGATTCCGGTCTCCCGCACGACCTGAAGGAGCGCCGCGTGAACGCCGGGCGTCGCCGCCAAGACGTTGCCGCGCGTGCGCCAGGTCGCCCCGCCCTCGAAGTCCGTGACGAGGCCGCCGGCTTCCGTGACGAGGAGCGCGCCCGCGGCCGTATCCCACGGGGAGAGGCCGAACTCGAAGAAGCCGTCGAAGATGCCGCCAGCCACGTACGCGAGATCCAGCGCGGCGCTGCCCGCGCGCCGGATCGAGCGCGACTTCATGAAGAGAGCGCGGAAAATCGAGAGATAGCGGTCGATCTTGTGCTGCTGCCCCGGCGGGAACCGTAAAATCGGTCCATGTGCCCCCTCTGCTCGCATCCGAATGCAAGGTCAGCGCTGCATGGGACGCCTGCTGACTCGTTGCTCTGGTCCTGTCCTTCCTGCGGGCAGTTCATTCTGGAAGGAGACGCGGCCACGGTGGCACCTTCTGCGATCGTCGTCAATAAGCTCCAAGAGCTCGCACGCCTCTCGCGTGAGAATGGGGAGGGGCCCCTGCGTGTTACCGCACGCCTTATCGAGAAGATCGTTGCGGGTACTCCGCTGCTGCGGCATGTCAGTCTAACGCTACAAGCCGGCGACGAAGCACCGGTGAGTGTCACGGGCGAGCTCTCCTTGCCAGAAGAGGCGATCCTCCGATCCTTTCTCAAGGAAGCGGAGGCAGTTCTTGCGGTGGCCTGGGTCCGGAGCGGCATGCCCTATGGGGTGCGTTGGACGATCACCGGCAACGACTTGGCGGCGTCTGCCACACTTCCGCCGTGGGAACAGGTACAGTCCGTTTTGCACCGGGCGCGGCCTCTTCTCCTCCAGTGTGAAAGCACCTATCTGCCGGCGGTGGCGAACATCGTGAGCAGGCGGTTTGTCAATGACACAATCCGCACGATCATGTCGGACTTCAAGGATGAGTTCCTTCTCACGAAGGAGCGGCAGTTGCCCTTCAGTATCAGTGTCGGCGACGTACAGCTCAATACGGATGAGACGTTCAACCTCTGGATCAATGCGCTGGAGTTTCACCGTGACCCAGAGAAACGCGCGCTATTGCGCCCTGCTCTTCAGGTCTTCGGTACGGACGTCCTGCGCGCACTTCTGTGCATTAGCCTGCACGCGAAGGTGAAGGCAATTGCGGCCCTCGCTGAATACGCCACGGTGCTGCTCAAGCCCGGTAAGGTCACCAGACTAGTCAACCGACCAGCGGGCAGCCCGACGTCACAAGCGGAAACTTTGATACCGCCAAGCGCATAACAGGTTAACGGGCGCGGTCCGTGATGGGAGTCGCTACCCTAGTCGCGATTCATCACGCCGAGCGCCAGGGAAATACCTCCGAGCGCGCGGACGACCCATCTCGACCGCCTGACTTCCGCCCCCACCCCCACCTGCGCTCCGAGGACCTTCCAGCCAGGCATCGTGCGCTGCGTCTGTAGGAGGCCGCAGCCCCCGACAATTCCCATTGCGCCCCTACACCTTCTAGGAAAAGGCCGATTACTCGAACCTAAATCGCCGTACCGACAGAATGCCTGTCTACGGGCCGGGATCGAGAAAGAAACCGACGGCGTGACGCTGGTCTCTACGCGCCACAGCCCCCAGCAATTCCCATTGCACCCTTACAATCGACGACTACAACCGCCTCGCCCCTCACTCGTCCCTCGGCATGCTCTCGCCGATGGAGTTTCGTGCCCTCAACCCTCAGCCTTCACCTGTCTAGAAAATTGGGGGTAGAGCATCTGCATCAGTGAGAAATCCGAACCCAGAGACACACCATCACGCGGAGGTTCGTCGAATTGATTCGTGTGTGCGCGATGGCTTCTCAATGAAGGACCCGACGACCTTCTCGCGCGACCGCAAGAATAACGTCGAGAAGATCAGCATCCGCCACGCTGACATCCCGTCCAACGTCACGAGCATGCAGATTAAGGTCACCGCGTACGCACTCACCGGTGACGGTGTTTCCGTAACGGGGTCGACGAACCGGCAGGACTTCGCCGTGTTCGCATACAATACTTACTAATCACCAGGAGGCGCACTCTCATGCGACTTGGCCGGCTAACGATCCTCGTCCTCCTCGCGGGCGCGACGTGCGCGACCGCAGAGTCACTCTACGTACCGTACGTGAGAACCACGGGCGCGCCGTACTGGCAGAGTCGGCTCTCCCTCTTCAACGCCGGCCAAG
>DAIOUV010000064.1:0-16494 GCA_036759345.1 Acidobacteriota bacterium | reverse complement strand
GAAAAAACATTCGCCATCATCAAGCCCGATGCCGTCGCCGCGAAGAACGCCGGAAAGATCCTCGCGCGCATCGAGGCCGAGGGCTTCCGCGTCGTCGCCTTCAAGCGGCGCGTCATCTCGAAGGCCGAGGCCGAGTCGTTCTACGGAGAGCACGCGGCCAAGGGCTTCTTCCCCTCCCTCGTCGCGTACATGACCTCGGGCCCCGTTTACGTCGCCGTGCTGGAGCGCGAGAACGCGGTCGCGCACTGGCGTTCCGTCATGGGTGCGACCGACCCGGCGAAGGCCGAGGCCGGCACGATCCGCAAGGAGTTCGGCCAGTCCATCGAGCGCAACGCCGCGCACGGCTCGGCGAATCCCGCCGACGCCGCGCGCGAAGTCACCTTCTTCTTCTCGCACGCCGAACTGATTTAACTGCACGTGTAAGCCACGTCACGTTCTTGTGGGTTTCGGGCCGCCTGTGGCGGCCTAATTGCTCCTAGTAGGCGAAAGGGCGCAACACTTCCTGCCAGAGGGTGGGCCCCGCGCTCCACGAAATGATTCGCCTTCAACAGCTTACGCCCGCTTTGCTGCTCGTTTTCGCGGCCTTGGCCATGGCTGAGGTGATTCCCACGCCCTCCCCTGAGCCGGTAAGAGCTACGACCTCGGTCGCCGTCAGTTACGTTCTCGTGCCTTTCGTGGTGACCGACCTCAAGGGGCTCCCGGTTCGCAATCTGCGCGAACAGGACGTCACCCTCCTCGTGGACGGCACCCCCGTGAAGACGGACCTCTTCGCGCGCAGCGACGACGCTCCCGTCTCGTTCACGATTCTCCTCGACGGGTCGGGGTCGATGGACCTGGCCGGAAAGCTCGCGGGCGCTCGCGCCGCCGTGAGCGCTCTCGTGGAGCAGAAGATTCCCGGCGACGACTTTGCGCTCTTCGTCTTCGCCGAGGGCGCGGTGCGAGAGGTCGTCTCGTTCACCGAGGACACGGCGCGCGTCGTCACGGCCGTGAACGCCGTGAAGCCGTTCGGCAAGACCGCGTTCTTCGACGCGCTCGCGAAGATGCCCGACAAATCCCTTCTCGGAAAAAACGGCTCGCGCGCCATCATCCTTCTCACCGACGGGATCGACAACTCGTCCGAGCTCTCCCGCGACGACCTCGCGGCCCTCCTCGAAGGCGTCGACGTGCCCGTCTACCCCATCGGGCTACGCTCGCCCGGACCCCCCGTCTTCCCCGCGCCGGGTCAGTCCGTCGAAGCACTCCTCAACCTGGAAATCCTCGGGCATGTGGCGCGCCTCACGGGCGGCCGCCTCTCGATCGTGGACGAGGCCTCCCGTCTGCCGGACTCCATCCGGCTCATCGAGAAGGACCTTCGCGCCCAGTATCTTCTTGGCTTCACGGCCGCGGGCACGGGGCCCGTGCGTTTTCGCCGCATCGCTCTCCGGCTCTCCGGTCCGCTCCGGGCGATCCGCGTCCGGGCTGGCTACAAGGGTCCGGCTCCGCCCGCAAAGGGCTAACCAACAACAGGAGGACTCTCGACATGAAGCGAAATTCCCTTTACCTGCTCGCCGCCGCCGTTGCGGTCACGAGCCTGTCACTCGCCGGCTGCGCGACGACCACGGACGTCGACAAGAAAATCGCCGAGGCGCAGTCGAAAACGGATAAGAAGATCGAGTCAGTGGAGACGCAGTTCGAGGACATGCAGGAGAAGCAGAAGGTGACCGAGGGCAAGGTCGGCGAGCAGGGCAAGCAGATCGAGCAGATCAGCCAGTCCGCCAAGGAAGCGCTGCAGCGTGCCCAGGAAGCCGGCGTCCTCGCGAAGGGCAAGATTCTCTTTCAGCAGTCGTTCGCGGAAGACCGCGTGCGCTTCAAGGTCAACTCGTTCGAGCTGACGAAGGACGCAAAGTCGGCGCTGGACGAGTTCGCCGCCAAGATCAAGGGGCTCGACAAGGGCGTCTACCTCGAGATCCAGGGACACACGGACGACACAGGCGGCGCGGACTACAACGACCAGCTCGGCCAGCAGCGCGCCGAGGCCGTGCGCCGGTACCTCGCGCGCGAGCACAAGCTCCCGCTCGGCCGCATTTCGACGATTTCCTACGGCGACACGCAGCCCGTGCAGACCAACAAGACGGCGAAGGGCCGCACCCAGAACCGCCGCGTCGTGATCGTGGTTCTCGAATAGAAAAAAAGAGAGAAGAGATTTCTGCAGCGGGCCCTCACGGGCCCGCTGTTTTCTTTTTCTTCCTCTTCCTCAATTCTTCCAGCAGCTTTAGGAAGTCCGCCGGCGGGTCCGCGTCGAGGGAGACCGCTTTGCCTTCCGCCGTCTTCCAGCCCAAGTGCCCGGCGTGCAGCGCCTGCCGCGGGAACGCGACCGGGAACGGTTTCTCCTTCCGGTCGCGGTAGACGGAGTCGCCCACGAGGACGTGGCCCGCGTTCGCGAAGTGGATGCGGATCTGGTGCGTGCGCCCGGTCTTCAGGCGCGCCTCGACGAGGGTCGCGATCCCGAAACGCTCGATCACCGTCCACTCCGTGACGGCCCGGATGCCTGGCTCTCCCGGCTTCGCGACGCCGCGGCGCCGCTCGCCCGGCTCGGCGACGAGGTCCCGGTCGTACGTGCCCGCGTCGCCGCTCATGTCGCCCTCGACGACGGCCCGGTAGCGCCGGTCCATCGTGTGCGCGCGGAGCTGCGCCTGCATCCCCACGAGGCCGCGCCGGCTGCGCGCGAAGACGAGGATGCCGGACGTCTCCTTGTCGAGCCGATGCACGACGGACACGAACGTCCGCTCTCCGCTCCCGCCATGACGCCTCTGCACGTACGCCGAAACGCGGCTGAGCAGCGTATCGATCTCCTTCGCCTCGGTCGGGTGCGTGAGGAGTCCCGACGGCTTGACGACGGCGACGGCGTCGTCGTCCTCGTAGAGCACGACGAGCGACGTCTGGACGCGCCGCTCCTTGCGGAGATTGCGGTCCCACCGGAGCGCCACGTCCCGCGAGACGATGGCTCCGGGGTCGTTCACGACCGCCCCGTCGACGGTCACCTGACCCTCCGTCACGGCCCTTTTCAGGCGCGTCGCGGATTCCTCCGGGTAGATGGTCTGGAGGCGGCGGACGATGCGGAGGGGTCCGCCGGCGCTCGCGCCCGGGTCGGGCTTCATTCCTCCATCGTCGCACGAACCGAAGGCGGCGCGCCGAATGAGCGGACCTCCTCGCGGGTAGACTCTTCGCCATGAGCCGTTCCTCGGTCTTCGCGCGGCGCCGGGCGCGCTTCCTCCACGAGATGGGCGAAGGCGCTGCGCTGCTCTTCACGACGCCAAAGGCGGCGTCCGGCTACGACGTGCGCTACCGGTACCGCCCCGATCCGGATTTCTTCTATCTGACCGGTTTCACCGAGCCCGAGGCGGTCGCCGTGCTCGACGCGGACAGGGTGACCTTCACCCTGTTCGTGCGGCCGAGGGACCGCACGAAGGAAACGTGGGAGGGCCGAAGGTCCGGTCCCGAGGGCGCCATGCGCGACTACGGCGCGGACCACGCGTACACGGTCGCCGAGCTGCCGAAGCGCCTGCCCGATCTCGTGCGGCGGGCGCGCGTTCTCCATTACGCGTTCGGCGGCCACGCCGACGGCGACAGCGTCGTCGCGGGGCTTCTCGGGCGCTTCCGGCGCGACGCCCGGAACCCGAAACGCGGGCCGGTGACCGTGAAGGACCCGACGGATCTTCTCCACGCGATGCGCCTCGTGAAGGGGCCGGAGGAGATCGCGCTCATGGAGCGGGCCGCGGCCATCGCGGCAGCCGCGCACCGCGAGGCGCGCCGCCTCGTGAAGCCCGGCCTCTTCGAATACGAGCTCGAGGCGGCGATCGACCGCCGCTTTCGCGCGATGGGAGCGAGCGGACCTGCGTACACCACGATCGTCGCTTCCGGCGAGAACGCCACGATCCTTCACTACGCGGAGGGCCGGCGGCGGATCGGCGCGGGCGACCTCGTCCTCGTCGACGCGGGCTGTGACGTGGAGGGATACGCCTCCGACGTGACGCGTACGTTTCCGGCTACGGGCCGCTTCACGCGCCCGCAAAAGCGCCTCTACGGCGCGGTCCTCGCGGCGCAACGGGTGGCGATCGCCGCCGTGAAGCCGGGCGCGCGCTGGGACGCGCCCCACGAGGCGGCTCGGGAGGTGCTTCTCGACGCGCTCCTCGAGTACGGGCTTCTCCGCGGCCCGCGCGCCACACTGAAGAAGAAGAACGCCGTGCAGCGCTTCACCTTGCATCACACGTCGCACTGGCTCGGCCTCGATGTCCACGACCGCGGCCGCTACCCTGACGAGGTGGGCGCCCCGAGAAAGCTGGAGCCGGGCATGGTCCTCACGGTCGAGCCTGGCCTCTACGTTCGCGCCGACGAGAAAGGCGTCCCGAGGGAATACCGCGGGCTCGGCATCCGCATCGAGGACGACGTCCTCGTGATGGAATCCGGCGCGCGCGTCCTGACGGAGGGCGCCCCGAAATGACCGGCCGCCGGGTCTGAATCCTTACGGCAGCGATGCCGATTCGGCCCAGACGTCCTTCTGGAGCTCCGTCGCGAGACCCGCTCGGTTTTCGAGAAGGGCACGCGCGGAGAAGAGGATGTGTCCCGTAGCGCCGGGCTGCGCGCGGGTGCGGCGGATCTGCTCGGCGACCTCCTTCGCCAGCCAACCCTTCCCACCTTCTTCGAATCCGACGCGGCTCGCGGCAATTCCCGGCCACAGAGCGCTGCCCGTCGGGGCTTGCGCCGCCCACCACGCGAGGAGCGCCGGAAAGCTCTGCTCTTTCTGGTCGATGGGCCAGTAGAGTTGCGGCGCGAGGTAGTCGACCCAGCCGCGCTGGATCCACGTGCGCGCGTCGGCCGAGATTTCCTCGTACGCGTCGAATCCCTTCACCTGCGCCGGGCGCCCGGGCCGCCAGATGCCGAAGGGGCTGATGCCCACCCTAACCTTCGGCTTCGCGGCCTTCACCTCGGCGTAGAGGCGCTTCACGAACCGGTTCACGTTCCACCGGCGCCAGTCCTCCCGCCCGAGGGCACCTCCCGAAGCCACGTACTTCCCGAAGCTCGGCCCGTCCGGAAACTCCAGGACGTTGCCGGCCGCGTCTCTTTCGGGATAGGGATAGAAATAGTCGTCGAGGTGAACGCCATCCACGTCGTACCGCTTCACGACGTCGAGAACGACCGCAAGCGAGTGCGCCGCGACCTCCTCCTCGCCCGGATCGAGCCAGAGCTGTTTCCCGTAGGTCTTCACGAGGTCCGGACGGCTCCGCGAGACGTGCCCCGCCGCGGCCCGCGACAGCGAAGACGCCGGGCGAGCCCGATACGGATTGAACCAGGCGTGGAGCTCCATCCCGCGCGCGTGCGCTTCGGCGATCGCGAAGGCGAGAGGATCCCAGAAGGGCTCGGGCGCGACGCCCTGCGTGCCGCTCAAGACCTCCGACCACGGCTCGAGCGCGGACGGATAGAGCGCGTCCGCGGCGGGCCGCACCTGGAAGATCACCGCGTTCGCGTGCAGCGCGGCCAGGGTGTCGAAGAGGAACACGAGCTCCTGCTTCTGGCGAGCGACCGGAAGGCCGGGCGCCGACGGCCAGTCGATGTTTGAGGCGGTCGCGACCCAAACACCGCGAAATTCCCGGCAAGAGTCCACCCGCGCCGCCGGGCGCGCGGAACGCGAGGAGCCCGGCTCGAGCCCCGGCCCCGGCGCGGCGGTGGGCGGAAAGGCGGCGGGCGGCCCGGCGACGCACGCCGCGAAGAGCGCCGCCATCGGCGCCGCGACGAGCGCCGCGCGGGTGAGGCGGGACCTCACGCCGCGCGGCCTTACTTCGCGAACCCGAGCTGCCCGAGAACGAACGCCCACTCGAACGCCGTTTCGTGGAGAGTGTCGTACCGGCCCGAAGCGCCGCCGTGGCCCGCCGCCATGTTGGTCTTGAGAAGCAGCGGGTTCGCGTCGGTCTTCAGGGTCCGGAGGCGCGCCACGTACTTTGCGGGCTCGTGGTAGAAGACCTGGCTGTCGTTGAACGACGTCATGACGAGCATCGCGGGATACGCGCCCTTCCTGAGGTTCTCGTACGGGCTGTACATCTTGATGGTGTCGTACTCTTCCTTCTTCGCGGGATTGCCCCACTCCTCGTATTCGCCCACCGTGAGCGGCAGGGTCGGATCGCTCATCGTGTTCAGGACGTCGACGAACGGAACGTGGGCGACGACGGCGTGGAAGAGGTCGGGGCGCATGTTCGTGACCGCGCCCATGAGGAGGCCGCCCGCGCTTCCGCCCGAGATGACGAGGCGATCCTTCGCCGCGATCTTCTCGGCGACGAGGAACTCCGCGGACGCGATGAAGTCCGTGAACGTGTTCTTCTTCTTGAGCATCTTTCCGTCGTCGTGCCACTTCTTGCCCATCTCGGCGCCGCCGCGGATATGGGCAAACGCGACGACAACGCCACGGTCGAGGAGCGGAAGGCGGTTCGCGTTGAAGGTGTCCGGGATCACGATCCCATACGAGCCGTAGCCGCCGAGCCATGTCGGGAACGGCCCGTCCTTGAGCGTGCGCCTCTTCCCGTCGGCCGTTTTCGCACGCCACACGATCGAGATCGGGATCTTCGTGCCGTCCGAAGCGTTCGCCCAGAGACGGTCGGACGTGTAGAGGCCGCGGTCGTAGCCAGGGACCTCCTGCTCCTTGAGGAGCTTGCCGGTCTTCGCGTCCATGTCGTAGTCGAAAACCGAGCTCGGGGTCACGAGCGACTGGTAGCCGTACCGGAAGACGTTCGTGTCGAAAACGCGATTCGTCTCCGAGAACACCGCGTAGACGGGCTCGGGAAACGACATCGCGTGCGACGCATGCGTCGCGAGGTTCGTGATCGTGAGGCGCGGCAGCCCGTTCGCACGCTCGTGGAGGACGAGATGGTTCGCGAAGAGATCGGTGTCCTCGAGCATGACGTCGGCGCGGTGGGCAACGATCTCCTTCCAGTTCGCGCGCCCCGGAGACTCCACGGGCGCCGTGACGAGGCGGAAGTTGCGTCCTCCCGAGTTCGTCCGGATGTAGAAGAGGTCTCCGCGATGGTCGACTTCGTATTCGTGTTCCTGCTCTCGCGGGGCGACGACCGTCCACGCGCCCGCGGGCGTGTCGGCTTTCAGCACGCGGGCCTCGGACGTCGTGTGGCTGCCCGCGGACAGAACGAGCCACGCGCGGCTCCGCGTCCGGCCGATCCGCACGCTGAAGCGCTCGTCTTTCTCCTCGTAGGCGAGGACATCCGCACTCTGGGGCTCGAGGAGGCGGTGCCGGTACACGCGATACGGGCGTTTGGCGGCGTCCTCGACCGCGTAGAGGAGCGTCATGTTGTCCGCCGCCCACACGGCGCTCGTCGTCTTCTCGATGCGCTCGGGCCAGAGAGCGTTCGCGCGCAGATCTTTCACGAAGAGTGTGTACTGGCGGAAGCCGGTGTTGTCGGTCGAGTACGCGAGGAGGTTGCCGTCGTCGCTCACGGCATACCGTCCGAGCGCCATGAACTTCTGGCCCTTCGCGAGCTCGTTCAGGTCGAGCGTGACCTGCTCGGGTCCGTCGGGAAACTTCTTGCGGCAGTAGATCCGGTATTGCTTCCCCTTCTCGGTGCGGAAGTAATACAGCCAGTCGCCTTCGCGATATGGCACCGACAGGTCCGTCTCCTTGACGTGTCCCAGCAGCTCGGAATACAGCGCATCCTGGAACGGCTCGGTGGGCTTCATCACCGTCGCCGTATAGGCGTTCTCGGCCTCGAGGTAAGCCGCGACCTCGGGGTTCGGTTTGTCCCGCAGCCAGGCGTAGGGGTCGGATCGCGCCTCGCCGTGCAGCGTGAGGACCTTTTCGACCTTCTTGGCAACGGGCGCCACTGGCGGAACAGGCGCCGGAATCGGGGCCGTCTCGTCGGCGGAAGCGGGGGGCGTCGGCATCGACATGAGTAGAGCGAGGAGGAGGGACGGAAATTTCAAAACGTCCTCCGATCTCAGGCCCAGAGAGAGTAACCCAGTGCGCGGCCGACCTTTCTAGAACGACCCGCCCGCGCCCCCGCCGCCGAAGCTGCCTCCCCCGCCCTGGAAGCCCGGCTCGACGGGTGGCCGCGCCTCCGGCGCATGCGCGGCCACGACGGGAACGAGCTCCAGCGCGCGGAGGCGCGCCTCGTCCGCGAAGAGAGGTTCGGCCGTGAAGCCGTCTCGCTCATCTTCCGGGCCCCTCGAGAGCCAGCGGTTCAGCGCGAGCGCGAGGAGAACGAGGGCGGTGCCCGCGAGCGTCAGGACGAGCCACGTCGCCGCGATGTGGACGTAGTGCCGAAGCGTGATCAGGGACAGCGCGGCGACGACGATTCCCGTGTCGAGCACGAACGTCCAACGTGAGCGCACTCCCCACCACAGGATGGCGACGGGGAGGACGGCCGTTCCAACCATCGCCCAGATTCGCTCCTGAAAGCGCGGCCCGGGGAGGTCGAGGCCGGCGCCCCGGAGGTTCTCGACGAGCCGATGGTCGAGCGCGTAGAGGTTCACAGCGGCATACACGCCCAGGAGCCCGCCGACGACGAGAACGGCCGCGCACCAGCGATGCGACGGCGCCCACGACGGGTGGCCGAGGACGCGCGCGAAAACGAGCGTCATCGCGATGCCCATTGCCACCCAGAGGAGTCGACCCGAGGGCGCGCGCGCCAGGACGAGGAAGAACGAGATTGCGGCAAGGACGGCGTACGCAGGGTTGCCCCAGCGCCAGGCGGCGAGCGCACACGCTGCAAGCGCGGCAAGGAGGAGCAGCGTCATGCCGCCTCTCTCGCGCACCTTCAGCGTCTCCTCGAGGAACAGGAAGACGCCGGCGAGAAGGAAGGCGATTCCCCAGAACGATGTCACGCCGGCACCGCCGCGCAGCGCGAGCGCGGGCGACCCCTCCTGCACTTCAGCCGCGACGATGCACACGGCCGAGAGGAGCAGGAGGAGGAGGGGGGCGGTCCCGATCTTCGGACGGAATGCGATGAAGAACGCCCCCGTGAGGAGCAGGAGGGCAGCCGTCACGAAGAACGCGGTCAGGAGCCTCCAGAGCGGCGCCGGCAGCGGGCGTGGTTCCGGATATCGCCGGGAGATTTCCCCGAAGGTGCCCGAGTCGATGACACCGGCTCTCTTCCAGCCTTCCGCTGCAGCCCGCACCTCCTCGACCCGCTCGGAGGCGACCCATTCCGGTCTCATGGGACCCGCATCTTCTTGTGTGCGGCAACGATGAAAGAGAGCGCCACCACCGCGAGAACGGCAGCAAGGAGCAGCACGAGCGCCTCCGCGCCGCGAATTTCGAAAACCGGCCTGAGAACCGCGAGATACGCCGTCACGACAGCCAGGGCGAATGGCAGCGTGCGCTTCGCGCGGAAGCCGACGGCCGCGACGGCGGCGGCAACGAGGAGAAGCGCGAGGAGCCAGACATCCCAGCGGTCTCCTCTGTCGCCGAACACGCCCGAGAGGAGGCCGCCGAAGACGAGCAGCAGGCCCGCGTTCACGTACACGTCTTCGAAGTGCGCCTTCCTTTGGCGGCCAGCCGCTGCGACGCCAAGGACAACGAACAGTGCCCCGCATGCGAGCGCCTCGATCCGAAGACGCGCCGGGTCGCCCGCGCCGAGCGAAGTCTTCGTGAGGCTCACCGCGATCCCCCTCCACGCGGCGAAAGACGCGAGCGCGAGGGAGAGGAGCATCTTCGAATCGAAGCGGTACGCGAGGAGCATGTAGAACGCCGCGACGACGAGAAAATGCCAGGGCCAGTTTCCTCCGAGCAGCTTGAGCTGCGCCTCGAGATAGGCGAGGTCCGTGGCGACGAGGAGCGCGCCGAGCAGGAGGACGTAGTCGAACCCGGCGTGCGTCGACAAAGTGCCTTCCCATGTGAACGGCGGGGAGTTCCGCCAGGCCCAGGCGAGACACCCGGCCGCCGCGGCGCCGATCGCGAGTCCGATCGCCATCGGACCGAGTCGCTCGTGGTTCTCCTTCACGAAAAGAGCGATCCCGCCGGTGAGAAGGAGGACGCCCACGTAGAGCGCGGCGCGAATCTCGAGCCGCACGGACACGAGTTCGCGCGCGGCGACGCGCGAGAAGAGGCGCGCCTGGGACGCCGTCAGGACGCCTTCCTCCCGAAGGCGCTCGACGGCCGCCGCGACGTCGGGATTCACGCCACTAGGATACGGCCCCTTGCCCGCCGCCACCGCGCGTGTCACCCTTTGCCCGTGCCGATTCGCATCCTCGTCACCGGTGCCGGGGGCCAGCTCGGAAACGTTCTCGTGCGCGAGCTGCGCCGTGGAGGCCACGAGGTCGCGGCCCTGACGCGTGCCGCGATGGACGTGACCCGGCGCGAGCAGGTGCTCGAGCGCGTCGGAAAGCTCCGGCCCCAAGCGGTCGTGAACGCGACCGCTTTCGGGGTCGAGGAGTCCGAGGACGATCCGAAAACCGCCCTCGCCGTGAACGCCTTCGCCGTGCGCACGCTCGCGGAGGCCTGCCGCAGTTCAGACGCGACGTTCGTCCATTTCTCGTCCGATTTCGTCTTCGACGGCACCGCGACGTCGGCGTATCGCGAGACGGACCGGCCCAATCCGGGCAGCGTCTACGGCGCGACGAAGCTGCTCGGCGAGATTTACGCCCAGGGCGCGCCGCGGCACTTCGTCTTGCGCGTCGAGAGCCTCTTCGGGATCCCGGAAGGAAAAAGCACGATCGACCGGATGTGCGTGGACATCCGCGCGGGCCGGACGGTGAGCGCGTTCTACGATCGCACCGTCTCTCCGGCGTTCGTGGACGACGTCGCGGCCGCGACCCGGCGCCTCCTCGAAGGGAAGGCTCCCTCGGGCATCTACCACTGCGTGAATGCCGGGTTCACCACGTGGCACGAGCTCGCCGTGGAGCTGCGCCGCCAGATCGGAAGTCCGTCGAACGTCGTCCCGGTCTCCGCGGACGGTCTCGCGAGCAAAGTGTTCCGGCCGAAGTTCGCCGCACTCTCGAATGAAAAGCTCGCGAACCTCGGCATCGAGCTGCCGGCGTGGCAGAGCGCGCTCGGCCGCGCGCTCCTGGCGCCGTCACCTACCGCGACGCCGATTCCGGCCAGCGGTCTTCGGCCGGCCGCGCCTCGGTCCTAGCGTCCCGCCGCCACGAGGAACGCCCAGTTCGCGGCGATCGCGGCAGCGAGCGCCGCGCGGAGAAGCAGGGTCGGGCGCGGCGCACGCACTTCGCCTCCCGCGAGCGCCGCTCCAAGAGCTACTACCCCGCCGGCGATGAAGAGGATTCCCGCGCCGGCGACAAGCGGGTTCCAGCCGAAGGCGGCGCCGAGGTCGAATCGCCCGAGGGCGAGGAGAGCGCGCGTGCCCCCGCAGGTGGCGCATGGGAACCCCGTGAGCCAGTGGAACGGGCACGCCGGCATTCCCTGCGCGAACGCGGGCGCCCACGGGGCGGCCGCGGCGCAAGCGAGCGCCGCGCCGCCCCAGAGGAAACCGAGCTGACGCCCGGGCGTCATGCGCCAGACGCCTAATGGCGGAACGCCGAGAAGAGCGCCGCGCCCGCGAAGATGGAACCGACCGCGATGCAGACGCAGCAGACGATCGTCGGAAGGAGGATCCCGAAGAGGGCCTTGCTCTGCGTAGTCTTGTGCATCTGCTGGGCGCCGACAACGACGAGATACGCGGCCCACACGCCGGCCACGAGACCGCCGAGGACCGGGACGACGTTCGCGACGTTCGCGACGCTCGCATAGCACAGGAGACGGAACGTCCCTTCGAACTGCGATTTCGACGACGTGAGCGCGCCGACGATCATGAACGAGACGTGGATGATCGCCGCGCCGATGAAGAGGCCGCACGCGACGAACAGGGGGCCGAGAATGACCTGGGCGATGAGGGAGCCTCCGCCGAAGCGCGTGAACCCCGCGTACTGCGCCGGAATCATGCTCGTGAGGCCAGCGCCGAAAATCGTCCCCCAGACCGCGCGGAAGACGAGACCGACCCATCCCGCGATGACGCCGAAGAGCAGCGGGCGTATGTAATCGCCCGTCTCCCTCGTGAGGCGCCATGCCTGCTGGGGCTCCTTGATGAAGAGCATCGCCGTGTCGAAGAACGGCTGCGGCCCGAGGGCCTGCGTCTCCCAGGGGAGACCGCCCGACACGGCGGGCGGTGAGATGGCGGGAGGTTGGGGCGGAGGCGGCGGCGGCGGAACGGCACCGGGACCTTGCGGCGGTACGCTCGACATGGGACCTCCTCGAGACGGTCTTGAACTTTGTGGGATGCATCCTATCGCTGCTACGCTCTCCGAGATGAAATACACGACCCTGGGCCGCACGGGCGTCACGGTCTCGCGGCTCTGCCTCGGCTGCATGAGCTACGGGACGCCGGAGTGGCGCCCCTGGGTTCTCGACGAGAAGGCGGCGCAGCCGTTCTTCCGCCGCGCCATCGAGGCCGGCATCAACTTCTTCGACACGGCCGACATGTATTCGCTCGGCGTCAGCGAGGAAGTCATCGGCCGGGCGCTCCGCGCGTACGCGCGCTCCGAGGAAATCGTCCTCGCGACGAAGGTGAACTTCCCCATGTCGCCCGGCCCGAACATGGGCGGGCTGTCGCGCAAGCACGTCGTGCAGGCGTGCGAGGCGAGCCTGAAACGGCTCGGCGTCTCGACGATCGACCTGTACCAGATCCACCGCTTCGACCCGGCCGTGCCTCTCGACGAGACGCTCCTCGCCCTCGACCTCCTCGTGAGACAGGGCAAGGTGCGTTTCATCGGCGCGAGCTCGGGTCCTGCGTTCCGCTTCGCGAAGGCGCTCGCCCTCTCCGACGCGAAGGGCTTCGCGCGGTTCGCGTCCATGCAGAACCACTACAACCTCCTCTACCGCGAGGAGGAGCGCGAGATGCTTCCCCTGTGCGCGGAGGAGGGAATCGGCGTCCTCCCGTGGTCGCCCCTCGCGCGCGGGCTTCTCGCGGGCACGCGGGCGAGCGCGAAGGACGCCGCGACGACGACTCGGGGCGCGACAGATGACTACACCGGAAAGCTCTACGACGCCCCGTCCGACGAGGACGTGATCGCCGCTGTGCGGAAGGTCGCGCAGGGGCGCGGCTGCCCGCCCGCCGCCGTCGCGCTCGCGTGGCTCCTCTCCCGCCCGGCCGTGACGGCGCCGATCGTGGGCGCGACGAAGCTCGAGCATCTCGAGACGGCTCTCTCCGCCCTCGACGTGACGCTCACCGCAGACGAGATCGGCGCGCTCGAGGCGCCCTACCGCCCGCACGCGGTGCGCGGCTTCCGGTGACGATTCCCGCCGGGTCGGCCTGGCCCGTCGGACTCGCGCTTTTGGCCGGCGCCGGAATCGGATGGGCCGTCCGGGGATTCCTCGCGCGGCGGACCGCCGCCTCGGTGCGGGCCCTCGAGGGAGAACTGAGGAGGAAAGACGAGGACCTGAAGGCGGCGCAGGCGCTCCTGGCCGAGACGTCGCTCACGGACGCCCTGACCGGCGTGCACAATCAGCGCTTCGTCGACGCCGCGATCGGCACGCTGCTCGCTCCGGCCCGAAGGGCCACGCGCGAAGGCGATCCGCCGCCCGAGCACGTCGCCCTGATGCTGGCGGAAGTCGACGATTTCGACCGGATCGACGCGGGCGGGCGCGAGGCGGGCGACGCGCTCCTGCGCGACACGGCGCGCGCCCTCCTGCCGTTCGTGCGGGGCGGAACGATCGTCGCGCGGTGGACCGAGACGGCGTTCCTGGTCGTCGCGCGCATCCGTTTCGCGGGCGAGGCGCGCGCGCTGGCGGCGCGCCTCCGGGCCTCCGTCGCCGGAAACGTGCGCACCGGAGAGGACGTCCGGCCCGTAACGCTCTCCCTGGGCTTCTCGATCGAACCGCTTTCCCGCGCGCACCCGCATCTCGCGTCGTTTCGCGACCACCTCGCGCTCGTGGACGCCGCTCTCAGGCGGGCGCAGCAGCAGGGGGGCAACCGCGCCGTCGGCTGGCGGGCGAACGACGAGGCCTTCGAGCGCGCAATCGCCGCGCGCGGAGAAGCCGGCGTGGCGGCGCTTCTGCGCACCGATCCCGCCGCCGCGGAGGCCGAAGGGCTGATCAGTCAGGCCGTGGAACGCCGCGACCCGGCCTGATCACTCTCGATCACTTGCCTTCACTCGGCAGGATCAGGACCTTGCCCGAGGTCTCGCGCGCCTCGAGCGCGCGGTGCGCCGCTCCGGCCTCGGCGAGCGGGAACGTGCGGTCGATGTGGACCGGCAGCGCGCCGTCCCTCACCCACGAGAGGACGTCGCCCGCGCGCGCTAGGAGATCCTCTCGCGATGCGATGTAGTGGAAGAGCGAAGGCCGCGTGAGGAAGAGTGATCCCTTCTGGTTCAGGATCTGCGGGTCGATCGGTCCGGCGGGGCCGCTCGACTGTCCGAACAGCGCCATCGTGCCGCGCAGCGCGAGGACGTCGAGGCCCTTCTCGAACGTCGTCTTCCCGACCGAGTCGTAGACGGCCTGGACGCCCTTCCCGTCCGTGACGCGCTTCGTCTCGGCGACGAAATCGACCCGCGTGTAGAGGATGACCTCGTCGGCACCGGCCTCTCGTGCGAGCGCGGCCTTGGCCTCGGTCGACACCGTGCCGATCACGCGGGCGCCCCGCCTCTTCGCGATGCGACAGAGGAGCAGGCCGACTCCCCCCGAGGCCGCGTGAACGAGGCAGGTATCGCCCTTCTTCAGAGAATACGTGGACGTCGCGAGGTAGTGGGCGGTCATGCCCTGGAGCATCACCGCCGCGGCCTGCCGCGCGGAGACGCCCTCCGGAATCGGAACGAGTCGGCTCGCGGCGACGAGAGTCTTCTCCGCATACGCGCCCTGCGCGTTGACGGTCGCGACGGGGTCGCCCGGCTTTAGCCCGGTGACGCCTGGTCCGACGCTTTCCACGACGCCCGCGACTTCGACCCCCGGCGTGAACGGATATCCCGCGGGCTTGTAGAGGCCGAGCCGAAAGTAGACGTCGATGAAGTTGAGGCCGATCGCCTCCACGCGGACGAGCGCCTCGCCTTCTTTCGGAGACGGAGCGGCGATGTCCTCGAGGCGCAGGGCCTCGGGCCCGCCGGGAGCGGAAACGCGGATCGCTTTCACGGCAGGGAGTCTACGGCGGACCGGAAAAAGCCGCCCGGCCCGCGTAACATGCTGCGACGAAGTCTCGCGAGGAGAAGCGCATGGACACGCGAATCGAGAAAGACACGATGGGCGAGATCGCGGTCCCGGCCGACCGCTACTGGGGCGCGCAGACGCAACGTTCGCTCCAGAACTTCGAGATCGGCGAGATCCGGTTCGGGCGGCCGATGATCCGCGCATTCGGGATCCTCAAGAGAGCGGCGGCCGACGTGAACCGCGACCTCGGCCTCCTCCCGCCCGCGAAGGCCGCGCTCATCGCCGCCGCCGCGGAGGAAGTCGCCGACGGGAAGCACGACGCGCACTTTCCTCTCGTCGTCTTCCAGACCGGCAGCGGCACGCAGACGAACATGAACGTGAACGAGGTGATTTCGAACCGCGCGATCGAGCTGGCGGGCGGCGTCCTCGGCTCGAAGGACCCGATTCACCCGAACGACGACGTGAACAAATCGCAATCCTCGAACGACACGTTCCCGACCGCAATGTCGATCGCGGCCGTCTCCGAGATCGAGGAACGGCTCCTTCCCGAAGTGAAGAAACTGCGCGACGTCCTCGATGCGAAGTCGAAGGAGTTCGCGGACGTCGTCAAGATCGGCCGCACGCACCTGCAAGACGCGGTTCCCCTCACGCTCGGTCAGGAGATCTCCGGCTGGGTGTCGCAGCTCGACCACGGAATGGAGCACATCCGGCAGGCCCTGCCTCACCTCCTCGAGCTCGCGATCGGCGGCACCGCCGTGGGCACCGGCCTCAACACGCATCCCGAGTACGCTGTCCGAGTGGCCAAGCGTGTGGCCGAGATGACCGGGCATCCCTTCGTCACGGCGCCGAACAAGTTCGAGGCCCTCGCCGCGCACGACGCGCTCGCGTTCGCCTCCGGAGCCCTTCGCACGCTCGCCGGGTCGCTCATGAAGATCGCGAACGACGTGCGCTGGCTCGCGTCCGGCCCGCGGAGCGGAATCGGCGAGCTCCGCATCCCCGAGAACGAGCCGGGCAGCTCGATCATGCCGGGCAAGGTCAACCCGACGCAGTCCGAGGCGATGACGATGGTCGTCGTGCAGGTCTACGGAAACGACGCGGCCGTGGCGTTCGCCGCGGGCCAGGGCAACTTCGAGCTCCACGTTTACAAGCCCGTCATGATCCACAACGTGCTCGAGTCGACGCGCCTCCTCGCGGACGCGTGCCGCAGCTTCCGCCGCAACTGCGCCGAAGGGCTGCAGGCCGACCGCGCGCGCATCGACGAGCTCGTGAGGAAGTCGCTCATGCTCGTGACGGCCCTCAATCCCCACATCGGGTACGACAAGGCCGCTGCCATCGCGAAGAAGGCGCATCAGGAAGGCCTCACGTTGAAGGAGGCCGCGCTGAGGTCCGGC
>DAIOUV010000063.1:2674-17074 GCA_036759345.1 Acidobacteriota bacterium | reverse complement strand
CGATCATGATGACGACGATGGCCGCGCTCATGGGCACGCTTCCGATCGCGCTCGGTTTCGGAGCGGGCGCCGAGTCGCGGCGACCGCTCGGCCTCGCCGTCGTCGGCGGACTCCTCTTCTCACAGATGATCACGCTTTACGTCACGCCGGTCTTCTATGTTTACATGGACCATCTGGACCAGTGGATCGGGCGGCGGAGGCGCAAGCGCGCGGAGGACGGCTCCTACGAGGCGGCGCCGAGCAGCCGTGCGACGACGTCCGCGGCGCTGTAGGACGCCGCGCCGGGCGCGAGGAAGCGGGCGGTGTCGGCGACGTCGTCGCCCGAGGTGACGAGCGTCTTCTCGCCGATTCCTCCGGCCCGCGTCTGCGGGAGCCCGATGTCCGCCATGAGCGCGTTGCAGAGGCACTTGCGGCCCTGCGCGTTGTCTTCTCCGCCTCCCTTGGCGACATACTGGGCGACGGGCTCGGACGCGCAGCGGTACCCCGTTGACCCATCGTCCCGGCGGTATGGCTCGCGCAGGTATCCGAGGTCGCAGATGCGCGTGCGCGCGAGGTACTCGGCCTCGTCCGACAGCGTGCCCTCGAGCTGGACGACCTTGAACGGGAAACCCGTCGGCGACGCGACCGGATCCGTGAAGACGCGCGCGCCGCCCGCGGCCGCGAGGTTGAGGACGCGCTCCTTCGTCGCGGCGTCCAGTCCGGACTCCGCGCAATAGGCGAACGCGGTGCCGACCTGGATGCCCGCGGCCCCGCTCGCGAGCGCGTCGCGCAGGCCCTCGGCCGTGCCGCGCCCGCCAGCCAGCCAGAACGGGAGCCCGAGATCGCGCATCTTCGCGAGGTCCACGACGTCGCGCTCCCCGTACACGGGCTCGCCCGCCGCCGAGAGGGGCGGCTTGCCGCGCGGCGGCGCGTTGTGCCCGCCCGCCGTGGGGCCCTCGATGATGAAGCCGTCGACGCGCCCGTTCGCCTTGCGGCTGAGCGTGAGGGCGAGCGTATTCGACGCGATGATCGGCAGGAAGAGCGGCCGCTTCATCGCGGGCGGCGTGCCTTCGATCCAGTCGGACGGCGAGAACCGCATGAGTGTGTCGTCGCCCTCGATCGAGCCCGTGATGCTGAGCGCGTACTCCGCCGCCTCATGGAGGGCGAAGTGGTCCAGGACGCCGGGGACGCGGATCGGGATGCCCGCGCCCATCAGGACGGCCGCTACGCCGGCGAGCATCGCGCCGTAAATCGACGGCAGCACCGGCAGCTGGATCTTCTCGAGGTAGTTGATCCCGACGGGCCCGTCGTGTCCCTCGCGCGCGAGGAAGACCTCGGCGAAGTTCGCGACGATGCAGAGCTCGATCAGCTCGCGCGCCGAGCCCGTCCGCGCGTACATCGGGATCGCCCGGTAGGGCGTGCCCGCGGGCCGGCCGCCCTCGACAAAATGGCGCGCGAGAACGCGTCCGGCCATCTCCGGGAACGGGAAGCGGGCGATCGCGCGGCGCATGTGTCCGCCCGGGTCGCCGTCCTGCAGGCGTCTCGAGAGGATCACGTCGAGCGCGGTCCCCGAGACCACGCCGAGCTGGCCGAGGCGCGACACGGCATTCGCGAGCGTCCAGTTCGAGACGCCGGCGCCCATTCCACCTTGGATGATTTTCGGCAACACCGACACGGGGGCCTTTCCGGCCTGGAGGTCGGCCAGCTTCAGGATATACCCCGGGTCGGGCGCGTCGTATAACGCATTGAGTTGACGCAGCGCGTAATAAGCCCTATATTGTTCCCGGGAGACCGCCCAAGGGAGGTGCCCTGTGAACCAAACGCCGAATCCCGCCCCGAGCCCCCGAAGATCGAGGCCGGTCGCACCGGTCGAGGCCGGCCAATACACGTGTCTCCAGTGTCCGGCATGCGGCAGCGAGGCCTGCCCCACGCTGCAGGATCTCGGGATGTACTGCGACACCCTCTGTGCCGCGTCGGAAGCCACGCGGGCCGAAAAGCACCCGAAGAGCAGGCCCGCCGCCGCCTGAACGTCAGCCCAGGATCAGCCCAGGAAGAGCGTGACGAGCCGGTTCGCGACGAACGCGCCGGAGTACGCGAGAAGGCCCATGTACGCGAACTGGATGGCCGGCCACTTCCAGCCGCCCGTCTCGCGCCGCACGACGGCGACCGTCGAGAGGCACTGCATCGCGAACGCGAAGAAGACGAGGAGCGCGACCGCTCCGCCCGGCGTGAGGTCGTGCCGGAGCGCGGCCTGCAGGCCAACGCTTCCGGCCTTCGGGTCCATGCCGTAGAGCGTGCCGAGCGTGCCGACGATGACCTCGCGCGCCGCGAGAGACATCACGATGCCGATGCCGATCCGCCAGTCGAATCCGAGCGGCCTCACGAACGGCTCGATCAGGCGGCCGATCGTGCCGGCCACGCTGCTCGCGATCTCGGGCATCTTCCCCCCCGAGAGGGGCAGGTGCGCGAGAATCCACAGCACGACCGCGACGCCGAGGATCACCGTGCCGGCGCGGCGGAGAAAGATCTTCGCGCGGTCGTACATCCGGAGGCCGATCTGCCGAAGCGTGGGCCGCCGGTAGGGCGGCATCTCGAGCAGGAACGGCGCCCCGTCGCTCTTCAGGACGGACGACTTCAGGAGCCGTGCGGTGCCGAAGGCGGCGAGGAAGCCGAGGAGATAGAGGCCGAGCATCGCGGCCGCGCGCGTGCCGAGAAGCGGCCCGAGCAGCGGACGCTCGGGAAGGAAGGCCGCGATGATGAGCGTGTAGACGGGCAGCCGCGCCGAGCAGGTCATGAAGGGCGCGATGAGGATCGTCGCGATGCGGTCGCGCTTGTTCTCGATCGTCCGGGCCGCGAGCACGGCGGGCACGGCGCAGGCGTAGGCGGAGAGGAGGGGCAGGAACGACTTGCCCTGGAGGCCCGCCTTCCGCATCGTCCGGTCGGCGATCAGCGCGGCGCGCGCGAGATACCCCGAATCCTCGAGAAGGCCGATGAAGAGGAAGAGCAGCAGGATTTGCGGAAGGAACACGACGACGGAACCCACGCCGCCCCACACCCCTTCGATGAGAAGCGACTTGAGCGCGGAGGCGGGCAGAACGCCCGAGAGCCAGGAGCCCGAAGCCGACACGGCGTGGTCCACGGCGTCCATGAGGGGTCGCGCCGCCGAGAAGATCGTCTGGAACACGGCGACGACGACGAAGAGGAAGACGAGCGGGCCCGCGACGGGATGCAGGAACACGGCGTCGAGGCGGCGCGTCCAGACCGGCGGCGCGGGCTGGGAGTAGCCCGCCTTGTCCCCGATCGCCACCGCCCACTGCCGGCATTTCGGAATGTCGGCGAGGACCGGCAGGTCGAGGGACGGCGGCAGGCCCACCGCCCCGCTCAGGAACTCCCGCACCATCTCGAGGCCCTCGCCCCGGGCCGCACTGACGAGCGCGACCGGCACGCCGAGCCGCGTTGCGAGCGCCTCGGGATCCACCGCGCCCCCGCGGTTCGCGAGCTCGTCGGCCATGTTCAGGACGACGAGCGTCGGCAAGCCCAAGGCGAGAACGGGCGCCGCGAGGACGAGATGGCGGTTCAGGTTCGTGGAGTCGAGAATCAGGATGACGGCGTCGGGCTTCGGGGTTCCCGCCATTTCGCCCGCGAGAACGTCGCGCGTCACGCGTTCGTCCTCCGAGCGCGGCGTGAGGCTGTAGACGCCGGGCAGGTCGATGAGGACGACTTCGCGCTCCCCGGCCAGCCGCGCACGGCCGCGCCGCTGCTCCACGGTGACGCCCGGGAAGTTCGCGACCTTCTGTCGAAGGCCCGTCAGCCGGTTGAAAAGAGTCGACTTGCCGGAATTCGGCGGTCCGACGAGCGCGACGAGCCGGGGAGCGCCGCCATGGACCGGAAGCGCCGCCATCGGGCATCCCTCGCAGCTGTGGAGGAGGCTCACACGGCCCCCTCTCTCGCGACCTCGACAAGGAGGCACCGCGCCGTGTCGCGCCTCAGGGCGAACTCGGTGCCGTCCACGCGGAAGACCCGCGGGTCGCCCCCGGGCGCGCTCCGGGCCGCCACGATGCGCGCTCCGGGCAGGAACCCGATCTCCATGAGTCGCGTCGCGTCGGCCTCCGGCAGGTCGATCCGCACGAGGACGGCCGATGCGCCCGGGACGAGGTCATCGAGGCTCACAGGATTCCGGCGGCTGGCCCCGCCTGTTCTGAGACTGAGTCGCATCTTCGTCATTATGCACCAACCGGACCCCGGGGTGTCGATGATGCGAATGCGTCAGGCTTGCGGCCGGCCCGCTTCAGGAGCTCGAAGCCGGCGAACCCGCCAAAACCTGCCCCGGCAGCCATCGCGATGTCCACGGCCGAGAGCGATCCGAACCTCAGAAGCTCGCGCATGGGCGCGAGCCCGAGGCAGAGGCCGAGGACGGAGAGCGCGCCGCCGACGACCCACCAGATCGCCGGATTCGGCGCACGGAGCGACTTGGCCATGGTCAGGCCGGTCGAACGATGCGTGAGGATGAGCCCCAAATTCAGGAGAAGGAGCGTCGAGAAGGCGAGCGCTCGCGTTCTTCCCTCGGCATCGCCCCGCGCCACGGAGAAGGCGGCGATTCCGAGCACGGCGATCAACGCGAGGACGCCGTCGAGCAGCGCGCGGACCACGATCCGCGCCGGAAGGAGCGGCTCCTTCGGGTCCCGCGGCGGGCGGCGCATGAGGCCGGGGTCCTCCGGCTCGGCTTCGAACGCGATCGAGCACGCCGGATCGATGACCAGCTCGAGGAGCACGATGTGCACCGGCAGGAGGACCAGCGGCCAACCCACGAGCGCCGGCACGAGAGCGGCGCCCGCGATCGGGACGTGGACCGACAGCACGTACGCCATGGCCTTCCGGATGTTCTCGAAGATGCGCCGCCCGAGCCGGATCGCCGCGACGATCGAGGAATAGTCGTCGTCGAGAAGGACGAGCGCGGACGCCTCCCGGGCGACGTCCGTTCCCCGTCCGCCCATCGCGATCCCGATGTGCGCGGCCTTGAGGGCGGGCGCATCATTCACCCCGTCTCCCGTCATCGCGACGACCTCGCCGTTCGCCTTGAGGGCATTCACGAGCCGCAGCTTTTGCTCGGGCACGACCCGCGCGAAGACCCGCGTGCCCGTGACGCGTGACGAGAGAGCCGCATCGTCGAGAGCATCCAGCTCGGGCCCGGTCAAAACGTCGCCGGACGGCAGGCCGGCTCCGGCCGCGATCGCCCGCGCGGTGCCAGGGTAATCCCCCGTGATCATCACCGTCCGCACGCCGGCCCGCTCGCACTCGGCCACGGCGTCGGAGATGCCCGGGCGGAGCGGGTCCGCAAGGCAGACGAGGCCGAGACACTTATAGGTGAGATCGTGGGCGGAGGGCGGGAGAGCGCCCGGCGGCGCCGTCGCACGGGCGACGGCGAGCACGCGCAGACCGCGCTCGGCGAACCGCGCCACGGCGGCGAGCAGCGCCTGCGCCGAGGCTGGCGGGAGATGGCAGAGGTCGACGACGGCCTCAGGAGCTCCTTTCGTCGCCACCACACGGGGTCCTCCCATGTTCGGCTCCCAGACGTGGGTGACGGCGAGAAGCTCCTGGCCGAGCGGATACTCGTGAACGAGCGTCCAGCCGCCGTGAAGATGCTCCGTGCCGGCCAGCGCATCCTTCGCGAGCGCTTCCACGGCCCGCTCCATCGGGTCGAAAGGTTTCTGCCGGCTCGCGAGGAGCGCGAATTCGATGAGCGGGTGAAACGTCTCGGGCAGCGGCTCACCTCGGCTCTTCGCCACGTCCCACGTCCGCCCGCCGGCCTCGAGCGCGGCCACGGCCATCCGGTTCTCCGTGAGCGTTCCCGTCTTGTCCACGCACAGCACCGTGGCCGACCCGAGCGCCTCGATGGCTGCCGCGCGCCGCGTGAGGACGTGCCGCCGGGAGATGCGCCACGCGCCCAGGGCGAGGAAGACCGTGAGGATCACCGGAAACTCCTCGGGTACGAGCGCCATCGCGAGGGCCAGCCCGGCGAGGAGGCCTTCGAGCCACCCGCCCCGGAAGAATCCGAAGGCGAGCGCGAGGAGGGCGCACAGAGCGAGTCCCGCGGCGGCGAGGACGCGCACCCATCGCGCCGTCTGCGTCTGGAGCGGCGTCGCGCCCGTATCGAGCGTCTGCAGCGCCTTGCCGATTTTTCCCAGCTCGGTCTTCGGGCCCGTGGCGCTCACACGGGCAACGCCCTGCCCCCGCACGACGAGCGTGCCCGACCAAACGTGCGGCAGCCCGTCGCCTCCCGGCCGCCCCGTCTCCGCAGCGCTCTCGTTCGCGAGCTTCGTCACCGGGACCGACTCTCCGGTGAGAAGAGACTCGTCTGCCGAGAGGCTCATCGCATGGAGGAGCACCCCGTCGGCCGGCACGCGGTCGCCCTCCGCGAGGACGACGAGGTCGCCCGGCACCACCTCGCGGCCCGGTATCCGGCGCTCCTGCCCATCGCGCACGACGAGCGCGCGCGGGCTCGAGAGATCGCGCAGAGCGTCCAAGGCGCGCTCCGTCTTGCGCGACTGGTACAGGGAAAGCCCCACGACCCCGAAGACGGATGCGAGGAGGACGAGCGCTTCCTCCCGGTCGCCCAGGAGAACATAGACCCCGCCGCACGCGAGGAGGAGCAGGATCATCGGCTCTTTCAGGATCTCGGCCGCGAGCACCGCGAGACTTCGGCGTCGCGTCGACGGCAGCTCGTTCGGGCCCTCGGAGGCCAGACGCGACATGGCCTCGACCTCGGAAAGCCCCCCGAAGCGCCGCGGGTCGCGATCGGATGCCATCGGGCGATTCTCGCCCCGGTTCGAGCCGGAACCGATGATGCAGCGGCTCCCGGGATAGGATTCATTCATGGCCCGAGACACCGTCTCCGTCCTCGTCGCCGTGGACTTCTCGCCCGCTTCAATCAAGGCGCTGCGCGAGGCAGGCAGGCTCGCGGGCCGGATGGGCGCGTCGCTCACGCTCCTCCACGTTCGGCCGATCTCCGACGTCCGCGCCGCCATTGCCAAAGGACGGGAAGACCTCCTCAAGGGAACGTCGCGGGCGCTCGCCGCGGCGATGAAGAGCCACTACGCCGTGCGCCTCGCGGGGCTCGCCGCGCGCTCGGGGGCGCTCGAGACGTGCCTCGTTTCCGGCCGCGCGAGCCGCGAGGTCCTGCGCGCCGCGAAGGGCTTCGACCTCGTCGTCATGGGCCGGACGGGCCGCGGCGGGCTGTCCGGGCTCCTCGGCGGCACGACCCACAAGGTCCTCGCCGCCTGCACCGTCCCGGTCATCGTCGTCCCGGCGTGAGCCCCCAGGAATGGTCCCGTTGAGAACCCGTCATGTGCCTGCCTCCTTGAGGAGCTTCACGAGCGTCGCGAGCGTGCGATTCACGGGCGCAGGAACGCCGAGCGCCTCTCCCCGATGCGCGACGAAGCCATTCAGGTCGTCGATCTCCGTGCGCCGCCCGCGCGCGAGGTCCTGTGCCATCGAGGACGTCGCCTCAGGCATCAAGCCCGCGAGCTTCAGGGTCTCGCCGAGGACGTCCCTTCCTCCCAACACGACGCCGCTCGCGGACGCGACGGCGAGGACTTCCCCGACGACGTCCTCGAAGAGGCGCCACCGGTCCGAATTCGCCGTCACGCGCGCGTACCTCGCGTGTCCAAGCGCAGACACCGCGTTGTACGCGCAGTTCGCCGCGAGCTTCGCCCAGAGCTCCCCCGCGATGTTCTCCGACACGAGGCACGGGACACCCGCACGCGCGAAGAGCGTCGCCACGGCGTCCAGCGTTCTTCTTCTCTCTGGCGCCCCAGCCACCGACGGCGCTTCGTCGCCGATCACGAGGTCGCCGCGGCCCGCGTGCGTGAGCATCCCCGGCGCCGTCATCTCGGCCGCAACCCAGACGACGGCCGGGAAGGCGTCGCGGCCCGTCCCCTCCCGGAGACGCGCCGCGTTCTCGACGCCGTTCTGGAGGCTGAGGACGGTGGCACCCTCGGCGAGGTGGGGCGCGAGCGCGAGCGCCGCCTCTTCCGTGTCCCACGACTTCACCGCGACGAGGACAAGGCTCGCTCCCCTCGCTGCTCCGGCGTCCGTCGACGCGGCGACGCGCACGCGCTCCGTGAACGTCGTCGTCTTGAGGAGGAGGCCCTCGGCGGCGATCGCGTCGATGTGGCGCGGCCTTCCGATGAGCGTGACCGGAACGCCCGACCGGGCCAGCATCCCGCCGAAGTAGCACCCGACCGCGCCCGCGCCGAAGACGGCAACGCGATCGCCGTCTTCGGCGCCTTCTCGAGTCTCAAGCACGCGGCATTCTGCCCCGCCCGCGCGGCCGACGCGACGGCGCTTGACGAACCCCCTCTGCTGCAAGTACTTTCGTCCCCGCCACAGCCACCGCGAGCGGGTGTAGTTCAGTGGTAGAACGTCAGCTTCCCAAGCTGGATGTCGTGGGTTCAAGCCCCATCACCCGCTCCAACGAACCCAAATGGCTTAGCGGACGCCGACTCGCAATCGGGAAGGGGTCAGGGCTCGCGCCCGGCAGGGACGGGCTCGGCGGCCCCGAGAAGCGCCCGGGCCTCTTCGAGCGGCGCGTCATCCCGGATCGAATCGAGTGGAAAGCGGGCGAAGCGCGCGGCGGCGTGCCGGAGAGGGTGTCCGTCGGGCAGGCGCGAGGCCTCCGCGACGAGTAGAGCGGCCTCGAGGGCGTGGCCCACCGTCAGGGCGAATCGCCGCGCGCCGGCCTCGAGCACCGTCGTGTCCGGGACGCAGGAGAGCCAGGCCGCTGCGTGCCGGACGGCCTCAGAGGCGCTCCGGGCCGCGGAACCGAGCGGTCCCCCGGCTCCCGCGAGGCAGCGTGAGATCTCGCGCTCGACGGGAGCGAGCCCTCCGACCTTCGTGAGCGCCCGGAGGAGGTCGAGGGCGAGGACGTTCGTCGTCCCCTCCCAGAGCGGCAGGACCTGAGCGTCTCTAAGAAGTCGTGGAAGACCTGTGTCCTCGACGTATCCGGCCCCGCCGAACGCCTCGAGGGCCTCGCTCGCGACGACAATGGCCTGCTTTCCCGTCGTCAGCTTCGCGATCGGCGTCAAGAGCCGGAGGAGCGCGCCCTCTCCCTCCGAAAGAGCGTCGTTCTCCTCCCGCCCGAGGAGCTCGACGACCCGGAACGTGAGGAGGAACGCCCCGGCATAGAGCGCCTCGAGGTCTGCGAGAGTCTCGGCGTGGAGCGGCATTTCGGAGAGCGGCGCGCCGAAGGCGACCCGCTTCGCCGCGTAGTCGCGGGCGAGGTCGAGCGCCCGTCTCATCCCGGAAACCGCGGCGACCGCGTTCCAGGTCCGCGTCGTGTTCAGCATCGTCGTGATGTTCTTGACGCCGTTCGAAAGGCCTTTCACGGGGACCGCCCGGGCCCCGACGAGGTCGAGCTCAGCGGTCGGCAGCATCCGCGTCCCGAGCTTGTCCTTCAGCCGGTGAATGACGAGGCCGTTCGGGTCGCCCGCCTCGTCGCGGGTCTCGAGATAAAAGAGCGCGAGGCCCTTCCCGCCCGGCGGATTCCCCTCGGGACGCGCCAGCGTCATGGCCATCTCCGAGGTCGTCGCCGACGTGAACCACTTGGTTCCGTAAAGCCGCCAGGTGTCACCCTCGAGCCGCGCCACGGTTTCGCTCGCGCCCGCATCGGACCCCCCGATCCGCTCGGTCATCCACTGGCCCGAAGTCCAGGCGCGGGCGGGGTCGCGCGCGGTCAGGCGCGGCAGCGCGCGGGCGGCGAGGTCGGCGTGTCCGGAGACGAAGAGGGTTTTCGCCGCGCCGTCGGTCATCGCGAGCGGGCAGGAGGTGACGCCCGAAGAAGGTTCGAAGAGGTGGACGAGCGCGAACTGATGGAGGCGCGAGAAGGGGCCGTGCCGCCGTTCGTATGGAAGGGCGACGAGGCCCTTCTCGGCCGAGATCCGGAGCGTCTCTTTCCAGAGGCGCGTCAGCTCGATCCGGTCGATGCGGCGTCCCCACGGGTCCCACGAGGTCAGGACGGGGACGGACGCCTCGTCCTCCCGGAGAAGCTCGTGGAGCGGCCCGCCCGAGAGCGCACCCATCTCCCGGAGAGAAGGCTCGATGTCCCGGAAGACCTCGGCCGGGAGGTGATTTGCGAGGAAGGCGCGGAGAACGACGTCGCTCTCGAACGTGTTGCCGAGCGTCGGGGGAGCCTGGATGAAGGACATGGTGTTGCCTACGTTATCCCAATCCCCATCACCCGCTCTATTGATCCGCAGGGACTCCGCGGCCCATTTCAACCGTGGTCCGCCCGTGCGGTCAGCTCCACCGACACGACGTGAGCCTTCCCCTTCGTCTTGTCGAACGTGTCCGGCTGTGCGCGCGCGTGTGCATGCGCCAGCGCCGTCTGCCTTCCGCCGACGACGAGCTGCCCGGTCGCCGCCCCTCTGCGGAGCCCTATTTGCCGGGCGCTGAGCTCCAGCCAGAGAAGCAATCCCTATCGGCTCCCCTTGCGCACGAGACGAGCCGCTCTACGGCGTCGATGACGACCGTCGGCTCCTCGATGGGGACGTAGTGACCCGAATGCCGGGCGATGACCTGAACGGCGTTTGTCGAAAGGTTGAGAGTGTCCCGCTGCATGGCGTCCCAGGTCGATGAGGTCGGACCGTCTGTGTCCGCCCGGGAGATGACGACCAGAGGAAGGTCTCCGAGAGAGCGCCTGCGAGAGCGGACCTGGTCCAGGCTGGTTTCGAAAGAGTCCAGCTCGCTCGCGACGGTCCTCAGACTTCGCGTGGTGCAGGTCAAGGCACGTTGGACCTCCGAGCCGCTGCCCGGCATGCTCGCGGCCAGTCTCGAGTAGAGAAGCCGCGGAAGCCCGAGTGCGGACGACGCGAGCACCGCACGCCGCATGGCGCTCTTCCAGGCCGGCGGCCGTGGAAGCAGCCGGACCTGGTCCTCGTGCGAGCTCTCGACGAGAACGAGTCCGGCAATCTCCGGCAAGTATTCGCTCGCGAAGAGCCGGACGTTGAGACCTCCGAAGGAATGGCCGACCAGCACATACGGGGGCTTCAACCCGGCGGCAGCGAGAAGGTCGTGAAGCTCCGAGACGATCCGCTGACTGTCCCGCGGAGGAGCCGCGACCTCGCTCCAGCCCATCCCCGGCCGGTCGAACGAGCAGGCGCGGGTCACCCTTGCGACCTCGGGCTGGACGGCGGCCCACTCCAGAGAAAAGGAGCCGAGCGCCGCGTCCATGATCACCGTCGGTCCGCCTTGTCCCGAGCAGTTCAGATGGACGTTTCCCCCACGGACCCGCACGAGGATCCCGGGAGGCGGGTAGCGCCGGAGCGCCGCGTTCGAGGCGGCCCCCTGCCAGATCGCACCGGCAATGAGAATCGATGAGGCCAGAGCAAAACCCAAGGGGATGATCGGTCTCGTCATGAGGTGTTGGATCCCGACTCCGACGAGCAGCTCCCGCATGGAAGGTCGGCCCTGACGAAGACTGCGAAGCGGTGGGTGGACAGCATCGCTGTGACAACGTTACAGCAATGGTTGCCAGCGAGTCCGCTTCAACGCCGGGTTGGGTGGCGAAGGCTATGGCACGCCTCGGCTGAAGTCGTCCCGCGACAACCTGGATCGCGGGCCGACTTCGAGAGCACCGTCGTCGGCCGCTCGAAGGCGTGGTGGCTCGTCCTCGGCGACGACCTGCTCCGCGACGCCGGCCTCGCCCCCGGAGAGACGGTCTCCGCCGAGATCCGCGCCACATAAGATGCGGGCGTGCGTCGCATCATCTTCGCCTTTCCTCTCGCGATCCTCCTCGCGTCCTGCGGCGCGCCTCGGGACCCCGTGACCGAATGCCTGACGGGCGCCGTCGCCGCCGCCGAGAAGCGCGACGCGGACGGCGTCATGGCCCGCGTGGCCGAGGGGTTCCGCGACGCCGAGGGCGGAGGCAAGGCGGACGCGGCCGCGCTCGTGCGCCGGTACCTCGGCGCCTACGAGTCCCTCTCGCTCACGCTCTCGGACGTCGCCGTCGAGCGCGGGCCCGCCGCCGCGCACGCGAAGTTCAGGGTGCGAATGTCGGGCAAACCGCGCGCCGTGGGCGGGCTCGACGGACTCCTCCCCCGCTCGTCGCGCTGGAGCTTCGACGTGCGGCTCGAGGCCGGCCCCGGTGGCTGGAAGATCGCTTCCGCGGCCTGGAGCCTGCTGGACGACGGGAACTGAAGGAAAGCCCGCCGCGCCGCGCTAGTCTCCGACCGATGCGTCACTTCCTCGAACAGGTCCCCTGGCCGCTCGCGATCCTCGCCGCGCTGACGCTGGGCCTCGCGCCGTTCCGTCCGCCACATATCGTCGAGAAGCTCCAGATGCTCTTCCACGGGACGCTCGTGCGGCCGATCGACTGGCTCGACCTCGCGATGCACGGCGCGCCGTGGCTCCTCGTGATCCTCAAGGGGGCGTTCGCGCTGAAGCGCTGACGGCCGAGGTCAGCGCTCGGGTCGAGCGGCGGCCTCGCGCGCCTGGCTCAGCTCGCGGCGCGCGGCGTCGAGCTTCTGGCGGGCGGCCGCGGTGTCCTCGGACGTCATGCCCTTCCTCACGGCCGCGTCGTCCACGGCGCGCCGAGCGGCCTGGACGTCGGCCTCCGCGTTTCTGAGGCGCGCCTTTCCCTCCGGAAGGGCCCGTCTCCCCCCGCGGACGTGCGCTTCAGGCGCGACCGCGGGCATTCCCGGTGCCCCCGCCACCGACAGGGTTCCACCCGCGACGCCCTTCTTGCCGAGCTTGCGCTGCCGCGCGAAATCGGCGAGCGTCTTCGGCTTCGCCGAGACGGCCGTGGACGCCACGCCGAGCGCCGGAGCGGGCGTCGACGCCGGCGCCGGGGGCGTCACCGAAGCAACCTGGGCGAGAAGCAGGAACGCGAGCATGGCGAGCCTCGACTAAGATTCTACTTCCGCGATGCGCCGCCGCCATCGCTCTTGAGGAACTTCAACAGCTCCGAGTTCGTGGACAGGATGAGCCACGTCTTCTCGTCGAGGCTGCCGCTCAAGGCCTCCATCGACTTCACGAACTGGTAGAGGTCGGCGTCCCTGCCATAGGCCCGCGCGTAGATGGCGGTGGCCTTCGCGTCCGCGATCCCCTTGACCTCCTGGGCGGATTTGTAGCCCGCGGACGAAGCCCCGAGAACATCGCGCTCTTTCTGGCCGCGGATCTCGGCGGCGCGCCCCTGGCCCTCGGAGCGGCTCCGCTCGGCGATGCGCTTGCGCTCCGAGATCATCCGCTCGAAAACCTTCGCCTGCACGCTCTCCACGTAGTTGATGCGCTTGAACCTCACGTCCACCAGCTCGATCCCGAACTCGGGCGTGATCTTGGCGGCCTTGTCGAGAATGATCTTCGAGATCCCGCCGCGGCCGGCGCTCACCTTCGCCATGGCCTCGGCCGCTCCGATCCCCTCGAGGTCCTCCGTCACCTGGAACGTCCGGTTCGTCGAGCGGACGATCTCGATCAGGTCGAAGGAGGCGATGGCGTTCCGCGTCTCGCCGTCCACGATGTCGTCGAGGCGGCTCTGCCCGCCCCGCTCGTCGCGCACGGCCTGGAAGAACCGCAGCGGGTCGGCGATGCGCCAACGGGCGTACGTGTCGACCCAGATGTACTTCTTGTCCCTGGTCGGAATCTCGTTCGGGTCTCCGTCGTACTCGAGCCAGCGCTTGTCGAACCGGTGCACTTCCTGGACGACCGGCACCTTGAGATGCAGACCGGGGTCTTTCACGACGCCGCCAACCGGCCTCCCGAACTGGGTGACGATCGCCTGCTCGGTCTCGGACAGCGTGTAGACCGACGAGAAGAGGAGGGCGATCGCCACCACCGCCCCCACGACGAGGCCGGGCCCCTTCACGGCTTCACTTCCTTCCGCTCGCCCTCGAGCTGGAGGAGCGGGAGGATGCCTCTCGCGCTCTCGTCGAGAATCAGCTTTCGACCCACCTTCGGCAGGATCGCGCTCAGGGTTTCGAGGTAGATGCGCCGCCTGGTCACGCCGGGCGCCTTCCGGTACTCCTCCTGCAGGGCCTCGAAACGCTTGGCATCCCCTTCGGCGTTGTTGACTCGCTCGAGCGAGTAGCCCTCGGCCGCCCGGATGGCCTGTTCGGCCTCTCCCTTGGCCTTCGGAACCGACTTGTTGTACTCGGCCCAGGCGTCGTTGATGGCGCGCTCTTTCTCCTGGATGGCCTGGTTGACCTCGTTGAACGCCGGCTTCACCGGGGTGGGGGGATTCACGTCCTGGAGGACGAGCTGCTGGACCTCGATGCCGATCCCGTACATTTCACACAGCCGCTGCAGCTCCGCCTTGGCCTGAAGCGCGATCGCCTCGCGCCCGATGGTCAAGACCTCGTCCACGCTGTGGTCGCCCACGACCTGGCGCATGGCCGCCTCGGACATGTACCGGAACGTCTCGGGGACATCGCG
>DAIOUV010000063.1:0-2574 GCA_036759345.1 Acidobacteriota bacterium | reverse complement strand
ACCTCGTCCGGTTCGACCTGGTAGTAGCCGGTCACGATCAGGAACAGGGCCGCCGCAACGCCCAAGATGAGGAGCGCCCCGCCTCGCGGGATTCGCGGGATCCGCGGCATCTGCGGCATTGGCGGGAGCTCGAGCCGCTTGCCGCCACCCAGATCCACGCTCCATCCACGATTCTCCATGTCCGTTTCCTTTCAGCCCCGCTGAGGCAGCGCGGTTTCGGGGCAATCTACACCCGGCACCATGCCTCGTCCTCTTGCCGGCACGAATCAATCTTCCTATCCTCAACGGTCATGAGGAAGCTCGTCCTCCACGAAGTCGGGCCGCGCGACGGCCTCCAGGTCGAGAAGCAGACGGTCCCGACCGGGACGAAGCTCGCGTGGATCGGGAGGATCCTCGCCTCGGGTGTCGACATCGTGCAGGTCGGCTCGTTCGTCCACCCGGAGAAGGTCCCGCAGATGGCCGACACGGACGAGCTGTTCCGGAGGCTCTCGGCGAGGCCGGACGCCGGGTCGGGCGTCCTCTCCGGTCTTGTCCTGAACGAGAAAGGGCTCGACCGGGCGCTCTCGTGCGGCGTCGAGCTCGTCTGCATGGGCGTCTCGGCGAGCGACACCCACAGCCGGAAGAACACCGGGATGGGGACCGAGGAGGCGACGCGCCGGATCCTGGCGACCGCGAAGAAGGCGGTCGAGGCTGGCAGGGCTGTGCAGGTCTCGGTCCAGTCGGCGTTTGGCTGCGGCTTCGAGGGGCCGGTCCCCGAAGAGCGGGTCCTCTCGATCGTCAAGGAGTATCTCGACGCGGGCCTGCGGAGGATCTCGCTCGCAGACACCGCGGGGCACGCCTACCCCGAGCAGGTCGAGAGGCTGTTCGAGGCGATCCTCGAGCTGGAGCCGGACGTCGAGTCCGCCTGCCACTTCCACGACACGTTCGGGCTCGGGATGGCGAACGTCTGGGCGGCGATGCGCTCCGGCGTCGTCTCGTTCGACTCGTCGTTCGCCGGCCTCGGCGGCTGCCCGTTCACGAAGGTCGCCGCGGGAAACGTGGCAACCGAGGACCTCGTCCACGGCTGGCAGAGGTCGGGGCGCAGGTTAGACGTGAAGCTCGACATCCTGATCGAGGTCGCGCGCTCGGTCTCGGCCTTCTTCGGGCGCGAGATGCCCGGAAGGGTCCACAAGACGGGGCCGATCCCGGCCGAGCGGAAGATCGCGGAAGTCTCCGCGTGACGCGCAAGGCGCTCGACGGGGTCCGCGTCGTCGACCTGACGAACGTTCTCGCGGGGCCGTACGCCACGCTCCACCTCGCGCTTCTCGGCGCCGAGGTGACCAAGATCGAGAACCCGCTCGACGGCGACCTGGCGCGCAAGCTCGGCAACGTCCCGAAGCTGAACAAGGAGCTGATGGGGACGAGCTTCCTCGCGCAGAACGCGAACAAGAAGTCGATCACGCTGAACCTGAAGAAGAACGAGGCCAAGGAGATCTTCCTGAAGCTCGTCGCGGCCTCCGACGTCGTCGTCGAGAACTTCCGCCCCGGCGTGATGACGCGGCTCGGCTTCGGCTGGGACGTCATGAGGGCCGTGAGCCCGCGCCTCGTCTACTGCGCGATCTCCGGCTTCGGCCAGGACGGGCCCGACGCCGACAAGCCGGCCTACGACCAGATCATTCAGGGGCTCTCCGGGACGATGGCCGTCAACGGTGACGAGCGGCTCAACCCGCTCCGCTGCGGTTTTCCGGTCTGCGACACGGTCGGCGGGCTGACGGCGGCGTTCGCGATCATGACCGCTCTCTACCACCGCGAGCGGACCGGCGAGGGGCAGATGATCGACGTCGCGCTCCTCGACGCGATCATGCCGCTGATGGGCTGGGTCGCCGCGAACCTCCTGATCGGCGGCGAGCAGCCGGTCCCGATGGGGAACGACAACTTCACGGCCGCGCCGAGCGGCGTCTTCCGGACCCGGGACGGTTACGTCAACATCGCGGCGAACAAGCAGGAGCAATGGGAGGCGCTCTGCGACGCCCTCGGCGCTCCGGAGCTGAAGGCCGACGCGCGGTTCCAGGAACGCGACACGAGGAAGCAGAACCGCAAGGCGCTGACGCCGCTCCTCGAGGTGAAGCTGGCCGAGAGGACGACGAAGAAGTGGGTCGACCTTCTCAACGCCAGGGGCGTCCCGTCTGGCGAGATCCTCGGGCTCGACGCCGCGCTCCACCAGCCGCAGGTCGTCCACCGCGGGACCCTCCGGACGGTCGAGGCGCCGGGCATCGGGCCGCTCCAGCTTTTCAACCTCCCGGCGCTCCTCCTTTCGACACCGGCGGCCATCGAGACCCCGCCGCCGCGGCTCGGCGAGCACACGGCCGAAGTCCTCGGCCGGCTCGGCTATTCCGAGTCCGACCTCACGAACCTGAAGCGGGACGGCGTCATCTGAGGCCCCACACCCGCCCTCGTTCGAAGCGTAGAGTGCCGGCATGACGAGCCTTTTCTCCCCGCTCCGCCTCCGCGACGTGACGTTCCGAAACCGGATTTTCGTGTCGCCCATGTGCATGTATTCGGCCGAGGAGGGCGTGCCGAACGACTGGCACCTCG
>DAIOUV010000062.1:0-18034 GCA_036759345.1 Acidobacteriota bacterium | reverse complement strand
GCTGGTCAGAAACCGGGCATCTCGTTTGGTCATGTCGCATCGTAGCCGTAAACGCTTCCAAAGTCAAACAATATATGCTCGGATTAATAAGCGCATTCGAGGAGGCACTGAGCGCGCGGTACGCCGAGTGCTACCCCACCGATTCTGAACGGATCATTCAAGTGCTCGGCCCCGACTTTGCAAAGGCGGACCGCTACTACCCCGTGTTTTGTTTCTACGTCGCAGCTCTATACCGCACTCGACGGCTCGATGAGGCTGCGAAGGCCGCGCTCTTTCTGTACGAGAAGGTGTGGGGGTGCAATGGGAATTGCCGGGGGCTGACCGCGTGAAACCGGCGCCATTCTGTCTCTTTCTCGGTGCGGCCGAGGCATTTTGACCCCGCCCAGTTGACGGGCATTCTGGCCCGGCGGGGGCCCTTCATGCACTCTTCCCGACCGCCGCGAGACGGCATTTCTGGCCAGACTGTCGGCGGCGGTGCGCCCGCCCTGGCTCTTCCCGCCCTCCTGCGCGCTGCGCACTGTAGGGGCGCAATGGGAATTGCCGGGGGCTGTGGCGCGTAGAGACCAGAGTCACGCCCTCGGTTTCCTTCTCAATCCCGGCCCGTAGACCGGCATTCTGTCCGGACGGCTATTTTAGGTTCGCAGAATCGACCTTTCCGAAAGGATCCCCGGGTGGATGGCTCAGAGCGCGGTGGTCCGGGACTACCGGGCGCTGGAAATCGGACGACGTCGGGAGAACAGGTCGGAGCCAAGACTCTCGGAAAGATAAGGATAAGGGTTCGACTGCCGCCCGTGCTCGTCGTAGCCGAGCTTCGTGAGGCGGCCGTTGGGGTCGGTGATGTGGGTTAAGACGAGGCCTGTGCCCGAGTCGAAGTTGTCAGCCCCGGCGGAGGTATCCTAGAGTCCATAGTTGGAGGATGCTTTGACGGATTCGGCCGCGCTGAGCAGCGTTCTCGTCCTTCACATCGACGCCCTCGTGGTCAAGCATCGCTAGAGTGCCGGACGCCCCCGCCACACCAGCCCCACACATCTCCGACAAGTTCGCTCTCGACTTCCTGCCGGAGCGATGGGACTCCCTCAGGCGGTTTCTAAAGACCGTGGGGCCGCCGTTCCCAACTTCACCAGGGGTCTTGTCGGGTTCTCATGCGGTGAGCGGACACCTCGAGAAATACGATCTTCTCGCCGATCTCGCAAACCGGCTCACTCCCCATTTAGGCGAGGATTCCGAGGAGCTTCATCGCGATGGCTTCACTCCGGCCATTCGATCCCGGGAGTTCGCTGCGTTGGCCGAAACGCTGATCTGCACGCTGTACTCCGCGCTGGGCGGGCTTCGAGACGCGCTCTACGAAGCCCATCGAACGGTGCGTAGTGTTCAGCGGAAGTCAACGAATGAGCTCTTCAAGCGAGCGGCCGAGAAGACGTACGGACCTGAGTTTCCAGGGCCGATCCGGGCTTGTCTCGCTGAGGCATATGGCACGTGGTTTCCCCGCCTCCGCGAGATTCGTGTGGCTGTTACTCACGGTGGGACGGGCTTCTGTCACCTCGACACGCAGACCACACGCATCGCCTATTTCCACGGGGGATTGAAGACTGACGACATCGTGACGGAAGTCAATGCCGACTCCGTGGCCGTTCGAAAACTGATCGAGGACGTCTTCGCACATCTCTGCACCCTCCTCGAACCCGTCCCACGAAAAGTCGTTTGCGGGATTTACAAGGCTCGGTTCTACGAGCGAGAAATCACGCCCGGCCCCACGCTGACGTTCGCTAGTGGCCGATGCCTTTCGAGGCAATGGTTCGAGAAGGAAGCCGGCCACGAGTGCCCGCTCAGGCAGAGATGCCCTGCCTACGAGCCGGTAAAACAGCGCGACTCTGCCGGGCCCAGCTCGAGAGGAACAGCCACGCCATGAGCAGGCAACAACCCGAAACCGAAGCCGACCTTCAGGGTTTCGTCAGCGACCGCGTGCCGGAGTCGATTCATCTCGATTACAAGCGAAGCGACGCCCTCAAGAAGACCGATCGCGACCGACGCGAGCTCTCCAAGGACGTGGCGGCCCTGGCCACTGCCGAGGGAGGTATGTTGGTGTACGGCATCGCCGAGAATTCCGATACGCACGAGGCAGATGTCCTCGACAGCGGCGCCGACCCCGCGATCTCAAAGGAGTGGATTGAGCAGGTTATCGACTCGGGGGTGTCGCCTCGCGTCGAGGGCATCCGGATCACCGCGATCGAGCTCATCACTACGAGCCCGGGTCGCTATGCTTATGTGATCCAGGTCCCCGCTTCGGATCGCGCGCCTCACATGGTCGATAACCGCTATTACATGCGGCAGAACTTCCAGTCAGTGGCGATGGAGGATTACCAGGTCCGGGACGTTCTCTTTCGACGTCGCGCGCCACGCCTTGAGCTGCTCCCTTTCGTTACGAAATTGGGAGAAGACTTCGCCCTCAAGTTCCGCGTGCGCAATTCTGGGCTCGTCGCTGCCGAGAATCTCTACCTCGAGGTTGAATTCGTTCGAAACCTCATTTCGCCACGCGCGTGGACACCGTTCGACCGCCCGCCATCAGTCTTCTGGCGTCAACCATCTGCAAAGGGGCGGACCACAGACATCCTCTGCTACATCCAAACCGATGCCCCGGCCGGTAGAAACCAGCCGGAGCCGAAACGGTTGCCCGCCCTCATCTACCCGGGCGTAGAAGTTGAGCTCGAGGAGCTCTCTATCCTCGTCCAGCCGTACGCTGACCCATCGGCCGTCATCAACGCACGCCTGCACGCGCGCGACATGCCAGTCGTCGAGAAACGACTCACGGTTCAGTGGGTGTTCACAGCATCGGTGTTCTGACGCGATGCGGACGTCCTTCCGATGTCGTCGATAGAGCCTCGATCTGAAGAGGCACCTCAGTTAAGGCAGTGAGGTCAGTGATTAATCGACAAGTGTGGGGAGCTATGGAAAGCCGGCCCGCTGGCGCGTAGAGACCAAGAACACTCCGTCCGGACCGCCGTTTAGGTTCGAGAAACCGGCCCTTTTCCCGTCTGATCCCCGGGTGGATGGCTCAGAGCGCGGTGGTCCGCGACTACCGGGCTCTCGAGGTCGGAAGGCGGCGGGCGAACAGGCTCGTCCTAACTGTCGCCAGGTACGCCTCGCGAATCCGAGCCCCCCTCCCCGGCCCCCACCCGCACGGGCCCCCGGGGCACCTCCGGCTCTCCGGCGACTCGTCGTCTAAGCGCGAACCAAAGCGTGCTCGGCGCTTCACCTTCGCGTCGCCCAGGGCTACTCATCAGTCACCCGTGTTGAAGCGCACAACACTCCGATGCCGGAAGTCCGCGTGGGGCGCGCGCCACTGCGCCATACTTCAAGAGCTGATGATTGAGGCCGCTCGACGATGGTGGAGACGCGCTCGAAGGGTGCGCCGCGTTACGGAAGCTCCCAGTACCGAATCCACTGAAAGCGTCGGATCAAACTTGAAGGCGGGAGAGCTCGTAATAGTTGGCCCGGCCGACAGCCCGAAGTGGGCGCTGCTCGGTTGCCCGTGCCGGTGCGGTGAGATGCTCTGGGTAAACCTCATGCTGGGCCATGCTCGGCACAGGCTAATCAGTCGCGGCCCTAGTCGCCCGGTCACACTCACGCCGTCCCTCGATGTGGCCACGTGTGGAAGTCATTTCTGGGTTCGTGAAGGCGCCGTAATCTGGGTCTGATTCTCGACCCGGGCTAGCTCCCCCAGGAAAGGTCGAGGAACCGACGCCGGTCACCACGCGCCCACCGACCCTGCTGAGCGCAGTAGCAGGACGAGGTGGGCTGCTGGGAAGTGCCGCGAATCGAGTCGTGATGGAACAGCATTAGAAACTCCGATGGGGACTCCGGACCCATGAACCCTGTTATCCGATGGAGGAACTCGGTGACGGCCCTTGCTGCGACGGCGGTCGTGAAGGAAATGACCGCAGGCTCGTCGCCTTCCAGTGTAGGCGCGTAGCCTTCGTCTGCACGGAGCCGCTGCTCGCCCGGCGACAGGGATTCGAGGGCGACAACGTCAGCGGATATCCTGCCTCGACAGAACAGGCACGCCGCGCCAGGCCAGAGGATCGTGATGCGACCGTCAATGCTGCGGATGACACCGTCGGGCGCATCTATCTTGACGCCGACGTCGAATACCGGGATGAGGTAGTACAGCGAGAGGTTCACGAGAATGCCGCGCGGTGCCTGCCGGTCTGTGCAGCCGAACACCACGTCGCAGGCACGAAGCTCTCGTGCCGTGCCCTCGACAGTGATCGGGGAGGGGAACGCGTGCACTTTCGTGCCGAGCCCGATGCGCTGGAGGTGGGCCGCGATGACCTCGGCCTTCGGGCGCTCAACATCGAGCGCGGTGGCTCCATAGACTCGGCTGACGTTTGAAGGCTCAAACGTCTCCCCGTCGAAAAGTGAAACCTCACCAACGCCGAGACGGCAAAGCTGCTCGGCCGTCGCCGAACCCGTGCCCCCGACCCCAATGACCCCGACATGCAGCTGGGCGAGTAGGCGCTGAACGTCAGCCCCGAACGACCGCACTTGCCGGTCGAAGAACAGAGGAATCTCGTCGGCTGTGCCTGTGGACGCGGGGAAAACGAACCGGAACCGACCGCCGAGCACACGGATGCGCTCGAGTGGCGCCCAGCCGGGCCCCTGCCACACGCGGCCGCTTAGCTCGGGGTCTGCGCCGAGAACGAGTGTCCCGTGCGGGAGGTCAACGGCGCGGGAAGAGAAGAAGTCCATCAGCTTCGGCTCTTCTGCGTCGTCCTGCTTCGAAAACAAACCCCGTCCTCCAGGGTGGCTGTGGACGAACAACACCGCCGTCCCCTCCGCTGCAGCGCGCTTCGCCACTTGGGAGTACGACTGAGAGGAGATCGACAGTCGGTCCGGCCCGCGCACCAGGTAGTCGCGGTCGTCGACGGTGACAACTTCACGTGCCTGGAGGCGAACCTCGCCGTGAAGATGGCTCACGCCACACAGGACGTAAGCGGCCCCCTCGAGCCCGGGACGCTCGTACACCCGGGCTCCGAGCTCATCGAAGGTCTCGTCGCGAAACGTGAGGGTGTACTTCATGAGCCCTGAAGCTCGCGGCTCACATGAACGAGGAGGGTCGGGAGCCCGTCGACACCTGCGCGCCACGGCGACGGCAGATGACGAGAGAACCGCTGCCACTCGGTGCCGCAGTGTGCCTCTATCTGCTCGGAGGCCGGGGGCACCGCACCTGTCGCCCGCAACCGCAGCTGCGGGCTGACGTAGAACATGTCGAGCCCCGCCAGGTTGTACTGCGCGGGGATTCGCACCATGAGTTCCACTGCCTCTCGGTCGAATGTGTGGGCGGCGACCGGGTAGTCATGTATGACGAGGCAGGCACCCTGTCCGTCCGCACGCAACTCCCAGGCGAGCCCCTTGTCGCTTAGGTAGCGCTCGTCGTCCTCGGGCAGCTGCACGCCTTAGGCTCCGGGGTTTACCGTCTTCGGCGCGCTGTAGAAATGCATGCCCTCTTTCAGGTCAACAGGCTCGGCGTCCTGGATCAGGCGATCCTGCCCACGGCCCGGTATTTCCAGGTAGAGGTCGCGATCCGAGCCAATGGGCGGATCCGCAAGGGCCCTGAGTTCGGCGCCCGTCATCGGAGTCTTCGGCGCTTTGCAGGGCTTCCTGTCGATCGAGATCGGAATCGGAAGATGGGGGTGGGGATGAGTATTCGGATCCGGCGCTGCCGAGCCTGAAACCGCGGGAACATTCATGGAACTACCTCCTAGTCGAGTCGTTCGGCGGCCCCTGTCGCCGCCACAACCAGACGGTAGTACCAGCCTCTTAACTTGTCAAGGGCCTTTCACCCCGTAGGTGAATTGACTTTTGCAAACAAAGGCACTACCTTACGGACGAGCTGGTCAGACGCCGTGATCGTTCACTTCGCCGATGGCCGGCTCGAAAGGCTGTATGCAGCAGGAGAAGGAGCCGAAAAATACCCTGAGTCGGTCGTGACCGCTTTTCTTCGTCGGGTCCGGGCCATCGAGGCTGCTGTCGACGAACGCGACCTCCGCGAGCAGAAGAGCTTTCACTTCGAGTCCCTAAGAGGAAAGGCGTACAGCGGTAAGCATTCTGTTCGCTTGAACGACAAGTGGCGCCTCATCTTAGGGATCGCGGGCAGCGGTAACCGTAAGACGGTAACCGTCGAGGAAATTACGAATCACTATGGAGACTAAACGTATGAGCGCCACCATGCCTCGCCCGTTTCGGCCGGTAAAGCCAGGCGAGCTGCTTCAAGAGGAGCTCGACGCGCGCGGTTGGACACAGGGAGATCTCGCCGCAATCCTGGATCGCCCAGTGCAGGCTGTTAACGAAATCATCGCGGGCAAGAAGGCGATCACCCCCGAAACCGCCGTGGCCCTGTCCCGAGCACTGGGAACCAGTGCGGAGTATTGGCTCCGTCTCGACTCCCTTTACCGCCTCGACCAGTTACACCAACGAAGCCCACAACCCGAGCAAGACATCTCGCGCCGAGCGCGCACCTTTGCCGCAGCGCCCGTCAAGGAACTCATCAAGAGAGGGTGGCTGACGGTCCCAAACCCCAAAGACCCGGTTCAGCTCGAGCGGGCTGTCTGCGACTTCCTCGGCACGAAATCCATAGACGAGAGGCCTAGCCTTGCGTTCGCGGCTCGGCAGGGAAAATCAGGCGACCCACAGACCGCGAGCGTGGTGGCATGGGTCTGCCATGTGCATTCGCTAGCCCGCAAGCAGAAGGTTTCGACCTTCAACCCGGCACACGTTTCCGAGGCGGCGAAGACCCTTCCCCAGATCTCGGCCAAAGACAACGGCGCAGCGGGGGTCCGGCAACGGCTCGCTGAGATCGGCATTCGCTTTGTTGTCGCGGAACACCTTCCGAACACGCGTGTCGACGGAGCGGCTTTTTGGCTCGATCCTCGCGCGCCGGTCGTGGCACTCTCACTTCGGTATGACCGGATTGATTACTTCTGGTTCACGCTGATGCATGAGCTAGCGCACATTGCTTCGAGTCACGCCAAGGATCGCCCGCGCATTGACGATGCCCTGGTGGGACGCGACAGTGAGCCCGCATCTGAAAAGCAGGCTGAAGAGAAGCATGTCGATGGCCTGGCGAGCGAGTGGCTTGTGCCGGCACATCGGCTGGCAGAATTTGTTACGGCCACGTCTCCCTATTTTTACCGCGCACGCGTGTTGGAGTTCGCTCAGTCACTAGGCGTGCATCCTGGGATCGTAGTCGGTCGACTTCAACACGAAGGGCACGTCCCATGGACACACCTTCGGAACTTGCTGGAGAGAGTCCGTCCTCAGCTTGCCGGTGCCGCGGCCTAGCGAGGAGTCCCCGTCGTTTGTCGCCCACCGGGACTATCTGCCTAGCACGCTCACGAACTCGGCGATCATCCGAAGGTCTTCCTCGGACTCGGGCGTGAGTATGACTGGTCGGTAATCACGATTCAGCGGCGAAAGCGTGATCTTCGTGTGCCGCCAGGCCCCGTCCCGCTGGACGGCCTTTCCTGACGAATAGCGCTTGACCGTACCGGCGCACGCACCGCCTCGTCAATCGCGAGCGGGAGGCTGGCGGTGAGACACCCTACAACCGCAAGCGCATCCGGCGGGTGATGAGAATCGCCGGCCTGATGCTTCCGGGCAAGAAGAGGCATCGTTTCGACCGGCCTCATACCGGGAAAGTCGAGATGCCCATCTCCAACCAGCGTTGGTGCTCGGACGGATTCAACATCCCCTGCTGGAACGGAGACGTCGTGAAAGTCGCCTTCGCCCTGGACTGCCACGACCGCGAGGCTCTCGGACACGTGGCCCGCGCCCGCGACCTGCGCGGCGAAGACATCAAACTGCTACTCGATGAAGCCCTCTGGTGTCGTTTCGGTGAACGCACTCTCACGGCTCCCGTCGAGATCCAGTGGCTCTCGGACAACGGCGGCCCCTACACTTCGACGGACACGGTCCTCTACGCCCAGACTCTCGGTTTCCGTCCGGTGACGACTCCGGCCTACAGCCCCGAGTCCAACGGCATGGCCGAGGCCTTCGTGAACACCGTCAAGCGTGACTACGTCCACGGCGCCGATCTCTCGGACGGGGAAACCGTCATCCGGCAGCTTCCCGGATGGATCGACGACTACAACAGAATCGCTCCCCACTCTTCCCTCGGAATGCGTTCCCCAAAGGAGTTTCGTGCCCTCAACCCTCAGACTTCATGTGTCTAGAATTTTGGGGGGCAGAGCAAGTTGGGCCGAGAAGCTTCAGACGGTTCAGCTCAAGCGCGAGGTAGCAGGGACATCTCGGATAGAAGGCGCTGAGTTCACTGAGAAGGAACTCGACGCCGCGATGAAGGAATCGCCCGAACAGTTGGAAACCCGCTCGCAGAAGCAGGTCGCTGCGGCAGTGAGCACGTACAAGTGGATCGCCTCTCTTCCGGCCGATAAGCCTGTCGACGAGAAACTGATCCTCGAGGTTCATAGAGTCGGGAAACTGGACGAGGCGCAGTCGCTTGCGCTACTCGGCCGAATTCACGTGGACGTCGATAACCGCAGGAATAGACGTCGGCTCCCCTGCCCGACCCGCCTGAAGCCTCTCGAGTTCATGTAGGGCTGACAGGAAGCTCCGCTCTAGAGTGACCTCGTACCGCCGGACCCGCTCAAGCAGATTGCCACTGTTTGAATCGCGAACCATGGCCCAGTAGACGCGGTCCTCAAACCTCTCGTTCTCAGCGACGCCGAACCCGGGATCCATCTGCGCGCGAGCTGCCGCGGCCTCGATTCGCGCGACCCGCCGAAGGCGCCACGAGGCGAATACGATTCGTTCCACAAGGATCGCTTCGATTTCTCCGACTGGAGAACGGTCGGCTGTGACTCGATCGCGGAACTCGTCGAACTCGGCGGCATTCTCGTCCGGAAGTATCACCTGAACGGCGAGCAGCCCATGTCTGAAAGCATTTCGAGACGAAAGGGCTTTACCTGCCGCGGTCCTCGGCCCGGTGGACAGCCGCGCGTTCCGGCGATTGGCGGTGAGTTTAGATGACGAAACCATGGTGAAGCTACCTGCCTTTTCGAGCTTGCGGACCAGTACTCTCGTGGCGCCGCCAATCGCGCTCGACTTGTATGTCAACCGATATACTGAGTGTGTACCCGCTACGGCTTCCTGCAATTTGGGTTGTGGCCGCACGAGTGACTAGCACTTGGGGGTTATACTCATGATGGGCGTATTTCGGGCGGCTCGCGGCGGTAAGGTCCGCAATGCCCAGTCAGTGAGCCCGATCCCATACTGTCACTCTCGGCCTCTTGACACGCCAAGGGCTACGCTCCCGGCTGGCAGGTCGCTAGCTTGAGGTTCGCCGTGATCGCCATCGCCGCCGATCTCCACTGGAGGTCCATCCCCGGCTGGCGGACGCTCAGCCTGAACGTTGCCTCCGATCAAGAGCCTCTGAGATTTCTTTCTCAAGTTCTTTCAGCAGCGATCTGAGATCGTTTCTCCAGGCGATTTCTAAGAACAGTAACCGGCTGGGATTCGCCGCGGGGCGACCTTTTGAGTCCTTGCGCCCCATCTCTTCTAGAATCAACAACTCCGCCCCGCGAAGTTTCAGGTCGCGCAGTATCGAGCCGGGGTTGTTATTTGAGATCTCATGATTGAGTTTCTCCAGCTGGGGCCTAGTTCCATCTGCCTGCGCCAACTTGAAGTACAGGACCCGGAGGGGATCGGCGGCATCGTGGCCGTTGCTGTCTTTGCGTGCTAGCTCCTCTTGCAGCAGCCACTGCGCACCTCTCTTTACGATTGTTTCCATCATCGGGTCGAAGTGAGTTTCCGGCTTCCAGGGACCTTCCCCGCCGACAGGACTCGAGGAGGGTGTGCGGTCTGGTGGCGAGGGCTCCAGTTGCTGGTCCGGGAGGGGCTCAATCGGCGTCGTTCTCTTTGCGCTCATTTTCATCTCCTGGTTGGCGCGTTAGACGCGCCCCTGTGGATAGTGTCGAATCGGGTTCACGTTTCTGACCTGGTGCTTCCGGACCAAGCGGCCGTTCGAGTGGGTTCTGATTTGAAGCGGCTGGGTTGGCCGCCGAAGTGCTCGGCGAAACGTCGGCGCGCGTGCCCGACTTTTCGGCAGCGGCACGGCTGAGCTCCGCCTGAAGGACAGCTTGTCCCTCCATTTCCCGGTGTCGGTGTTCCCGTTCAGCTTCACTGAGACTGTGAATCTCCGGTTCGATGTATTCCTGGAGTGCGTCCGATGCGGTGAGGGGCTGGACAAATCTGGCGAGCGATAGAAGCTTGATGCGTTCGCGTAGGACGCCGTGCGCTTTACTCAATTGCCCGCGGCGCATGAAGGCGGCGGCGAGGGCGTCGAGGGATTCGCGGGCGGCTAGGATCTCGGCAGGAAAATCGACTTTTGACTTTCGCCTCTGCGCCCTCCTTCGCCGGGCGTCCATGAATTCACCGGGCCCGGGAATCCAGGTCGGTCCTGTGTCGATCTGCGTGTTCTCGTTAGCCCAGCTCCTAGCTGGTTCAGGGCGCTTGCCATCACCAGCTCGGGACGCAACTCGACTTCTGGCTGATGTTCGAACGAAGGGTGGATGCCGTTCTTTCATGACGAAGCCTCCGGTGGGTGCCTGCAAGGCGGTCCCATCGGATAGTGTCTTTGCAGCCCACCGTTTCCGTTTTGGCGAGCAGACGAAGCGCGAGAGGCTGAGTTCCAGCGCCTGCAACCGCGCAGCGGCCGGTAGACAACTCGCCCATCTTCGGTCACCGACGGGCACGTCGATGGGGGAAGTGAGACGCAAGTACGGCGTAAGTCAAGACGGGTCAGACTGGCCGGATCTGCGAAACGAACCCAACTCCCTCAACTAGCTGGGTTCTGAAGCCAGGCCAGGGCTTTCCCGACCGTCTTGCCGTCGACGCCCAGGTGCTCGGCGATCTTGTTGAGGCTCAGCCCCAGCGCTCGGAGTCGTTCGGCCTCACGCGCGATTCGCTGGTAGGTCGGCGGCTCCGCCTCGGTCAGCGGGAACGAGAGCGCGACCTCAGACGCGGTTCGAATTCTTTCCGACCGTGTCCACCATAGAAAAGAACTCGAACCCGCTTCCGAAGGGTCAGAGGCGGGTTCGCTTTCTATCAGGGGCAGGACGCTGAGACTCGTGTGCCTCGCCAGAAGCCCATAGGGTGTCCGAGTCGGGGCATAGGTACCTCAGCCGATTGAGGTTCGCGCCCCAAAGGCCGGCCTCTCTCTGGTTCATTCTCGCCCTCTTTCGCCCTCGGGCCGCACTCGTGGCCGAGAACCTTGCCCTGCGGCATCAACTCGGCATCCTCCTGCGGTCGAGGCCCGCCCGTCTTCATTCGGGAGATGGCCTCAGACAACCCGACGTGGGGGGCGCCCCGAATCCACGGAGAACTCCTTAAGCTCGGCTTCGGCGTAAGCGAACGGACGGTCTCGCGGTACCTCGAGCGGATCTGGGACCATCCGCCGCGAACTGTTCGACCACGTGATTGTGTCGAATGAGCGTCACGCGAGGCGGCTGCTTCGCGAGTTTCAGGTCTGGTACAACGAGGACCGCCTTCATCTCGCCCTCGAGAAGGACGCTCCTGATCACAGGCCGGTTGAGCCGCCCGAGATGGGTGAGGTCATCTCGCAACCCCGCCTCGGCGGTCTTCATCACCGGTATTCGCGGCGCGCAGCCTGACGCATCCACGAAGCCACCCTGAGCTCTCCGCGATGCCGTCGGACTCCGTCCGGCTCCCGGCGGCTCGCTTCTCGGTCACGGGGACCACAGAGCCCGCCGGTCGCTGAGCCTTCGGCCGATATCGCTCTCGCTCACCGCAACAGCCTCGTCGAGGCCGGTTCTGTTCCGTCGTTCGCCCCCGCTGCGATTTTGGCGATCCACAGGTGTCCAGCACCGCGCGAGCCTGGATCACTCGTACCTCAGGGCCTCGATCGGGTTCAGCGCCGCCGCCTTCCGCGCCGGATAGAAGCCGAAGAAGACCCCCACGGCACCCGAGAAGCCGACCGCGACGATCATGACGAGGGGCGAGATCACCGTCTCCCATCCCGTGAAGTGCGCAAGCACCTTCGCGCTCGCGAAGCCGAAAGCGAGGCCGACCACGCCGCCCAGAATGCCCATCACGATGCTCTCGACGAGAAACTGGATCAGGACGTCCGAGCCGCGAGCCCCGATCGCAAGCCGGATGCCGATCTCCCGCGTCCGCTCCGTGACCGACACCAGCATGATGTTCATGATTCCGATGCCGCCCACGAGCAGCGAGATTGACGCGATCGCCGCCATCAGCAGCGTCATCACGCGGGTGCTGCTCTCCGCTGCCGTGGCGAGATCGGTCTGGTTGCGGACCGTGAAGTCGTCGTCCTCGTCTCCGCTGATGTGATGGGACTCGCGAAGCAGCATGCTGATTTCCTCCTGCGCGGCCGGGATGTCGCCCGCGGAGGCCGCGCTGGCCAGAATCTGCGGGATGCGCGGCCTGCCCGTGAGGCGGGTCGCCGCCGTCGTGTACGGAACGAGGATCACGTCGTCGGAATCGCTGCCGCTCGCGGTCTGTCCCTTCGGCGCCAGGACGCCCGTCACCTTGAAGCGGAGCGCCGCGATCTGGATCTCCTGCCCGACGGGGTCGCTGCCGGCGAAGATGCGTTGGGCAACGGTGCGGCCCAGCACGGCCACGCTGCGCGCCGCGCGAACGTCCTCGGGTGCGAAGAACGCGCCGGAGTCCGTCTGCCAGTCCCGGATCACCTGGTAGTCGGTGTCGACGCCGTTGATCGCCGTGCGCCAGTTGCCTCCGGGCGCGATGACCTGGCTGCGGCCGACGATGACGGGCGACACGGCCACCACGGTCTGCGACTGGCTGCGGATCTTCTCGGCATCCTCGAGGGTCAGCGTCGCGAAGGCCTGGGCACCCTGGCTCACCCCCCCGGTGGTGCTCGCCCCCGGGGTGATGACGATCATGTTCGTGCCGAGGTTGTTGATCTGCTCGCGGATCCGCGACCGGGCGCCGTAGCCGACCGCGACCATGACGATCACGGCGGCGACGCCGATGACGATTCCGAGCATCGTCAGCATCGCACGCGTCCGGTTCTTGAGAATGCTCTGCATCGCCAGACGGATCAGGATCGCGAGGTTCATGCTGCATTCCTGTCCAGCTCTTTCAGGTCCCGGGCCGCGTCGTGCCGGTCCGCGACCAGCTCGTCGCTGAGGATCCGGCCGTCCCGCATCCGGACGATGCGCGTGGCATAGGCGGCGATGTCGGGCTCGTGCGTGACGACTACGATCGTCGTGCCCTGTGCGTTCAGCTGCTGGAAGAGCGCCATCACCTCGACCGACGTGCGGGAGTCGAGGTTGCCCGTCGGCTCGTCGGCCAGGACGAGCGCTGGCTCCGTCACGAGGGCCCGGGCGATCGCGACCCGCTGCTGCTGGCCGCCCGAGAGCTCGCTCGGCTGGTGGTCCAGCCGGTCGCCGAGCCCGACGCGTTCGAGCGCCGACACAGCGAGGGCACGGATATCCCGCTTTCGGCCGCTGCGGTCGTACAGCATCGGCAGCTCGACGTTCGCAACCGCGCTCGTACGCGCCAGCAGATTGAATCCCTGAAAGACGAAGCCGAGCTTCTGGCTGCGAATCGCCGCGAGCTCGTTCTTCCCGAGTCCGTCGACGCGGACGCCGTCGAGCGTGTACGACCCCGACGTCGGCGTGTCGAGGCACCCGAGCATGTTCATGAGCGTCGACTTGCCGGAGCCCGACGTGCCCATGATGGCCACGAGCTCCCCTCGGGTCACCTTCAGGTCCACGTCTCGCAGGGCGTGCACCTCGTTCGTGCCGGTCACGTACGTCTTCGTGATCTTGTCCGTCTGGATGACGACCTCGCTCATGGCCGTCGCGTTCCTCAGAATCCGCCGGGGCGACCGCGTCCGGTCTGCTGACCGCCGCCCATCGGGTTGGCGGTCGCCGCCGCGGGCTTTTGAGAGGCCGATACGATGCCGTCGATGACCTTCATGCCTTCCGTCACGTTCTGTCCCTGGACCTCGGTGAAGACGCCGTCGCTGATGCCCGTGCCCACGCGCACGATCTGAAGCTTCTCCTTCGCGTCGAGCGTGTACAGCGTGCCTCCACCGACACCGGATGCACCGCCGTCGCTCCTGCGAGCGCGCGTTCCGCTGGCGCCGGCCCGGGGGCTCGCCGAGGCGGTCGCGGCGGTCGTCGTTTCTGTATTCCCGGAGGCCGGTGCCGTTCCGAAACGGGCGAGCACGTCATCGCTCGGCTTGTAGCGCAGTGCCGCATTCGGCGCCTTGAGGACACTCTCGGCCGATTTGACGAGGAAGTCGACGCGGGCCGTCATCCCGGGCAGCAGCTTGCCTTCGGGATTCTCCAACGTCACGACGACCGTGTAGTTCACGACGTTGTCCGCCGTCGTGGACTGGAGCCGAACCTGCTCCACGGTGCCCGGAAACGACTGTCCTGGCAACGCCTGGACGGTGAAGGTCACGGCCTGTCCCTGGCTGATCTGCACGATGTCGCTCTCTCCCACCAGCGCGAGGATCTGCATCCGCGCGAGATCGTTCGCAATCAGGAAGAGCTGCGGAGCGGAGAGACTCGCGGCGACTGTTTGTCCGAGGTTCACGTTCCGCTCGACGACGACACCGTCGATGGGCGCATAGATCGAGGTGAACGAGAGGTTCTGCTTCGCCCGATCGAGGGCGACACGCGCCGATCTCACCGTGGCATCCGCCACCTGCTTTGCCGAACCGCCCTGTTCGAGCGCGCTCCCCGCGATGAGCCCGGCGGACGAAAGCTGGATGTTGCGACTCTGATCGTTCCTCGCCTGGTTGGCCTCCGCCTGCACCTTCTCGAGGTTCGCCTGGGCATCAGCCACGCCTTGCTGGGCGATGGTCGGATCGATCTTGGCGAGGAGCTGCCCCTTCTTGACATGATTGTTGAAGTCGACGAGGAGCTCGGAGATCTGTCCCGACACCTGGGTACCGACGCTCACGGTCGTCACGGCCTGAAGTGTCCCGGTTGCCGAGACGAGCGCGTGTATGTCCCCCCGCTGGACGGTCGTGAAGCGGAACACGGGCGCCTGTTGCGGGGACGCGAGCCGGTAGATGCCGAATGCCGCCCCGGAGGCGGCCGCCGCCAGGCTGATCACGATGACGACTTTCCGGCGAAGAGGCATGCTCCCTCCCTCGGCTCTAACGAAGAGTCTTCAAGCGTGACGACACGGGCTGCCCGTATCTGCTCGTGGCCTTTCTGGAAATCGCGCCCATGAATTCATGTGTTACACCACCAGAGCTGGGAAGAGCAAGAAGAGCGACACTATAGCGCCGCAATGGGAATTGCGGCCCGTCCTGGCGCGCAGAGACCCGCGCTGGTTGTCCGGCTACGTCGACCCCGAAGGCGCCGAGGCCCTGGAGCAGATGGAGAAGGAGCTGGGGGTGGTCCTGTGCGACGGCCTGCTGGCCGCCGACTTCCTGCTCGTGGGCGACCTGTTCCTCACCTCCACCGCCGCCTTCGCCACCGTGGCCTTGCCGCTGTCGAGCACGGCGGAGGCGAGCGGCACCACAGGTCCTCCGCGCTCGGTGGTCCCGGACCACCGCGCTCTGAGACATCCACTCGGGGATGCTCCGTGAAAAGGCTCGGTTTCTCGAACCTAGAATCGCCGTCCGGACAGAATGCCCGTTTACGGGGCCGGATTGAGAAAGAAACCGAGGGCGTAGCTCTGGTCTCTACGCGTCACAGTCCCCCCGCAACTCCCATTGCACCCCTACACTTCACGTCATGAAGGAGGAGTCCACTTCATCCCTGCAGCGACCCAGTCCTCGGGCACTCGCTTGGCTCGGCCCCTGCGGGCGCGCCCGTGAGTTCCAGAGTTAGCCATATACCCGAAAACACAACGCAAGTAACAACATATTGAATCCAGAGTCGAATCGCAAAACGGAGGAGAAATGACCAAAAGTAAGCTTCGTGAAGCTCATGAAGAACTTAAGAAATTACGAAAGCCAATAAGAAATATTAATATCCTGCATAAGGAAAGTCTAAGCCTCTTAGAAACGTTCGCGGTCAAGCTTACAGACCATGTGGGTTCGATAGGGTTCTTCCTAATCATTTTTGGCTGGACTATCCTATGGCTGGGTTGGAACACCATTGCGCCAAAAGAATGGCGATTTGATCCTTTCCCGGCCTTTGTGTTATGGCTATTCATTTCAAACGTGATGCAAATATTTCTGATGCCTTTGATCATGATCGGTCAAAATCTTCAGGGCCGTCACGCTGAAAATAGAGCCGAATCCGATTTTGAGGTGAATGTCAGAGCAGAAAAGGAGATTGAGGTTATTCTTCTGCACTTGGAGCATCAGAATGAACTCATTTTGGAGATCTTGAAGAATATCATGATTGGCAAGAAGGGCTAGTAATGGCTGAGCCTCCCCCCTTTTGGTGGACATCCCAGCGGATGCGCTCATCGCGCTTGCGACAGAGATCGCAAATGCGTCGGCGTCAGATCCCCCCTTACAGTGAGGCCGGAAAGCTGTGCCTGACGGGGGATTCCAGCGAGCGGGCTAACTTCCGAGCGAGTGCGATGGCGGCCTCGGCTCCCTTTTCGGCCCGTACCTTCTTGACCTGGGCGCGCTGGGCGGCCGAAAGCGGCCGAATGGCGCTCATGTAGTGCCCCTGCTCCCGCAATGCCGCGCGACGCTTCGCGCTGACCGGGCCTCGCCCGCCTGAAGGCGCCCCCTTCGCGCTACGTTGCGCCGTGGCGGGCCGGCTGGCCTCGGACACGACCGTGCCTCCGATCAACACCAACGGCGCCAACGCCGCCTTGAGCTCGGCCAGGTTTGCAGTAAGGTCGTCGAGAATCGCGAATAGATGACGGGCCATCAAGTACCTCCAAGAAGTGATTTCCTGATCAGGTGGGAAGCGTAGCAGGAAGCGGGGCGGGGCCCCACCAGGTTTGGAGTACTCAGAGCAGGTGTCTGGCGAACCTCTAATTCACGAACCCAGGAAAGCCCGGAGAAGCCCTCATCGCCATCGGGCGGCGGGCGGTCTCGGCGCTGGACCGGTGGGCCGGACTGCGAACTCCACTGACCGAACAGTGTGCATGATATTAAGTGTCTATTCATCAATCACTTAACGCTCTGCCGAAACTGACCCCCTGGCCGAGAGTCAGCGGAAGCCCCTAACGGCTTGCATCTCCTCCCAGGTTCGGATCGGTGCGCTGAAGCTGACGTTGTAGTCGAACACGTCGCCGGTCTCGCCGAACGTGAGCGGTTTCTCCGTGCGCCCGCGCCCCGCGACACGGTTCTCATCGAGCGTCGTCAGCTCGACCTTGTCCTTTCCCTTAATGGAGGGCGACCAGGCGTACTTGAAAGCGGAGTCGTAGATATCGGTATCGCCAAACTCCACACCGCCCTTGCTGTCGGCTCCAATCGTGAAGCTCAGAGCGTTTAGTTTGCCGGAATTTACGGTCTTGATCACTGAGTCGGGAAAGCCCGCCAAATCCAAATCGCTGAGCGGCACGTCGGTCAGGATGACATGGAGGGACCCCGGGTCGGCTCGCGCGTAAGCGTGGCTGAGCTTGACCACCTTGCCATTGACACTCATACGACCGTCTGCTTTGCCCTGCTCGGCTGCTTGGCCGGTCCCGCCAGCCGCCGCGGCCATCGCAAAGATAAATCCCACTGCCAAGGGTTTCATCGCAGGTCCTCCTTCGAGGCGTCCGTGAACCGTTTGCTATAAGGATAGGAAGTTTGATTCGCGCCCGCAAGAGGGTGGGGGATCAGGGAGAAACGGGGACCGCGGCGTCTGCGGGAGGCGGAGCGCGGTCCCTGTTTGCTCTCGATGTTTTCAATGAAGGAAAGGGGTTCTGGGGTACAGGTGCTGCCCTTCTGATACATCTAGTCCCAACATTTCTCGTTCTCATCCTGCTTGCTGTCTCCTGGCGCCGGGAATGGATTGGCGGGATTCTCTTCTGTCTGTTGGGAGTATCATATGTTGTGTGGGCTTGGAACAAGCCATTCGGCATCTGGTCTACGTTACTAATG
>DAIOUV010000061.1:0-18509 GCA_036759345.1 Acidobacteriota bacterium | reverse complement strand
GACAGCTGGCGGACGATCTCAACGGTCAGGGCTTCCGGGTGATCGCCCTGGCGTACAAGAAAATGCCGAATGCCCCGGATGAACCAGTCTATTCGGTCAAGGATGAATCGGACCTGATCCTACTGGGTTTTCTGGCCTTCCTCGACCCGCCCAAGGACACTGCGACAGAGGCGTTGAAGCGGCTTCACAGCCTGAACGTGGACGTCAAGGTCCTGACCGGCGACAATGAGATCATCACCGCCTACATCTGCAAGGAAGTGGGCATGCCGGTAGAGCATCTCTTGCTCGGCTCTCAAATCGAGACGATGAGCGAGACGGAACTGGCCGAAGCCGCCAGCGCCACCAGCGTCTTTGCCAGGCTGGTCCCGGCTCACAAGGAGCGCATCATCCGTGCGCTCCAGAGCAAGGGCCACGTGTTGGGGTTCATGGGCGATGGCATCAACGACGCCCCGGCTTTGAAGGCCGCCGATGTGGGCATCTCGGTGGACAGCGCGGTGGACATCGCCAAGGAGTCATCCGACATCATCCTGCTGGAAAACAGCCTGCTGGTACTGGAGCAGGGCGTGCTGGAAGGCCGGCGGGTGTTCGGCAACATCGTCAAGTACATCAAGATGGCGGCCAGCTCGAACTTCGGCAACATGTTCAGCGTGGTCGGGGCGAGCGCGTTCCTGCCGTTCCTGCCCATGCTGCCGATCCAGGTGCTCACCAACAACCTCCTGTACGACTTCTCGCAGACCACCATCCCGACGGACCAGGTCGACGCGGAATGGCTCGTCAAGCCGCGCAAGTGGGAAATCGGCAGGATCCTGCGCTTCATCCTGTTCATCGGGCCGATCAGCTCCCTGTTCGACTACCTGACGTTCTTCATGATGCTGTATGTATTCAACTGCTGGAAAAACCCGGCGCTGTTCCACACGGGCTGGTTCGTGGAGTCGCTCTTCACCCAGACGTTGATCATCCACGTCATCCGCACGAACAAGATCCCGTTCCTCCAGAGCAGGGCCAGCTGGCCGCTCGCCACCTCTTCCGTGATCATCGTGGCTGCCGGCGCCTGGCTCACGGTGTCGCCGCTCGCGCCGACGCTCGGATTTGTTCCGCTCCCGCCACGGTACTGGCTGTATCTGGGCCTTATGCTGCTGGGGTATGCGGTGCTGACCCAGGTGGTGAAGACCTGGTTCATACGCAGGTTCGGCGACTGAAGAACGGCGTCATCCCGGCAGAAGGGGGTACTCCCGCGGGTCGGGGACCTGGGCAAGCCGGTCCTCTCCGACCTCCGCGAGGGGAAGCTGACGCTGCCGCTGATCCTCAGCCTCCCGAAGATCACGCGGTCGGAGCGGAAGCTGATCGAGACTATAGGGGCGCAATGGGAATTGCGATGCCCGCTGGCGCGCTCTGATCAGTGGCGTCGCCATCGTTCGCGTGCCCTGCAGGTGATAAGGCTCTCACCCCGAGACGGTTAGTACGAGCCGGTTCGCCCGGCGCCGTCCGGTCTCCAGGGCCCGGTAGTCCCGGACCACCGCGCTCTGAGCCCCACGCGGGGGTCTGAGTTGACCGTTCAGGCTGCTCGAGCACCACTCCGGAGGAGGTAGACGGTCCGGTTCGAGCGCCGCTTTTCGATGGCGAGCGATGTCTGGTCCCTCAGACTCGCGCTCCGAGACATCAGCCCGGGGAGCCTTCATGGAAAAGGGCCGATTACTCGAACCTAGATTGCCGTCCGGCCAGACTGCTCGTCTCCGGGCCGGGATTGAGAAAGAAACCGAGGGCTTGACTCTGGTCTCTACGCGCCACAGCGCCCCGGCAATTCCCATTGCACCCCTACAATCGACGACTACAACCGCCTCGCCCCTCACTCGTCCCTCGGCATGCTCTCGCCGATGGAGTTTCGTGCCCTCAACCCTCAGCCTTCACCTGTCTAGAAAATTGGGGGTAGAGCATCTGCATCAGTGAGAAATCCGAACCCAGAGACAGATCAGTATGCGGAGGTTCGTCGAGTTGAGAGTGTCCTCGTTCCTCAATCGCCTGCGCACCGGCTCCCTCGTCGCCATGGATTGGGATCCCTTGAGTCCCCGGAGGCACAAGACGAAGTCGGTCTTGATGATCTCGCTGAGCGACCACGGGCGGCGGCAATCGGTCGGCTTCCCCGGGTTGCGCACTTTAACGAAAGATATCCGAGCTCTCACGGGGTTTCTCATGAGAGGGCCTGGGTTCCGGCCGGTGTTTCGCGTCGCTCTCGTCGCTGCTTTCGTTGCGGGCGTGGTGCACGCGGGCGTGGGCGTCTGGACGAGCGCTCTACCGAGGTGACAGATGAGAGACTTTCGGCGGAACGCGATCGCCCTTGCATTGTCCGCTTCGATGGTGCGAATGGCCTCCGGCCAAGCGTGCGCCGATCCTGCGTTGGACGATACCCTCCGCCTGACGCTCAATGTCCTCGCGGCCAACCCTCAAGTCCTCTCGCTGAAGACGGCCGATCTGAACCGCGACGGAGCCACGGACATCGTGACGTTCGACCGGGATTCCGGTTCGATCCTCGTCTTCTGGGGGCGGCACGACAGGGACTTTCGCCTCCCTCACCGCCTCGCGACCCCGCCGGTGACCGGGCTCGTGGCGGTGCTCGATTTCCATGGGCTCGGCAAGACTGACCTCCTGGTCCAGACGGAATCCGGTCTGGCAATTCTTGTCGGCGACGGACAGGGGGGCTTTCGGCAGGTCCCCATCACGGGTATCGAGACGACCGTTCCGCCCTCGCGCTGGGTCTGGACCGACCTCGACGGCGACGGATCGCTCGACGTGGTCGTCTGCCTGACCGGAACGGACATTCCGAGCCCTTCTCCGCCGTCCCTCGAGACCTTCCTCGGCGACGGACGCGGCGCCTTCCGTCATGCGGTCTCCGTTCCGCTCGTCGGCATCCCGTCGAATTGGATCGGGACGTTCGTGCTCGGCGACGTCGACGGGGATGGGCGTCTGGACGTCGTCGTCTCCGCCCCCAATGGCATCCTCCTCCTGCGCGCGGATGGACGCGGTGGCTTCGAGACCGCTCGAAAGGTGGTCGACGGCTACGGAGTCGTGCAGGTCGGCGATCTCGACGGGGACGGACACGCCGACCTCCTCGTCACGACGACGACGTCAGGGCAGTTCTCCCGCGACTATTCGACCTCGGACGCGGTCGTCTGCTGGGGAGACGGGACGGGAGCGTTCTCGCCGCCGAGCCCGGTCGTCTCCGGCCTCCGGGGGGGAAGCTTCCTCCTCGGCGACCTCGACGGGGACGGACGTCTCGACGTGGTTTCGAACGGCGTCGAGGGGCTTGCCGTTTGGAGGCTTCTGGCGGGACGCACGTTCGCGCCACCGATCCACCTTTCGAGCGTCCAGTCCAACATCCAGACGGCGGACATCGACGGCGACGGCCGCACCGACCTCGTACCGTTCAATATTGTGCGCTCCCCCTTTCCCGTCTTCGTGAACCGCTGTCGCCCCGGCTTCGCAAGGAGCTTCACGGTCCCGATCGTTCTCGAGAGTCGGGGGGTCGGGGGCACACTCTTCTCCTCGGAGATCGTCCTGACGAACCGGGGCTCCACGGAGGTCACTGTTGACCTGACGTACACGGCCGCGTTCGGCGACGGCAGCGGCAGCGCCTCCCTGGCGATTCCGATTGGCCGGCAGAGAATCCTGACGGACGTCATCTCGGACCTCCGGTCTCTCAGGGTCCCGATCCCCGACGGAGACGGACGCGGCGGCTCGCTCCGCGTCCGGTTCTCGAACGCGTCATCGCCGGCCGACGTCTCGGTGCAGTCGCGGGTCCGCTCCCCCTTCGGAGCCGGCGAGGTGGGGGTGGGGCTCGCGCCGCTCCCCGTCACGACCGGTCTGACGGGGCCTTCAATCGTGCCCGTCCTGCGGGAGAACGGCGACGACCGGACGAACCTCGCCCTCACAAGCCTCGCGGACCCCGAGGATGGCGACGTGACGCTGCGCGTCAGCCTCGTCTCCACGGACCCCGCCCACCCGGGCACGGTCGTCCTTCCCGACGTGACGCTCTCCCCCGGAATGTTCCTCCAGCTGGACCGGGTCCTTGCGAGCGCCGGGGCCGGCATGTCTACGGCCTGGGCCCGGATCGATCCGGTCGCCGGGCAAGCTCCTTACAGCGCTTACGCCGTGATCAACGACAGGGCGAGCGGCGACGGTTCCGTCGTGCCGGCAGTGGCTGACAGGCCGAACCTCCTGGCGCCTTCCCAGCTCCTCCCCGTGGTCGTCGAGACCGACACGTTCTCGACGGAGCTCATCCTCACGAACGCGTCGAACTACGAGGCCGGGGCCTCTCTCACCTTCGCGTCACCCGCCATCGGAGGGCTGAACCACCGCGAGCAGCAAGGAGTCGTGGTCCCCGCCCGCGGCCAGGTTTCGCTCCCGGGCTTCGCCAAGACCCTCTGCGCGAAATGGACCGGCACCGGGGCTCCCGGCGTCCCTTGCGCCGGACCGCTCACCATCGACGGTATCTCCCCGAACCTTCTTGTCGTCGCCCGCACGACGGCCTCGGGCTTGGGAGGGCACTTCGGGCTCGCCTCGTCCGCCGAGGCCGTGCCCTATGCTCTGGGCTCCACATGCTGGCTCGACGGCCTCCGCCAGGATGACACCCACCGGACGAACGTCGGGCTCGTCAACCTCGCGTACTACTCATCGGCTCACTATCGCCTCGACGTTTTCGACGGAGACACCGGCCGCCTCGCGACGACGATCCCCGACGTGGAGGTCGGGACGGGCGGGTGGACTCAGATCAACTCGCTTCTCTACACCTACGCCCCGGGCGTCACGAACGCTTACGTTCTAGCAACCCTGTCGGGCGGCAGTGTCCCCGTCGCCTACGCGGTCCTCAATGACGGCGCCGGTCCGGGTCTCGGGAACGGCGACGGAACGTTTCTGCAGATGCAGTTCGTCCCGATGTTCTGACTCTACAGACAGGTTGAACGTGCGGGGTATCCCCGCCTCACCTCTTCGGCTTGGGCGGCTTCACCGGCTCCGACTCCTCGGGTTGCTCGGCTCCGGGAGGTGCTGCCACCTTCACCGGGGCCTGTGCGCCGTCCGACGGCTGTCGTCGTCTCTATCTCCCACCGCGCGATCGTCTCTACCGACACCTGAAACATCGCAGCAGTCTCGCGTTGTGACAGGCCGAGGAAACTCCGGACGCGCAGGATCCGGAAGCGCTGCTCTGGTGCGTAATGCGGATGATGGAGCTCAGTGCAACCGCATGCCCTGAAGCAAGGGCTTCATGGAAAAGATGGGCGCGCCTGAGCAGTCTCGGTGGTCAACTGGAGGTCCAGATGAAAGTGGCGGTCGGGGAATCCGTGTCGACTGCGAACTGGCAGGGAGCGAAGATCGGGCGAGCCGTCGGCACACTTGCCCTCGGCCTGCTCCTCTACTTCGGGCTTCCGAAGGTGGCGCCCGTGCCGGACGCCAAGGCGTTCGCCGGGCAACCCGCCCCGGCGAAGCCCGCCACGGCGGCTCCCGCGAAGGAGTCCAAGCCGGCACTGAATCCGGCCGCGCCCCCTGCGGCACTGTCGGAAGCGGAATCGAAAGCGAAGGCCGAGGCAGATATCAGATCCAAGGCCGAAGCGGAAGCCAAGGCCAAGGCCGCGGCGGAGGAGAAGCGCCGCGCCGACTGGGTCACGGGACTGCATCTATTCGCCATTTTCGTGACGACGATCGTCGGGATCATCCTCAAGCCGCTCCCCATGGGGGCGGTGGCGATGATCGGGATAGGCGTCACGGCCGTCAGCCGTACGCTGAGCATCGCCGATTCGATGAGCGGGTTCTCCGACGTCGTAATCTGGCTGATTGTCCTCGCCTTCTTCATCTCGCGGGGCTTCGTCAAGACGGGACTCGGGGCCCGTATCGCATACAACTTCATGGCTCTCCTGGGCAGGCGCACGATCGGCCTGAGCTACGCCCTGGCCGCGACCGACCTCGTCCTTTCCCCCGCGATTCCCAGCAACACCGCGCGGGCCGGGGGAATCATCATGCCGGTGATGACGAGCCTCGCCCGTGCCTACGGCAGCAACCCAAGCGACGGCACGGCCCGGAAGATCGGGTCGTTCCTCACGCTCACCTCCTATCAGGTGGACTGCATCACCAGCGCGATGTTCCTCACTGCCATGGCGGCCAACCCCCTGGCCCAGAAGCTGGCTGGAGACCTGAAGGTGACCATCACTTGGAGCGGCTGGGCCCTGGCAGCCCTCGTCCCGGGCCTGGTTTCCCTCCTCGTCGTGCCCCTCATCATTTACAAGCTTCATCGACCCGAGATCACCGAAACGCCAGAAGCAGTCGAAATCGCGAAGACGAACCTGGCCACCCTCGGACCTGTGAAGCGCCAGGAGTGGATGATGCTCGGCATCTTCGCCCTGCTACTGATCCTCTGGATCTTCGCCAAGCAGTTGGGCGATCTGAACGCCACAACCGCCGCCCTCGTCGGTCTGGCCGTCCTCCTCCTCTCCGGCGTGCTGACCTGGGACGATGTGAAGGCCGAGACCGCTGCTTGGGACACGTTGGTCTGGTTCGCGGCCCTCGTGATGATGGCCAGCTTCCTGAACAAACTGGGCATGATCCCCTGGTTCAGCAAGAGCATGGGCGGGATGGTCCAGGGAAAGGGCTGGATCGTGGCGTTCCTGGTGCTCGCCCTTGCCTACTTCTACAGTCACTACTTCTTCGCCAGTAACACGGCGCACGTGGCATCCATGTACGCCGCCTTCCTCGGCGTATCCATCACGGTGGGGGCGCCGCCGGTCCTCGCGGCTCTCGTTCTCGGTTTCTTCAGCAACCTCTTCGCGGGGATGACGCACTATGGGACAGGTCCTGCGCCGGTTCTTTTCGGCACGGGCTACGTGGAGGTTGGCACCTGGTGGCGCATGGGCCTCCTCATTAGCGTCGTCAACATCGTCATCTGGGTCGGGCTCGGCGGACTCTGGTGGAAAGCGCTCGGCCTCTGGTGAGGACGATGGCAACACACCAGATCGCCGTTATCCCCGGAGACGGAATAGGCAAGGAAGTCATGCCCGAGGGCATCCGGGTCCTGGAGGCCGTTGGGAGGAAGTTCGAACTGTCTTTCCGCTGGGACCGCTTCCCCTGGAGCTGCGAGTACTACCTCGCGGAGGGGCGGATGATGCCCGAGGACGGGCTGGCGCGGATCCGGAACCACGACGCGATCTTCCTCGGGGCCGTTGGCTTCCCGGGCGTTCCAGACCACGTCTCCCTCTGGGGTCTGCTGATTCCCATCCGGCGCGCCTTCCAGCAGTACGCGAACGTTCGGCCGGTGCGCCTCATGCCGGGTGTCCGCTGTCCGCTGGCGGGCCGTAAACCCGGCGACATCGACTTCGTCGTCATACGGGAGAACAACGAAGGAGAGTATTCCTCCATTGGCGGCCGGATGTACGAGGGGACCGAATTCGAGTTCGCAGTGCAGCAGAGCACGTTCACGCGCCGCGGGGTGGACCGGATCCTAAAGTACGCCTTCGAGATAGCGAGAAGCCGCCCGAAGAGGCACCTCACCTCGGCCACCAAATCGAATGGGATCTCCGTGACGATGCCCTACTGGGACGAGCGCTTCCGAGCCATGGCCGCGCAGTACCCCGAGGTCCGGACCGACCAGTACCACATCGACATCCTTTGCGCCCAGTTCGTCATGCACCCCGACTGGTTCGACGTGGTGGTGGGCTCCAACCTTTTCGGCGACATCCTCTCTGATCTGGGTCCCGGTTGCACCGGCACGATTGCGATCGCGCCGAGCGCCAACCTGAATCCCGAACGGGAGTTCCCCTCCATGTTCGAGCCGGTCCATGGCTCGGCCCCGGACATCTACGGGAAAGGGATCGCCAATCCGGTCGGCCAGATCTGGGCCGGGGCCCTGATGCTCGATCATCTGGGGCACCCAGAGGCGGGCGAGGCGGTCTTGGCCGCCATCGAAAAGATCCTGGCCTTTGGGCCCCATACACCGGACATGGGGGGAGCCGCTCGGACCGAAGACGTTGGAAAGGCCATTGCCGAGGCGATCTGAGCCCGATCTCCGGACACTTCAGCCAACCGCTCTCGGAGGACAGTGACTTTCGATTCGTGGCCGCAGAGGATCGAAGGGTGAGCGATTCTCCGGGCGCTGGCGGACGTCGCGGAGGAACTTGTTGAAAACGCGTCTTCGAGGCTCCGGCATCGCGCCGCCGCCCGTGATCGCGGGAGACAAGTGGTTCTGTAGGGCTGCAATGGGAATTGCCCGAAGTTGTAGGGGCGCAATGGGAATTGCGGCGGGCGCTGGCGCGCACAGACCGGCGCCTCGGCGGCTACGATGTCTCCGCGCACGCACACGTCGACCGACGTATTTCCCCGGGGTGACCGTCCTTCAGGCTGCTTTTCGAACCAGAACTGGCAGTAGCCGTTCCGCGTCGAGGTAGTCGACGCGAAACGGTGAGTCCATCGGGCCTTCGCCCGGCCTGCCGCGCGGCGGCGGACCCTGATGCGGGCGGAAGTGTGCGTAGTGGAGGAGTGCCAGCTCGACCGTCGCGGCGAGGTCTTCCGCCACCAACGGCCGCAGCAGGCGCAGGCCCAGCGTGTCCTTCAGCGTCCTCCACAGCCGTTCGATTAGGGCGATTGAGCCCTTCTTCCCGATCGCCCCGAACCTCTGCTTCACCCCGAGCCTCCAGAGCTTCCGGCGAAAGACCTGGCCTTTGAAGCAGCGCGCCTGATCCGAGATGAAGTGTGCCGGCCGTCCATGGCGCCGTGCCGTCCTCGAAACCAGCCGGGCGATTTCAACGGCGGAAGCCTCCTTGGAAAACACCCTGATGGAGAGCGGCATCCGCGAGAACGCGTCGAAGACGACTCCGAGCTTGAACGTCACGAGCGAGAACAGCCCTCTCACGTCGGTCAGATCCACCATCCAGACGTGATTCGGGTTTGGTGCCCTCACGGTTCGCGGGACCGTCGAGGCCGCCTCCGGCATCCGAGGCGATGGCCGCCGCTCGTTGCGGATCCGTCCCACCGTCCTCGCCGACAACTTCCAGCCGGCGCGCGCCAGCATCCGAGCGATCAGATCGTTTCCACCGAACCCGGCCAGCTCCATCGTCTTGACCACGGCTCTGACCACGTCGGCGAAGCGGCGGACGGGAGGATCCGTGGCGACCAGGGGACGGGCGACCTTTAAGGAAGTCTCGCCGGTCGGGCAAGCGTTGGGCAAGGTGAATAAAGAATTGGGAGAATCACCTTTAAAACATGAATTATACACGTGATTCGTAATCAGTAGGTCCCCAGTTCAAGTCTGGGCTTCGGCTCCAAGCTTCTCTTTGCGCTCAGATCTTGCCGTCGGAAAAACGCCCGAGGTCTCCGCGGCGGAGTTCGAGCGCCCATCGCGCGTTGCCCGCGACGAACGCATCGGGCGACGCCTTCAGTTCGGAAAGGGCGCTTTCGGCCTTCTTGCACTGGGCTGAAGAGCCCATGAAGCGCGCGTATCCGAGCATCACGATCGCCTCGTTGCGGAAGCGGCGGTCGGGTGAGGTCTTCGCGACGCTGATCACGTCGTCGACTTTCCTGTCGGTGACCGGGTCCTTCTCCGCAGCCTGGATGGCGACGCGGGTCAGGAGCTCCGCCGTACGCAGGCGCTGCGGGGCCGCTTCGCCCTGAACGATCGCGGCGGCGAGCATGAGCGGCTGGTCACCGCGGCGCGCCGCGAGCGCGTAGAGCTGTTCGGCGCCGATCCGGATGGAGGCGAGGCCGACGAGGTCCTGGATGAGCGTCGCGTCCTCCTGCCGCAGGAGCCGTCCCCAGCGGATCGCGCGGCGGCAGTCCTCGACCGCCGTCGGAGCGTCGGGACCCGAGGCCGCGCGGGCCGCCCAGGATTTCGCGAAGGACAGCGAGACGAGGAGGTTCGGAATCGGCGTCGAGGCCCCTTCCGCGGCCCAGACATCGGGGTAGAAGCGCATCGTCGCCTGGTCGGCCCACGGCTCCGCCTCCTTCAGGAGAGGATCGTCGGGAGGCAGGACGAACCCGAAGTCACCTGGTCCCTCGATGCGGCGCTTCATCGCCGCTTCCGCTTCCGGGGCTCGCGTCCCGTCGAGATTGGCGAAGTCCTTGAGCCAGAGCGCGGCGTTCGCGGGGCCGTCGCCTAGCGGCGCGAGGAGGCCGAGGTCGGTCCGGAACCGGACTGGCCACTTTTCGCTGTCGGGGCAGGACCAGCAGGGCAGCTTCGGGACGTCGACGCGGATCGGCAGGGCGACGCGCGCGGGCGGCGCCGGCTTGTCGAAGCGGGCGAGCGGCGGCCGAACGGACTGCGCCAGGGAACGCCGCTCGAGGCCCGCCCAGCGGATCCCGAGCGCGGCGGCGAGAACGACAACGACGCCGAGGGCGGCGAGGATCAGGCTACGCGGACGGCTCATGAACGGTCTCCTTCGGGCGCGGGAAGCGCGTGTTCGTCGATGCGGGGGAGGCGGGCGATCGAGGCGAGCTCGGGGTCCGGCCGCGTGACCGCGGCGGACGCGCCGGGAGCTTCGGGTCGCCCGTCCCTCGGAAGAAAGGCGTGCGCGGTGGCGAGAGCGGCGACAGAGGCGGCCCACGCGAGGCGTGCGGCGGGACTCGCGAGAAGCCGTGTCCAGACGTCCCGGCGCGGCGTCGCCGTGAAGGCGGCGCGCGCGGCGGCGAGGGCGTCCTCCCGCAGGCGCGCGGGGACGGCGGGCAGCTCGAGCCCGCGAAGGAGAGGGTCGTCGCTCATCTGGAACCTCCCATCAGGCGCCGGAGCCTGGCGAGGGCGAGGCGGCATCGGCTCGCCGCGGTGAAGGCGGGAACGCCGGTGATCGCCGCGATCTCGCGGAACGAGCAGCCGGCGACGTGGTGGAGCAGGACGGCCTCGCGCTGGGGCGGCGGGAGCTGCGCGAGCGCGCGAGACGTCCGGGACGCCACGGCCGCGCGCTCCGGGTTGGCCCCGGGCGCCGCGACGTGGGCGGCGCTTTCGAGCGGCTCCGTTCGGCGCCGGGCGCTTCGCCGCACCGCGTCCACTGCGGCGTTGTGGGCCACCGCGAGGAGCCAGACGTGGGGCTTCTCGACGCCGCCCAGTTCGCCCCGTCGTGAGGCGAGACGCAGGAACACTTCCTGGACGACGTCGCGCGCGTCCTCCTCGCAGCCGGTTCGCCAGAGGGCGAGGCCGTAGAGCCGCCGCGACGAGAGGTCCCAGATCGTTTCCAGCGCCGCGAGATCACCCGCCGCGAGGGCGTCGAAGGGCGCGCGCAGCGCTTCCCCCCAAGAGACGTCGCGGGCGGGGAGGCTCTCCTCGAAGTGTTCGGCCACCGCGTGCATCCTAGGGAAGACGCGTGGGGAGGGCGATCTGGTCACGCCGGCGGCGTTACAGCCCCAGGTGCCGCGCGACTTCTTCCGGGCTCGCCATGAGGGCACCCGCCTGCCGCTTCTTCACGCTGCCGTCCGGACCGGTCACGAGGAAGTGGGGCACGCCGTTGATTTTCATCTTCTTCGCCCACGCGCCCGACGTGTCGACGAGGACCTCGCGTCCGATGCTTCGCGCCATCTCCGCGCACTTCGGCATCGCGTCCATGCCGACGACGAAGGTCGTCTCGATGCCGCGATCCTTGATGAGGTCCGCGAGCGCGCGGTCGCCGGGGATCGACTGCTTGCAGGGCCCGCACCAGGGGGCGACGTAGACGATGAGGCAGCCCTTCGCGCCCGCGCATTTCCCGGCGGGCGCGTCACCGGCCGGAGTTCCGTCCGCGGCGAGCCTGGGGAGCATGGTGGCCGAGAGCTTCGAAGGGGCGCGCAGGAAGAGCCAGGCCCCGGCCCCGAGGGCGGCGAGGACGAGGAGCACCGTATGTCCCGAGGGACCCATCGAAGGCGCGGGACGTCCGGCGTCGAAGCGGGACGGCGGTGCAGGGCTTGCGGCGCGTTCGGGCGGAGGCGTGAGCGTTCCCATGGCGTCATTTTACCCAACACCCCCATCGGAACCCCCTGAAGCATCTGCGTCAGGAATGAACGGGGGCGGGGATGCGTTATCCTGAGACGTGATGAGTCGGCCTGCTGCGGTATATCTGTTCCGAGCGACGGCCGCGACGCTCGCGGCGCTGCTCCTGTCGGCGGTGGCGCTCGCCGCTCCCCGGCCTGCGCCGAAAGCGCCCTGCTGCCCGTCGGCGGGAACGTCCGCCGACGCCCCCTCGTGCTGCGGCATGGGCGAGGACGCTTCCCCGGATTCCTCCGCGGACTCCTCTGCAGGATGCTGCCGCATGTCCGCCCCGGAAGAGGCGGCGCCTTCGCTTACGTCCCCCGCCGCCCCTGCGCTCACAGCCCCCGAGGCGAGCGCTCTCGATTTGCCGCTTCCCGCCCTTCCGGACTCCCTGGCGGGGCACGCGCGCCGCGTCTCGCCGCGCGCCCGGTCCGCGCCGCTTTTCCTGCTCTACTCCGTCTTCCTCGTCTGATCCCTCGCCGAACCGTTCTCGCGCCGCCCGTTCGGGCGGCTCCGTGAGGTTTTTCGACGAGGTGATCGATGCTGACAAGAGAAGAAAAGAAGAGAGAATTCCTTAGAGGGTCCCGAGCGGCCGCTGGCTTCGCGCTCGTCCTGTGGTGTCTCGGTTCGGCACCCTCGGCCGCGACCGAAGTCGAGGCGCTCGTCGCCGAGGCGCTCGCGAATAACCCGGATCTCGTTGCGGTGCGCCAGGAGGCCGCGGCTGCCCGCGCGCGCGTCTCGCCTGCGGGAACGCTGCCCGACCCGATGGTGACGGTGAACTACGAGAACGACGGCGTGTCGCCGTCCCTCGGCGTCGAGTCGATGACGCGCCTGCAGTTCATGGCGCAGCAGGCGATCCCGTTTCCGGGGAAGCTTGGCCTCCAGGAGCGCGTCGCGAAGGCGGACGCCGAGCGGTCCGCCACGCGGCCCGATCGCGTGGCGCTCGCGCTCGAGGCGGCCGTGAGACGCGGCTACGCGACGCTCCTCGAGGCGCGGGAGAACCTCCGTCTCGTGGACGAGCAGGTCGAGACCTGGCGGCAGATCGAAGAGATCATCCGCGCCCGGTACTCGGCCGGGATGGGGACGCAACAGGACGTCCTCCGCGCCCAGAGCGAACGCACGCGCCTCCTCCAGCAGCGGCGGAAAGACGAGGCCGCCGAAGAGGGCGCCCTCGTCGAGCTTCGCCGGCTCCTCTATCGCCCGCCGGACGCGCCTGTTCCGACGGAACGCCGGCTCGTCCCCGGCGAGCCTCTCGCCGCGCTGCCGGCCGACGAGTTCCTGAAGAAGACCCTGGAGGCGACACCCGAGCTGAGGGATGCCGCCCTCGCGAAAGAGCGCTCACGCCTCGCCGAGGAGCTTGCCCACCGCAACCTCCGGCCCGACTTTGTGGCGTCGGCTGGGTACATGAACCGCGGCTCTTTGCCCCTCATGTGGTCCGCCAGCGTCGGGGTTTCCGTCCCCCTGTGGGTCGGCAAGAAGCAGCGCCCCTTGATCGTGGAGGCGCAGAGCCTGGTCGAAGCGGCCTCGGCGACCGAGGCTTCGCTGCGGCGCCTGGCGCTGGCACGCACCGAAGAGAGGCTGATCAGGATCCGGCAGCTCGGAGACGAATCCCGGCTCGACTCCGAGGCCCTGCTCGTGCAGGACCGCCTCGCCGTGGACGCCGCGCTCGCGAGCTACAGGACCGGAGCGGTCCCCTTCGTGACCGTTCTCGAGGCCCTCAGCACGACCTTCACCGATCGCCGCGGCGCCGTCGCGCGGCTCGCCGACCTCCTGCGCGCCGAAGCCGATCTCCGCGAGTTCTCTCTCGACGGGAGCCCGTCGTCCGCCGTCGTGCCGAAATCACCCGCTCTCTCCGCCGGCGCAACGCCAAGGATGTAGGAAGGCTGCCACATGAAACTCACGTCACGCCGCATCGCGCGGCTCGTCCTCGTCCTCGCTTTCGCCGCCGTCGCCCCGGCAGCTCTCGTCTTCAGCGCGGGCTGCGGGAAGAAGGGCGCGACGGCGGTCGCGGCGAAGAAGTACCAATGCCCCATGCACCCCGAGATCGTCAGGGACGCTCCCGGGGATTGCCCGATCTGCGGCATGAAGCTCGTGCCGATGGAGGAAAAGGCTCGTACCGGAGCCGCGGCGACCGGAGGAACCGCGTCACCGGGCGCCGCCCGGAAGATCCTCCTCTATCGCTCACCGATGAATCCGTCCGAGACGTCGCCGATTCCCAGGAAAGACTCGATGGGGATGGACTTCGTGCCCGTCTACGCGGACGAAGCGGAGGTCACCGCCGGAAGCCCGGAGGGACTCGCGCCGGTGACGATCGACGCGGCGAAGAGACAGCTCCTCGGCCTGAAGACCATCGAGGCGCACCGCGCGCCGTTCGAGACGTCGATCCGGACGACGGGCCGCGTCGCCCCCGACGAGCGCCGTGTCCATCACGTCCACACGCGTTACGAGGGCTTCGTAGAGCACGTGACCGCCGACTTCACCGGCAAGTATGTGAAAAAAGGCGAGGCGCTCGCGTTCATCTACAGCCCCGAGCTCTATGCGACCCAGCAGGAGTACCTCCTCGCGCTCCGGGCCTCGCGCGCGCTCGGAACGTCGGGCATCTTTTCGGTCGCCGAGGGCGGCCGTGACCTCCTCGCCGCCGCGCGCCAGCGCCTGCTCCTGTGGGAGATCACGCCTGCCGATATCAAGCGGATCGAAAAGAACGGCGAGCCGATCCGCGCGATGCCTGTCTACGCGCCGATTTCCGGCTTCGTCACGGGGCGCACGGCATACCACGGCATGAAGGTGATGCCGGCCGACACGCTCTTCGACATCCTCGATCTCTCGCACGTCTGGGTCCTAGCGGACGTCTACGAGAACGAGCTGCCGCGCCTGTCCATTGGGCAGCGGGCGACGATGACGCTCTCGTACTGGCCGGGGCGGGCGTGGTCCGGAACCCTGACATACATTTATCCGGCGGTCGACGAGAAGACTCGGACCGTGAAGGTGCGGATCGAGCTCGACAACCCGAAAGGCGAGCTGAAGCCCGAAATGTACGCGGACGTCACGGTCCGCGGCCGTACCCGCGAGGTCCTTCAGGTGCCGGACGACGCGATCCTGGAGAGCGGGACGCGGAACATCGTCTTCGTGTCCGAGGGTGAAGGAAGACTCGTGCCGCGCGAGGTCTCGGTGGGCGATCACGGCGCCGGCGTCGTGGAGATCCGGGACGGCCTGAAGGAGGGCGAGGTCGTCGTCAGGGGCGCGAACTTCCTCGTCGACTCCGAGTCGCGGCTCAAGGCCGCAATCGGTGCGATGGGGGCCTCGAAATGATTCGCCGGATCATCCGGTTCTCCGCCGAGAACAAGTATCTCGTCATCGCGATCTACGCGATCGTCATCGTCCTCGCGGTCGGCGTCATTCGGCGCACGCCGGTCGACGCCATCCCCGACCTCTCGGACACGCAAGTCATCGTGTTTTCGCGCTGGGACCGCAGCCCGGATATTCTCGAGGACCAGGTCACGTATCCGATCGTGGCGGCCCTCCTCGGCTCGCCGAAGGTGAAGACGATCCGGGGCTTCTCGGACTTCGGCTTCTCGTACGTCTACGTCATCTTCGAGGACGGTACCGACATCTACTGGGCGCGCTCGCGCGTCCTCGAGAAGCTCTCGACGATCCAGTCGCGCCTGCCCGCCGGTGTGAAGACCGAGCTCGGGCCCGACGCGACGAGCGTCGGCTGGGTCTACCAGTACGCCCTCGTCGACGAGAGCGGGAAGAACACGACCGACGAGATCCGCTCGTATCAGGACTGGTTTCTGAGGTACACGGTGCAATCGGTGCCCGGCGTCGCGGAAGTCGCGAGCGTAGGCGGCTTCCAGAAGCAGTACCAGGTGACGCTGGACCCGAACACGCTCGCGGCATACGGCCTGCCGCTCGAGTCCGTCGTGGAGGCGATCCGCAAGAGCAACAACGAGATCGGTGGGCGCCTCATCGAGTTCTCGGGGCGCGAATACATGGTCCGGGGCCGCGGCTACCTCAAGTCGGTCGAGGACATCGGCAAGATCGTCGTCAAGACGAACGAGAAGGGGACGCCGCTGACGATCGCGGACATCGGGCGCGTGTCGCTCGGTCCCGAGATCCGAAGGGGGATTTCCGATCTCGACGGCAAGGGGGACGCCGTGGGCGGCATCGTCGTGATGCGCAGCGGCGAGAACGCGCTCGACGTCATCGAGCGGGTGAAGGCTCGGCTAAAGGAGATCGAGCCGTCGCTCCCGCCGGGCGTGAAGATCGTCACGACATACGATCGCTCGGATCTGATCAAGCGCTCCGTCGACACGCTCCGGAGCAAGCTGATCGAAGAGATCATCGTCGTCTCGATCGTCATCCTCGTGTTCCTGTGGCACGTTCCGAGTGCGATCGTTCCCATCCTGACGATCCCGGTCGCCGTCGTCCTCGCGTTCATCCCGTTCCACGCGATGGGCATGAACATCAACATCATGTCGCTCGGCGGCATCGCGATCTCGATCGGCATCCTCGTGGACGGCGCGATCGTGGAGGTCGAGAACGCGTACAAGAAGCTGCAGCAGTGGAATGACGGCGGCCGGCCCGGAGACTTCCACCAGGTCCGGCTCGCGGCGCTCATGGAGGTCGGCCCCTCCGTCTTCTTCTCGCTCCTCGTCATCGCCGTCGCGTTCCTGCCGGTCTTCACGCTCGTGGACCAGGAAGGGCGGCTCTTCAGGCCTCTCGCGTTCTCGAAGAACCTCGCGATGGCAATCGCGGCGTTCCTGGCCATCACGCTCGATCCGGCCATCCGGATGATGTTCGCGCGGATGGACGGCTTCTCGTTCCGCCCGAAGTGGCTGGCCTGGGTCGTCAACCAGGTCACGGTGGGGAAGTACTACGCCGAGGAGAAGCATCCGATCAGCGTCGTTCTCCACCGGCTTTACGAGCGGCCCTGCCGGGCCGTGCTCGCACATCCGAAGAAGACGATCGCGATTGCCCTTCTCGCGATGCTTTCCACGGTCCCGGTCTTCCTGAAGCTCGGATCCGAGTTCATGCCGCCTCTCTACGAGGGTTCGATCCTCTACATGCCGACGACGCTGCCGGGGATCTCGGTGACCGAAGCGGAACGCCTGCTGCAGGTGCAGGACCGCGTCCTGAAGTCGTTCCCGGAAGTGGAGCGCGTCTTCGGCAAGGCGGGCCGCGCCGAGACGTCCACGGACCCGGCGCCGTTCTCGATGATGGAGACGACGGTCATCCTGAAGCCCGAGTCCGAGTGGCGGAAGAAGGAGCGCTGGTACTCCTCGTGGGCGCCGGACTGGCTGGCCGGCGTCTTCCGCCACGTGTGGGGCGACCGCATCTCCCACGACGAGCTCGTGGACGAGATGGACCGGGCGTTGAAGATTCCCGGGACGACGAACGCGTGGACGATGCCCATCAAGGCGCGCATCGACATGCTCTCCACGGGGATCCGGACGCCCATCGGCATCAAGGTCTTCGGTGCGGACCTCAAGGAGATCGAACGGATCGGCGCGGAGGTCGAGGCGGCCGTGAAGGTCGTCCCCGGCACACGGTCCGCCTTCGCCGAACGGGTGGCCGGCGGCTACTTCATGGACTTCGACCTCGACCGCGACGCGCTCGCCCGCTACGGCCTCACCGTGGACGACGCGAACGCCGTCATCATGACGGCGATCGGGGGCGAGACGGTCACGACGGTCATCAAGGGCCGGGAACGCTACTCGGTGAACGTGCGCTACTCGCGCGAGCTGCGCGAGGATCTCGACCGGCTCGCCCGCGTCCTCGTCCCGACGATGTCCGGCGCCCAGGTGCCGCTCGGCCAGCTCGCGGCGATCCACCAGGTGCGCGGCCCGGCCATGATCCGGAACGAAAACGGCCTCCTGTCGGGCTACGTATACGTGGACTTCGACACGTCGAAGGAGGACGTCGGCGGCTACGTCGAGAAAGCGAAGAAGGCCGTTGCCGAGAAGGTCAAGCTGCCGCCTGGCTATACGCTGCTTTGGAGCGGCCAGTACGAGAACATGATCCGCGTCAAGGAGCGCCTGAAGGTCGTCATCCCCGTGACGCTCGTCCTCATCTGGCTGCTCATGTACGCGAACACGAAGTCGGCGATGAAGACGATGATCGTCCTCCTCGCGGTGCCCTTCTCGATCATCGGCGCCGTGTGGTTCCTGTACCTTCTCGGCTACAACCTGTCGATCGCCGTCTGGGTCGGGATGATCGCCCTCATGGGGCTCGACGCCGAGACCGGCATCTTCATGCTCCTGTTTCTCGATCTCGCGCACGCGGAGGCGAAGGCGAAGGGGTTGCTTCGGAATCGCGCCGACCTGATCGAGTCGATCATTCACGGAGCGGTCAAGCGCGTGCGGCCGAAGGCCATGACGGTCTGTGCGGCGTTTTTCGGCCTGCTTCCGATCATGTGGTCGACGGGCGCCGGCGCCGACCTGATGAAGCGCATCGCGGCGCCGATGGTCGGCGGCCTCGTGACCTCGTTTGCGCTGGAGCTCCTCGTCTACCCGGCCGTCTACATCCTCTGGAAACAGCGCGAGCTGCC
>DAIOUV010000060.1:0-18596 GCA_036759345.1 Acidobacteriota bacterium | reverse complement strand
TACTCGCCGGGGCAGGCCGTGACCATCAAGCGGATGGGGATCGAAGGGATTTACCTGGGTGGCTGGGCGATCTCCGCCAGGGGAGGAACGAGCGAAGACCCGGGGCCCGATCTTGCGAGCTACCCGCTCAGCCAGGTGCCCGACGAGGCCGCCGTGTGGGTGCGCGCCCTGCTCACCGCGGACCGCAACCAGCACTACCTGCGCTCGCGGATGACCGAGGCGCAGCGCGCCGCGGCGCCGGTCCACGACTTCCGCCCGTTCATCATCGCCGACGCCGACACCGGCCATGGCGGCGACCCGCACGTTCGCAACCTGATCCGCCGCTTCGTGGAGTCCGGCGTCCCGGGCTACCACATCGAAGACCAGCGCCCGGGCACCAAGAAGTGCGGCCACCAGGGCGGCAAAGTGCTGGCGGCGCAGGACGAGCAGAACAAACGGCTGAACGCCGCCCGCTTCCAGCTCGATGTCATGGGGGTCGCCGGCATCCTCGTGGCCCGCACCGACGCCGAGTCGGCCAACCTGCTCGACGGCCGCGCCGACGAGCGCGACCAGCCGTTCCTCCTCGGCGCCACCAACCTCGAGGTGCCGGCCTACAAGGCGTGCTACTTGGCGCTGATCCGGCACTTTTACGAGCTGGGCGTCCGCGACCTCAACGGCCATCTGCTCTACGCCACCCCCGACGGCGAGCACACCGCCGCCGCCGCCTGGCTCGAACGCAAGGGCCTCCTGCGCCTTGCTGCGGAGGCCGTGGCGGTCTACCGGGACGGGAAGGAGATCTCTCTCGACGCCACTTTTGACGGGGTCGCCTCCCGCTTCCTCGCGGCGTGGGAGGACGAGGCCGGCCTCGAGACGTACGGCGAGGCGGTCGCCGAAGTGCTCGACTTCCGCGCCAGCGAGGGCGAACCGCTCGGGATGAGCCCCGACGAGTGGCGGCGGTTCGCCGCGCGCGCCTCGCACTATGCCGCCCGCGCGAAGGCGCGCGCTCTCGGCGCCGACGTCGGCTGGGACTGCGAGCTGGCCAGGACTCCAGAGGGCTTCTACCAGGTCCGCGGCGGCATCCCGTACGCCGTCGCCAAGTCGCTCGCCGCGGCACCCTTCACCGATATGCTGTGGATGGAGACGAAGACCGCCGACCTCTCCGATGCCCGCAAGTTCGCCGAGGCGATCCACGCCGAGTTCCCGGACAAGATGCTCGCCTACAACCTTTCGCCGTCGTTCAGCTGGGACACCACCGGCATGAGCGACGAGGAGATGCGGCGATTTCCCGAGGAGCTCGGCAAGCTGGGCTTCGTCTTCAACTTCATCACCTATGGCGGCCACCAGATCGATGGTCTCGCCGCCGAGGAGCTGACGACCGCCGTCAAGCAGGACGGCGCGCTGGCCCTCGCCCGCTTGCAGCGGAAGCTCCGCATGGTCGAGTCGCCGTACCGCACGCCGCAGACCCTCGTCGGCGGGCCGCGCGCGGACGCCGCGCTGACCGCCACGTCGGGGCGGACGGCGACCACCATGGCGATGGGCAAGGGCTCGACCCAGCATCAGCACCTCGTTCAGACCGAGGTGCCGAAAAAGCTCCTAGAGGAATGGCTGGCGATGTGGACGCAGCACTACGGCCTGCCAGGCGCGCTCCGCGTCCGGCTGCTGCCGCACCGCGCCGGCTCGGAGCTGCTCGAGCTCGGCCTCTTCGGCAGCGGGGATGAGAAGCACGCCAACGTCGTCTTCGCCCCCATCCACGACCGGCGCGGCCGCAGCATCCTCTCGGTGCGCGACCAGAACACGTACGCGGTGGCGCTCCGCAAAAAGCGTCTGATGGACCTCGTGCACCTCTTCCTGATCCACCGCTTCCGGATCGACTCGGTTCACTTCGTCTCCCCCACCGAGGACAACCAGTATCAGGCCGCGAAGATGAAGGTCCACGGCATCTTCCGCGAGGTCACGACCGAGGTCGGCCAGATCATCGTCGCCGACGTCAACCCCCAGCGCATCGCCGAGCTCCTGGCGCCGGATCGGGCCGCCCTCGGGAGACTGATCCGGAAGGAGTCTCCCTAGATCCTCTTCCGATACAGCGTGCGCCGGCTGACGCCAAGGAGCTTCGCCGCGCGGCTCTTGTTGCCCTTCACCTCGGCGAGCACGCGGCGGATGTGAGCGTTCTCCACGTTGCGCAGATCGACCGATGTGACGCGCAGATCGTCTGCGCCCTCGCGCGCGATGCCGAACTGCAGGTCGGCGGCCTCGATCGTGTCGCCCGAGACGAGCGCCGCGGCGCCTTCCAGGAGGTTCTCCAGCTCGCGCACGTTGCCCGGAAACGGATAGTCGAGGAGGGCCTTCACGGCGTCGCGCGAGAGCAAAGGCGCCCGACGGCCGTCGCGCGCGGCGATGCGCCCGAGGAAGTGCCCGGCAAGCCGCGGAATGTCCTCCCGGTGCTCGCGCAGAGCGGGCATCCGGATCTCCACGACGCGCAGCCGGTAGAAGAGGTCTTCGCGGAAACGCCCGCCGCGGATCTCCGCGGGCAGATCCTGATGCGTCGCCGAGACGACCCGCACGTCGACCGGCACCTTCGCGCGGCCGCCGAGGCGCTCGATCTCCCGCTCCTGCAGGACGCGGAGGAGCTTGGCCTGGATGGCGAGCGGCGTGTCGCCGATCTCGTCGAGGAAGATCGTGCCGCCATTCGCGAGCTCGAACCTGCCGATCCGCGCCTCGACACCCGTCGCGACGCCGCGCTCGATCCCGAAGAGCTCGCTCTCGAGCAGGCTTTCGGGGACGGCCGCGCAGTTGAGCGCAAGGAAGGGACCCTCGCGGCGCGGCGAGCCCGCGTGCAAAAGCTTCGCCGCGAGCTCTTTGCCCGTGCCGCTCTCACCCGTGACGAGGACGTTGACCCGCGACGCCGCCGCGCGGGCGACGAGATCCTTGGCGCGCCGCATCGCCGGCGAGTGGCCCACGAGGATCTCGTCCACGCCGAGGCTGCCCTTGAGCGAGCGGTTCTCCTCCCGGAGACGGTCGAGGTCGGCGGCGAGCGTCCGGAGGCGTCGCGCCGCCTCGAGCGCCGGCGCGACGAGCCCCGCCAGCGAAACGAGGAACCGGCGATCCTCTTCGTCGAACGACGGCAGGTCGCCGCCCCGCGCTTCGCGATCGAGGACGACGAGCACGCCGACGACGCGGCCTCCCGCGAGAAGGGGGACCCCGGCCACGCTCTCGACGGAGGCACCCATGACGGTCTCTCTGCCGCGCGAGAGCGACGTCTTCGCGCGCGCGAGGTCGAGGACGAAGGGGTCCGACGCGACCGCGAGCGGCCCCGGCTCGGGTTCGAGCCCGAGCGAGGCGACCGTCCCCGAGCCCTCGGCGTCCTCGAAGGCCGCCGCGAAACCGCGGGCGGCATCCAGAACCGGAACGGCCCGCGCGAGGATTTCCTCGAGAAGCGCTTTCTCCTCGCGCGCCGACGTGAGCGAGCGGCTCACGTCGTAGAGGGTCTCGAGGCGCAGGACCTTCTTCTTGAGCGCGAAGGCCCCGAGATCTCGCCCCGGCGGGCGGCCTCCGCTCATCCGTGCAGGCGCGCGAGCTGGTCGAGCGCGGGCTGGTATCGGGGGTTGCGCGCGAGGACCGGCTGGAGCGCCTTCTCGGCCTCCTCTTTCCGGCCGAGCCGGGAAAGACAGTCGGCCAGCAGAATCCGGGCGGTGTCCTTGCGCGAGTAGTACTCCGTTCCGCCGGGGCCCGAAGGCTCGTCTTCGGAAAGCGTCTTCCCGAAAAACTCGGCACCCTCGGCGAACCGGCCGGCCTTCACGGCCACGATGCCGCGAAGGAAGGCGAGATCCCGCGCGTAGCCTTTCAGCTTTTCCGGGTCGCCCTCCGTGGGGACGGCTTTCTGGATGGCTTCGAGAGCCGCCTCGGCCCCCGCGGCGTCGCCCGCGCGCGCGAGGAAGACGGTGCGACGGAAAAGCGTCTGGAGGACCATCGTGTTCGCCTCGCTCCCCGGCGGGAACGCGCGCGCCTCGGTGGCCATGTCGTCGAATTCCTTGCGCGCCTCTTCGATCTTTCCGGCGTCGCAGAGTGTGACGACCGCGAGGAAGCGGAAATCCGCCCGGTCCCGGGGACCGGCCGCGGCATCGGCGGCCTTGCGAAACCAGACGGCCGCCTTCTCGGGATGACCGCGCCCCACCTCCACCGAGCCGAGGTGACCATAGGATGCGAAGAAATCCTCCTTGATGGCGAGGGCCTTGCGGAGGTTCTCTTCGGCCTCGTCGTAGCGCCCGACGCGGGCGTACAGCTCGCCGAGGGAGTCGAACGGGTTCGCCTGATCGGGCGCGAGGTACCGGTACCGCTTCAGGAAGTCCTCGGCCTTCGCGAAGTCGCCGCGCTCGGCCCAGTAGTAACCGAGCGTGTTGTAGGCGGTCGCGTAATTCGGGTTGATGGCGAGAAGGCGCTCGTACTCCGCGATGGCGTCCGCATTCCGGTTCACGTTCGAGAGGTGGCTCGCTCGCATCCGGTACCCCTCCGGGTCGTCCGGGAAGCGCTCGACGTACTCGTCGAAGAGCTTTCCGAGGACCGCCATGTCGTGCCGGCCCCAGCGCTCCTCGTAGATCCGGAGCAGGAGCTTCTCGCGCTCGGTGATCTCGTCGCGATGGCGCGCCGCCGACGCGAGGAGCGACTTTGCCCGGTCGGGATCGCGCCCGCGCATGTGGTCGGCGAGGCGCAGCGTCGCCATCACGAAGTGAGGGTCTTCCTGCAGCGCGGCTGCGTAACCGGAGATCGCCTCGCGTTCGTACATCTTCAGGTCGTTCTCGGCCGCCTCGTGATACGCCCTCCAGGCCTTCTCCGACGTCGTCGTGACGTCCCGGCGGGACCTCATGAAGAACGCCCCGGCCGTTCCGGCCACGGCCAACCCCGTCACCGCGAGGGTGAGGAGAAGGGGGCGCAGGGAGCGGCGGGACGTCATCTTTCGATGATACGCGTCGCCCGGGCCGAAGTTTTCATGAGCCGCTCATCCGATGCGCATGAGAACGAAGGTCTGATCGTCGTACTGCTCGGCCCCTCCGGTGAACTGCCGAATGTCCTCGAGGAGCTCGTCGGCGAGCTCCGGGAGCGGCCGCCGGGCGTGCCGGACGAACGACGCCTTGAGCCTTTCGTCCCCGTACGGTGTCATTTCGACGGACATCGCCTCGTTGAGGCCGTCCGTGTAGAAGAGGAGGAGGTCGCCGGGCGCGAGATAGAACGTGACGGTGTCGTAAGGCACCTCGCGGAAGGCGCCGAGAGGGAGCCGGTTCGCCGGGGAGGGAATCTCCACCGCGGCGTTCGCGCCGGCGCGCACGAGGAGAGGGGCCGGCTGTCCGCCGAAGGCATACGTGAGTGACAGCGCCTTCGGATCGAGGAGGAAGTACGCCAGCGACACGAACATCCGCCGCTTGATGTCGTAGAGGCGCCGGTTCGACTCGCGGAACACGACGCCGGGATCGGGATCGGCCATCGCGCGCGCGTAGACGATCTCCTTCGCCGCGACCATGAGGAGGGAGGCCGGAATCGACTTGCCCGAGACGTCCCCCACGACGAGGCCGAGGCGCCCGCCCTTGCGCACGTCGCCGTCCACCTCGAGGAAGTCGTAAAAATCGCCGCCGACGACGCGGGCCGGCCGGCTGACGCCGAAGAACGAGACGCCGGGCACGCGCGGCAGCTCGCGCGGGAAAAGGCTCGTCTGGATCTCGCGCGCGATGTCGAGGTCGCGCTCCATCTCGGCGCGCCGCGTGAGCTCCTCGTGCAGGCCCGCGGCCTCGAGCCCGAGGGCGCCCTGGTTCGCGATCGTGAGGAGGTGGTCGAGGTCCTCCCGGGAAAGCTCCTCCTCCGAGCGCTTGCGCCCGACCGCGAGAAGCCCGAGGAGCTTGCCGTGCGTCGCGAGCGGCAGCACGACCGTGACGGGCCGGCGCTTGGCGGCCGCGACGAAGGCGCGGGAATCGGCGTCGAGGGTCCAGCCGTCGAGCTCCGCGAGCCGGACCGGCACGCCCTTCTCGAGCACGAGACGAGGCAGCATCGCCCCCATCGGAAGCGGGGGAAGACCCGCGCCGCCCCCTGACCCGTCCATGGTGGACCCGTCGGTGAAGGCGCCGTCCTCGCCGCGCGGCAGGAGGAGATCGAGGCTCTCGAGCCTCAGGAGCTCGGCCGTCCGGGACGTCAGAAGCGTTCGGAGCTTGGGCCTCTCGAGCTGCGACACGACGGAGCGGCTCATGTCGAGGAGAGCGCGCTGGAAGTCCGCGCGGTCGCGGAAGAACACGCGATCCACGACGCTCTGCATCCGCCGCCTGAGCGGGTCGAAGAGGAGCACGACGACGAGGCCGAAACCGAACGCGAACGCCGGAGACGAGAACAGCGTCGACGACGAGACCGTCGACACGAAGGCGTTGCCCGCCACGACGCAGAGCGCGTAGAAGCCGGTGACGACGGCCGTCAGGGTCGCGTAGACGAGCGACTTGCGGACGATGACCTCTACATCGAACAGCCGGAACCGCACGATCGCGTACGCGAACGTGAGCGGAATGAGCGCCATCGGGACGACGCCCCACGCGAGATAACGGTCCTCGCGAAACAGCGACGGGAAGAAGACGGCGAAGACGACGAAGGGCACGATGCCGGCCACGGTCCCGAGGAGGAGGACGAGGATGGGCCGGCGCGCGGTACGGTCCTCGCTCGTCCACCACGTGTGCGCGAGCGCGAGGAGTCCGAGGATGAGGTAGTCCGCGAGGAGGATCCAGTTCAGCGTCGGGGCCCCGTAGATGAGGCGCCGCAACCTGCCCTGGTGCGCACCCGCCATCTGAAGCACGTAGAGCACCGGTGGAAGCGTGTAGAGGAGCGTGAAGAGGAGGGGCGACCGGTTCAGGAAGCGCTGGAGCGCACCGAGCCACGGCGTCGCGGGCGCCTCGCCGGCGATGCGTTCGGCGAACCGGAACGTCTTCTTCGCGGGGAAGAGCAGGAAAAAGTGGAGGAAGACCGCCGGCAGGAGGAAGAGGGCGAGGGTTCCCGCCACCTGCACGACGTAGTCGATCCAGTAGTAGCTGGACGGGCGCAGCCGGCAAATGAAGAAGAGCATGAAGAGAATGCACAGGACGTAGAAGACCTGCACGGCGGGGTCGTCCGGGCGCCGCGAGACCACGAAGGCCCCGAGGACGAAGAAGAGGAGGCCCAGGAACGCGAAGTAGAAATAGGACGCCGACCCCAGCCGGAACGGCGTGAGGACGACCTTCGTCTCGAAGACCTCTCCCCCGCGGCTCACGAGGTAGTCCACGGCCTCGCCCGCGACATGGCGGCGCAGCTCGGGGGGCGCCTCGGCCGCCTTGTTGAGCATGCGGTGGCCGATGCCGAGCACCGTGTCACCCGTCCTCAGGCCCGCCTTTTCGGCCGCCCCGCCCGGCACGAGATCCCGGACGACGATGCCCCCCGTCGAGTACGGATCGGGCACGACGCCGTCGTAGGCCTTCGGCATGAACATGTCCACGACCGAAAGCACCGCGAGCAGGCAGCTGACGATGCCGATGAAAACGAGGAGCGGCCTCAGCGAGCGGCCGGGTACTGAGGCCGCGCCCTCCGGGCTGCTCGGATCCGGCGACAGAACCGACATGCTTGCAGTCAGTATACGAACGGCGTGCCAGAGACGTTCCCGAACGGGAGCCCCTCTCGCGTGCGAGAATTGAGGCGTCGTGACCCGCGGGCTTTTCGTGACATTCGAGGGGATCGAGGGCTGTGGGAAAACGACCCAGCTGAACCGCGCCGCCGACTGGCTGCGAGCCCGGGGGTATGCCGTCCTGACGACGCGGGAGCCGGGCGGAACGGCGCTCGGCAAACGGATCCGGCACGCGCTCCTTCACGCGCGACAGAACGTCGAGGCGGGCGCCGAGCTGCTGCTCATGGTGGGCGACCGGCGGCAGCACCTCTTCGAGACGATCGAGCCGGCGCTTGCCGCGGGCACCGCCGTCCTCTGCGACCGGTACGCGGACTCCTCGCGCGCCTATCAGGGCGCCGGCCGAGGCCTCGGCGAGGCGGCCGTCGACGAGCTCCACCGCCGGTGGTGCCCGCGCGTCCCCGATCGCACGTACCTCTTCGACTGTCCCGTCGAGGTCGCGCTGCTTCGGGTCGCCGAGAGGAGCGGCCCCGGGCGCGAAAAGATCGACAAGTTCGAACGCGAGGAGATCGCGTTCCACCGCCGCGTGAGGACCGCCTATCGCCGCCGCGCCCGCAAGGAGCCGCGGCGCTTCCGGATTCTCGATGCGAAAGGGACATCCGACGCCGTTTTCGCACGGCTGGAAAGGGATCTCGAGGCTCTGTTCGCTCCCGGGCGCGGACGCACGGGAAAGCGCGGATGAGCGCCCGCGCCCCCGTCGTCCTTCTCGCGGGCCCCGGGTCGCGCCGACTCGAGGCGCTGGCGCTCGAGAACGCAGCGGAGGTCATCTGCGGTCCCGGTTTCGACCCCGAGTCTCCGGCGGCGCGCCGCGTGTTCCGCCGCGAGCATCCCGACCTCATGGTGGCGGCGCCCGAGAGGCGGCGCCGCGTGAATCCCCCGCTCTTCGAGGAAACCGAAGGCAAAGAGACGACCCTGCCGACCGCGCTCGTCCGCGCGGTGGCCGCCGACGCGACGCGGCTCCCCTACGAGGCGGCGCGCCGCGCGATCCTCTTTCTCGACGTGGATCGCACCGAGGCCGCGGCCTTCAGCGCGCTCCTGAAGATCCTCGAGGAGCCCCCGACGAAGACGCGCTTCGTCCTCACGGCCACGCGCCCGCGCCTCCTCCCGCCCACGATCCTCTCGCGCGTCGCGCTCCGGCCGGTGCCGGGCTCGACGCGCGAGGAGACCGCCGCCGCCCTCCGGGGCCGCGGCCTCGCCGAGGAGGAAGCCGCCGCCCGCGCCGCCTTCCTGCCCCACGACGTGGACGAGGCCGCGGAGCTGGACGTGGCCGAGGCACGGGCCGTGCGCGATGCGCTACTCGAGGCCGCGAGCGGCGTCTTCCTCACGGACTCTCTGTCGTGGGCGCTCGCGCTCGCGACGCTGCTGGGTGAAGACGACGGCCCCGAGGCGGTGCGCCGCCTCCAGCTCCTCGCGCAGCTCCTGCGTGACGCCGCGGCGGCGCCCGTCGATCCCGCCGGACGCTACGTCCTCTTCCGCGAACGCTTCAACGACCTCGCGCGCCTCGGCGCGGCGCCGGCCGCGCGCCTCCTCGACGCGGCTTCGGGCGCGCTCGCCCTCGCCGCGAGCCTCACCGACTCGCGCCGAAACGTGAAGCTGTCGACGGAAGCGTTCGCGCTGGGCCTGTGACAGGGGACGAGAGGCCCGTCTCCCGAGGCGCGAAGACCCTCGCGATCGCGCTCGCGCTTCTCGCGCCCGTACGAATGGCCTGGATCGTTTTCACGAACGGCGAGAACAACCTCTCGAACGACTACGTCGCCCGCGTCCCCGTCGTCGTTGAGATCCTCGATGGCCGCTATCCGGTCTCGCACCTGTTCCGCGACACGTGGATCTGGGGCGGCCACTCGTGGCTCGGGCTTCTGCCGTTCTATTGGCTCAACGCGCGCTTCTTCGCATGGGACCTCAACGTCGAGCTCGGGATCGGCCTCGCCCTGACGGCGCTCAAGACTCTCCTCGTATGGCTCGCCGTGAGCGGGCCGCTGACGCGCCCCGCGCGCTGGACCCTCCTTCCCGCGCTCTCGTTTCTCGCGTTCTCGGTCTCCCAGGTCACTTCGTTCACCTTCGGCGAATCGGTACTTCAGATGCAGCTCGCGCAGGTTGCCGTCGCGGCGGGAGCCCTCGCTCTCGCGCGCCTCGCGGATCGGCCGGGCATGCGTGCGACGAGCCTCGCGGCCTGCGGCCTCCTCGCCTCGTGGTCGTGGGGCGGCGGCGTCATGGCGTGGCCCATCTTCGCGGCGGCTCTCTTCGCGTCCGGCGAGCGGAGCCTCCGGCGCTGGGTCCTGCTGTCGCTCGGAGCCACCCTCGGCCTCTCGCAGTACGTCTGGTTCCTCGTCGTTGCGCCCCTCCCTCGACTCGTAAACAGTCCGGGACCGCGCGGGCTCTGGCGCGTCCTCGACCTCCTCGGCCGCCCGTTTGCGAACGGGACGGCCGACTTCGAGACCAAGCGCGCGGCGATCGTCTTCGGCGCCGCGGGCCTCGCGCTCGCGGCCGCGGCCGTGTGGGCCGCACGCCACACGCTCCGCGAGAGGCTCCCCGCACTCGCGATCCTCGGCTGGAGCCTCCTCCTCGCGCTGCAGATCTCCGTCCTCCGCGCGGGCGTCGCGCCGTGGTACATCGTGCCGATGACGGTCTTCTGGCTCGGCCTCGCCGCTCTCCTCGCGGCCGCGCCGCGCCGCCTCGCCGCCGTAGGGTTCGCGACAATCGCAGCCGGCCTCCTGTACTCGAACCGCACATGGGAGGACAAGTCGTTCTACCTCCCGTCGCGCGCGCCCGCCTCGGCCGCGTGCCTCCGCGAGTGGCGCACGGCGCCCCCCGGCTGCCACGACCTGGTGTTCCAGTGGGGCAACGGCTACCCCGGGGATTTCGAGATCCTCGCGGGCTCGCTGGAAAGGGCCAGCCTGTCCGTCTTCGGCCCCCACCGCACGTACCTTCTCCAAGGCGACGTCACCGTCGGGCGCATGGCCATCGAGACCCCAAGCCTGCGCGCGTTCCTCTCGCGCGACGGACGGACGCCCGCCGACCCGAACGACTTCCACCGACTCGACCTCGTCCTCGCCCCCGCCGCCGCCGTGACGTGGCGCGTGGACCTGCCGCCGAACCTGAAGTCGGCGCGGTTCTGGACGCGCGTGCGGGCCGCGGCGGGCGACCCGCAGCTCGGGCGGGGCGTGCGCGTCTCGGTCACCGCGGAAGGCTCATCGGTCATCCTCGAAAAACGCGCGTTCCTTCCCCGCGAAACCGCGCGGCCCCTTTCGGTCGAACTTTCGTCGCTGGCGGGGAAACGTGTCACGTTGCGCCTCGCGGCCGAAGAGACTCAGGAGGGCGCGACCCCGCTCGTCTTCGAGGCGCCCCGCGTGCTTATGACGCTGGATCCGGGGCAGAATCGCCACGCACCATGAGGCAGGCACGATGACACTTCGCGAGCTGCTCAGCCGAGCGCTCGGGCCCGCGCCTCAGCTTTCCCCGACCTCACCACCCGCGCCGGGGGCGAGTCGAATGCTCTCCGACGAGGAAACTCTTGGACGCGAGCTCCTCCGCCTCGACTGGGGTCTCGGCCTGTTCCGGTGGGTCCATCTCGCCGATGCCGTCGAGAAGGCCGGCAGTGTTTCGATCGCGATCTCCTTTGGCAGTGGCGAGGGCCTCCACGAGATATTTCTCGCCAGAACTCGACCCGATATCTCGGTAATCGGTGTAGACCTCCGGGAATCGGCTCTCGTCGATCTCCCGCCCAATGTGCAATTCCTTTCCGGGGATCTGCTCGATGCATCGTTCCGCGCGACGCTCCCGAGGGCCGACTTCGTCTTCTCAATCGAATGCCTCGAGCACATCGAGGACGACCTCACCGTGGCGCGGGCCATGGCCGATTGTCTCGTGCCCGGGGGCCACCTCTACCTCCAGGTGCCTTTCGCCAGCCGCTCCGAGCAAGCCGATCTGGTCCTGTCCGAAAACGAGCGCAGGTGTTTTGGTCACGTCAGGCCGGGATACGACGAGGACGGGCTACGCGCCCTTGCTCGCCGGCTCGATCTCGACGTCCTCTTCGTCGCTGGAGCATTCTGGGCGCCGCTTCAGCGCGTTATCTGGGCCGCCGTCGAGAAGTTCGGCGCTTCTCTAGGTCCCAGCTGGCGGGCGATCCTCGATCTTGCGCGCCTGGATCTCCGCACGGGTCTGCCAGCGAACCGCAACGAAGCGGTCGCGATCAAGATGCTCGCGCGGAAGCCGGCGTAGCCGAGAGAAAGCGCCTAGCCGAAAAACCCCGGCACGATCGCTTCGATCGCGTCGCTCCAGCGCGTCGCGTTCGTCTCCAGCATGCGGCTTCCGTGCACCTCGGCCTTCGCGGCCTCCGCGAGCCGCGTCCGAAGGGCCCCGTCGCTCACGATCTCCTCGAGCGCTTCCACCCACGCCCGGGGGTCGTTCGCGGCGAGAAGCCCCGTCTCGCGATGCCGCACCGTCTCCCGATAGGGACGCACGTCGCTGAAGACGCCCGGGATCCCGAGCGCCGCGTAGTCGAGATACTTGAGGTCCGACTTGCCGCGCGTGAACGCGTCGTCCTCGAGAGGCGCGATCGCGACGTCCCAGCGAAGCTGCTGCCGCATCCAGGGGACGAACCTCGGATACGGGTGCTCGCTTCCCAGATTTCGCATCCGGAACGGCAGGCCCTCGAAGAGCGACGCGATCCTCTCCTCCGCGCCACCGCCCACGAGCTCCAGCCGCACCCTGCCGGCGTGGCGCCTCAGGAGCGCCCGGAGCGGCGCGAGCACCATGCGGAGATCCGCCTCGTGCGTCAGCGTGCCCATGTAGCCAATCGTCACCGTGGACGAACGTGACACGAGAGGTTCCGGCACGGGACCGAAGAGCCGTTCGTCAAGCGCGTTCGGTACCACGAGGACCCCGCTTCGAAAACGCGCCACACGTTCCGCAAGCGCCGGAGTCGAGACGATCATTCCATCGGCCTGCCGCGCGAGAAACGCGATGACGCCGCGGAGCGAGCCTCCCGGGTACGGCTCCCACGGCTCGTTGCGGTGGAGATCGAGCAGGTTGTCGTCGAGCTCGTAGACGACGGGGACACCCCTCTGCCGGCACCTGGAAAGCACGCGGACGAAGCCGTCTAGCTGCCTCTCGTACGGCCAGAGAACGTGCCGCTCGACGACGAGGAGGTCGCAATCGGGCATGGTTTCCGCGGTTCCGTGCGTCAGCTCGATCCTTTCCGCGAGAGCCGGATGCGAGAGCGGGCAAAGGAGGCGGATATACGTGCAGCTATAGGGAATCTCCGCGTCGTAGAACCCGTGGAGGACGTGGACCCTACGCCTCGCCAAACAGAACCTCGAGAATGCCCGCGGCCGCGCGATCGGGCGTATGGAGGCCGGCATCGGCGATCGCCTGCGAGGCGAGGCGCCGCAGAAGCGACGGGTCCGTGGCGAGCCGTTCGAGGCACGCGATGCAGGCGTCCCGGGACGACGTATCGACGGCGAGCGCGTTGATCTCGTGCCGGGAGAACGTGCCCGCTCCGCCCGCCTTCGGGACGACGACCGCGGCTCCCGATGCCATGGCCTCGAGCGAGGCGACACCGAGCGCCTGATACGTCGAGAGATCCGCGAAGACGTGCACCTGCGACAGGAGCGCCGAGAGCTGCCGGTCGTCGAGGACGCCGGCGAAACGGTGCGGAAAATCGAGGCGAAACTTGCGCAACGCGGGATCCGACCGCTCGCTTCCGAAGAGGACGACCTCGACTCCGTCGCCGAGCTTCTGCGCGAGGACCCGCATCACGTCGACGGTGAGGCCCGGCTGCCTTCGCGGCGTCGAGGGACGCACCATCGCGGCGATCCGTACGGGGCTCGCGGCGGGTTCCGGCAGCCGGGGGCGGAAGACCTCCGCGTCGAAGCTGGCGGCGACGAGCGCGCAGTCGAGGCCCGTCCGGACGACGACCTCGTCGGCATTCCACTTCGACTTCGAGAAACGCCTCATGCCCGGCACGAGCCCGTACGAGGCGAACGCGCGCTGCCAGTCTTCCGAGCCTTCTGCGTAGAAAAGCGGCTCGTAGTCCTGGATGCAATAGCCGAGCACGGGAGGCCGCGAGAGTTTCGCGAGCGGCAGCATCCACGGCACCGAGTAGTGAGCCGTCCCGATCACGGCGTCGAATCCGTGCGCGGCCTCGACGAGATCGGACTCGCGCCCGTAGAAGATTGGAACGCCCGGCGCGGGATAGCTCTTCTCGAAAACGGATCGGTGCCCCGCGAGGTTGAAGACGCGCGCCTCGACGCCCATCCGCGTCATCGCCCGCGCCTCCGAGAGGACGACGTTCGACCCGCCCCCGCGCTCGAGGACGGGGAGGACGTACAAGACGCGCTTGCCTTCGAAGCGCTCGCGCGCGCGTTCGCGCAGCCCGACACGTTCGGGGAGAACCGCGAGGCGCGCGGCGATTCCGGCGACGACACGATTCTTCGCCCCGAAATCAGCCGCCGCCGCGCCTCCGTCGACCCACGTGTCGTCCGCGAGAAGCACGCGTTTCCCGCCCGCCCGGAGCACGGCGAGAAGTTCCTGCGGCGCCCGCTCCGCGCCCTCGGGCAGCGCGTCGCGCTTCACGAGAACTGCGCAGCCTCCGCCCTCTTCGAGCGGGGGAAAGAGACGGGCCGACTCGGCGGCGAGGAGAGTCGCGGGCGCTGCGTCCCCGTCGGCCAGCGCGCAAGCGGCGCGCTCGAAGGCTGGGCCCGCGCCCGGAATGTCCGCAGCGAGGGGAACGACGCCCGCGGTATTTCCGTCGGAGGCGAGGCACGCGATCAGCCGATCGATTACATCCGCCGCGACGCGCGCGCGCCCGTCGAGCAGGAGAACATGGCGTGACGTGCCCGCCTCGAGCGCCCGCCCGAAGGCGTCGGCGCCCGACATGAGGGCCGCTCCTTGATCGCGCGCGAAGGCCTCTAGCCGGCTCCGCACCGCGGGTGACACGCCCGGATCGGCGAGGAAGAGCGAGTATGGCGGGCGCGCGTGCCGGAGCAGAGCCCCGAGGCATTCCTCGAGAGCGGGCAGATCGTCGTGCCCGAGAACGATGACGTCCACGGCATCCGTCGAGCGATCCAGAGCGGGGCCGCGGAAGCGAACGGGCGCGAAGCCGGGAACGCGCACGAGCCCGAGGTCCACCGCAGGAAGAGCGGCCTGCTCGCCGGAGGACGCGCCGCCTGAGAATCCGCCTTTCAGTCTCCACCACGCGTTGCGGAGCTTCCAGAAGAAGCTCATCTCCATCGCGGCGATCCGCGCACGCGCCTGCTGCAGCTCGGCGCGGGTCTTCTCGAGCTCCTCGCGGAGCTCCTCGACGGCATCAACGCTCAATGCGATCGATTCTAGTGGGATTCACCGCATTCGCACGAGGACATACGGCCCGCACCGAGCGACGAACGGCGGGCGTGTGAAGTCCGCGTCGGCGTGAGCGGCGTCGATCCCCGCGAGCATGATCTCCGCCTCGCCCGGGGAGGTGACGGGGCGAAGCAGCACGTTCGCGAGCCGTTGGGTGCTCGACCAGTAGTCCGACGGCCATCCGCGCGGCGTGAGAAGGCCGACCGGCTGGCCAGGCCGCAATAGCCGGTCCGCCTCGCCTTTCAACACCGCCAGGCAGGTGTACCCCTGATCCGCGATGGAGCAGGGAACTTCGACGCGGTACGGATCAAATAGTCCCAACGAAAAGGACTCGAGGAAGCGTCCGTGAAGACGCACGACCTTCGCTCCCTCGAGATGCAGCACGGCCTTTTGCGCCGGCGTGAACGTCAACCCCGGTACGAGGAAGTGGAAAGGGGTGAGGGCGAGCAAGCTGAAGCTACCACTCGGATAGCGGATCTGGTTCCACAGGAGAGCCAGCGCAAGGAAGCCGGCGGAAGCGGCGGCCGCCGCCCTACCGTTCCGCGCGAAGTCGCGCAAGAGCTCGAGCCCTTCAGCCAGGAAGCAGACGAGGAACGGAAGGGTGTACAGGAGGAAGCGCTTGTCCGCCCAATCGTAGACGAAGCCCCAGAAGAGCGACAGCGCAATCAGCGGCCCGAGCACGGCCGCGCGCCAGCGTGGCGGCGAAGGGGAACGCACAAGCCGGAGCATGCCCGCGAGGTAGAGAGCGAGGGGAACGAGGCCCAGAAGCGCCGTCGCGACGAGGACGTAGAAGGGAAAGACATTTCCAATAGAAAGACGGAGGAGGGCTTCGACGCCGTGGTGCGGTCCACCCGGGTGGGCACGGTAGAACGACCAGCGGAACGCGATCCAGCCTCCCGCCACCAGGGCGTACGCGATCAGTCCGGCCCAGAGCTCCTTTCGGCGCAGATCCCCGCGCGCGACCGCGACGAGGGCCACGGCGAAGCCAATCGACGCCGGTACAGCGGCATATGAGAAGAGGAATCCGGCGCCTAGACAAAGTCCGAAAGCGATCCACGCACGGGGCGCGCGCGCGGACCGAACGAGGGCGAGCGCCGCCAGGATGAGGAATGGCGTCGCACACGTCTCGGCCATCACGCATCGAGAAAAGTCCTGGACGTAGCCGTTCGCGAAGAAGAACCAGCAGGTAATCGCCGCGATCCAACCGTCGTGGCGCTCGCGCAGGAGGGCGTAGAGCGCCGCCGTCGAAAGCCCGAGAAAGAGGAAGTTGAAGACAGGCAGGAACGGGAGGGCGCCCAGTTTCCAGAGGGCCGCGATCAGGAGCGGGAGCCCAGGCGGTCTGAGGCTCGGCGCAACCGACGCCCCGGCCCAGAAGAGGCCGTTGTTGATCCAGTCGTACGAGTCGGCGGTGTTGTATGGATAGCACCAGTTGAGGTCCGCGACGATGAGCGAACGGACGACCGGAAGGGCCCCGAGTGTGGCGAATACGGCGAGCAACAGGGGCGGGAGCCGCTCCGATCGAAGAACGGACACGATCCCTGAGTCTATCGGACCCGTCGGCATCTACGGGTAGACGAAGAAGGACGGATCGTAAATCAGCGTCCGGTTCCCGGGATTGCTGTGATACTCCTTGCTCTGCCCATTGACGGTGTCCGTCACGGCTACCCAGAACTCGACGTCGGTGAACGTGGGGATCGCGACCCAGATTCTGCCGTTATTCGTCGCCGTGTTGAACCTGATCAGGTACTCGTAAGTGCTCGCGTCCGCGATCCAGAAGGCGCCCGTCGTATCCGTCAGCTTCGCTTTCGAGAGATTGGCGGTCGTGACGGGCGTGGCATATTGATTCTTCCAATGGCTCGTGACCTTGTAACGGCCGTTCACGAGGCACATCGTTAATGAATCTTCCACACAGCTCCCGCTCGAAGCAGGTACTGACGTGAGCGATACGTCGTCCAGCAAGAACACCGTGTTCAGGTCGTTGTGGATGTTCGCCTGAAAGGCGATTCCCACCGTCTGGCCAGCAAACGCCGATACATCAAAAGTGTGTTGTATGTAGTGGCCTTCGGCGTCGCTCGTATTCGCGTAACTCCCGAGCGTCGCCAACGAGGCGGTGCCGTACGAGTTGACGATATACACCGTGGCGCGGTCAGCAGTAGCCGTATATCGGTTGAGGGTGCCCACGGAGAGCCAAAACGAAAGTGTGGCCGTGCCGCGCGGTATAGTAACGAGCTGAAAAACATTGCTCATACCGCCGCCCGCGCCGGAGCTGAGGAACGGCGAGAAGTACACCGATACCGTGCCGGTGCGCGCACACGGATAGGAGTCTCCGGGCAGGTCGTGCCATAGGAAAGAGATGATGCCAGTTGTTTGCCAGTGCCACGGTCCCGAATAACCCGAGCTGCCATCGTTCGTGTGGCGGCCGTAGGCAGGCGTTGGGTCTGCCTCGAATCCCCCGTCCGTAAGCAGGTCGGTGCCCGTCAGGAGCGCACCCCTGGTTGGTGGTGTCGCGCTCGCGGCACCGTAGACCCGGCGAATGTCCTCCAGCAGCTGCGCCTGGTCGGGTTCTGCGGCGTTCGCGACCATGGCCGCCCGAGCTTGTGGCTCTGGCTCCCAAGCGGGCCCGTCAGCTGCGAAGGCTACCGCTGCCTTAGACGAAATGAGCGCGCACCCAACGAGCGCCAACACGACTAGGAGGTGTGATTTGTAGGCGGTATTCATAGTCGTGTCCTTTTTGTATGACTTGAATTCAGTTTCAAACACGACTATCGCAAAGTGGACCACAAGTCACGAGCCGAAAACGGCTGCCGAGCGACGTGCAGATGCATCACCCGGATAAGAGGGTGGCCGTATCCAGGAAATGAAAAGGGCCCGGTTTCCCGGGACCCTTCCTTCACCGCGTTCGCGGCTTGGCGTTATTTTCTCGAGCTCCACGACGACATCCACCGGGGCGCCGATGCGGCCTTCGCCGGAGGTCAGATGCCGGCGGCGCGTCGCCTTGAAGAGCGGCGCCCTGGGTGTGACCGTTTGGTCGCGATGTTGAGGAGAGCCCGCAGGGCCTCGTTCACGTCCGCATCGGTTCGAAACGCCCGCGCCACATCAGGCTCGAGCAGCACGACGTTCGTGCCAGCCGTGGCGCGCCTGAAATATTTGCCGCGCACGCCGCCTTTCAGGCTGGCGAGGTCGTACTCGGGGCGAAGGTCGTCTGTGCGGCTAAAGCTGCTCTTCCGTGTACTCATCTGTTTCGCGACGTGTGGCCTTTCGGGCGCTGATGATACGGATGCGGTCGTCGAACTCCGCATGCGCGACGAACAAAAGACGGCCCCGGCTCGAGTGATTCTACTGCCCCCACGGAAGCGGCAGTTTCAGGGCCCCGGAACCGAGCAGAAAAAGGCCCGGCTCACGCAGGGCCCTCTCCTTCTTCCTTTTCGGAGAAACGGTCTCTTCCGCTACTTCTCGAGCTCCACGACGACGTCCACCGGCGAGCCGACCCGCACCGTGACGCCCACGGTTTTCGACTTGTAGCCCGGCCGCGTGACGGTGATCGAATGCGTGCCGGGATCCGTGACGACGCCGCGCGGATTGGCGGCGAGGTCTTCGCCCG
>DAIOUV010000059.1:0-19300 GCA_036759345.1 Acidobacteriota bacterium | reverse complement strand
CCGGTACTCGCGGGTGTAGGCCTTGCCGGCCTTCAGGGCATCGACGAAGGCTCCCCTGGCGGGGCCGCGATCACTTTCCACGAGGATGAAGACCATCAGCAGCAGCTCGTCCCATCCGCGCCCGGCGCGCAGCACGCATAGCCGGCCCGCTCCTCACCCGGCTCGAGGATCGCGAAGAAGCCTTTGTACGGTGGATGTGAGAGCTTCGCGACCGTGTCGGTGCAGACTTCGTAAGCCTCGTTGCGCGGGAACTGGTGGCCCTCCTCGTCGACGAATGCCTTGCCCGGCCCGAGGTACACGGCCCGGTGGCCCCTGAAGACGCAGCCCGCGGTCTTCTCGAACTTGAAGCCGCGCACGGTCACGGAGAAGAAGGGGTACCCCTCGACGTCCTTCCAATAGCTCTTGTTCAGGACCTCGAGGCCGTAGAAGCCGGCGCGCTCGAGGCCGGCGAGAAACCCCTCCTGCGTGAGGGCTCCCACGAGGCACTCTCCCCAGAGTTGCGGGTTCGTCTTGAGATGAGGCGGGACCTCCCGTTCCGAAACGATGTCCGAGATCACGATGCGCCCGTGGTCCTTCAGCACGCGCCAGATCTCCTCGAAGACGCGGGGCTTGTCGGGCGAGAGGTTCACGACACAGTTCGAGGTGACGAGGTCGACCGTCTTCGATTTCACCGGGATCTTCTCGAGGAATCCTTCGCGGAATTCGACGACGTCGTAGCCGAGCGCGTCGGCCACCTTGGGCTTGTTCTCGTGCGCGACCGACAGCATCCGGTCCGTCATGTCGACGCCGATGGCCTTGCCCGTCCTCCCGACGAGCTTCGCCGCGATGAAGACGTCGATGCCGGCCCCCGAGCCGAGGTCGAGGACGGTCTCGCCTTCCTGGATGCCCGCGATCGTCATGGGCGAGCCGCAGCCGTAAAAGCGGTCGATCACGTCCTGCGGGATGTGGGAGATGGCCGAGTCGTCGTACTTCGTGGGGCAGCACAGCTCGGCCTGCGGCGTCTCGGCGGCCGCTCCGTAGAACTCGCGCACTTTCGCGCGCGGCTTGTCGACGTCGAACGAGAGGACGCAGTTGGAGTGGAGCGTGAGGACGAGCTCCTCGGCGAGCGCTCCGTCGGCGGTCCCACAGGCGATCGCGCCGTCCCCCATTGCGTGGAGAACGAGCGGCGCGTCGTACCCGGAGCGCGTGTTCGTCCGCGCGCGCTTCTCGCGGCCGAGGTCGGTCATGACCCGCTTCGACAGCGCGACCGAAATCGGGTAGTACGGGTCGGCGCCGAGGAAATCGCCGCCCGAGAAGCACCACGCGTGCTCGAGATCCCCGCCGCCCGTGAAGAAGCGGAAGGGGTCGGCATTCACCAACGGCTTTTGTGCGAGCGTCGCGGCTCGGAGAGCCCTGACGACGGGTGACGTTTCGAGGATGTCCGCGAGATCCTGCCGCGTCACGTCGCCGCAGACGAGCGTGGGCTCGTTCGCGAGGGCCGCCGTCGGATAGACCTTTCCGTCGGCGTAGACGCAGATCGAGTCCCAGCCCGCGTTTCCGAGGTCGTACTTGACGCCCGGCACGCCGTTCACGCGCCGTTTGATCGCCTCGAGGTTGTCGAGCGTCGTCCTCTCGCGCGCCGCGACGTCCACGACGGCGAGAACGGCCTTGAGGAGCGGAACATTCTCCGGGAAGAAGCCGTTCCGGCTCTCGATCGCGCGGCCACGCTTGTGGCTCCACATGAGGTGCTGGCTCTTCGCGCCGACGCGCTTGACGAGCGCGGGGATCTCGATAAGCTCGGAAAGGTTCTGCTCGGTCGTGACCGTCGTCAGCGAGACGTCGAAGCCCATGTCCGCGAGAAGCTTCGCGCCGTCGAGCGCCTTCACGAACGTGCCGGCGCCGCGGACCTCATCGTTCGTCTCCGGGCGGGCTCCGTCGATCGACACCTGAAACTTCACCTTCGCGCGGTCCAGCGTCTCGAGGCCCTTCTTCACGGCACCCGCGAAGACGGTGGCATTCGTGAGGATGATCATCTCGGCGCCGTGGGTCTCCGTGGCCCGTTTCGCGAGGTCGAAAATGTCCGTCCTCAGAAAAGGCTCGCCGCCGGTGACGTAGAGGCGCTCCATGCCGAGCTCTTTCGCGCGGTCGACGAGCCGCACGAGGGCCGCGGCGTCGACTCCGGGCGCACCGCCGGGACCCGACGAAACGAGGCAGTGCGTGCACGTGAGGTTGCAGGCGTTGTTGATCTGCAACCACAGCTCGCGGAGGCCGGCCGGTTTGATGAGCGCGGCACGGCCAGGATAGGGGGCGCGGACGAACGGAGCGTCGGCCAGCATGCCCGCGCGGTCGAGAGCACGCAGGAAATCGTGAACGTGCACCCAGGCTTTTCCCGCCTCGAGCTGATGCTCGGCGGCCCAGCGCGCCACGAGAGAGCCGAACGCGAGCGGCGTTCCGGCATCCTCCCCCCTCCGGATCTCGCGCAGGATCTGTTCGCCGCGCGCGTCGGTGGCGATCCAGTTTGGCGCCTCGGGGTCGACGGCGTACGAGACGTCGTCTTCCGCGAACGTGTGAAGCGCGGGGATGTGGAGCGGAGTCCGCTCGGCGAGAACGGTCATCGCCAACCTCCTGAACTCGAGAGTGGTCCCGGGCCGCGGGGAAGATCGTCAGGCGGCGAGCCGGGCAGGAGGCGCGCGGGCGGGCGCGACGGGGCGGGACCCGTGCGTCCGCGTCCGGCGGACGCGCGTGGGAAAGACGGGGACAAGGCGCAGCGAACGGAGAAGCGCCGCGAGTGCGGGATCGAGGCCCGGCTCCGACGCGAGCACGGCGAGGTCGGACGGGCGGTCGACGTCGAGAAGCGCGTCCAGAAGAGCCGCGCCGGGCGCGTTACGGACGAGACCCGAAAAAACGCCCGCCGTCCGCCACGGCACTTTTTCGAAGAGCTCCGAAAGGTCCGTCCCCGCGCGCGACCCGATCAGCCAGACGCCGCCGTCCGGTGACGGGCCGAGAACGTTGTCCCGCGTTTCGAGCGCCCGAAAAGCGGCGGAGAGCTGCGCCTCGGAGAGGCCAGGCACGTCTCCGGGAACGGCGACGATCTCGGTGTAGCCGGCCGCGCGCGCGTCCTCGAAGGCGTTCTTCAGGCGCTCGCCGAACCCGTGGCCGCGTTGGGGCAGCAAGCGCGCTCCGTCCGGGGCCGGTCCGTCGCCGGCGAGGATCAGGTCCACCCGGCCGAGGGCCCGTACGGCCTCGGCCACTCGACGCGCGGAGAACGCGAAGATCCGGCCACGGCCGGGCATTCCTTTCAGCGCCCCTTCGTTCAGGGAGGATCTCGAGAACAGGACGACGCACCGGGACGCTTTCACCTTGATGTCTGCTAAATGCATTTACGGCCGCCCGGTATTCCCCGAATCACGGGCGCCGTGGTCCTCGACATCCATGGCACGGTTCTTCCTTAATGAGGAGTTTCAGTCTGTTGACATGAATGCGAGGTTCTCTCGTAGACCGATGGAAGTCGCTGATATCAAACCGCTTGCGAGCACGGCCTTCGGGGGAGCCCGGTCGCCGAGAAAAGGCGCGGCTCCGGTTTCTTGGGATCCTCTCCAAATTATTGCCGAAAGGATCGACTCGAAATGTCCAAGGTGGAGTTCCATGCTCGACGGCACACCCTTTTCTCGAAATGGTATGAGTCATTTGAATCATTTTGAGTGTCGTCCGGCTCGTTCATATTCTTCAAATCGTTCATTCATTAGCCCGAGAGGGCGTCCTCTGATTCAGGAAGGAAGCGAGAGAAGCATGAAAAACAAAAAGGTCTGGCTCGTACTCCTGGTGCTACCACTCCTCATGGCGAATTACGTGTGGGCGCAGGGCATACCGACTGGAACACTGAGCGGCAACGTGGCCGACGAGGCGGGAGCCGGCTTGCCGGGCGTGTCGGTCACCGCCACATCCCCGGCTCTTCAGGGCTCCAGAACCACCGTGACGAACGTCAACGGGGACTACATCTTCCCCCAGCTGGCGGGGGGCGACTACACCGTCACGGCCGCCCTGTCCGGCTTCCAGACCGCGACGAGAACCATCAAGGTCTCCTCGAGCCAGGAGGTTAAGGTGAACGTCAAACTCGCCATGGCCGGCGTGACCACCGCGGTCACCGTCGCCGCGCAGAGCGAGACCGTCTCCCAGGGATCGGCGGCGACCACGACCTATTCCGCGGATACTCTGGACAAGCTTCCGGTCGCCAGGACCATCCAATCATCCATCGCCCTAACCCCGGGTGTGAACCAGAACGGGCCTAACGGCACCTTCACGGTCGGCGGAGGCATGTCGTACGACAGCACCTTCACCGTCAACGGCGTCAACATCCAGGACAACGTCCGCGGCACGCCGACGGCCCTCTACATCGAGGACGCGATCCAGGAGACGTCGACGATGACGTCTGCCGTCTCGGCGGAGTTCGGGCGCTTCACGGGCGGCGTCATCAACGCCGTCACGAAGCGGGGAGGGAACGCCTTCAGCGGCTCCTTCCGCGTGACGGAGAACAACGACAACACCAAGGCCCAGACCCCGATCCCCACGACCTACACCGACAAGTGGGTCCCCACGTACGAGGGCACGCTCGGCGGACCGATCTGGAAGGACACGATCTGGTTCTTCGGCGCCGTCCGCTACAACGACGCTCAGACGTCGTCGGCCACGTCGGCGGTCACGCCCGGCGGGCCCACCGAGTCTTTCCCGCAGCGAAACCTGGGCATTCGCTACGAGGGAAAGCTGACGATCACGCCGTTTGCAAACCACACGATCACGGGGGACTACACCTGGACGACGTTACACTCGGATAACTACTACTTCACACCGTACCCGATCATCGACACGAACGTCATGTACAACCGCATGACCCCCTCGGATCTGTTGAACTTCCAATACAGCGGCGTCCTCACGAGCGACTTCTTCCTCGAGGGATCGTACTCGAAGAAGACGTTCACCTTCATCAACTCGGGCGGAACCAACACCTCGCTCATCGGCGGCACCGCCGCCGTCTCCCAGGCCGACGGCTACGGCCAGTTCTTCTCCCCGATCTTCTGCGGCGTCTGCAGCCCCGAGTCCCGGGACAACCAGGACATCTCCGGGAAGGGAACCTACTTCCTCTCGTCGCAGAGTCTGGGCACGATGAGCATCGCCTTGGGCTACCAGAACTTCGACTCGAAGCGCATGTCGAACAACTACCAGTCCGGCAGCAGCTGGTTCTTCAGCGCGTCGTCGGTCGTCCAACAAGGGGGCAACCTCTACCCGGTCGTCGACGCCAGCTCCTACCTCGAGTACTACCCGATCCCCGTGCTGAGCCAGGGGAGCAAACTCCAGACGCAGTCGGTCTTCGTGAACGACAACTGGAAGGTCAACAACAGCCTCTCCTTCAACCTCGGCGTCCGCTGGGACAAGAACCACGCCCTCGACGCGGGCGGCCACCTCGTCGCGGACGACAGCCAGTTCAGCCCCCGGCTCGCCGTCTCGTACGACATCAAGGGAGACGGGAAGTTCCGCGTGTCGGGCAGCTACGCCCGCTACGTCGGCCAGATCCAGGAGGGTATCGCGGGCACGGGCGGCACCTCGGCCGGCTCGCCGGCCAGCTACTACTACTACTGGGGAGGGGCACCCATCAACACCGCCTGCCCCCCCACGTGCACCCCGACGGCCCAGGTCCTGCAGCAGATGTTCGGGGCCCTCGGCGTCACGAAAACCGGCATGTTCCCGACCGTCCCGGCTGACGGCATCAGCCTGCCCGGCGTGAACCAGGTGATCCTTAACCCAATGAAGTCGCCCAATGCGAACGAGTACTCGCTCGGGTTCGGCGGCAACCTCGGCAGCAACTTCGTCTACCGCGTGGACGGAATCTACCGCACGTACTCCGACTTCTACGCTCTCGATCGCAACCTGGGTACCGGGCACGTCTCCGACGCCCTCGGGAACGTCTACGACCTCGGGTTCTACGTCAACTCGAACACACCAGAGCGCAAGTACACCGCGTTGATGACCTCCCTCTCCTACCGGACCGGCCCGCTGAACGTCGGGGGCAACTGGACGTGGTCGCACACGATCGGCAACTTCGTCGGCGAGAATTCCGGCAGCGGCCCCCTGACATTCCAGGCGCTCAACTACCCCGAGTACGTGCAGGCTTCCTGGAACACGCCGAGGGGCGACCTCTCCCAGGACCAGAGGCATCGCATCAACATCTACGCGACCTACGACGCGAGGCTCGGCCCGGTCACGATCACCCCGGGGCTGCTCCAGTCCTGGAACACCGGCACGCCCTACGGCGCGGCCGGCGCCATCAGGTCGTACCCGTACGTCGACTCCAGCCTCGCGTGCACCCCCTCGAGCCAGACCAACTGTTACCTGAACCCGCCGACGAGCGTGACGTACTACTTCACGAATCGCGACGCCTATCGCACCAACACGATCGCCCGGACCGACCTCTCCATCAACATCGCCGGCAAGATCGGACCGGTCGAGATCTTCCTCATGCCGCAGATCTTCAACCTCTTCAACGCTCATGGCGTGACGTTCATCAACAACACGTCCGCCGTCAGCACGTCGGTCTTCACCGGCACGGGCACCACCCCCAACGCCCACGGTCTCGTCCGCTTCAATCCGTTCACAACGACGCCGACCGAGTGCCCACAGGGGGCTCCGGCCTCGCAGTGCGCGTCCATGAATGCCAACTGGCAGAAAAACCCGCAGTTCGGCGAGGCGACCTCCGGCTCCAGCCTAGCGCCTTCGTTCCAGATTCCCAGGTCTTACCTGGTCACGTTCGGGGCCCGGTTCTAGACTTTCCCACAGATTCCTTTCATGCCCTGACCTTCGGGCCAGGGCATTTTTTTTCCTGAGCAGGGTTGACGCTATCCTCCTGCCCGAGATGCGGATCGCTCCGGCCCGCCGCACGGCTCTCTCCGGCGGAATCCTCCTGCTGCTCGCGCTCCCGTCGTGCAGGGGGACGGGGCACACCCCCGCGGGGCCCCGGTTCGAGAGAGCCCCCGTCATCCTGATCTCGGTCGACACGCTCCGCTCGGACCGCCTCCCGATGTACGGATACCGGAAGCTCGAGGCTCCCGCCCTCGACCGGCTCCGGAGCGAGGGCATCCTCTTCGAAAGGGCCTACGCCCACATTCCCCTCACGCTTCCGTCCCACGTCTCTCTCTTCACGGGCCTCGAGCCGGGCCGGCACGGCGTTCTCGACAACTCGGGCTACCGCCTCGATCCTTCCATCCCCACCCTGGCCGAGCTGCTGAAGAAGGCTGGCTATGGGACCGGAGGGGCGGTCTCGGCGGTCGTCCTGAGCTCGCAGAGCGGGATCGCGAGGGGATTCGACTTCTGGGACGAGCGCGTGGAGTCGAAACACCGGACGAGCATGCTCGACTTCGTGCGGCGCCCGGGAAAGGAGGCCGCGGATCTCCTGCTCGGCTGGATCCGCCGCGCGGGCCCCGGCCCCCTCTTCGCGTTCCTTCACATCTATGAACCGCACGCTCCCTACGAGGCCCCCGAACCCTACCGGTCACGCTACCGCGATCCCTATGACGGGGAGGTCGCGTATTCCGACGCGATCGTGGGAGGGTTCCTCGCCGAGCTCAAGAGGATCGGCCTCTACGACAGGGCGATGATCTTCTTCCTTTCCGATCACGGAGAAGGCCTCGGAGACCACGGCGAGATGCAGCACGGCATCTTTCTCTATCGCGAGTCGCTCCAGATCCCGCTCGTGATCAAGCTGCCCGGAGGTGCCCTGGCCGGCACGAGCGTCAAGACGCCGGTTCAGATCTCCGACGTCTTCCCGACGATCGGCGAGGCGCTCGCGGTTCCGGGATTTCCGGAAAGACCCGGCACGACGTCCCTCATTGGGCTGGCTTCGGGAGGCCCCGCGCCCGAGAGGCGGATCTTCGCCGAGAACTACAGCCCGCGTATCCGGCTCGGATGGAGCGAGCTCCGTTCTCTCATTTCCATCCGTCATCAGTACATCGAGGCACCCACTCCCGAGTTCTATGACCTCGCCGGGGACCAGGCGGAGAAGGAAAACCTGGCCGGCCGGAAGCCGCCTGAACTCCGCTCGATGGTCGTCGAGACGGAGAGGCGAAAGACCGCGCTCAGGTCTCCGTCGACGATAGACCCCGAGCAGGCGAAGAAGCTCCAGTCCCTAGGCTATCTCACGGGCTCGGCCTCCGAGACCGGTGGTCCCCTGCCGGACCCCAAGGAGGCCATCGGCAGCCTAGTCGAATTGCAGCGCGCGGTCGAGCTTCACCAGGCGGGGAAGAGCGCGGAGGCCGTCCCGATCCTGCTTGGCCTCCTGAAGACGAATCCCCGTCTGATCGATGGCTGGGAAATCCTCTCCGCCGCGCTGGAGCGGCAGGGGCGGATGGACGAAGCTCTCACGGCCCTGAAGAGGACGGCCCAGCTCTCTCCGCCGGGGCGCACGAACTATCTGGTGGATGTCGCGAACCTGGCGCTCAGGGCCGGCCGGACCGAGGAAGCCCGGAAGCACGCGGACGTGGCGTGGGAGATGGGGGACGCGCGGGCCGCCGAGGTGCTGGCCCGGATCCACATCTCGGAGAACGATCCGGCGGGCGCGAGACGCTGGGCCGAGCGAGCCCTCGAGCGAAAGACGTCGGTTGACAGCGCCCTTCTGGTTTTGGCTCGCGCCGCGATGCTCGAAGGGAAGCTCGCCGAAGCCCTGGAGAAAGTGAATGAGGCGGCGAAGGCCGCCGTTGAAACGACACCCCCCATGGGCCTCCACGTTCTACGGGCCGAGATCCTCGGGCGCCAGGACAAGCTCGATCTCGCGGAAGCGGAGTACAGGAAGGAGCTGGAACTCTTCCCGCAGAACGTCGAGGCGTTCACCGGGCTCGCGATCATCGCGGCGTCGCGCGGGGATATGCGCGAGGCCTCCCGGCGGATCGACGCGATGATCCGCGCGGTGCCGGGCCCCTTCGCCTACCTCATGGCCGTGCGGAGCCTCGAACGCTTCGGGAACACCTCGCACGCGCAGGCCCTCCTCGCTGAGGCGCGGCGGCTCTATCCCCAGGACGCTCGCTTCGCGCGCGCCGAGGCGGGGCACGGACGGTGAAGACTATGCGCGCCGCCCGCCGGGCCGGAATCCTGCTTTTCTGCCTCCTCGCCACATCGTGTTCCCGGAAGGGGCCCGGCAGCCGGGAGGCCGCCCCGACCCATCCCGGTGCGCCGCTCTTCCTCATCGTCGTCGACACCCTCCGCTCGGATCACCTGCCGTTCTACGGGTACTCCGGGCTCGAGACGCCGGCTCTCTCGGCCTTCCGGCAGGAGGCCATCCTCTTCGAGAAGGCCTACAGCCAAGTCCCGCTCACCCTGCCGTCCCACGCCTCCATCTTCACGGGAACGCTCCCGGCGATTCACGGCGTCCTCGACAACGGGGGATACCGTCTCGAGCCGTCCGTTCCGACGCTCGCCGAGATCCTGAAGCAGCAGGGATACACAACGGGAGCCGCCGTGTCCGCGATCGTCCTGGCCGGAAACAGCGGCATCTCGCGCGGCTTCGACTTTTACGACGACGCTATCGAGCCCTCGTCGCCCGGACAGCCCGTCGGCTACGTGCGGAGGGCCGGAGACGAGACGGCCGTCCTCCTGATCCGGTGGCTGGACGGCGTGAAGCAGACCAGGGTGTTCGGCTTCCTACACCTGTACGAGCCCCATGCCCCCTACGAATCGCCGGAGCCCTTCCGCAGCCGCTACCCGAACCCCTACGACGGCGCGGTGGCCTCTGCCGACGCCATCGTGGGCACGTTCCTCGAACACTTGAAGACGAGAGGCCTCTACGACAGCTCGTTGATCGTGTTCCTCTCGGACCACGGGGAGGGGCTCGGGGACCATGGCGAGAGCGAGCACGGGGTGTTCCTTTACCGCGAGTCCATCCAGGTCCCGCTCCTCGTGAAGCTTCCGAAAAGAGACGGCGAGGCAAAGCCGGCTCTGGCGGGGACGAGCGTGTCGGTTCCGGTCCAGCTCATCGACGTCGTGACGACGATCGGGAAGACCCTCGCCGTTCCGGGGTTCCAGCCCCCGCCCGAGACGCTCTCGATCGTCGAGCTCGCTTCCGGCGCGAAGCCCCCCGAGCGCCGCATCCTCGCCGAGACCTTCTTCCCGCGGATCCGGTTCGGGTGGAGTGAGCTCCGGTCGCTCGTGGACGCGCGCTGGCAGTACATCGAGGCGCCCCGGCCCGAGCTCTACGACCTCGAGAAGGATCCGGGCCAGAGACGCAACTTGGTGGACGGGAAGCCCGATCCCCTCCGGTCGATGAAGGTCGATCTGGAAAGGAGAATCACCGCGTTCAAGGCTCCCCAGGCCGTCGACCCGGAGCATGCGAAAAAGCTCGCGTCTCTCGGGTATCTCTCGATGACGTCCTCCCCGACGGGCGGCCCGGCGCCGGACCCCAAGGACGAGATCGCGACGCTGCAGCTCTTGAAGGAAGGGTTGGGACTCGCGGCGGCGGGACGGTTCCGTGAGAGCACGGAGACCTTCGAGAAGCTCCTGGCGAGGAACCCGCGAATCGTCGACGCGTGGGAATCCTACGCGCAGGGGCTGGTCCAGACCGGACGGCCGGAGAAAGCTCTCGAGGCGATCCGAAAGATGGTGGAGCTCTCGCCCCCCGACCGCACGAACTACCTCCTCTCCGCCGCGAACGTCTGCATGCAGATCGGCCGTTTCGACGAGGCGCTCGAGGACGCGGATCTCGCCGTCTCCAGGGGAGACACCGGCGGGCACGAGGTCAAGGCCCGTGCCTACCTCGCGAAGAACGATCTCGTCCGGGCCGAAGCCGAGGCGCGACAATCGATCGAATCCAGGAGGTCGAGGAAGCGCTCCTATGTCGTTCTCGCCGATATCGAAGCCCGGCGAGGAAATCTCGGAAAAGCGCTGGAGATCACGGAACAGGTCAAGGCGTTGGCGGGAGAGCGGGGACTGGCGGACCTCGCCGGGTTCCATTTCCTGCGGGGGAACGTCCTTGCGCGCATGAACCGTCTGCCGGAAGCCGAGGTCGAGTTCGCAGAGGAGGTCAGGAACTTCCCTTGGTACGTCGACGCGTGGCCGGCGCTCGCGATGGCGCGTGCCTCGCAGAACAGGGTCCCCGAGGCGAAGAAGACCATCGACGACATGGTCCGGACGAACGGGTCTCCTCAGGCCTACGCCCTGGCCGTCCGGACCCTGACGATCCTGGGCGACACGGCTGGCGCCTTGCGCTACAGGTCCGAAGGGGCCAGAAAGCACCCGCGGTTCGGCAAGTGAGAAGAGTCACCCGAGCGAACCTTGCTGCGGCGGCGCTCTCCGGTCTCCTCCTAGGCTCATGCTCGCGGGATCATGCCCATCTCACGTTTTCCGATGCGCCGGTCATCCTGATCTCGATCGACACGCTGCGCGCCGACCGCCTTCCGCTGTACGGGTATACGAAGATCCAAACCCCTTTTCTCGACCGCTTCGCGAAGGACGCATGGCTGTTCGAGAACGCGTACTCGCCCTGCCCCATGACGCTCCCCGCGCACACGACGATGCTGACAGGCACGCTCCCGCCCGAGCACGGAGTCAGGAACAACATCGGATTCGTCTTCGACGGCGAGGCCCACATGAGCCTTCCTCGCCTGCTCAAACAGCGTGGCTATGCGACCGGGGCCGCGGTCTCCTCCTACGTGTTGCGCTTCGAAACCGGCCTGGGCGCTCTCTTCGACTTCTACGAGGACTCATTCGGCACGACCCCGGGGGTTCAGTCGGTCAACTACCAGCGGTCTGGCGACAAGACGGCGGCGTTCGCAGAGGCCTGGATCGGCGAGCACGCCGGTAAGCCGTTCTTCTTCCTGTTCCACATCTACGAACCTCACGTCCCCTACGACCCCCCGGAGCCCTTCAGGAGCCAGTACGGTGCCACATACGACGGCGAGGTGGCGACTTCCGACGCCATCGTGGGGGCATTCCTCGACACCTTGAAGAAGCTCGGGGTGTACGACAGGGCCATCGTGATCGTGACCTCCGACCACGGCGAGGGTCTCGGGGAACATGGCGAGCAGCAACACTCTATCTTCCTGTATCGCGAGGCGATCCGGGTGCCGCTCCTCGTCAAGCTCCCAGCCAACTCCGGGGCAGGAAGCCGCGTGGCGGCTCCCGTCCAGCTCTCGGACATCTTTCCGACCGTCACTGCGGCGCTCGGCCTTCCGCTGCCCAAGGAGGTGAGCGGGACGTCGCTTTTCGCAGCCGGCGCGAAGGGGGCGGCTGGCCGCGTGATCTACGGTGAGACGCTCTTCCCGCGTCTCCAGCTCGGGTGGAGCGATCTTCGCAGTGTCGTGGACGCCAGATACCACTATATTCACGGGCCCCGTCCCGAGCTGTATGACACGGTGGTGGATCCTCGCGAGGAGCACGACCTGGCCAAGAGTGATCCGGCCACCGTTTCCCGTCTCGCGAGGGAGTTGTACCGCTTCCCGAGAGGGAGCGAAAAACCGGCGCCCGTGGACCAGGAGACCATGCGGCGCCTTTCGTCGCTGGGATACCTCGGGACCTTGCGCGACAGCGGCAAGGGTGACCTGCCGAACCCCGCCGACAATCTCCCGGCTCTGCGGCGGATGGAGGAAGCCTGGCATCTCGGCGCGGAAGGACGGGTCCCCCAGGCGATCGAGGTGCTGCGCTCGAGCGTGAGGGAGAACCCGGGGATGTTCGACGCCTGGGTCAAGCTCGGCGAGCTCCTGTCGGAATCCGGTCTGGACGAGGAAGCCGCGGCCGCGTACCGCCAGGCTCTCGATCGCTCGCCGGTGTTCCTCCCCGACATCTCTGTAGCGCTTGGGTTCGTCGAACTCCGACGACAGCGTTTTGACGAGGCGGAGCGGCTCGCAAGGGTCTCGCTGGCGACGGTTCCCTCCAAGGCTCGCGAACTTCTCGTCGGTATCGCGCTGGCGCGTGGAGACCTCGCTGCCGCCGAGAGCGAGGCGGTATCAGCAGCGGCGTCGCGCAATCCTCAACCCTCCGCGATTCTGGTCTTGGCCGAGGTCAAATTGCGCGCAGGCAAGCCTGCCGAAGCGCTCCGCGTGGTCGAGAAGGCGCAGGCGGCCGCCAGGGAGAAGCGGCTGGGGGCGATCTACAACCTCGAGTTTCTTCGCGGCGATGCCCTTGCCCGCATGGATCGACTGGAGGACGCGGAAATGGCCTTCCGAGCGGAGATCGCGGCGTTTCCCGCCCATGCACAGGCGTATGCGAGCCTGGCCGTGATCCGCTTCATGAAAAGAGACCGGCCGGGCCTCGACAAACAGCTGAACGAGATGGTCCGCGCGAACCCCTCGCCGAGAAGCTACCTCCTGGCCGCGAGCACCCTCGATTCACTCGGCGAGAAGGAGAGGGCAGCCGCATTCCGGAATCGCGGCAAGGCCTTGAACCATGAGGCCCCTCGATAGGCGTTCTGCCTGAAACTTTTTCGCCCGAATTTCGTCTTGATGAGAAGAAGAGATCCTTCGGGGCCGGGAAGGCGAACGAGGAAATCATGGAATCGGCAGCCGAACTGGCGGAGCTGAAGGCTGACTACCGCCGCATCCTCGCGCGCCAGGCGGACCAGGACTATCGCCGCCGCCGCGCCGAGTGGCGCGCCCAGCAGGGCGCCGTGCGCGCCCGGCGCGACAGCGCCTGTGCCTGACCCGCGTTACGACTTCTTCCAGATTTCGAACGTCACCTTCATCGTCTTGGCCAGCTTGTACTGGTGCGTCCTCGTTGAGGCGATTTTAACGCGGGTTCGACAGCTCCTCGTAGACCGTGAGGAGGGCCTGTGTGCCGTCCTCCCCGCGGCCCCGGGCTTCGAGCGCGGTCAGGAGCTGGTGGACGAGCGCCGTGCCGGGCAGCGGCAGGCCGCGCGCGCGGGCGGTGGCGAGGACGATCGCGAGGTCCTTCTGCTGGTGCTTCACGGCGAAGGCGGGCTTGAAGTCGCGGTCGATCATCTTCTTTCCGAGAACCTCGAGCGCCCACGAGTTCGCGGCGCCCGCGGTGAGCGCTTCGTGAAGCTGAGCCAGCGGAAGTCCGGTCCGCGCGGCGAACGCGAGAGCCTCGGAAACGCCCATGAGGTTGTTCGCGACGAGAATCTGGTTCGCCGCCTTGCCGAGCTGGCCGGAGCCCGAGGGCCCGAGCGGCGTCAAGCGGCGGCCCATGGCGGCGAAGACGGGGCGCGCCCTCTCGAGCACCGCCGCGTCTCCGCCGATGAAGAACGTGAGCGTGCCCTCGATCGCCCCTTTCTGCCCGCCCGAGACGGGCGCGTCGAGGAAGTCGATGCCCTTCTCGAGGAGCCTCGCGGCGATCTTCCGGGCCGCTTCGGGGGCGATGGTCGAGCAGTCGATCACGATCGCGCCGCGGCGCGCGCCGGCGGCCGTGCCAGAGGCTCCGAGATGGACCGACTCGACCTCGGGGGCATCAGGGACGCACGACACGACGACGTCCGCCCCTTCGGCCGCGGCCGCGGGAGTGGATGCCGCGCGCACGTCGCGGCCTTCCGCCGCGAGCGCGCGGGCGAACCCGTCGGCCTTCCCGGGGGTGTGCGTGGCGACGGTGAGCGGGAAGCCGGCCTTCGCGAGATTTCGGGCCATGCCCTGACCCATAGTGCCGAGTCCGATGAAGGCGACGCGCGGAACGGGAGCTTGACTCATGGTGCAGCGAGTGTAGTTCCTGCTACCATGTGTTTCGTGAAATCGGGAGTCGAGGCGACTCTCGCGGCCGGGGCGGCCGCGGCTCTCTTCCTCGTGTCGCTCGCGTACCTTCCCGCCGCCCGGTCCCTGCACTACCTCTCGTTCTCTCACGACGTGGACACGCGGCGCCTCCTCTGGTTCGCTCCGGTCGCGGTTCTGGGCGCCTTCCTCTTCGAACGGATCGTGCGCGGGACTTTCTACGGCTGGCTCCGGAAGAAGCTGCCGGCGGGGATGGCGGCGCCCGTCGTCGCGGCCCTCGGCGCGATTCCGATTGCCGCGTTCCGCCTGTACCTGGCGCCCCGTTTCGAGGCCCCGCCCGCCCTCGCGATCGCGCACGCGTACCTCGTGGCCTTCGCGCTCGGGCTCGGCCTCGCCTGGCTCGCGCTCGGAACGGGCGCGACGTGGCCCGGCGGCGCCGCCCTCGCGGCGATCTGGCTCGTGAAGGGCGCCCTTCCGGTGAGCTTCCACGGCCGACCCGTTCCCCTCCTCGAGCTCCTCGCGGCGGTCCTGGCCGCCGTCGCCGTCGCTCTCATCCTTCAGAAGCCGCTCGCTCCGCATCGCGACGCGATGTGGGGCGCGTGAGAATGGGCGTTCCGGTGGAGGCGTCCCCATGAGCGCGTTCGGGTCGCGTCTCAGGCAGCTCGACCTCTTTCTCGAAGAGCCGCCGTCTCCCGCCGAGACCTTCGCTGCGCAGTCGGCCCTGCAGGCCCGCTACGACTTCCTCGCCGCCGAGTGGAAGCTTCCCCCGGCGCGCGTTGTGCTCTCGGCGCGGCGCGCGACCGGAGGCGTCATCACGTATGGCCCGCCCCACGTGATAAGGGTCTCGAGCCACATGTCCCGGGAAGACCGTCTCCAGACGCTTCTCCACGAGACCGCGCACGCCATCTGCTTCGCGCAGTGGGGCGTCGCCGAGGGCCATTCCCCGCGTTTCTGGTCGCTCGCGAAGAAGCTCGGGGTGGCGCGCCGGACCGCGCCGGAGACCGAGCGCCTGCGCCGCGTGCGCGAGGCGAACGCGCGATACGCCTACCGCTGCCCGGGATGCACGGCTGAATGGACGCGGCGCAGGCCCTTCGGGCGCGCGCGCCTCTGCGCCGCCTGCGAGCGCGCCGGGCGCCCGGCGCGCCTCATCCTGGTCCGGCGCCCGAGGCCGCCCCGTCTGGCGCCCGGGAAACGCTGAGAGGCGCGTCCAGTCGGAAGACGGGCACGAGTCCGACGGTCTCGTCGAAGAACGGCGTTTTCTTGTAGAAGAAGCGGTGACGCGCCCGGGGGTCGCTCGCGAACTTCGGGTCCAGGAGCCTCTGCTCCCACTCCGCCTTCAGTTTCGGATCCTTCGCGAGCATCTGCTCGGCCAGCGGATCGAGCACCCGCGTGTCCATGTACTCCTTCTCCTCGAGGCACGAGGAGAGCTCGCCCCACGCGAAGAGAGAGTCCGGGCTCTCCGGCTCGAGAAGCGCGATCGCGACGTTCGCGAGCTCGGTATCGAGCGGCACGTAGAGCGAGCCGGCCGCGAGCGTGCGGGTCTCGATGGCGCGCGTGATCGTGGCGTCGACGCGCACGCGGCCCTGATAAGAAGCCCTGCCGAAGACGGGTGCCGAGGCCCGGTACGTCCCGACGGCGAGGGTGCGGGCACCGGGCAGCCTTTCGTACCGGATGCCATGCGCCTTCAGGCGCTCTTCCACGTTTGAGAAGCCCGCGGGAATCAGATACGCGGCTGGGCGCGGGACGGTGACCGTGGGCCTGGCGTGCTCGAGGCTCTGGATGCGGATCGTCTTGCGGCGCGACGCGTCATAGCGCACGACGGGCCGGCCCGTCACGGGCGAGACGGCCTCGCTCCATTCGTAGGTCGGGAACGTGATGCTCTCGGGCCGCGCCGGGTCCCCCTCGGCGGCGACGACGACGAGCGACCCGACGGGCATCCCGCGGGCTGCGGAGCGCGCCGTCTCGCGCGCGACGAGAAGCTCCTTCGCCGCGCGGCCTGTGCGCTCGAGGAGCGCGCGCAGGAACAGCTCGTTCGCCCGAACGCGATCCCCGAAGGGCTTGAGCGCGTGCGTCTCGACGAGGATGGACGGGACGTTGCGGAGGGGGAAATAGCCCGTGGAATACCGGGGCGAGAAGATGGACGAGTCGAATCCCTTCATCGGATCGCGCGCGTCGAGGAAGTCGACGTAGGCGCCACCCGTAGCCAGGCCCTCCCTCTCGACATCGGAGAGCGCCTTCGGGACGACGGCCTTCAGCCAGTCCCCGATCGGTTTCGGGGTGACCGGCTCGTTCGCGTACGAGACCGTGAGGACGGCCTGGAAGTCGGCGCCGTCCGTCACGTGGTCGTCCACGAAGAGGTCGGGCTTCCACGCGTCCGCGAGCGCGAGGAGTGCCCGCGTCTCCCGTGCGTCGGCTTTCACGAAGTCGCGGTTCAGGTCGAGGCCGCGCGCGTTCGTGCGGAACCCCATTTCCTCCGGGCCGTTCTGGTTCGGGCGGTTGTACGCCGAGACCCGCGCGTGCCCATCCACGTTGTAGACGACGACGGTCACGAGGGTGACGCCGTCGAGGAGGTCGAGCCGGTTCGTGAGCGCGATGTCGCGCAGGAGCCGCAGGGTCGCATCGGTGCCGTCCACTTCACCCGCGTGGATCGAGTTGACGACGAGGACGACGGGCTTTGGGCTCTTGAAGCGGTCGGCGGGTTCGAACAGCTTCTCCTTCGAAGCCACGACGACCGGAATGCGCCGCCCTTCCTCGCTCGGGCCGATGAACGACAGCCGGAGATACGGCGACAGCCGCTGGAGTCGCGTCAGGAACGCGAGGACCTCGTCGTACGTCTCCGTTTTCCGGAAGCCCGTCAGCTCCGCCTGCGTGAGGAGATCGGGAGGAATCGGGATCTGCGGACGCTCCGCGCCGAGGCTGTGCGCAAAGGCCAGCGCAATCATGATGAAAAGAAAGCGAACGTTCGGTTGGGAGAAAGTACCTCTAACGAACATGCGCAAGGTTAGCAGCGGCGCCCGCCGAAATGTGCTTGCGCCTCTTCCGCACTCCTCGTTATGCTTCCGCCCATCGACCGAAGAAATGGAGGCCTCATGAAAGGCGCCCGCAACCTCACGATCGTCGCGTTTCTTCTCCTCGTCACATGCCCGCTTCTGGGCCAGCCGGGACAGGGCCAGGGAGCGGAGCACGCCGCCGTCCTAATCCCCGATTCCAGCCTCGAGCACGCCGAAGACGTGGGCGTGCGCGCGCATACGAACCATCTGATCAAGTTCGACCCGCAGTTCGTCGGCACGGCGCCGGCGGGTGAAACGCCGGCGTCGATCCAGGCCGTCTACAACATTCCCTCGCTTGGCGGGTCCGGCACGATCGCGATCGTGGACGCGTTCCATTACGCGACCGCAGAAAACGACTTCAACGTCTTTTCGACTCAGTTCGGACTTCTCACGGCCACCACGGCCAACTTCCAGGTGATCACCTTGGGGAAGCGGAGCAACTGCGGCTGGGCGCAGGAGGCGGCGCTCGACATCGAGTGGGCCCACGCCATGGCACCCGGCGCCAAGATCGTCCTCGTCGAAGCCAAGAGCAACAGCTTCGCCGATCTCTTCCAGGCCGTGGATGTCGCGAAGGCCTTGCCCGGTGTCACGCAGGTCTCCATGAGCTGGGGCGGTAGTGAGTTCTCGGGCGAGGCCAGCAACGATTCTCTGCATCTGCAGCAGTCGGACGTCGTTTACTTTGCGTCGAGCGGCGACACGGGCGGAACGACGATCTATCCCGGAACCTCGCCCAACGTTGTCTCGGCGGGCGGCACGACGATTAACCGCGACATGAGTGGCAAATTCGTCAGCGAGACCGGCTGGAGCGGAAGCGGCGGCGGGCCGAGCAAATACGAGCCGCTGCCTTCGTACCAGAGCGGCGTCGTCGGCGTCGGGGGCACGCGAAGCGTGCCGGACTTCTCGTTCGATGCCGATCCGAACAGCGGCGTGTCCGTCTACGACAGCACGCGTTGCCAGGGCGCGAGCGGATGGCTCGTCTTCGGCGGCACGAGCGTCTCCTCTCCGTCCCTGGCCGGCATCGTCAACTCGGCCGGCCACGGGGCCGCGAGCAGCAATGCCGAGCTGACGACGATCTACGGCAATCTGGGCAATGCGAACGATTTCCGCGACATCACCAGCGGGACCGCGGGTAGCTTCACCGCTGTCACCGGTTGGGATTTCGTGACCGGCGTGGGCAGCAACCTGGGTCTCAACGGCAAGTAACCTCCAGCGGCTCACGAGCTCTTCGATCGGTCGCGGCCGGCTCCCCGAGCCGGCCGTTTTGTTTGTGTCTGGGGTTTTCGCGTTCGCGGTTGGACTATCGTGGGTGGGAAGGAATGGGCATGAAGCGCGTGTTCGCGATCCTCCTCGTAGCCTTCACGGCGGGCTCGGCCCTCGCAGTGGGGCGGCCCTCCTTGAACGCCTACTTCCAGAGCAACCTGACGGACACCGCCTATCAGAAGAAGACGTTCGACAGGGTCGCGAAAGCGTGGAAGACGCCGGCGGCGTCGCAGATTCCGGAGGTCGGCAAGAAGACCGTCGTTCAGGCGGTCATCGCTAAGGATGGCAAGCTCATCTCGGCGGTCGTGTCGTTGAGTTCGGGCAAGA